>PBAZ01000005.1 GCA_002717565.1 Chloroflexota bacterium
GGTATTTGTAAGTAAGAAAGCCGAGACCGGTTGTGATGAGACACGCGATCAGGAATTTTATCTCTGCGGGTGCCGTCATGGTCCGGGCGAGGAAAAATGTCGTCGCTGCAACGACAGGTAGATGCATTAGATATATCCAGTAAGCGGAATCTGCTATCCAGCGTATCATAGGGCGATATGACGTGAGTACACTTTCAAATAGACCGATGAACCCTACACAACACCCAATATTCAAAGCACTATACGAAAGCAAGAAAATCGCTTTGGTGCCATCGGATGGTTCTGCGTCTAGGGCAACGAGACTAGCCACATTGGCTATATAGCTAATGAGTGCAGTGAATAACAGGCCAAGGAATAACTTGGGTTTTTGGAGTCGCGTAATAAGACTCCTTCTGTGATACAGGCCGTATCCATAAACAAAGAAAAGGGCTAGGTATGCGAGATCGGGAAGGTTGAGGGGCCATATTGGTTTTGACTCACCTGACTGTTCCCTGATTGCAAATAGGATACAAGCTAGGATAAAAAGCATTACTGGAACGCGGGTATACATCACGGATGAAATCACTGTTTTCATCAGATGGCTGTAAGGAAGATACCTAAACGTGGTTCGGATTACAATGAGGCATGGATATAACAAGCATAGATAGTATAGAAACCAAAGATGAGCTAAGAATTCTGAATGGATTTCGGATTTGAACCCACTAGAATCGGTGAATTGTCCGGTTAGGCCATAACTCCATATTAACGGTATTGAGGTTGCTACCAACGGAGCAAAAACCACCAAGGGAAGCCCAATTCGCATGATGCGGTCCTTTAGGAAGTATTTCACGCCCCGTCGATCTAGGATTAGGTGGGCAAAGAAGCCTGCGAGCAAGAAGAATATTGGCATTCGCCACGCATGGATGAAATGGAAAACGAAAAACAAAGCCCAGGATTGATCTCCATCCGCAGGCCAGTGGTGGGAGAACTCTAAAAGATACGAAAAATAGGGAATTGCCCCGTGAAGGACGATACCCAACAGCATTGCAAATGCTCTGAGCCCATCTAGGCCATGGTAGCGACGACCAAGGTCAACTCCGCATTGAATGCAAAAGCTCCCTTGTGGAGTATCCGCTCCACATTCTGAACAGGGAGCCACTAAATAGGAGTTAGTAGCAACTGGCATTTCACTGAACTTTCTATCACATTGTTTCTATTGATGCCAAGGATTCGTTCCTGGAAAAGGCTAGCCTATGTGTATTGGTTATTTCCCGCGGAGTATCTCCGCAGTAAGCGCCCCGTTATCTTTCAAGAGTTT
This sequence comes from Chloroflexota bacterium, assembly GCA_002717565.1. Lineage (GTDB taxonomy): Bacteria > Chloroflexota > Dehalococcoidia > Lucifugimonadales. Next base: position 1,298 of record PBAZ01000005.1, read on the forward strand.
GATTATCCGTTCGGCTGTAGCTACTTTTTGTGTGTCCGCCTGACTTAGACGCCAAGCCAAATTAGCGGAATCAAGTGGCGTTAGTCCATTTGCATCAATAAGATTTATATCGGCTCCGGACTTTACCAGAAATGCAGCAGCTTCCTCTGCAAGAAAAAAAGCCGCCCATGATAGGGGAGCGGCTTTATCCGAGTTCTTGGCTACAATATTAATATTTGCTCCGTTATCGAGGAGGATTTGCAGAATCTCAGTATTGCGTTTAAGCACCGCAAGATGCAGCGGGTGAGCCCCTTCGAACGGAAGTCCAGTGGGTATTGGTACATAGTCAGGGTGGGTGCCAGCATCCATGTGCTGAGTGATGACTAGAACGTTCTCTGTGTCTATCGCAGTCAGAAGGTCCATATCTGGTATTTTAACGGTGATAGACTTCTCTCCTCCGGAGCACCCAATGAAGGAAAGTATGACCATGGTTATGAAGATAAATCTGTCAAAGTGGTCTGTACCAGGCACGATGCGAAGCTTATATGGTTTCAATAATGATTTCCTATTGTGGAACAGTGCAGCTTGAGGAGGTAGGATCGAGCTGCACTGTTCTGCTTCTTCTGGTGGAGACGGGGGAGAGTCGAACTCCCCGTCCAAAAGATGCCTTGCGAAGATATACTACAAGCTTATCCGGCTAGTGTGTTTTTCGTCTCCCGAGTTCATCACCGGCAAATCCTTCGTGAGACTAGCCAATAATCTTTCAATTCGCTGCATTGGCGAGCGACGAATTGGCACCCCGCTAGTTGGCGCCCTTATCAGATCCGCGAGGAGAGTTCTGACAGGACGAGCCGCACTAGGCGGCTAAGGCGTATTCTTTATCGCCAGTTAATTTTTTTGCCATCAGTTTATCGAGGGAGGTGGCACCTCGGCTTGCAATCCCGGCAGGGGGGTCCTCTGTCGAAACCACGCGTCCCCGTATCTGTTAGTCAAATTTTAGCATGAAGTGGCAGGAACGGTCGAGAACGTCTATTCAACTAAGCAGAGCTTAGTACTATTCCCGTCGGTTAAATGATGCTTCGATTTCTCTATCCTGAGTCTTGCGAATAAGAGTCTGGCGCTTATCATATTGGCGTTTCCCGCGACAAAGAGCTATTTCTACTTTGGCCAAATGACCTTTCAGGTATAACCGTAACGGTATCAAGGTGAGCCCCGCTGATTTGAGTTCCTGCCGAATGTCGGAGATTTGTCTGGTCTTTAGCAGTAGTTTTCGATTCCTAGTCGGATCATGGTTGGCTAGGTTACCGGCAGAATATTCTGCAATATGGGCATTCAGCAGCCATATTTCACTATCGACAATACGACCGAAGGATTGGCCAATGTTAACTCTACCTTCTCGGATGGCCTTGATTTCGGTCCCTGAGAGTACAATCCCCGCCTCGTACTGCTCGAGGATTTCATAGTCATATCGTGCGCGCCGATTTGTGGCAACAGTCTTGAAGAAGGGCTGCGAGGTATCTGAGTGCGTATTTAGTTTCTTTTTTGACTTTTTTGCTGCCATGGCATCACGGTCTCACCCTGATTACGGTACGTAGGTTGGTCTTATTGTATCAGGTGTGCCTATCCCCGTGCTTTGTGGCATCATAGGTAGGCACTATTTTTCGTACAATGAGTTTAAATACTCTACTCCAGCCTCGAATAGCGTTGGGCTTTCTGCTGAATCATTAAATGGTACTAAGATGTCAGGAGTTACACCGTCACCGTCTATTTGGTTCCCACTTGGGGAGTACCAGCGTGCAATGGAGTAGTAGAGAGTTCCGTTGTCCGCCAGTTCTCTATAGCTGCTGACTCTTCCTTTCCCGAAAGTAGGGCGGCCGATGATAGTAGCTCGTTTATGGTCTTGGAGTGAGGCAGCCAATACCTCACTAGCACTGGCGCTTCCTTCATTGACCAGAACTACTATTGGTATTTGTGAATCGATTGGTTGGTTTTCGCCATTTAACGCTTGCTGATTTCCATCTCTATCTTCTTGGTATAGGACTACCTCGTCTCCCAGTAGACGAGATGCTATGTCGAGGGTCTCGTTAAGCAGTCCTCCTGGATTATATTGCAGGTCAAGGATGATAGAAGGCATTGCAGNTGTCTGTAATTCNCTTAAAGCTANCTCGAGCTGCTCGTCGGTATTCTCTCGAAAGGAGGTGATCTGTATGTAAAGGATATTTAATCCNAAAGCCATTTCCACCTGTGTGTTGGTTGAGTCTATCCAGCGGAAAAAGACTGACTGTAAATCAATTACATCCCGAGTTACCGGGATGTCGATATGAGCATTAGAATCCTCCCGGGCGATAGTCAGTATGACCTGTGTTCCCTTAGGGCCGCGTACAAGCAAAATTCCTTCATCTAANGTTAGTGAGGCTGTGGGAGTGCCGTCAATTGCTACAATTACGTCACCAGGTTTCAGTCCGGCACCTTCAGCCGGGCTGCCTACGAGNGGAGTCACAATGGTCATTTTCCCATCATTCATTGTGACTTGGGCTCCTATTCCTTCAAAACTTCCTTCCAGCAGATTNTTGGGCGTTTGTAATGAGCCAGGNGGTATATATGCGGTATGCCGATCGTTTGTTTCCGTGATCATGGCATCGATTGCTTTGGACTTTAACAGAGTGGAATCCAATTGACTTCCATCTACGTGCTCTTTCTGCAGTATTTGCCACACTTGTGAAACNGTCTCAAACTCATCTGGAATTGTCTTGTCGTTGTACTGTAGGGGTAACCAAGAGGTCACNTCTAGATTTGCAATTCNAAGGGTTCCCCATGTGCCAATNAAGACGCCGCAACTCAACAAGACAAGTGCGAGTAGCAGGGTAGAAATTCTACGAAGCATCAAATGACATCCANGTGNGAGCCAATCNGCCGAATGCCTGTAACTTTACATAACTATTATAGTGCGACATGTTGTTTTGTAACCTAACGTGATGATGCCGTAGCGATATCACTGGCAATAGTCTGTTCCAGTGTCCTCAATAGTTCGNCTATTCCCCATCCAAGTTCTGCTGAGATGACATGGGTTGGAGTTTCAATGGATGACAAGTCGTTTTTGAGAGCGTCCATATCGAAGTCCGGAACGAGTTTGTCCATTTTGTTCAGAGCCATGACCTTAGGNGTTTCACTGACCCCGAGTTCACTCAGAATTGCTTTAACTGAATCTGCTTGTTCAGCTGCATATGGATCNGTGATGTCTACCAAGTGNAGCAAGATTGAGGCAGAAGCGATTTCGTCAAGTGTTGCCTTAAAGGCTGCGATCAGTGTCGTNGGTAATTTCTGGATAAACCCTACTGTATCNGTAATCAGGACGTCAGTCCCTCCCGGTAGTTGGATCCGNCTGGTGACTGGGTCNAGGGTTGAAAAAAGTTGATCACGCGCGTCGACCTGNGAGGAACTCAATGTGTTGAGGAACGTGCTCTTCCCTGCATTTGTGTATCCTACTAGAGAGATCTCGGGGATCTGGGTTGCATTGCGTTTTCGGCGATAAAGGGACCTTCGCGAGGCCACCTGAGACANCTCTTTTTGGAGGGATAGTACGCTTTGTCTTACGAGTCTCCGGTCGGTTTCAATTTGGGANTCACCAGGTCCTCTTGTACCTATGCCCCCTCCTAGTCGTTCAAGGTGTGACCACTGCCCGGCAAGCCTAGGTAAGAGGTATTGCTGCTGTGCAAGCTTAACCTGCAGTGTACCTTCTCTGCTCTGGGCTCGTTGGGCAAATACATCAAGGATGAGTGCCGTTCTATCAATAACTTTTACGACCAGACTGTTTTCCAGGTTTCGTTGCTGCGTTGGACTAAGTTCATCGTCACAGATAACTAAGGTGGCGTCTAACTCACTTACTAGCAATTGAAGTTCGCGGAGTTTACCCTTTCCAAGATAGAATGAAGGTGAAGGNGTGTTGTTTTGGGTCAACTCTCCGATAACTTCAGCATTGCAGGTGCGTGCTAAATCAGCGAGNTCNGCTAGTGAAGCGGTTATTGTCCATTTNCCTTGACCTGANACATTTGCTACTGCCACCAAGATGGCCCGCTCGTTAATTTCCGTGGAATGAGTTGTACGAGGAATAGACTTGCCTCCTGTTCACAGTGGATCTTTTCGCTAGCTTTGTTTTGGTATGCTCCATTCAGAAAGTCNGGCAATCGCTTTTTCAAGATCTTCGTCTGATAAGGTAAGCGAGAGTCGGATAAATCCNTCTCCAGANGGTCCGTAACCGGAACCCGGTGTTACTACNACATTTTGGTCTTCCAGAAGTAGACTGGCAAATTCAGCTGATGAGTAGGCGGGAGGAACTTTGGCCCAAATATACAAACTTGCTTTCGGTGGAGAGACGGTNAGGCCTAATTTTTGNAGTACAGGTATAATCCTGTCTCTGCGGCGTTGGTATGTTGCGACATGATCTTGNATACAGTCCTGAGGACCGTTGAGCGCCTCAATGGCTGCCTCTTGAATTGCCTGAGGGATGCCTGAATCAAGGTTGGATTTAATGCGCATNAGTGCATTTACCATGCTCGCATTCCCTACCGCCATGCCGACGCGCCANCCAGTCATATTATAAGTTTTTGATAGACTGTGAAATTCCATCCCGACATCCATAGCACCAGGGGTCTCTAGGAAGCTGACAGGTTGGTATCCGTCATAGGCTATCTCGCTGTATGGAGCGTCATGTAGTACCCNGATATCATATTTCTTAGCGAAATCGACTACTTCTTTATAGAAGGATGGATCTGCAGTTGCTCCTGTAGGATTGTTTGGGTAATTTAGCCAAAGGATCTTTGCTTTCCTAGCAATANCTTCAGGTATGGCAGCTAGGTCAGGCAGCCAGTCATTTTCTTCAGTTAGTGGTAGGTAGTGGGATTCTCCTCCAGCGAACATAGTGGCTACTGAGTAAACGGGATATCCTGGATCAGGAACTAGTGCGATGTCTCCCGGGTCGATATAGCAGAAAGCTGCGTGGCCGATCCCTTCTTTTGCTCCGATCAATGGAAGGACTTCTGTGTCACGGTTCAGCGTTACATCGAATCGATTGCTATACCANTCTGCAATTGCCTGCCTGAATTCAGGAAGCCCTTCACTTTCAGGGTATCGGTGATTAGCTGGCACCTGTGCGCTGGTCCACAGTTTCTCGAGGATGTGGTTGGGGGTGGGGATATCAGGGTCTCCNATAGCGAATGTTATCACGTCCTCTCCNCGGGCCCTTTTCTCAGAGATCATGCGACTGATCTCCACGAAAAGATATGGTTGTAACTTAGAAATACGCTCAGCAAATTCCATATGATCCTCCTTGGTCTCCTAATNTATNGTATGTATTGAAGTCGATTCAATACGGGAATAANGGCTATTTCACCGNCCAGGTTCCTGTGTACACTTTCTCTACTGGCCCATTGAGAAGTACACCATNGTCTTTGTCCCAATGTACGGTTACTGTGCCCCCGGGGACATTTATGATCCCTTTAGTGTTGCTGTGCCCATTTAGGGATGCAGCGACGCCAACAGCNCACGCTCCAGAGCCACATGACCAGGTTTCCCCTGCTCCGCGCTCCCATGAGCGCATTGATATAGATCCATCGTTGGCTATATTGGCGATATGAAAGTTCATTTTCTTCGGAAATTTAGTATGGTTTTCCACAAGCGGTCCAATACGATGTAATTCGAAATCGGCAATAGGCGTCTCCATAAAANAAACAGCGTGTGGGTTTCCCATGGATACATAATTCAANAACAATAAATCATCGTTGATATAAAGCTCACCGTTGAGTATCGGACCATGCAGTGCTTCTGTATCGCTCCTATTTATAGGGATGTCTGCNGCGTNGAATAAAGGATGTCCCATATTAATTTGAGCGGATTTGACATAACCNTGGTCGAAGTGCGGCGTAGTTGACACTATACGTTTAGCGGTTTCAATTAAAAATGATTCATTGNTAGGGGCTACGATGTTTGATTCCAAGACAAATTTGGTGAAGCACCNCAGGCCNTTTCCNCACATTTCAGCCTCGGATCCGTCAGGGTTGAACATNCGCATCCGTATATCAACTACATCAGATTCGGCTACTACCAATAAACCGTCTGCCCCTACGCCAAATCGCCGCTGACAGACTTCTGCTGCTATGTCATTCCAATTNAGGCTAAGCTGGCGACCGTCGACCACCACGTAGTCGTTCCCGGTTCCATGCATTTTTGTAAAACTGAGTTCCATTTGAGTNGTCCTATCCGGAGTATCAAGGTCTAGTTACACGTGCGGTTNCAATCATCCGTCANCATATTATAAAGCGATTTCATATCAATAGCATCCACAGTAGTCGACATAATTTGCAATCTTCGCTGGTTGAACCACTGCTTTTGGCGACGCGCTAATTGTCTTGTTTGTAATTGGATACTTTCTAGTGCAGTTTGTCTCGGTAAACTTCCTTGTACTACTTCAGCTAGAGTCCTATACCCCAGACTGGCAAACCCGGGGCATGAAGCTGTATATCCAGCATCTAAAATTCCTTCAATTTCCGATTCCCAACCTAGGGAGATCATTTCTTGAATTCGGTCATCAATGTTCCTGTCCAGAGTTTTTTTGTCTACTTCAATTCCGATGGTCACGAATGTTTCGTCAGTATGGACTGGCTGTTGGAAGGATGAGAAAGGCTCATTTAGGGTGTAATACACTTCGAGCGCGCGGACGATGCGACGTGTATTATTAGGGTGGATTCTATCGGCAGAAATAGGATCGACAGCTTTCAACCTAGCGTGTAATTCTTGAATTCCCAGTGCATTTAATTCATCTCGTAAATCTGAATTAGGAGATACCTGAGGTGGAGTCCATCCATTCACCAGTGCGTGTATATATTGCCCTGTGCCGCCGACTACTATTGGTAGGTTATTCCGGTTTCGAATTGATTGTATTGCGTCAGTTGCTTGTTTGAGGAAAGCCCCAAGGGTGAAGATATCGTTTGGATCAACCATGTCTAGAAGGTGGTAATGGATTTGTTGTTGTTGCTTGATGGTTGGTTTCGCAGTACCAATATCCAAGAACTTGTACACTTGTCGGCTGTCTGCATTAATTATTTCCCCACCATATTCCATGGCAAATTTATGAGCTAGGGCTGTTTTACCTGATGCGGTGGGTCCGACTATAACGAGGATTCCTTTTGAATTCGTGCGATTAGTAGTCATCAAATCCCGTCGTTACCCTTAGGATGATTTAGCAGCTGCAAACTGTCGCGTTAAGGATACGAAGGCAGTTGCGTCCAGACTCGCTCCGCCTACCAAGAGGCCAGCTATATACTCTGATTCCCCGAAGATAGTTGCATTGCTTTCATTTACGCTTCCTCCATACATAAGGGGTGCTTTCGCACCTGCATCCCCCCACTCGCTGGTTAGGAAAGAACGTAGAGTACCAAGTGTCTCTTCAATAATGTCGATTGTAGCGGCCTTACCAGTTCCAATGGCCCATACAGGTTCATAGGCTATGGTAAGATTACTAATAGTTTGGAGTGCCGATGTCGCCTTCGAAACTTGTTCTTGTATGACCTGCTGGGTTTTCCCCGATTCTCGGTCGCCAAGATTTTCACCAATACATAGGATTGGTTTAATATTATTAGCAACAGCAGCTAAAAGCTTTTGAGAGATATCATCATCCGTTTCATGAAAGAACAGTCGTCTTTCAGAGTGCCCCAGAAGTACCCAGGAGCAGTTCTCCTTTACCATTGAGGCAGAAATTTCTCCCGTGAAAGCACCTGACGGTTGATAATGCATGTTTTGTGCTCCGAGTTCTATTGAGGAGGCGTACACCAGATTTGCGAGCGAACCTAAAGCGACAGCCGGCGGAAATAGTATCTTAGTCACACCTTGGATGCGATGGAGTTCATCCTTCATGTCGGAGACTAATCGTAGCGATTCGGTTATAGTCCCGTTCATCTTCCAGTTCCCAGCAACAATTGAATTACTCATGTAACTCTCCTCGTGTGGTATGTATGCAAATCTGTGTGCCGCGTTTATGGTCCGAATTTGTTTAGCTTGTTACCGTGTGCTAGTGCGAGTGGCATGATGGATGTAGCTGGAATTTTCCCGATCGATCCGGTTGAGCAGTATGCTTCTGAGAAAACAGCATTTTCGGATCCGTGTGTCCAGCGGGAATTTAGCATTAGGGGGACAGGGTGCCAACTGTGTCCTGCAAGAAGCGCAGGTGTTGAATGGTCCCCGGCTATAATTGTTACATCTGCTCCGAGCTGCAGGATATAAGGCAATTGCCGGTCAAAGTCCTCTAACGCAGCGACTTTCGCGTCGAAGTCGCCATCCTCCCCAGCCGTATCTGTGGCTTTGTAGTGAAGGAAGAAGAAGTCGTAGTCAGCATAGTGTCGTGTTAATGTTTCGATCTCCTCTTCAAACGTGGTTCCGGTCGGTAATATGGTCATGCCGATGAGTTGCGCTAATCCTTTATACATGGGATAAGCAGCTACTGCTGCGGGTTTGAGTTGCGTGATATCTTGGAATTTGGGTAACGTTGGCAAAGACGAAAACCCGCGTAATAGGATCCCATTTGCCTGTGGTTGATCAATCAGCATATCTTGGGCTTGAGTGCTGATATGGTTGACTGCTTTAGCTGTGTTAGAGGCCTGAATCGAGGCGCCATGGGATTGAGATGGAGGCAGCCCCAGTGTCTGCGGATCCGTTTCATTAATGTCCGGACTTATGCCTTCTCCTGACAAAATAAGCACAAACCGATGATCTTTAACATGATGGATTGCAATGTCTATATCAGGGAGCTTAATGGTACTTAACTTAGCACAAAGGTCGGCAGCTATTGCTGAGTCAATCCTCCCTGCCCGTCTGTCGGTGATTGCTCCATTTTGGTCTAATGTGCAAAAATTACCACGAGCAGCGATATCTGTAGGTTTGAGGTTTACGCCAATGCCGAGAGCCTCTAATACGCCCCTACCTATTTCATGTTCAAGAGGGTCGTATCCGAAAAGTGCCAAATGGCCCGGACCACTTCCAGGCGTTATACCTGGAGCTACAGGTTCACTAAGCCCGAGAGAGCTTGATTTAGCCAGGCGGTCAAGGTTTGGGGTATTCGCAATTTCTAACTCAGAGCCGCCTTTCTCTGGATGATAAAGCCCTCCGAGTCCATCTAGTACAACCATCAAAATAGTCGTCTCGTTGGATCTCGCTAGGTTTGCGATAGGAAATACTGGGTGTGGTGGCATAGATACTGACTCTCCCTGTCTACGGTTTGTCTAGAAGGGCGTTTATAGCTGGTAAATTCTTGCCTTCCAAGAACTCCAAGGATGCCCCCCCTCCAGTGGATACGTGGGTAAATGAATTCGTCAAACCTAGATCGTGGATCATTTGACTAGTTGAACCGCCCCCGGCTATGGAAATGCCTTTTGTTCTCTTAGAAAGACTAACTGCCATTTCACGTGTTCCTGATGCAAACTTCGTGAATTCGGCTACACCCATAGGACCATTCCACATCACCGTCTTTGCGTTTTGCAATTGACTTTCAAATAAACTGATGGTTTGAGGACCAATATCCATCAGTATCCAACCATCTGGAATCTCGGATATAGGCACTACCTTCGTGGCGGCATTGTTGGAAAATGCATCAGCAACGATAGCATCGATTGGCAAAACTATGTCAATGTTGTTCGATTTAGCTCCATCAATTAGTGAACTTGCTATTGACACCTGATCGACGTCATAACTCGACTGACCGACGCCGTGACCGATTGCCTTAATAAACGGGGCTGCCATACCTCCGCCTATGAGCAGTTGATCAATCTTATTCATCAGGTTTTCAATGATACCGATTTTGTCAGAAAGTTTAGCTCCTCCCACGAGTACTGCCGTTGGCCGTTCGGGGTTTAGTGTTACTTGTTCTAGCATCTCAATCTCGCGACTCAGTAATAGGCCTGCCACTGCCGGAAGATGGTGGGTAATGCCTACGGTAGAGGCGTGTGCGCGATGTGCCGTACCAAACGCATCATTTACATAAATATCTGCAGATTCAGCTAGTTGCTTGGCAAAGGCTGGATCATTGGATTCTTCGTGCGGCACGAAGCGAATATTTTCAAGCATCACTACGCTCTTAGGACCGAGAGTATTGACTTCACCCCTAATAGAGATTCCATCAAAAGAGGTAAGGATTTTTACGGGCTCGTTCAGCATAAGTTCGAGCCTCTTCGCAACCTGTGACATTGTTAGACTTGGGACGACCTGCCCTTTTGGCCTCCCTAGATGAGAACACAAGATGATCCGGGCATCCAATTCTTGCAAATAGCGAATGGTAGGAATCGTTGCCGCTATGCGAGCGTCATCGATAATTTCGTTAGTTGACCTATCTAGTGGTACATTATAATCCACACGTAGGAAGGCGATACCAGGCCGGCTATCCCGGCTATCAATGTCATATATGGTTTGTTTCATTATCATCCTTGGCGTGCGTGTTTCAGGTAGTTCTTCGTATAAAAAAATCTGCGACTTCCCGTATGGNNCCCGTCTCTATATTGCTCGGTACTGATTCAACGATGTCCTGGATAGCGCTTGAACACAGTTCTTGGGCCACGTCTACAGAATGTTCACGTGCTCCCATTGATTCAATNGTTTCAAGAATATCAGCTACGTCGTCAGGGTCCAAGACCCGTTTCAAGTAAATGGATCCTAGTCGCCGTTTTTGCTTAACCTCTGCTTTAGAAAAAGCGTAAATTACCGGCAGTGTCTTTTTTTTACTTAGGATGTCNCCNGGTGGTGATGTATTACCATCTTGCGGCCACAAATCAAGCAANTCATCAACGATNTGAAATGCCATCCCTAGCTTTTCACCGCAATTATGGAAGGCNTCCACGACCCNNGGGTCGCTAGTAGCACAGATCGCCCCCAAAGCCATAGACGCACCCATTAACGCGCCAGTCTTAAGTCTCGCCATTTCCATATATTCAGATGGCGCCAGATTAATCTTTTCCTGAAAGTCAATGTCGTCGTGCTGTCCTTCGCAAATGAGTAAGCATGCTTGGTCTAGTCGTTTGGTTGCTTCGATGAACCGGCGCGTGTCNTTTTGATCTAGAAGACCGGTTAGNGACTCGTGAGCCAATGCATGCATTCCATCACCGGCATTAATGGCTTGCGCCGGTCCCCATTGCCACCATACTGTAGGTCTATTGTGCCTGTCTGGTGAGCCGTCTTGAATATCATCATGAATTAATGAGAAGTTGTGAAGAAGTTCTATTGCAGTAGCTGCAGGGAACGTATTAATTATGTTGCCTCCAAGTATTTCACTAGACAGAAGGCACAAGGCAGGTCGGACCCTTTTTGCTGCGTTGATAGTANCTTCGTCTCCTTGCTCATTGCGAAANCCAAGGTGGTACTCCATCATACGGTATAGCGGGGAAGACTTATTTTCCGTAGCTTTCCACAANGCTGCATCAATTTCGCCGCGATATCGCGTTAGAACCGATGGCATAATATCGTTCATAACATCCACCTGATTGAAGTAAGATTCGCGCCCTGATCATGTGAGCGCGTTCCGATTATCAACTTTATTTGAAGTCCTCTGTGATATCTAAAGCACCTTGCCGGATGATTTTGATTTCTGGTGATGTGCAGTCTACGATGGTTGATTCTACACCTATATAGCTATCACCACCATTGACTACGAATGCAAGTCCAGTGGGAAAAGTCGTAATCACTTCTTGATACGTCCTGCAAGATGGTTCCCCGGATTTATTGGCGCTTGTCCCAACAATTGGACATCCTACTAGTTCCGCCAATTTTCGGGGCACATAGTGGTTCGGAACTCTTAAGGCCACGGTTCCACTGCCTCCTCCAATTTGTTCATTAAGGTCAGGATGACTTTGAACTATGATGGTTAGTGGTCCTGGCCAATACTTATCCACTAGAAAGGCTGCACTGTCCGGTATACACGGAGCAACCTGTGCTATTTGGGATTGATCTGATAACAAGAGTGGCATTTTCAGATTATGTGGGCGATCTTTGAGTATNTACANATCCGCTATGGCTTGATCGCTNTCNCTTGCGCAGCCTACTCCNTATACAGTGTCTGTTGGGTAGGCTACCANTTTACCGTCAAGCATCGCTTGTGCTGCTNGTTCAATTTGGCTNTCNATATTTGGGTTAAACATGCCTTGATTTACCTTGACTGAGTATATCATAGGTGCTACGCTCGGGTCACTCGTGTCATGGAGTGTTTTGATGCCACCAAACCCCCAACGGCAGACAGGTTCTCGTCGTGTGTCTATGAGTGATGATCTTGAAGTTGCCGCCTATCTAGATATAGCACAAGATTCCGCTTATGTTGCTGAGAATGAACACGCATCTGGAGNAGGATCACCGACTGAAGAAGGNATCTCAGAAGCGATTCTAATCGTCGATTTTGGATCCCAATACAGCCGTTTGATANCTCGTAGGGTGAGGGAGTGCAACGTCTACTGCGAGATAGTTAGTTTTCGCTCATCTTGGGAGGANNTCGCACCGCTCAATCCTAAGGGTATTATTCTGTCAGGGGGNCCAGCTAGCGTTTACGACGACCATGCACCGCTAGCACCTGCGTGGGTCTTTAGCAGTAANATTCCAGTTCTGGGAATTTGTTATGGTATGCAACTGATCGCCTACCAAATGGGCGGCAAGGTTATGCAGGGNACTGAACGAGAGTATGGCCATGCTGTTTTGCATTGTAACAGTGGAGCNTCTGAGCTGTTTGCCGGACTAGATGTNAATTTGGACGTCTGGATGAGTCATGGGGATCGTATCGTATCCTTACCTGATGGGTTTTCAGGGCTAGCATTTACTGANAACTCCCCTATTGCCGTCATGGGAAACGGGGAAGGGATTTTGGGCATCCAGTTTCATCCAGAAGTGGCACACACCCCTAGCGGTAAGTCAATTATATCTAACTTTTTGTTTGGGATTTGTGGTTGTAAGGGTGATTGGACACCTGAGAATGTAATCGCTTCCAGTATTAAGCAAATTCGNAGCCAGGTCGGNAATGGNAAAGTTATNTGCGCACTATCTGGTGGGGTTGATTCTGCGGTAACTGCCGCGATGATTCACAGAGCAATCGGAGATAGGCTTACCTGCATATTTGTAAATAATGGATTGATGCGGCGAGAGGAACCAGAGAGAGTTATGCAAACCCTCAAGGATCACCTTGGTGTTCNAGTCATTTTGGTNGATGCTGAGGAGAGGTTCTTGAAGCGGCTTGAAGGNGTTACGGACCCCGAGGAGAAGCGACAACGGATTGGGGAAGAGTTTATCCGCGTATTTGAAGAAGAGGCTGACAAACTTGGAAGGGTCGACTTNCTGGCTCAGGGAACGCTCTATCCCGACGTTATCGAAAGTAAAGATGGTGATGCNTCAGCNAAAATAAAGACTCATCATAATGTTGGTGCACTACCCGATGATATGGATCTTCAGCTAGTTGAACCCTTGCGATATTTGTTCAAGGATGAGGTTAGAGAAGTTGGTTTAGGCCTGGAGTTNTCCGAGGAAATGGTTTTTCGACAGCCGTTCCCAGGTCCTGGCCTAGCTATAAGGATCATNGGTTCTGTGACTAAGCAGAAATTNGATATCCTTCGGTCCTGCGAATGGGTAGTTATGGATGAGATTAAGGCAGCAGGTCTGTACCATGATCTTTGGCAGAGTTTCGCGGTTCTTACGGACACGCGTAGCGTCGGNGTNATGGGCGACTTTCGTACATANGGCTACGCAGTCGCAATACGAGCCGTGACTAGTGANGATGCGATGACGGCCGATTGGGCACGNCTTCCTTATGACGTGTTGAGCACTATATCTAATCGTATTATCAACGAAATCCCAGAGGTAAACCGGGTGGTCTACGATATTACCAGTAAACCGCCGGGAACTATCGAGTGGGAATGATTTGGCTGCGGACGGAAATGAATAATATATTTTGAGGTGTGCTAGTCNCTACTATGAAAGTATTGCTGATTGGTTCCGGTGCTCGGGAACANGCTATCGCTTGGAAATTGAGACAGACGCTCGATAAGGACGATCTCTATATTGCTCCAGGNAATCCTGGCACTGCCGAGCTNGGTACAAATCTTGCCATTTCCGCGGATGACCTCGANGGCTTACAGCAGGCTGNTGTGGACAACAGCATTGATTTCACAATCGTCGGNCCGGAGGGTCCACTCGAGAAAGGTCTGGTGGATGCTTTTACCGCNATGGGTCATCTCATTTTCGGGCCAACTAAGGCTGCTGCACGGGTGGAGACNAGCAAGGCTTTTGCGAAAGAATTGATGCTTCGCTACCATATTCCGACTGCCTGGGCAACAGCNCACACAGATTCTGATTCGGCGAAGGTGGCAATATCAGCTACGAATCTTCCTGTCGTGATTAAGGCCGACGGGTTAGCAGCAGGTAAGGGTGTGGTTGTATGCCATACGCAAGAAGATGCNTTCCNAGTGGTAGATGACTATCTCGAAAGTAAAACNCTAGGCGAAGCGGGCGCAACGGTTCTTGTTGAAAATTNTTTGGATGGACNCGAAGTTTCAGTGTTTGGGTTTACTGATGGTCGCAATATCTCTAGGTTGGTTGCCGCTTGTGATTATAAGAGATTGGGTGATGGAGATGTTGGTCCTAACACTGGAGGTATGGGGAGTTACAGTCCGCCATCGTATTGGGATTGNAATTTAGAAAAAGCTGTCATGGAATCGATTATGGTTCCTATAGTAAATGCACTGAGGGAATCCGGTTCCGAATATCGTGGCNTTTTGTATGCAGGACTTATGTTAACGGAGACAGGTCCCCAAGTGGTTGAATTTAATTGTCGATTTGGAGATCCAGAAACGCAGGTATTAATGCCTCGAATGGAGAGTGATCTGTTGCCTATTATGCTTGCCTGTNCCAATGGGGATATTACAGGGGTTGATGTCCTGTGGACATCTGATGCTGCAGTCGGAGTTGTATTGGNATCTGAAGGNTATCCAGGGAATTACACTGTGGGTCATCCAATTGGGAGGGATCATGCTTTGCACGAAACCACGCTAGTGCTACACGCTGGAACTGGTTTGCGTAGCTCGGGTTTAGGTACGGATGAGCTTGTAACTTCAGGAGGGCGAGTCATGACTGTAGTTGGCAGGTCTCATGATTTGTCCTCAGCGCGGGTTCTGGCATACACGGCTGTTGAACAAATCGATTTTTCTGGGAAACAGTATCGTAAGGACATAGCAGAATTTCNGAATTATTAGGAGGCACCTTGTGACACAAATCGCAATAGTATTAGGCAGTAAGAGTGACGAACCATATTTCGAGAAGTGTACGAATGTATTGACAGAGCTTGGAATAGAATGGGAGTTGCAAATAATATCGGCTCATCGCAACCCAACCAAGACAAGAGATTACTCAGCTAGCGTGATAGCTAGAGGTATAAAAGTCGTGATAGCTGGNGCCGGAGGAGCAGCTGCGCTACCAGGTGCAATCGCCGCAATGACTACTGTTCCAGTGATCGGCGTCCCCCTACCGACTAGTGAGCTTAAGGGAGTTGATTCTTTGCATGCCATAGTTCAGATGCCCCCGGGTATACCGGTAGCATGCATGGCCGTGGGTGAATGGGGAGCAANCAATGCAGCACATCTCGCATCTCAGATTATTGCACTGAATGATAGTGATCTTGCGGCGGAATTGCAGCGACGGCGAGATTTTTGATTTATGGAAATTCGTTTCTCCACGGGTTTACGAACTGCCCTAGTCGAAGGGAAGGTGGAATAGGATGATAGATAGNTANGCCAGAGAGGCAATGAAAAAGGTTTGGAGTGACGCTAGCAAGTACGATAAATGGTTGGCAGTTGAGATTGCTTCGTGTGAATCATGGAACTCGTTAGGTGTAATACCTGATGAAGACATGGATGAGTTGAAGAATGCTCGGTACAGTATGGAATTGATTGAGCGTCACTTTGCTGTAACGCGACATGATATGACTGCATTTACCAGATCAATCACTGATCAGATGGGTTCATCAGGTAGGTGGATTCATCTTGGACTCACTTCTAGCGATGTGATGGATACGGCGCTTAGTTTACAGATTCTTGAGTCTGCAGATTTATTGTTGACAGATATGGATGCATTGCTTGATGCACTTGCTGGGTTAGCCAAACGTCATAAAAACACTATCATGATGGGGAGAACCCATGGAGTGCANGCGGAGCCTACAACTTTTGGCATGAAGGTTGCTCTTTGGTACGACGAGTTTCGGCGGAATCGACGCCGTCTCGAAGCAGCTAGAGATGAAAATGCGGTGGGGAAAATATCGGGCGCTGTAGGCTCACACGCCACAGCACCGCCCGAGTTGGAAGACATGACCTGTGATCTTTTGGGATTGGGAGTAGCTCCAGTATCGAATCAAGTAATCCAACGGGACCGTCACGCACAGTTTCTGCAAGCTATTGCTTTAATTGGAGCATCCGCCGAGAAAATAGCCACAGAAATCAGGCATCTCCAGCGTACGGAGGTTCGTGAGGTNGAAGAACCTTTTGGTGAAGGNCAAACTGGTTCTTCTGCCATGCCACATAAGCGTAATCCCGAGCTGACAGAAAGGGTGTGTGGGCTGGCGCGTNTTCTCCGCGGCTATTCAAACACTGCACTNGAAAATGTTGCATTATGGCATGAAAGAGATATAAGCCACTCATCTGCGGAAAGGATTATAATTCCTGATGCATGCATGGCACTGGATTATATGCTCAGTATTCTCACTGAGGTACTANTTGGACTAAGGGTTTATCCAGATAGGATGGAAGAAANCCTTAATAGTAGCAATGGCTTAGTTTTTTCCCAGCGGGTTTTGTTAGAATTGATTGATAAAGGGATGTCTCGAGAGAGCGCGTATGCCATAGTGCAAGCCCAGACAGCTGTAGCTTGGCAGGACGGTATAGATTTTCGAAAGTTAATCATGGGCGATGCTGCCGTAGNTAAGGTTCTTACCGATGAAGATTTTCAAAATCTGTTTGACTATGGATACTACACTCGATTTGTAGATGTTAGCTATCGCCGCGTAGGNCTAGAATAAAACCAATAAATGATGTGAGGTAATATGAAAGCACTGACTGAAACAAATCTACCGGGCTTGAGTCACAAAGGTAAGGTGCGGGACACATATGAGGTAGGATCTAACCANCTCCTGATGGTAGCGACCGACCGAATTTCCGCCTTTGACGTCATTCTGCCTACCGGTATACCTTCCAAAGGCATAATCCTCAACAAGATTGCAGCATTTTGGTTTCGACAAACNCAGGATTTGATTCCAAACCATCTTATTGCTACATANGACGACCCNGAATTCAAGGAAATNCTGGGAGGTATGGNTGGAGTTAAAGATTTTCCTGANGAGGTCCTAGTTCGGTCGATGATTGTGAGAAAGGCTGAGCGATTTGATGTAGAGTGTATTGCTNGGGGGTATCTAACTGGGTCTGGATGGGANGAATATAAAATTCATGGCACTGTTGGTGGTAGTCCTCAGCCACCAGGTTTGGTGAATGGGTCCAAGCTGCCTGAGGTTCTCTTTACACCAACTACTAAGGCAGAGGAGGGTCATGATCAGCCAATGTCTATGGATGATATGCGNGATATATTTGGTTCNGACCTAACNCAAACGCTAAAAGAGNCCACGATCCAACTGTATGAAGTTGCAGATAGCTTCGCAGCCGAAAAAGGATTAATTATCGCAGACACGAAGATGGAGTTTGGTCTGATAGATGGTCAAGTAACGGTAATCGATGAGTTGTTGACGCCAGACTCTAGCAGGTTTTGGGGCATGTCNGGTGAATCTCGAGGTGGTGCCCCAATGAGTTTTGATAAGCAGTTCGTTCGCGATTGGCTAACCGAAGCTTCTTGGGATCGAGAGCCCCCTGCTCCTGAGCTGCCCGACGATATAGTTAATAGTACTCGAGAGCGTTATATGCAGGCACTTAGCATGCTGACTGGGCAGACATTACAGTNAGATTGGAGCGAATTAGCNTTGCCACCAAAAAGACATAGAGTCACTAGAAAACAGATAACTAGGAGNGAAGCACGGGATGCTAGGCGCGCAAATCGAAGGAATCGCCAAAAATTGCTTCGATTTGGAATCTTGTCCNNGCTTGGATTAGTAGCNTTAGCGTTGATAGGAGGCTTGCTCCTGACTCCNGGATTGTTCCCTAGTTCATCTGATCGACAAGTGTTGTCTGCGGAAGAACGATTAAAGGGTCCTGGGGATCACCATGGAGANCAAACTCGCGAGCATATAAGCGAAGCAAATTCTTTTAATGCCTATAACTCGTCCCCTGGCACATCAGGTCCTCATTGGGCAATTCCNGCAGAATGGGGCATATACTCTGAACCTTTACCAGAAGAAAGAATAGTCCATAATCTNGAGCATGGGGGAATTGGAATACACTATTCAGAGTCGTTGGATGGGTCAAGTGTTGCTGCTATTGAGGAAATTGCTAAGGCTACGCCCGGATATCCATCTTGTATATTGGTATCTCCACATCAGGCAGTCACGGATGGGGTTGTTTTAACGGCTTGGGCAGTTACATTAGAAACTACCNTTGCCGCCTCAGAAGAAATTGAGGGGTTTATTGAATTTTATCGAGACCAAGGACCAGAACGGGTCAACTGTCGCGATGTTATACCTGGGATGAATATCAACTAATGGCAGATAATGCGCGACATATCAATGAGGCANAGTAACATGGAAAATTATCATGCTGANGTNGCCGTATTACTTAAGGATACAGTGAACGATCCTCAAGGAGTTACCGCTGCTAATTCGCTCAAGTCTATNGGATTTGAGNGAATACAATCTATTCGTATNGGCAAAATTATAGAGGTTGACCTAGTGGCNGAAAATCAGGATGCAGCTTATAGGATGGTGGCTGACATGTGCGAGAAAATGTTTGCCAATCCAGTTATTGAGCAGTATCGAATAGAGATGAGAACTGACTCTCCTGAGACCTAACGGACAACTCTATTCGGTGATTGTGCCTTTTGTACTAGGAGCGGAGCCGCCCAAAAGCGGGTTGATAGTGATAGCATCCGCCAAGGCTTTTGCTAGCGCCTTGAATACTGCTTCGAGCTTGTGGTGCGCACTNCTTCCTTCGATTACCTTAATGTATAANGCCATATGGCCTTCTTGTCCAAACGATTCGAGAAAGTGACGTCCCAATTCCAAGTTGAGATCTCCGGCATCAGTGTCCCCTTCCGCTAGCAGATCGACATTAACGTACCCACGTCCACTAATGTCAATTGCAACCATGGCAAGCGCCTCGTCCAGNGGTACTATTGCATGGGCCATTCTTCTTATCCCACGAGCTTCTCCCAAAGCGTCCCAGAAGGCTCTACCTAGTACAATAGCAGTATCCTCGACTAGATGATGCCATCCCGGTGTTATGTCGGCGGTAGCAGTGAGGGATATGTCCATGGTTCCGTGGCGTGCTAACTGTGCNAACATGTGGTCCAGCATCCCATTCCCAGTAGTTCCTGAGTAGGCTCCACTTCCATCCAGATTGATGCTTATGGAAATGTTCGTTTCACCAGTTTCTCGGTTTATAGTTGCAGTACGTGACACTGTTATTCACTCCCGTTTTTTGTAATTTGCGATAGGCTACTTATAACCTTATCATTTTGCTCCCGCGTACCGATTGATATCCGTATATAGTTATTCAATCTAGGGTCGGATAAGGCCCTTACATAAATATTACNCGCCGTGAGTTGTTCGTATACGCTTCTACCNGACATGTGAGGAGTTTCCAGTANGATGAAGTTGCCAGCAGATTCTAGGGGCCTCAGTCCTTTGACGCTAGATAATTGCTCCGCTACCCTGTCTCTTTCGCCAATTATAAACTGAACATTGGTTTTCAGGTAGTCAATATCGTCCAGTGAGGCTAACAATCCTANTTCTGCAGCAGCATTGATATTGTAAGGTGGTTTGATTGTCATAATCCAATTAACTATTGCTGGCGGCATAAGTCCATAGCCGATTCTCANGGAAGCTAACCCAGCCCATTTGCTCAGAGATCTGAGGATCACTAGATTTGGGTAGCTNTCGATTAGCCCAGCATGTGTTTGTTGACTGAACTCATGATAAGTTTCGTCTACAACGATAANCGTCTTTGTTTCAACTAGTCTTAGGACCTCACTTTCNCTGAGTAAGTTGCCTGTAGGGTTGTTGGGAGAGGCTATAAAGATCATCTTAGTCCGTGGGGTTATCGCGGAGATCACTTTATCAACATCGATAGCAAAATGCTGATCNCTAGGCACTGAAACTACCCTGCCNCCGCAAATATTCGTTGAGAAAGAATACATGCCGAAAGTCGGAGTGCAATCGATGATCTCATCGCCTGGATCAATGGTTAGGCGAAGCAGCAGATCTATAAGTTCGTCGCAACCNCTACCNGCTACGATGTGATCGATTTCCATCCCGGTGTAATCTGAAAGTTTGGACCTAACAGCCATTTGGTCCGGATCAGGATATATGTGGTATTCCGTGAAATTTGCAAGAGCATCACGGACTTTNTGNGATGCACCGTAGGGGTTTTCATTTCCATTCAATTTGATTATGGGGTTTCTAATGAGNTCCTGCGCAGTATTATCGCCTTGCAGTTGAGAACTATGCGACACTGGTTCGTATGGCTTGATGGACAGCAAATGCTGTCTTATTGAATCTTCGAACTGCACAAACAGCCCCTTTTCATGAATCTGGGTTTTCAGTAATCCTGACCTCTATTGCTTTAGCATGNNCTGTGAAGCCTTCGTGTTTGGCAATAATGGATGTAGCTTCTTGCAATTCTTGGAGTAGTNATGGAGAGAAGGCAACGGTCGATGTGACTTTTAGAAATTGATGTACACCTAANGGTGACGAGAATTTTGCTGTTCCACCTGTGGGCATAACATGACTGGGACCTGCAACGAAGTCACCTAGGACCTCGGGAGTGCCATGTCCGAGAAACACCGCTCCTGCATTCTTAACGATAGGAAGATAGCTTTCTGGGTTATTCACCAGCAAGCATAGGTGCTCTGGTGCAAACTCATTTGATATCTCGATAGCCTCAGCAACCGAGTTCACTCTGATTAGAAGACCATTATTGTTGAGCGAGGCTTCTGCGATACTGGACCTGGACAACTGATTAAGTTGAATTTTGAGTTGTTCCTCGACAGACCTAATCAGATTCTCTGAAGTGGCTATGAGGATTGGAGTCGCGAGGACATCGTGCTCTGCTTGCGCTAGTAGATCTGCGGCACAGTGCCGTGGATCGGCTGTATCCTCTGCGATAACGATGGTTTCGGTTGGACCGTATAGTCCATCGATGCCAACGTCACCATATACCATCTTTTTGGCGAGAGTTACGTATCGGTTACCCGGACCACAGATTAGATCTACGCGTGGAATGGTTTCAGTGCCATATGCCATGCCAGCAATTGCTTGTGCGCCGCCTACTGCGAACACCCTATCTACTCCACAAATCCTACATGCGGCTAATACCGAAGGATCTGGCCCGCGAGTTCCGTTAGCGGGAGTACATACAACGATTTCCGAGACACCGGCTACACGAGCGGGTATTGCGGTCATCAATACGCTGGACGGATACGCAGCTGACCCTCCGGGTATGTAAATGCCTGCAGTCTTTACAGGTCCGAATTTTTCTCCGTACCCGTTACTTTCATCATGCCAAGATTTGGGCATGCTACGCTCATGAAATGTTCGAACCCTCTCTGAAGCAATCAGGAGCGAATCAATAAGTGATTTCGGGGATGTGGCATACGCATCATCGATAGTTTCCTTTTCCACTTCGATGGAAGGGAGGTCTACCTTATCAAATGTTTGCGTATACAGATTGACCGCATTATCTCCATCAGTCCGTACGGCCTGAATAATCTCGCGAACCGTTGCTTCCGCAGAAAGCATGGCATCGTGAGATTCAGTTGCTGATACGACTCGCTCTCGAGTATCAAGCAATAATTTTGCTTCGTGCAATCCATTAACATATTTCATGCTGTATATCTTAACTCCCAAAAATTCTCAAGTGATTCGACCGATCGGCTAATTGCCCTGCTTTTATATGTTTCGATGTTGTCTAGTTCCATATATGACAGGATTCTCTCCAATCCAGCGGGAATGTTTGACAGGAAATCTTCGACGGATTGCTCAACTTCGGCCTCATCAGTCACAGTCTGTCGTCGAGCAAGGGACCTGAGTCGATCCCAGGAAAAACTGCCGGTGGCATACTCGTTTATCCATTCATTCCATTTTGTCAGATCGTCAGGTGATATGAATGGTACACTAACATCCACCGCTGCTGATATCAGGTGACTGGAGGCATACTCCCAGACTGGTCTGTCTTGCCTGTCCATTTCCAGTTGCAGGGCTCTATCCCATATGTTGGCCAGAGTTTCGCTAGGGAAAATACCTCTGTTTCCAAAATAAGGTTTATACATAGTCATGATCCAAGTTTGATCCGATATCAGGTGTGTAATGTACCCAGATATGAAGGCCTGAGTTGCTGGATTTGATACTCCGCTATCTAGGATCTCTTTGTTTTCCGATAACAGTCTCTCTACTCCATCGCCCAATACAGTACTGTCAAGCCCAGAGTAGTGGGTTAGTTCTCGAGATTGCTTGGTG
Source organism: Chloroflexota bacterium (assembly GCA_002717565.1). GTDB lineage: Bacteria > Chloroflexota > Dehalococcoidia > Lucifugimonadales. The sequence continues at coordinate 23,940 of PBAZ01000005.1, forward strand.
ATAATCCTTATATCAGGTGCGGTTGCACCAAGCAAATAACTACCCATGTTATTGGATATCGATGGAAGGCCTACTTCATTGGCGGTAGCAAGTGCTAGAGACACGTGAGAAGTGAGGTTAGGCAATGTTGTCACTCCCAGCCATATTCGACCCAGGAAACTCACCAGATCCAGAGAAACTCTCAAACAGATATTTAGGCTCAGTTACATTCATGGCGGTAGCGTTCATCTTTCTGAATTCCTGAACAACTTCACGTAACAACATTTTGTTTACGGTTATTGTTATGGCCATTCCTATACTGCCCTGCTCCCCGCGCAAACTTGAAAAAGTTAGTGGTCCGAACCTCTGTAGCCTGTCGTAGTTCTGGTCATTTTCGATATCAAGGTCGTCTTGGTAGATGTGTGCAGTCACTATGTACACATTCTTTGCGCTAAGGTAGCCTCTGATGTTGTCCACTATGNGCCTTACCGCTGAATTCAGGGAATCCGATCCGTTGTTNCCAATGCCTATTCGAACATTGTTTGTAACCAAGCACGCGGCTGAGCTAAATACAACACCGTCACCTATTGGCTTCAAGTGGTTTTCTCGAAGTGTCGTCCCCGTTGATGATATATCTACTATGACGTCTGCATAACCTATGATAGGCGCTGCTTCNAGAGCACCGCTAGCCTGGACCAAGGAAAAGTAGCGTAGTCCTTTTTCGTATAGGTATTGAGATACCAATTTGGGGTATTTGGTGGCGATACGCAATGTACGGTTANTGGCACGAAATTCTGCATCTAGATCAGCCAAATCGATCATGTCATTTACATCGATCCACGAAGTGGGCACAGCTGTTACNAGCTGGGCCTGTCCGTAGCCTAGATCCGGGATTACAATGGCAGAAGAGTCGGATGGTTCAGTTTCTTCAGAAAATCTATCGTGCCCTACTATACCNAGGTCTGCGCTCCCATCTGCGATGTTATGTGGTATGTCGGATGCGCGCTGGAAGAGAATCTGNACGTTGGGAAGTGACCGGATTGTGGCCGTGTATTGGCGGCGATTNGGTCTATCTACGGCGAGACCACAGCTATCGAGGAATTCCATAGTAGAGGTGTGGAGTTCTCCATCACTCGGGATGGCGAACCGCAAAACATTATCACTAATCAACGCTTTGCTCCTTTTCNATTCCCGNCTGACTAATCCATCTGATGNGGTTTATCATGTTCGCCTTTGCATATTTGTGCAAATCCAATACCGCGTNGGAGTCAGGCAAAATTCCTACACGCTCACCTAGGGCNCGAATTTGCCGTGCATAGTCAATTGCACTTTTGACGGAGTGGAGNTCAGCTGGCACGACCAAGATACCCATGNTCTTAAACGGATGTTCCGCAAGGTCTTGATCCAATGTTGGACTANTATTTANCAGTGTTTCCACTGATATAGCGAATCCTANCGCGGGAGTATCATCAGTTGCTCCAAGGGATCGGTACAGCATGTCGTAGCGGCCACCACTGCATANGGGAATGTTTCCAGTTGCATCATCGGAAATCAGCACTATCTCGAATACCATTCCTGTATAGTAGCGCACGTCGTGAGTTAAGCTAAAATCACACGTGAGCTCGATGTCCTCGACGGCGTAGTGCTCAAANGCAGTGGTAAAGCTTTCAANCCAATTCAAAGAAGTTGGGTCAAGCTGCCATTTTTCTACAAGTGCTTTTGCCTGATGATTCGCTTCNTCGAGAGTGCCTTGTATCGTGGTTAATTCTGCCAAAAACTCTAAGGCCAATTGGGTTTGTTCCACGTTTTGGGATGCCCCGACTCTTTTCATATACCGTTCTACTATTTCATCGAGGCTTCGGCTTCCAATGANCTGGTTGTCATTAGAAGAAAGCAGAGACAGTAATATTGCTTCACCTTGTGCAGCNTCTTGCTGGCTTTGCCCACTTCCCGTTGATGGCAACTGCTCAGATCTTCCAATTTGCAGACCNATTTCAGCNGCATNTTCCTCGATATTAGTAAGCCAATCGAGGCGGGATAGCAAGAGAGCTATTGTCCGCTGTGACAGTCCAAACTGTTTGAGAAGATTTGAGGCTACCCCTACATTGCCAATATTGATNTTGAGGTTNGNGTAGCCGCCATCACGGAGCGCNGAAGCAGCCAGTGCGACTACCTCAGCATCTGCATCTACCCCTCCAACTCCGATCAANTCTGCGCCGACTTGATTAAATTGACTTTGTTGTCTGTTTGTAGCGTCATTACGAAATACGGGTCCAGCGTAGCATTTTCGGATGGGAAAAGGTTCGGNGTTGGCTGACTGTAGTATGTGTCGTGCAACAGAGGAGGTNAATTCAGGTCTCAGNGCGAAGCGTTCACCNCGGGAATCCGTCAGGTTATAAGTTTCCCATGTGTAGGCTTCCCCTGACTTTCTCAGGAAAATCTCCGCAGGTTCAAGCAAAGGAGTATCAATGAATGAATAATTCCAAGTTACTAGCACATTCTGTATTGATTTGATTGTTTCTTGAATGGTGTCCGATCTGCTTTGGTTAAGATCCGGTACATTATTCGTGCTNTGAGTTTTGCTCATATAGATGTAATGTCCAATATTGGGATACTGCTGTCTCTCGATTCGACAGAAGTCCATTGTAAACTAATGCCTAGAGAGGTTCAATGTCGTNTGGTGCTCATGTCAGGGCTAGTTATGGTAAGAGTTGCGAGGTTACGTCGCCTGACGCCAACGTGATATATGANTTATCATCCAATTCCATCACGAGATTGCCAGCNTCATCNACGTCAACTGCCTTTCCTGTGTGGCTTGCTTGTGCTTCTGTGAGTGTTATTCTTCGNCCTAGTGTCACGAGTCGTCGTTTCCACTCAANGACTGGTGTGTGNTCTGCCCGGATATTTGTTTCTTGTTCTTCAATCATTTTCAGTAATTCGATGAGCACAAGTTCTCGAGACAAAGGGTGNCCCATCTCTTGACGAATACTGGTAGCAATTTGAGCAATTTCCGGATACAAATTGGTGTCCATGTTGATATTTATGCCGATACCGATGACNCCATAAGATAAATTGTCAGATGCGTGAACCTGTTCGACNAAAATTCCTGCAAGTTTCTTCCCAGCGACTGTCAGATCGTTTGGCCAATTTATGTCAACCTTGAGTGAGGTGAGGCCTTCGATNGCCTTGCTTGTCGCTAAACATGCCGCTATCGACATATATCGCAGTATGTTTTCGGTTCCTGGCATCAGTATCGACAGGTACAAGTTCTGATATTTTGGGGAGATCCAATCCCGCTTGAATCGGCCACGCCCGGATGTTTGCTCTTCGGCCAATATAACAAGTCTGCGGATAGTTGAGCTTGACGCTTCCNAGTGGGCTATATCCATCGTCGACGCGACGCTATCGAGATAGATGAGGCTATCCCGAAATGCGCTGGCCGCCAACTCTTTTTGGACTAGCGCNATATCGATATTGGGATCGTACTCATCCTCTTGCATANGTTACGTATCCTTCGGTTANGGTTTTTGTGACATGCCNCNGCTGTTAGGACTGTATAAGTGGTTTGCNAGTAGGAGCGGGAGGCCTATAAGCCGAGTTCTGTGCCGAACCAATATTTGGNTCGGTGATGGTTATCTATCTTGCCCACGTCAACCGCAAGGTTTCTGCNAATAATCGCCAACCTAGCGATTCGATCTGTGCTCAGATCGCAGGGTTACCCCTGGGGTCATGCGGCCTACCCGGAGACAGGTCNGGCTCCTTGTGTCCCCCTATTTGGCCTTGCTCCCAGTGAGGTTTAGCCACTGATTGTGTCACCACAACAGCCGGATGCTCTTACCATCCGTTTTCACCCTTACCATCTTTGAACTTTCAAAGATGGCGGTATTGTTTCTGTGCCACTTTCTGTCGGGTTTCGTTTTACGAATCCGCCTGGGTGTTACCCAGCACCGTGCCCAATGGAGCTCGGACTTTCCTCTCCCCACAACTATATGTGAGGAGCAACCATCCAGCATCCCGCTCACCCTTACTCTACCATTTGTTTGAAACAATGACCATTTACCAATCCCGCTATTGAATGAACGTGGGTAGGTATCTCTATAGAGAAATGGGATAATGGTCACCATTAAGTAGTTTGATTGCCACTCCATTTGAGTCTGCTACTGCTGTATCGATAAAGGAAGTGAATAGCACTTTCTGCTCGCGTAAAGATATCGATTCCCATAACTCAAAGTCCCCTGTTTCCATAACCCGACTAACTGTGATTGATTCCGATTCATTTGCACCCGAATTGAGATATGCTAGATCAGTGGTTATGCGTCTCAAATCTCCTAAAGTCAGCGAACCGGTTGCGGTTAACCTCAGTGCTCGCATCCATCGCCTTTTTAGATTCGGGTCAAAGGATATCGGACCTCCAGGAGCCGTGGGAGCTGAGCCGGTACTTGGTTCTTTCCATCGGGAGAGTGAAATGCGCTCCTCAGGGTGTTTTAAGAAGTAATGATAAAGGCTTGTAGATGCGCCTTGTTCCCATTGGGTTGCAGATGTTACGTTGCTCTTGCAGAGCGGGTTGTTCAGACGATTCGGGCAGTAATAGTACCGGTATATTTTTTGATTCCTTGTTCCGTCCTTACGCCTCCAGTTCTGCTTTCGAGAAAATCCAATCATCTTGCCTGTACAATGTTCGCATGCAAGTAATCCGCTCAGCGGGTAGATTTGTTGCTGTCGCTTGCTCTTGTAAGTGCGCTTGGACCGCATAAGTTGCTGTGTGCTCGTGAAATCTTGAGTTGATATTATAGCCTCGTGGTTATGCGGCATGCGTAAGCCGAATCTACGATACGTTCCTATGTAGACCGGGTTGCGCAGTATTGCTAGAATTTGGGCTATTGTCCACTGTTTATCATTTCTTGCTAGATCATAGCTGCTATTCAGTCTCTCCGCGATTCGTCGAAGCCCTAATCCTTCATGGACATACATGGTGAAAATCCGGCTCACAATGGGTGCTTCATTTAGATTAGGTGTGAGGTTATGGTCCTCATCAATTTGGTATCCGTAGGCAGGTCGACCAAGGGCCTTTCCTTGTGAAGCCTTTTGTATCATTGCACCGCGTATTTGCTCGCTACGTTCCTTCTGAAAGACCCTCAGAGCATTTTGGATTGCATCTGGGTAGTCTGCTGATGAGCAGACCGCTGTGCTGCCGGTATGATCAATTTGGAGAATGGCACTGACTGCCTCTTCGAGAGAAGTGCCTAGTATGTTGGCTCCGGTTACTACCACCATACTCGCCTGATTAGGGGAAGCGATGAAATCAATCAAATCACGATACCCAGGGTTTCTGCCGCTGCTTGAGGAATCACTGAAGACCTTGATGAGATTATGATCGTTTTGTTTGCAGTAATACGTTATAGAATCAAATTGTAGTTCGTACTGATTGGCCTCTCTGTCCGATTCTTCTTGATTGGTTAGTATGTATCCAATGGCTCGCACAGGATTCTCGTTTCTGCCAAGGCGAGGTTTCTAGCTTAATAATATTCTGCCGCAGCTTGAACAATGTACCAATTCTTTTCCAGTATGGGCTCGTCTTGAGTCAGAAGACGACACCATGATCTTACATTCTGTACAGCGACCGACATGTACCTCTGCTACTGCAGTATTGCCCTTGGTAGACATAAGCTGGTCGTAAATGTTGAGCTCGGTTGCATCTACTTGTTTGATCGCTGCGGCACGTTCTCCGGACAATTTGTCCAACGCAATCCCTATTTCACCAAGACGCAATCGATCTGCTGCCGATTGTTGTTTGGCCAAATCGGTTTGCAACTCCAAGTCTTTCTCTGCTTGCGCTAGCCGAACCTGCATCCGCTCAACTTTATCCATGATCCTAAGCAGTTGGTCATCAGAGGTTTCCTGTCGCTTTCGTAGCTGTTTCAGGTCATCAGCCAGATCACTCAGTTCCTTGGGGTTAGTTACTCGTCCGGAGTATAACCGGCTATCGGTTTCAGCAATTTTTGAGTTAAGAGTATCGGACTCATGTTGTGCCCTATCTTGGCTGGCAACTAAGTCATTGTAGACATTGGTAGCCGATTTGAATGTTGCGTCGGCTCGTTGCAATATAGGTGACGACAGCAGCTTGGCATTAATCGTATCCTGCTCTTTCTGAAGATCGAGGATCTTGATATCTACTTTTTGAATGAGATAGAGTTGTTGAGCAGTCATGATAGCCCTTCACCCTTTTTTGCAAATTCTAGCAATTGGGATACAGGATGTATATATATTTTCAGGCGCTTTTCATCTTTGACGTGGTTTGCGTCTCGGAGTACTATTTTGGGGTACGCTTGGCGATTATGGATTGGTAAGGGGAAGTATGTTATCGATCTACAACACTCTGACTAAATCTCGAGAAACTTTACTTGTGGAAGAATCGGGCTCTGTTGGCATATACACTTGTGGTCCAACGGTCTATAGGCGTTCACATATTGGTAACTTACGTTCCTATCTGATGTCTGACTGGCTTCGCCGATCTATTCAAAGTACTGGCGCTGAAGTATTCCATATCAAGAATATTACAGATGTTGGCCATATGCGCCAAGAACGAGTTGATTTAGGCGAAGACAAAATACTTGCTGCTGCAATTGCTGAAGGAAGACCTCCTAAAGAGATAGCAGATGAGTATACGGACATTTTCATGCGGGATGAGAGAGCGCTTGGCATAATTCCTGCTGATGTGTTTCCTCGGGCGACTGAGCATATCCCAGAGATGATTGACATGATAGTCAAATTAATTGCCAAAGGCTTTGCCTATATTGTTGAAGGTAATGTGTATTTCTCCGTTAGTAGTTTCTCGGACTATGGCAAGCTTTCAGGCAATTTGACTAGCCAATTACTACCCAAGGATCCAAATGAGACAGACACGCGAAAGAAGGATCCTCGTGACTTTGCCCTATGGAAGGAAGCTGAGCCTGGTAGATCAATGAAGTGGGATAGTCCGTGGGGTCCTGGTTTCCCAGGGTGGCATATAGAGTGTTCAGCCATGGCAAGTAGGTATCTTGGCTCAAATATCGACATACACACAGGTGGAGTTGATAATATATTTCCCCATCACGAATGCGAAATTGCCCAGAGTGAGGCAGTTTTTGAAAGGCGCCATACAAATGTATGGTTACACGGCCAGCACTTGCTTGTCGATGGTATAAAGATGGCTAAGTCGTCCCAAAATGATTACACATTGGAGGGATTGGAACAAAGGGGGTTTGATCCAATGGCGTTTCGATATCTCTGCGCTACAGCTCGTTATCGGAATCGATTGAATTTTACGTTGCAATCGCTTGATGCTGCGCAAAGGGGTTTAAGGCATTTGCGACTTCTGGTGGGGGATTTGGATTCCTCTAAGGATATATCTTCAGCAGACCTGCGGGAGTCAGAAGGATATCGTGCAAGATTTCTCGGAAATATCCAGGACGACTTGAATTTGCCGTCAGCCTTGGCTACCACATGGTTCGTTCTGAGATCGGATCTATCTGATACGGCAAAGTTACAGTTATTGGGAGAATTCGATGAGGTATTAGGCTTGGATCTTCTGTCACCAGATCAATCTGTATTCCCTGAGAATGTGCGGAACTTGGCCCTTGACCGATCTAAGGCGCGCCAAGCTAAAAATTGGCCAGTAGCTGATGATTTGAGAGATCAATTGCGTACACTAGGTGTCATTCCTGAAGACGGTAAGGACACATATCGACTTCGAATGCTTCAAGGGCGAGAGTTAATTCCAACAAGCTGGCAATGTGTTTCAAGGTCTGAAGATCTGGAGTTTGCAGATGTTCCAGACCCTGGTATTGATCTCTCAGTTATCCTTGTGAACACAGACCAACTACAGGATACTCTTAGGTGCGTAAATAGCATTATTCTGCATGCATCTGATCTTGCGATGGAAATAGTAATAGTTCAAAACGGTATGCGCGGCGAAATCGATTCGGAACTTGAACTGATGTATCACAGTAGTGACCGCGTCCGCATCTTGCATGTTGAAAGCCAAATTGGGGATTCCGCAGCCAAGAATGTCGGGATAAGGGTATCCCGCGGCAGTCATATTGTTTTGATGGATTCGTCGGTTGAAGTGACAGGGGATATATTCAGACCTCTACGCGGATCACTTCAGGATAAATCGGTTGGAGTAGTAGGTCCTTGGGGTTTGGTCTCTAAGGACTTGAAAGAGTTTAATGAAACAACTGTCGGTAAAGTCGATGCTATGCAAGCTTATTGCCTTGCGTTTCGGCGCGATGCCATCTCCGAGGTTGGTATGTTAGATGAGGCGTTCAGATTTTACCGGCATGGTGATCTTGAATATAGTTTCAGATTCAAATATCACGGATATGCAGTTGTTGCTGATGGGAACTTGCCGATGGTCCGGCATGTTCATCGAGATTGGGAGCGATTCAGTGAAGAGGATAGGGAACTATTGAGCGCAGCAAACTTTAGGAAGTTCCTTCGGGCATGGGGTCATCACCACGACCTTTTAGAGGCCAATGTTTCTTAATATGCTGGATCTTAGTGCAAGGGATGGCCGCCAAAAATGTTCCGGAGTTTTGCCAGCAACCGGTCGCTATAGGACAGGTTCTGAGAGGCAAACCTTGTCCATAGGCTTGCTGCAATCACAGGAATGGGTGTGCGACTGTCAGTCGCTTCTTGAATCGTCCAACGCCCTTCCCCCGAATCACTAACCACCGGATTCACATCCATCAGAGAAGTATCGTCTCTCAGAGCATCCTCTATTAACTCAAGCAACCATGACCGTACTACACTGCCATGATTCCAGGTTCGCGAGATTTGATGTAGGTCAAGATCAAAGTTGCCTGAATTTTTCAATAGGGCAAATCCCTCGGCATATGCTTCCATAATGCCGTACTCAATGCCGTTGTGGATCATTTTTACAAAATGACCAGCTCCATGAGGGCCGGCCAGCAGGTGTCCATACCCTGACTCATCTGCTAGGGCATCCAAAATAGGTTCAATACGCTTGTAGGTAGTGGGCGTAGAGCCCACGGTCATACTGAACCCCAGGGTTGCACCTTTCACACCTCCACTAGTGCCAACATCCGCGAACTCTAATGATTGGGCAACTACAGATGCGGCACTGTGCATGGTCTCCTTATAGTGGGAATTACCACCATCGATGATTACATCACCCGGAGATAGCAGGGCTCCTGAGGCCTCAATGGCATGTGTGGTAGAAGGGCCCGCTGGTACCATTATCCAGATATAGCAAGGTTTATCCAGAGAGGTCACGAGATCTTCGAGCGAAGTCCGTTGGCGGTGCCTAGGGATCTTGATTTTAGCGTATGCCTTAGCATCTGCGTCGTACACTTGGGGCTCAAAGCCGCTAGATTTGAGCCTAGTGTATATCGCCCCACCCATTTTGCCTAATCCAACCAGTCCTATGTTCATCTCAGTACCCCCTAGGTAACGTAAGTCTGAGTATCTTGCCATACAAGCTGTGTTTGAAAGACGATCTCCACGTTGCGGCTGATCTCTTCTACGACCGTCTCCAAGCCTACCGGAACGTTCGATTCATGTTCAATTGATGTGTGCCTGAGGGTTGGATCATTGCATGCTGTTATGTGGTCGAATCCGGTGAGATCCTCAAACACATTCAGAGAGAGACCGTGACTGGTGATCCCCTCGCGAATGCGAATGCCTATGCTGGATATCTTCCCGTCCCCGACCCAAACGCCTGGGTTGCCCTTTTTGAAGTGTGGCGCCAGTCCGAAAGAGGTAAGGGTCCTGGCTACGACAGTCTGCAACGATTCAACATAACTGACAACGGAGTATAGGCCTCGAATCCGGAGGATTGGGTACAGCACAATCTGACCCGGACCATGATAAGTCAAGCCGCCACCACGGTCAGCCTGAGCTAGCGAAATGCCTGATGATGCTAGGGTGTCCTCAGCTGAGAGAATGTCAGATTTGAGTGCATTTCTACCCAAGGTAATGACCGGTGGGTGTTGGGCAAATAGAAAGGTTCCGAGACTGTTTCCAGAGGTGATATCCGTGGAAAGGCTGGCTTGAAGGTCTGAGGCGACTGTGTAGGGAATGTTTTCGAAATAGTAGGCGTTGTGTTTGATGCAAGCCATTGAGTTAATCCCCCCATACTAAAGGCCATGTTGTAGCAACGGGCAGTACACGGGAAGACTGACTCATTTCTGACTCCACTTCCTGAAGATCTCTAAGAGGTGTTCTCGCATTTCCGCATGTTCCAATCCAAGTGTTAATGCGCAAGCTAACATCCCCTGTGGTGTGCCTACGTCATAGTGATCTCCCTCAACTATGAGTCCGAATACCGGCTCCGATTCAATAAGCTTCGCTATTCCATCCGTGAGTTGAATTTCTCCCAGTGCCCCTGACGGGGTTGATCGTAAGATATGGAAAATGGTAGGTGGTAAGATGTAACGACCAATAACAGCTAAATCGCTTGGTGCATCGTGAATGGACGGTTTTTCTACTATCCCATGGATTCGATATTGATTAGCTGCGATTTGGCTAGCAGAAACGACCCCGTACCGACTTATCATATCTGGCGGAACACGTTTCAGTGCCAAAACTGATCCCTTAAGCTGAGCTGATACAGCCAGCATTTTGGTGAGGAAACTGCTGCCCCCAAGCAGGATATCGTCTGGGAGAAGTACAGCAAATGGCCGATCTCCGACCAATTGCTCTGCCTGAAGTACGGCATGCCCTAATCCTAGTTGCCGATCCTGAATGGCGTATTTGATAGTAGTGTTGCTGAGTAGGTTCTGGTGCTGTTCGAGTAGATGTTCAGATCCGTTAGACTGTAGGTGCGATTCAAGATTAGGGGCTTCAGAAAAGTGCATCGCTAATGCGGATTTGTTTTCGGAGGTGATCAAGACTGACTCGGGTATTTGAGCTCCGACAATGTCGTCAAAGATGAATTCAATCGCTGGACGGTGAAGGATGGGAAGCAATTCCTTAGGTACTGCCTTGGTAGCAGGAAGGAATCTGGTCCCAAATCCGGCCGCGGGAATGACAGCTACGCTTGCTCTTTTCATACTTATCTTGTCTTATCTCCTACCTATCAGGATGGGTCCAGAGTTTTTCCACTGCTGTGCTGATGGCAGTTTCAATATCGATCTCGCCTAGTTGGATTGACTCAAGCAAGTTGGTAGTAACCATATTTGCCTGCTGTGATCCCAAAGCTTGTGACACTATAGCATGTCTGATACCAGCTAGCAGGCGTCCTTTCAGTTTGGCTTCTCTGTGAGCCCTCAGGCTGTCATCTTTAATCCACCGACCGTGTATCCGGTCAAGCTCCTGGCCTAGTTGGAATATACCGCTGTCGTTGTCGGTGATAGCAGATGTTTCCAAAATGATCAACTCATCTTCACTGTAAGGATTGTTCAGGCCCAGAGTTGTCTTTAGCTCTGCTACAACTCGACCACTGTTGCCCCTATCAGCTTTATTGATTACGTATATGTCTGCAGTCTCCAAGGATCCAGCCTTAAGAAATTGGATAGTGTCTCCTGAATCGGGTAACAGGACCAGCACGACTGTATCAGCTATATACCCCAGGTCTACGTCTGCTTGACCCGTGCCAACCGTTTCAATCAAGATCACATCGTATCCAGCCACATCCAGGATCGATAGCGCGATATGGATCGCCGATGAAAGACCGCCGAGTTGTCCCCTAGTTGCCAAGCTCCGAATGAAGACTCCGTCATCTAGATAGTGATTTGACATCCGTATTCGGTCACCTAGTAAGGCCCCTCCTGTCAAAGGGCTGCTTGGATCGACGCTCAAGATGCCTACCCGATGGTCCTCAGAGCGAAAGAGCTGGGTCAATTTGCTAATGATGCTACTCTTGCCAACTCCGGCACTACCTGTGATGCCGATTACGTGGCTACGGCCAGTCAGAGGGCGTAATTCTGAGGCCAGTGAAGCTCGATAAGACACATCGGTTTCTGCCCGAGATAATAGCTTACTCAGTGGAAGTTGAGCCGCAGCCTGAACGTTGGAAATCCTGTTTTCACCCATAATCGTTTTTGAGACCCTTTGCTGCTTGTTAATTGTGGTCTATTGCTGCCAGCTAAGTATATGATACAACACAGTCGGTGTGGCTCGTGAAGCACGGTTCCCAATTTTGGGAGTTTCTGGAGGGCATGTGGAAGAATCATTCGGTTGCGAAATGGCCATTCATGGTCAAATCCAGTCATCTGGCTTAGATATGCACTATCTGGATTGGGGGGGCACTCAGCGGCCTCTCTTGGCCCTCCATGGGTTATCTTCTTCTGCCCACTGGTATGACAAGTGTATGCCTCGGTTGGCAGCCCATTTTCGCTGTGTAGCTCCCGATCAGCGGGCGCATGGACTAACTAACCAGCCTGAGACAGGGTACGACTGGAAAACCCTCTCAGAGGACTTGATTAGGTTGCTCGACCACCTGGATATTGAGCGGACAGCAGTCCTTGGTCATTCTTGGGGTGCCAGCGTTGCAGGACACTTTGCAATTCAACACCCGGAAAGAGTGACAGCACTAGCCTTGATTGATGGTGGTGTCCAGAGGCCTCGTGACCCTAACGTAACGTGGGAAGAATTCCGGCAGAGGCTTCGTCAACGAGACATCTACGGAGCAGTAGAGACATATATCAATGCGCACAAACGTGAGCACGCAACAGTGTGGGATGCCGAGCTTGAACATATGTTGCTTTCCATGCCCGAACAACTCGGAAACGATCGAGTTAGGGAGTACTTGTCGCCGAGCAGTCATGAGCAGGTCATTTGGAACATGTTTAGCGACCCACTCTCAGCAATATACGAGGAAATCAAGGTTCCCACCCTCATAGTGTCGGCTGAGGGCAATACGGAAATGTCCAGATCCTACCTACCTATGAAGCAGCAGGGCGTAGCAGATGCACTTCAGCGGATACCAGACAGTCGGTCCACTTGGATTAAAAATGCCCCCCATGACATTAGTTTTTACGAGCCTCAAGTTTTAGCTACGAGCCTGATCGACTTCTTGTTATAGAGTTGGAATGGGTCCGTATTTCATTAACGCCAATAACTTCTGTACAGCGAAACTAACTGGAAATCTACTGCAAACCTACCATATAAGCCTGAAATAGTTGCATACCTTGCATGCTTATAGTATATTTGCAGTAATTTCATGGTATTATTTGTTTGGGGTGTTTTATGGCAGCGATTGGTAAATTCAATTACCCTGATGTTGGTATCGATGAATGTGCAGATCTGGTGAAAGTGATTTCTCAGTTCAATGGTCAGACTTCTCGTGATGCGCTCGCCTTGAAGTTAGGACACAGTGGCAATAGTGGCAGACTTAGCAGCAAACTATCGGCATTGCGCCAATTTGGATTAATCGAAGGCCATGGTGCCATCAAGCTAACAGACCTTGGATTGAGTCTTGCACAGGCCTCAAATCCCTCCGAAAGAATGGCATGGAAATTCCAGGCGATATTGAAAGTCCCTTTGCTGGCACTACTCTATGATCGCTTTAATACCACAGGGGTGGAATCTGCTGCATTGACGGATTCTATGCAAACTATCACAGGACTAGGCAGATCTGAGGTTGAGAGGGCTATTCCAAGCCTAAACCGCCATTTAGATCTGGTTACCTCGTGGAGTCAGCAGAAAAGCTCAGCTACATTAGGTTGGAAATCGACTGATTTAGACTCACGCTCTAATTTCCGTCAAGTTTACGACGCATTGGATCCTAGCCCTAACCTTAGTGAGTGGTTTCCGCAAAACCGTGAGACAGCCGCGGGATCTGTGGAGAGCAGTAGCCCTGGTACTGAGCCCTTCCCTACCAAAGATATCAATCCCGCATCCATCAAAATATGGGTTAATGGAGCAAACCTCTACGTTCCATTCACACGTGAAGGCGTGAGCATGGCTCAGGCCTTTTTGAATTCATTGTTCCCACCGGAATAAGGACGAACTCAGTGAGCGGGTCACAGCATACGGATACTGTGGACGATATTCGGTGTCAAGCCAGGAACCATCATGATCGCTTCGTCCGGTGCAGCCTGTAACTGCTTCAGGGATCCGAATTTGCGAAGGAGCGCTCGTTCCCTCTTTGGCCCAATACCGGGGATTGTGGAAAGTTGGGATCGGATTGCAGCTTTTGACCTCAGGGTCCGGTGATGAGTGATAGCAAACCGGTGGGCCTCATCACGAAGCCTTTGCACCAAGAATAGGGCCGAGTCGTTGCTAGGTATTCGGATGGGTTCAGCTACATTAGATTGGAAGAGGAGTTCCTCTTGCTTTGCCAGACTCGTAAGTTGAATACTGGTGAGCCCCAGTTCCAAAAGCACCTCAAGTACAGCAGAGAGGTGTCCCCTACCCCCGTCGATTATGACAAGGTCTGGACGACGTCCCCAAGAGTCTTTAGTGGCTGAGCCTGTATTTTGATCACGACTGTCGAGATAGCGGATAAATCGCCGCCTAAGGGCCTCTTGCATCATGGAATAATCATCTATGCCATCAACATGACGAATTTTGAAACGCCGGTATTGCCCTTTAGCAGGCTTTCCCTCTTCGAATACAACCATACTTGCAACCGGATTTGATCCCTGAATATTGGAAACGTCGTAACACTCTATGCGGTTCGGAATATCTGGGAGGCTCAAGTATTCCTGCAGTTTCGCGAGACTAACTGCTGCTTCAGTTGAATGCCGTGACCTTTGGCTACGTAATCCAATTCGCTGAGCCTCATCTGCGTTAGTCTGTACGAGGTCCAAAAGTTTCCGATTCTTACCACGCGAAGGCGTAATTATCGAAACCAGTTTGCCTCGCTGAGCCGACATCCACTCCTGAATGTTTGCGCGGTCGAATATGGATTGGCTAGTGAGGATTTTGTCGGGGATCGTGTTGGAATTTTCAGGACTATAATACTGCTTGATGAAGTCTGCAAGAACGTTACCGGGATCGTCCCCATCAGACGCTTCCATTTCCATTGCCTTGTGTCCAGTGACCATGCCATTCCTGACGAGGAACACTTCAACCCAGAAGTTGGTGCCTGGCGTAGGGGTTGAGGTCGCTACTGCGTCAATGTCACCTGACTTGGGATTGGCCATTTTCTGGTGAGACGAGATTTGTTCGATTTGGTGTATACGGTCCCTGTATATGGCTGCCCTTTCGTATGCCATTGAGCGTGCAGCATTGTTCATTTGTCTCTTGAGGTCAGACACCACTGGTTTCGAATCACCTTGCAAGAACTGAACTACTTGATCGATCACCCTACCATACGCATCACTATCCGCAGCCCCAGTGCATGGGGCAAGACAGCGGTGCATGTCATATTCCAGACACGCTCTTGCGTCTGTCCCGGTAATTTCCCGTGTGCAAGAGCGATATGGGAAAAGGCGGTTTAATGTATCGAGGCTTTGCCTCACGGAGCGGGCGGAAGTATAGGGACCAAAATAGATGGATGAATCATTAAGAACCCTTCGCGTAAGTTCAACTTTCGGGAATGCCTCTTTGCGATTGATCTTGATGTACGGGTATGTTTTGTCATCCTTTAAGCGCGAATTGAAGCGAGGAGACTCTTGTTTAATGAGGGTATTTTCGAGAATCAGTGCTTCTTCTGGAGAATCTGTGACTACGTAATGTACTGACTCAGCTTGCTGTACCATTATGCGAATCTTAGGGCTAAGAGATTCAGGCTTTGCTGAATAGCTCCTTAAGCGAGACCGAAGACTCGACGCTTTACCTATGTATAAGGGTTGCCCTAATCCATTGGTAAATGTATAGACCCCGGGGGCTTTAGGGGCATGCCGAATGTGTTCAAGGATCGAGTGTCTCATTGATGTGTTATGGGCTGGCATTAAATAAACACTTTCGTCTACCTAGCGGTATTGCAACTGTCTCACAAAATGACAGCACTGCCAATTACTATAGCGGTGCTAAGACCAGCAACCATAGCAACTCGAGTTAAGTCGGATCTTAGATACGGTTGACTCGGTATGGTGGTTCCACTAGTACCTGTTGTCGAAACCTTCTGAGTGGTGTTTTGGGTAGTGTCCATATCTGACCGCGGTTCAGGGATTAATGTTTCCGCCTGAGGCGTGTTTATGACCACTGCTTCGGGTTGGACAGTAGAGCCTCGTTCTTTGCGTTCTTTACGGCGCCTTTGCCCTAACTGCGATTGGCGAGCTGCAGCACGCTTGACCCTATTTGGCATGATGTTCTCCTTTAGAGATGACTACCTTGGGGGGTGAATGGGGTTATATACCATCCCGCAAACTTCCCCGAGGATGTGCCGTCTCGAATTCTTCTCTGAGATAGTCGTTCGCAACATGATTATACACTTCTGTGGTGCTAACGTTCGAGTGCCCTAACATCTGTTGAACATAGGAAATTGGGGCTCCTCCTTCGATCATATGCGTCGCAAAACTGTGGCGCAAGGTGTGAGGAGATATATCGTGTACCAAATTTGCTTTCTTTGCGTATGCCTTGACAATTTGCCAGAAACCTTGCCGACTGAGGCGTTTGCCGAATCGATTAAGAAACACGGCTTTTGGGGTGTCGGATCTTGTTAGGGTAGGTCTGGCTGTTCGGATGTAGTTATCTAGCTGTGCGACAGCCTGATCGTGTAACGGAACGATTCGTTCCTTGCTTCCTTTGCCATAACAGCGGAGCAATTGAGCGTCGAAGTCTATATCACCGATATTGATACCTAACAATTCGGAGACTCGCAATCCAGTAGCATATAAAGTTTCTAACATGGCCTTATCTCTCGAACGATATGGTTGATCTGTTGATTCAGTAGCAGCCATTAACGTTTCAATCGAGTCCTGAGAAAGAATTTTGGGTAACGCATTAAGAACTCGGGGTCGCCCAAGATGGTCTGATTGGTCTAGATCAGAATAATCCATGGCACGGCAGAACTTATAGAGCGCCTTGAGTGCAGCTATCTTCCGAGCTTGAGTAGCTGTCGAGTATCCACTAGATTTCAAGTGTAGTGCATACCTACTCAGCATGGTTGCGTCTGATCCGTTGACGGTTTGAACCATTTCGTGCTCTCGCATCCAAGCCTCATATTGGCGCAAATCGGTTCTATATGCGTTAACCGTATGAGGGGACGCCCTCCGCACCCCGATGAGGAAGTCTAGGTATCGGGTAATAGCGTCACGAAAGCTTAATAATGTATCAGGATTTAATACCATACTTCAATTCTACCATAATGAATTGCTCTAATTAGCTCAGTATCTCGTTGACACTGATTTGGTTGCCTGAATAGAATAGGACGGCATGGTGTATAGAATGCACATTTATTAGGAGTGACAAATATGATCGAGATTCCTTTCGATCCGATTATGCTGAAGATGGGTCCTGTACTACTGTCATGGCATGGGTTTTTCACTTTGGTCGGTGTCGTGGCTGGGGTGGCGCTTTCTGCTCAACTGGCTAGGGTATCTGGTATAAATCCAGATTATGTGTACAACACGGCCATCTGGGGCGTATTGGCTGCTATCATTGGGGCTCGCTTTATACATGTTATCGATCACTTAGACGTTTATGCGGGTGATCCGCTGAAAATATTCGCTATTTACCAAGGTGGCATAGCAATATGGGGTGCAGTGCTTGGTGGATTTGTTGGTGGGGTTATATATACGAAAATTGTGAAGTACCCAACTTGGCGATTGGCTGATATAGCTGCGCCAGGCTTAATTCTCGGTATGGCAATTGGCAGGATTGGTGACATCATAAACGGAGAGCACTGCGCACTTGTAAGTCAGGCTCCGTGGGCGTTTGTATATACCCATATTGATAGTCCGGCCGTGTTTTGCCATATGTCCAGTCCGTCGTTGCCCATGCATCCCGCGGTAGTATATGAGATGTTTTGGGATCTATTGATCTTGGGCGGGTTGCTGTTGTTCAGGGGAAAAATCGCACCTGCAGGAATGAGTTTCGTGAGCCTACTTGGTTTCTACGCAATCGGAAGGTTCTTCATCAGCTTTTTACGCGATGACAGGATATGGTTTTTGGGTTTGCAAGAGTCGCAGGTCATATGTATTCTGGTGCTCGTAGTTACCGTTCCACTACTTGCTTACAAAGGGGAATTCCGACGCAGTTCCTAAGAGAATGAGCAGCTTAATCTGAACTATACTGCTTGAATAGTAATGTACTGTTATGCCCCCCGAATCCCATGGAATTGCTCATACCGACTCTTACGTGGCCTTGCCTCTTATGGATAGGAGTGTAATCAAGGTCGCAGTCAGGGTCCAGATTTTCGAGATTAATAGTAGGTGGTACGACGCTATTCCTGATCGCCAATACGGTAACCGCAGCTTCCACACTTCCAGCTGCCCCTAGCAAGTGTCCGAGCATGGACTTGGTAGAGCTAATAGGTAAGCGATAGGCATAGTCACCGAAAACATTCTTGACTGCATTAGTTTCCGACGCGTCATTGATAGGAGTTGAAGTTCCGTGTGCATTCAGATAATCAACCTCATCTGCTGATATTTCAGCGCGTCTTAATGCCAACTGCATCGCCCGAATTGTTCCATTGCCATCGGGAGGGGGAAGTGTGACGTGGAAGGCATCTCCCGTTGCTGCATATGAAATCATCTCAGCCAAAGGTTTAGCGCCGCGATCCAGTGCTGCTTCCAGACTCTCTAGGACAAGAATCCCCGCGCCTTCACCCAACACAAACCCATCGCGATGTGCATCAAAAGGACGGGAGGCTTTCGTCGGCTCGTCATTTCTTTCTGATAGTGCGTTGCATGAGTTGAATCCGGCAATAACAATTGGGGTAATCGATGCTTCAGTGCCACCAGCAATCGCGGTTGTTGCAATACCATCTCGTATCATACCGTACGCTTCTCCTATAGCATCTGCTCCTGTGCTGCACGCGGTAACTGGGCAGCTAACGGGTCCCCGAGCACCCAGTTGCATAGACACTTGCCCTGCTGCAAGGTTGCCTAGCATCATGGGCATCAAGAATGGACTTACGCGTCCCGGTCCTTTTTCCTTCATAGTGTCGTATTGCTCGACGAGAGTAGTGATACCCCCTATACCACTGCCTACCACGACAGCTACCTGGTCACTATTAGTTTCATCAATTTTAAGGGAGGCGTTGCTAACGGCCTCATTGGCCGCGACTACTGCAAACTGTGCGAACCGGTCCATTCGTCTAGCTTCCTTACGCCCAAGCGCAGCATCAGGGTCAAAATCTACGATCTGAGCACCGATTGTGGTTCGTAAACCATCGGTCTCAACGCCGTCAAGTCGCCTTACCCCTGACTGACCGTTCAGAAGATTTGTCCAAGTTGTCTCGGTATCCAGTCCCAGTGCTGTAACCATGCCGATACCAGTTATCACAACGCGTGTAGCCATGTCGTTCATCTCCACTAACGAGTTCTTCTATATACCCACATTGATACTGATTATAGCTGAAAATCTGATGCGCAGTCCCCGACAATGTGTTCCCTTTTGCATTCATATTTTCGGGATGAGCAACGAAGAAAAAGAGGTGTCAACACGAAACCGCTGCACAAATAATATTGCCCGACAGATCTGCCTTAGTCATCAAGAATTTCTAACACGTATGCCTTTGCGAGGCCGTCGGCTAATTGGTCCTCATAAAGAGGATACCTGATGTCTTGTCCGCCTGCGACAGTAAGGTTTTCAATCCTCAAGTGGAGACTTTCCATTTCAGGCTCAATAGAGAATTTAACAATTATTCCACGAGTGTTCCTGTTCCAAGACAGAGTCCAAGTACAGTCGTACATTAGGAGTTCCTCTCCAACCATGAGTGATCTAAGAGACGCTCCACGAGTTGCATCAACTTCACCTTTTCCGTCAAACAATTGGTCGTTCATAGTGACAAGGTGGGTAGCAATAACTTCATCAAGCGCTTCAGCGCGCTGCCAGAGCCTAGCTATGGCAATTGCGTGAGTGGGTATAGCAGTCGGGAAACTTTCTGCTGCACGTTCGATGAAATCCCGGGCCTCGTAAGCCTTTGAAAGTAATTCCTTGGTTTGTAAAATCCATGTTTCTGATTCGTGTGAATCCATAAAGCACCTCATCATATTTTGTTGTTGCAATGAGCGGTTGTTGTCTGTGCTCAGTATCTAATCAGCGAGTAGTACTGCCCTAACGGGCGCACCATCAACTTCTCCTAGTTTGAGGGGCAGGCAGAATAGTGTGTACCAACCCTCCTGAACTTGATCCAATTCAAGTCCCTCCAAAATGAGAATGTTCTGACTTAGTAGTAAATGATGCACCGGGAAGTCATGGGTGTCCTGCGATTCGATATTATAAGATTCCAGTCCCAACAGAGTTGTCCCGTTGTTAACCACCCAGGTAGCACCACTTACCGACAACCCTTGATGGTCTATGTGTGTAGCGCCTGTTGTATTAAGACCGTCCCTTGAAGTTTTGAGTAGCAGCTTGTTGGCACTTGCTGAAATACCCTTTGATGCAAGCATTTGGTTTGTGATTGGTCCGTCATGGGCTATTTCAACTACGTAAACCCGACCGCACAACTCATCCAATCCCACGGACGATAACTTAGCACCTTCTTCAACGAAATGAAAGGGTACATCGAGATGAGTCCCTGAATGGGTTCCACAACTGATTAGAGAGGTATTGAAAGGGTCACCCGAAGATATACGCCTGTCTTCACTAACCGTCGCAATGGGATCTCCCGGGAATATCCCTGATGGAAGCGTAAGTTCGGAAGTAATGTCAATTATGTGCATGTAGCAGTTCAATGAATGTTAGATTTCGCTCGCTGGATACTAATGGTACCATATAACCATCAGGTGATACGGCGTACGTTGACTAGTGGAGCAGAGTGTAGTGACCAAACGAAGTACCGACCATGAAAGATCAAAACCTCCTTCTGTCGTTATCCATACGCATGGATGCAAGCTTAATGCAGCTGATAGTCAAGTCTTGGCATCCGAGTTTATAGGGGCTGGATGTGTTGTAGTTGACGATATCCGTGAGGCTGATATATACGTGTTGAACACGTGTACTGTGACTGCTCAAGCAGATTACAAAGCACGCAAAGCTTTGAGGTCTGTTGCCAAGATTAACCCCTCCATTTTGTTGTCTGCAACCGGCTGCTACGTGCAACGTCGACCTGAAGATTTGCTCGATATGACTACTGATGCTGGCGCTCCAATTTTACTTGGCAACGCGAAAAAAGATGTGTTTGTAAAAGAGGTACTCAACAAATACTCATGGTTTCCTCGTGGGTCAGCTAGTGAGGTTAGGATTGCCGTGGGCACTCGAGCGCTGAGTCGAACACGTGCTATGCTCAAGATTCAAGAGGGATGTGATCAGGTATGTTCGTACTGTATTGTTCCTAAAGTGCGCGGACGGCAAACGAGTATACCTGTTGATGAGTTGCTTGCCCAGGTTTCGCAACTTGGGTATGAGGGTGTGAGTGAAATTGTATTGACCGGAACCCAACTAGGAACCTACGGTCACGAATATCCTAGCATGGACTTAGTTCAGTTATTGAAGGCATTATGCGATGAACCTACCGTACGGCGCCTGAGGGTTTCCTCTTTACAGCCACATGAGATAAACGAGGAGCTTGTGGCCTTATGGAACAACGGAATTCTATGTCCTCACTTCCATATTCCTTTGCAGAGTGGTAGTGACACCATTCTAACTTCCATGAGACGCAGGTATTCGAGCAGACAATTCCTAGAGGCTGTGGAATTCGTCCGAGAGAAAATTCCAGGAGCATCTATCACTACAGATGTTATTGTTGGATTCCCAGGGGAAACAGATGAGGATTTTCAGTCAACATATCGTTTGTGTCGGAAAGCTAACCTTAACAAGATTCACGTTTTCCCATATTCGATACGTCCCGGTACGAGTGCAGCCTACCTAAGCACTCATAGTGACCCCAAGGTAATCCGAGACCGGTCTATTCAGCTGCGTCAATTATCGACAGAGCTGGAGAGTAATGCACGCCAAGGACTTGTGGGGGCAACCAGATCTGTACTGTGGGAGTCTCGGCAGATACTTGATGGGCAGACGATTTGGACGGGACTAACTGACGACTATGTTCGGGTGAACACAGTGTCATCAGCTGATCTACGAGGATCAGTGTCGCTAGTCAGGTTCGTCACTGGTGAAGACGTTTTGATTCTGGAAGAACAGATAGCTTAGATGGCTACAGATCTAAATCGCAATGCGCCTTTTCTACGCTCAAGATAGCCGGCTTCATGCCCTTCTCGACCATGCCCAAATATGACTAGCCAGCCTTCATTCTCTGCTCTCTTTAACAGGGTGCGTTTTTGCGCCAGAGTATCTTCGGGATAACGATGGCTGGCAGGTATGTAGTTAAGGTTTACATGGTGGTGGGTTGGCACCAGATCCCCGAGAAAGGCTACTCGTTCACTGCCAGTGTCAATCATTACGATTTGATGGCCTTCAGTCACTCCACCGGTGACCTTTACTGACACTCCAGGTATTATCTGCTGATCACCATCTAAGAAGGCTAACTGACCCTTTTCATCGAGCGGCAAGAAATCTTCCTGCCTATAAGCTCGGCTAGCTCGTTCGGTAGGCGCAATTGCCTCATCCCAACATTTTTTCTGAACCAGATATTCGGCCTTTGGAAACGTTGGCCCAAGCTGTCCCCATCGATCGAGTCGGGTGCCTCCGCCACTGTGCTCAAAATGGAGGTGTGTGTANACAACGGTGTCAATATCTCTCGGNCCGATTCCTGCGGCTCTCAGTTCGCGCATAAGTTTGCTCGGTCCCAGNCCATAACTGGATCTGTCGCCNTCCATTTCTTTATTTCCGACACCCGTGTCTATCAACATATTCTGTTTCGTGCTTTGGATAAGAATGCATTTTAACCCAAGGGCNGTTCGGTTTCTCCGATCTACCCGAACTAGTTGCTCCCATGATGTCTTTGGTACGTCTCCGAAAATGACTCCNGCNTCGTGCTTGATTTGACCGTCCCGTAGCAGGGAAACTGACAATTCTCCCATTTGTAACATGGCATATCTCTCCTATCCTGCAATCTGCAATCCGTCCGTAGTTATACTCGCCACGTCACTTACGGGTTTGATGCTAGGAACCTACTTACACTTGAGCGCAACGTCCCAGATCTTTATCTGAANTCGGCTTGCCGGTGCATCTCACGTTAACATTGCATCGGGATCCCGTTTGTTGGTGGCACNTTGACCATACCTTANAGNCAAGAAGGAGTGTCAACCGGTTTTNGGGCATAGATTTAATGAATTTGTCACAAAATTTGTTTAAGGTGATTCCGGGAATTAGACTAACCAATTTCTATGAATTATCGTGACATTTTTAAAAGACAGAGTACATGCGTTATTCGGAAATAGTTCGGATATTTGCTTAGANAANGTTTTANACTTTTAAGAAATATCGGATCACTNNTATACAGACTNAACACGCCCCGCACATTGATTAGACTGCCATACCGTCCTGATCNCTATCATCCAAATTCAACTCTTCGATGAAATCGGCGAATGCTGAGAGGCTGCGCAGTTCTTCAGCCCCAATNTTTGGAGACTCGGTTTCCGCATTCTCGTCTGTTACAGGATTACCATCTGNGTCGAGAATGACNGATGCTTTTGCCAAAACGGATTCCTCGACGAATATTGCTACTTGTGATCGAACTGCAATTGCCAGTGCATCACTAGGTCTGCAATCTACATCAATCGTTTCTTCGNNAACACGTAGCGTTATGCTGGCNATAAAGGTATCTTTTTGTAGGTCGGTGACGGAGATACTCTCGATAACTCCTCCAAGTGACGTGACTAAATTGCATAGCAGGTCATGGGTCAACGGTCTTGGTAC
Organism: Chloroflexota bacterium; assembly: GCA_002717565.1. Lineage (GTDB taxonomy): Bacteria > Chloroflexota > Dehalococcoidia > Lucifugimonadales. Next base: position 47,736 of record PBAZ01000005.1, read on the forward strand.
AGACATATCTTGCAGTCGTACAGCAATGGAATCGGCCTCTGAAGGGCCTATCCATATTGGCAAATACCGATTAGCGTCCTTTTCCTTCAGAATGATTACGCGTTGGTANTTGGNCATGCTAACGCGAATACTATCTATTACTACCTCTGGCATNATTNTCCTCACGTGGTCGTAGTGTTGGGATTNTATTAGTCTATTTAATGTGTGTCAATTAGGTAACTGCACTCATGATATCGGTATTGCAANGNANAAAATATGATCTATTGCCTATGCCAGTCGTTATGTATACCCTAGATGNAGTGGTGGTAAACGNTTGATGAATGACCAAATGGTTCAACCAGAATGCTAGATAACGACGCTATAGCAGCGACAACTGNNCTTTTAAAGANNTTGGCTTTAGCNCACGGGTTCAGTTCTCTAGCCATAGCGAGNGCTNATCGNGTTGACTCGGACGCGACAATTGCATCTGANCGTATCGCTGAAGGAAAATTTTCAGGNCTGCCTTGGCTGACTNAACAACGGATGCAGATAGCCAGTGACCCGGAAAAATTGTTGCCAGANGCGAGNTCAGTATTAACCTTTGCNATTAACTANTTCGATGCAACGGGCGAATTGAACCGTGAGCACNAGAAAGGCTACATCGCGAGATACGCCTTAGGNCGNGACTATCATAGAGTGNTGAAACGACGATTGGNTCAGTATATGAANGATGTTGCTNAGGAGATAGGCCAGAATCCNNCGTATCGAGTTTTTGTAGATGATTCCCCCCTGCTTGAACGNGCTTTCGCGCGCGAATCGGGNCTGGGNTGGATTGGTAAGAATACGAATCTTTTAGTCCCTGGGAATGGCTCNTGGGTGTTCTTGGCCGAAATAATTACTACCCTTGAGTTAACCCCNGACAAGCCCGTCTTGAANACCTGTGGTAGTTGTCGNCGCTGTGTNGATGTGTGCCCTACNGGNGCNATCACGTCGGANTACGAAGTNGAAAATGATCTCTGCATCTCGTACCTTACCATCGAAAATAGAGGNCCTATTCCNGTCGAACTTAGGAAACCCATAGGGACATGGATTTTTGGCTGCGACCTTTGTCAAGAAATCTGNCCAGTTAATCAATTAGCAGGTGACGTTGCATTCGACGANTTTNGTATTCGGGANAGTATGAATGAATTTGATATGAGNGATATTCTTCGNATGAGTCAATCAGANTTTGANGNAAAATTCAGAGGAACCCCNATTATGCGAGCCAAGTATGTCGGTATGCAAAGAAACGTTTGCGTTGCACTGGGTAACATTGGTGACCCTTCTGATATTTTGNTACTAGAAAAAACNTTAGGNAATGAGTCTGCATTGGTNCGCTCCCATGCAGTATGGGCATTAGTNCAGATAGGTACAGAGGAGTCATTAGCCNCTCTNGAACGTCTGCGTTTGACGGAACAAGATCCATTGGTCATAGCTGAGATGCCCCCCTAAAACATAAGNCCTAACACNNCCACATTATNAACGNNNCCGTTTCCAAANCAGGAACTACTCCTTGAANGGTCTATCACGCCACTCTAATGCTTCCTTTAATCCGGATTCANTTGCAATTCTGCGAAATTCCTGACCAAACCAAGTGTGGTGTGCAACGGCATCTATTTGTGCTGCCATATGTTGCAGNGGTCCNCTGCCCATGNGNTCCATNGCTTTATTGACAATACTCTTATTGGCNGCAAGGACCTCCCACGGTATTTTCGCNATCGTNACTGCAAGACTTTCCACGGAGNTTGCAAGGNCATCTTCTGGTACTGCTTTCAACACCAGNCCGATCTCNGCTGCTTCNTTTCCGTTGATTGTCGATCCTGTCAGAAGAAACCATTTAGCCCACTGAGGCCCCACCATATATGTCCACATATGAGTGGGAGGNGAACCCATNCCACGNACAGGAGGGTANCCAATCATTACGTCTTCACTCGCGATAATAATGTCGCAATGNAGAGCGAGATCAGTACCTTCTCCTAGGCAATANCCATGTATTCCAGCAATAATTGGCTTGTTAATCGACANTATCTGGCTAAATCGATTAGAAAGTCTTTCCATGTCTTGAATATCCCATCGAATATTGTCGCGAAGTTNACGTTGTCTAGCAATTTCCTCAGCNGTGGCGCTTTCGGGAGGACCCGACAGATCTCCGCCAGCNCTGAATGCCCTGCCTCTACCTTGGAGGGTGATNACCCGCACCTGATCNTTTTTGTCCATNTCAGTGACGGCACCCAAAATTTCTGTTTGCACATCCTCNCGAAGGGCGTTTAGTTTCTCNGGTCTATTGATCCAGAGNCGTGCTATGCCGTCAGATANCTGGATATCAAGAAATTGATAGTGCATGTNNCCTCTTTTCAAGCGGGCAATGCAGCTTNTTTNTCTGCTCTACTCGANNCAGTCTGTTTTGGCACAAAGTTGNATTGCTACATTCCNGATTCTTTTCCCGTCCGNTTGCATGATACAATGGCAGCGTGGAGTGTAAAGCCCTCCAGCCAATTTTCAGGAGNAGTGNATGATAGAGTTGACCGATGAAATGCAAGATTTAGTGAACAACTCCTTAGCNTATGGAACCCCNTGTGTGTTATCCACTGCGTCTCATAATGGAGNCCTGACTATTGGATTCAGAGGNAGTATGATGGCTTGGGGCANGGATTCATTGGCCTATTGGGAGCGAGGAAAGGGTCAAAGTGTGGAANACCTTGAATCTGGTGGACAGGCTGCTGTAATTTTACGAAACCCTGAACAGAGAAGAGGNTGGAAATTTTTCGGNACCGCGACGGTATTACGGGATGGTCCAATTCGACAGAAGATTATGGATCGGGTGGTCACGCCAGAAATGGATCGAGATCCTGATAANACCGGATTTGCTGTCGTCATAAAACTTACACGCGTTGAAGATTTGGGCGGCCGGACNGTNATGGNACAACANTAACTAACTCAACTTCNCCTTCATAAGCATATAGCATGGTAGTCACTAGTTNAGTNCCGTGNGAGGAATTTGANNCNGGATTNGNCTNTAATATAACCCTATAAAACNACCTATCCCGGGCAGAAGACATTCATACGACAGAGGAGANNATTACAGCTACNATGGGNACTACGCAGCATGATATATACACTGCACTGANTAAGAGGATCTTGGTCNTTGATGGCGCTATGGGCACCAGCATTCAAAATTATGATCTNTCACCTGATGCATTTGGAGGGCTNGAGTACGAAGGNTGCAACGAAAACCTCAACTTGACCAGCCCTGAAATCATCGAAAGCATTCATCNAGGGTTCCTTTTGGCTGGGGCGGATATTATTGAAACTAACACNTTTGGTAGTACGCCTATGGTTCTGGACGAGTATGGCCTTGGGGAATCGAGTGAGGAAATTTCGATGGCNGGTGCCGCTATNGCCAAAAAGGCTGCTNTTGCACTAAGCACGCAACAAAAGCCCAGATTTGTTGCCGGATCCATGGGNCCTACTACCAANGCGATTACAGTNACAGGNGGTGTTAGTTGGCAGCAATTGGTAGATAGTAGTTATGCAATACAAGCTAGAGGACTTATTCGGGGTGGTTGCGATTTNTTGCTAGTCGAAACGTCCCAAGATACCGTTAACGTTAAGGCTGCGATGACCGGGATAGCCATAGCTCAGAANCAGTTATCTTCAACTCTGCCAGTTGCAATTCAATGCACTATNGAGCCAATGGGTACCATGCTCGGTGGGCAGGATATTGATGCTTTTTATACTTCAGTCGAGCANTATGATCTCCTTTGGGTTGGAATGAATTGCGCTACCGGTCCTGAATTTATGCGCGATCATGTCCGCAGTCTTGCCGGNNTNTCCAAGTTCCCTGTAGCAGTCGTTCCGAACGCTGGATTACCTGATGAAGANGGGAATTATAATGAAACCCCNGAGCANCTAGCATCNACTTTGGGGGNTTATGCTACTGCCGGATGGGTNAATGTTGTTGGTGGTTGTTGTGGGACTGTGGACCGNCATATAGAGTTATTATCGGATATACCAAANTTAGCTAAGCCCCGTACAGNGATCGATTTAACAACTTCTACNGTCGCTGGGNTGGAGGCGTTCACNATTGATNAGGACTCAAGACCAGTTCTTATAGGGGAACGTACCAACGTATTGGGTAGTCGTCATTTNCGAAATCTCATAGCAGATGGTGAAATTGATGCTGCAGCNGAGATAGGNCGACAACANGTTCGGNGTGGAGCTCATATACTNGACGTTTGCCTGCAAGATCCTGATCGGGATGAGATTGCTGACCTAACNGCNGTTTTGACCTCGTTNCGTCGGAAGGTAAAAGTTCCGTTCATGATCGANTCAACCGACCCNCAAGCNGTGNAGGAAGCACTAAAGTTGACACCNGGTAAATCCATTATTAATTCGNTAAATTTGGAAGATGGAGAGGCNAAGTTCGAAACCATAATACCATTAGTCAAACAATACGGAGCTGCGGTCATTGTCGGATGCATTGACGACGATCCGGTGCAGGCTCAGGCAGTTACTCGAGAGAGAAAATTGGAAGTGGCNACTAAATCGTACAATTTGNTAACCACNAAGTACGGNCTNGCCCCTGAAAATATAGTGTTTGACCCACTGGTCTTTCCGATCGGNACCGGTGACCAGAATTACGTAGGTGCCGGCCTGGAGACCATAGANGGAGTTCGATTAATAACCAAAGCCTTTCCCTTNGCGAAAACTGTTTTAGGGATTTCCAACGTCTCGTTCGGCTTGCCTNCTGCAGGACGTGAGGTGCTAAATTCGGTGATGCTGTATCACTGCGTTCAGGCTGGACTGGATGCGGCGATAGTGAATTCGCAGCGCGTCGAGAGATATGCCTCGATCCCAGATAATGAAAAACAGCTAGCAGAGGACCTCATTTGGAACCGAGGGGAGGATCCTATTAGTGCCTTTGCGGACCATTTCAGGGAGAAGCGCCCTACTGTCTCTGACGAAGATCGCCTGGCTATGCCACTGGACGAGCGCATTAGTAACGCAGTGATCGAAGGNATTAAGACGCACATTGTAGAGGATTTAACAGAAGCGTTGTTGNGTGATCAGCCATTGGAGATAATTAACGGACCGCTAATGGATGGCATGGACGAGGTGGGAAAGTTGTTTGGTTCCAATCAACTGATAGTGGCTGAGGTTCTCGAGTCGGCTGAGGTGATGAAGGCAGCTGTAACTCATCTGGAACAGTTCATGGAGGCAGGAGACTCTTCTACTAAAGGGACAATACTCCTCGCGACTGTTAAAGGGGATGTTCACGACATTGGCAAGAATCTGGTTGAAATTATTCTAGGTAACAACGGATATAACGTTGTGAATTTAGGTATCAAGGTGGCAGCTCCTCAATTGATCGAGGCGGTCAAGGCGTACAAACCTGATTTGATCGGGCTTTCTGGGCTTCTTGTGAAATCCGCCCAAATGATGGTTGAAACCGTCCAGGATTTCAAAGTTGCGGGGATTGACGTTCCGATATTAGTAGGAGGGGCAGCTCTTTCTAATCGCTTCACTAGACTCAGAATTGCCACTGAATATGATGGCATGGTTGTATACTGTCCAGATGCCATGGCAGGACTTGACGTCGCTAATCGATTAATGAAGTTAGATGAGCGACCAGAATACACTTCTCGTCTAAATGCTGAAACGCACGAAATCCAACAGCAGGCTGCTGAGCGTGAAACCAACCCTGTACGCTCCGGGGCTGACTCGCGTTCACGAGTTTCCGTTCCCCAAGTTGAATCTCCCCCACTGCCACCCGATCTGAATTCACACGAACTTCTTGATTTTTCGCTGGATGATATATTCAACTTCATCAACCCCACGATGTTGTATGTGAGACATTTAGGTTTCAGGGGCAGATTCGAAGAACAGTTAGCACTAGGCGATCGGCGTGCAACTGAACTACGCTCAGCTGTCATGGGGGTGCTCAGTGAAATGGTCCAAGATTCATCAATCACTGCCAAAGCGGTATATAAATTTTTCCGTGCAGCTTCTGACGGAGATAATATCCTGATACTGAACCCTGATGGCTCTGAAGTACTAACAACATTCACCTTTGGGAGACAGAGTAACGGGGAAGGTCTCTGTATTTCGGACTATTTGCGTCGACAGGACCAACAGGTTCCTGACTATTTGGGCATGTTTGTCACGTCCGTTGGCCCAGGTGTGAGGTCGCTCGCCGAATCGTGGCGTGAGGCTGGTAGGTATTTGGATTCTCATATTTTGGAATCCTTAGCATTGGAATCCGCAGAGGCATTTGCTGAGTTGCTTCACCAACGAATGCGGTCAATGTGGGGACTCGGAGATCCTCCTGGCATATCAATGCCCGAGCTATTTCGCACCCAATACCTAGGAAGGCGTTACTCGTTCGGATACCCTGCATGTCCGCGTTTAGAAGATCAAGGTTTGCTGTGGGGCTTGTTGGACCCCTCATCGTCTTTAGGCGTGCAACTCACTGATGAATTCATGATGGATCCAGAGGCATCCGTGAGCGCGTTAGTGTTTCATCACCCGGATGCCAAGTACTTCAACCTGTCCGATCAGGACATTGCGACTCTTGAGCAGCGGCTCTCATGATTTGAGTACCAACGGAGTTGTCTGGTTTTGGCTGCGAACCAACCCTAAGTACAACACTAAAAGCTATCTGGGACCAAACAATCCCCACAATGCCACTAACGATAGAATGGCCGCGTAGATAGTGATTCTGGCTGGAGTAACTTGTCCTCTCTGGCTTCTAACACCAACCACTGCCATAAGAATAGCCGCTAGGAGAAATAGACCTGGTGCCAGATTCTTCAGTACATCCATGTGCGGTCTCCGTTAGGTTCGTTGTTAGCGTTGGATCGAAACAGTATAGCCGAGTTTAGCTATGAAGCCTTAAGGATGTGAGCATCAAAGTGGAATTTCGCGAGATTCAGCTTCACTGAGTACCTTCTCTATGCTTTTGATGAGTTCAAGCGCATCAGCCGCAGTCAACTCCGCTGAAATCCGTTGAAACCCAGACTCAGCTCTTGCCATAAAATCGATATTGAGAGCATGCTCTAAGGGTGCGTGGAATGGGTGGTCATACGATACACTTATATCGGTTATCGAAAACCAACCGTCGCGGCCCTTGGCACTGCCAGTGGCCTTGATGTTATCTACAATCATTGTACACATTCACTATTTCTCCTTAAACAAACTGTGGGGGGCCACTATCCTAAGCGCCGCCCTAAGAAGTCCCATATTTTAGCCCAACCATCGACGGCTGCTGCTTGCCTGTACATCGGAGCATGATAGTACATGAATCCATGGCCAGCGTCATCATACCTATGGAACTCATACTCTTTGCCCGCAGCTTTCAACGCTTGTTCGTGGGTATCGACCTGATCAGCAGGAGGACTTTGGTCGTCGTTGCCAAATAGGCCGAGAATTGGGCACGCTACTTCTTCAGTCAGACTAATTGGTGCAACCGGCATTTTTTCGTTGAGATCCTCATCGGACATAACGACTCGCCCACCCCAGCAGTCGATCCCAGCAGCCAATCCATTGACTTGCGCAGCTGCCAACATGACATGTCGACCTCCGGAACATGTGCCAAAAACTGCAGTACGTGCAGTACTATTCGGTAAACTATTAACGAAATCTACAGCTGCTTGCACATCAGCCATAACCTGCGCGTCCGCAACACCACCATCAGATCGGACCTGTGCTGCAACGTCTTCTGGAGTTCCATGCCCATATCGCTCGTAGAGATTAGGGCAGATTGCGATATATCCGTGATGTGCGAACCTCCGTGTGGCCTCCCTATTCCATTCATCCCATCCCGGAATATGGTGGATGAGTACAACGGCCGGAAAAGGACCATTTCCGAGTGGCCTAGCAATATAGGCACGAATCGTATCGCCATTTGCTCCGGTTAAGGAGATCGTCTCAGCTATCATGCTTTCATATTGGTCAGTTGTATACATAAATACCTCCTTCATTCAATTACACAGGGATCATAAAGCAAACGCCAGCAAGTTTCTACTTTTGAGCAGTGACAGCCATTGAAACTTGCCCTCTGTAGAGTCTATCATTGTGCAGTGGTAACAAGAGATAAGATCTGATGTCGCGCTTAAATGCGCTGTGTGACCCATCGCTGGCTTATTCCCTCATCCTATCTGAGAATCGGGGAATAAGTGCTCCATCTAAGTCAACGTTCCACGAGGTCCCCCTGTCTCCAAACAACTGGATTCACATGGTGACCCATGTGGTGTGCAGCGATTTTGTTAGTAGGATAATTAATGGAAACACATCAGCGAAATCGACCTAGAATATTTTACGGCTGGGATCTTGTAGGTGCCAGTATCGCGATGAACATCTATCTCTCGGCATCATTTTTTATCGGGCTGCAAGCATATTTTCTACCCATAGTACGGGAATTTGGCTGGTCGAATGCCGCCACCTCGGTTGCGTACTCCCTGCGACAAATGGAAACTGGTTTTCTTGCTCCTATCGTTGGTGTCATAGTAGATAGATGGGGTGGCAAACCAGTGATTTTCTGGAGCGTTATATGCTCGGGATTGGGGTTGATCGGGCTTAGCCAGATTACATCTCTTTGGCAGTTCTATTTGGTAGTTGGCGTTATTTCGGTCGGAGCAAGCGGAGCATCTCATGGAGTCTCATGGGCTGCCATCATCGCTAATTGGTTTGATAAAATGCGGGGGCGGGCTCTAGGTTTTGCTCTTCTGGGTCCCGTTTTTGGTGGACCACTCGTTGTTCTGGTCGCGGGGATGGTCGAATCTTTAGGCTGGCGAAATACTAGCATCATTCTTGGCATAGGGTTCCTTGCTGTAGGTATTCCCCTGAGCCTGCTTGTTAAGAATCATCCATCTGACTTGGGGTTGAGTCCTGATGGTGTGGATCAAAGCAAATCTGGAGCCACTATTGCGGGCTCCACCAAGGTTGGTCTGCATCAGTATTCAGTAAAGGAAGCAACCCTAACCATGGTATTTTGGTGTCTCTTCGGAGTCTATTGTGCGCAGGGTATAGCCGTCAGTGGGCTTCTCGCACACCAGATGGCCTATTTCGAAATGTTGGGGTTCACTACAACTGCTGCTGCCTCCACCGTAACTATTTTGTTCGCCACTAGCGGCATTGGACGAATAGGAGCGGGTTTTCTGCTCGATAGTGTGAGCTGGCGATTAGTATTAGTAGTGGTTCTGTTCGGCCAGGTTGCAGCGTTTTGGGTTTTGGTACATGCAACTGAGTACTGGGGTGCGGCACTTTTCGCCACGCTTGAGGGAATTTCCTTTGGTGCGATACTAGCATCAAGACCGATATTGGTAGGTAAGTTTTTTGGAACAAGATCCTTTGGCACGATACAAGGGCTCTTTCAGGCAGCCACTGTCGGTTCGGGAGTTGTAGGTCCGATTCTCTTTGGCACTGTCTACGACTTTTACGGTACCTATACGCCCGCTGCCTATACCATAGTAGTTGTTACGATAGCCGCGATGCCCTTGCCACTGATTGCCAGGATGCCTACACTGCGGTCGTGAACTTTAGCGGTATCCTTATTCATATCTCAAAGCTTCAGCAGGGCGAATCCTACTCGCTTGTCTAGCAGGCCAATAACCGCTAACCAATGCGAAGAGCGATGTCAAGAAAGTTATGAAAATTATGGACGCCCAAGGTATAGTGAATGTAAGTCCGTCCACCTCTGTCGTTATAGCCTTGAAGATGTTCCATGAAGTTAGCGTGCCAAGTCCTAGCCCAATGACTACTCCTAGCAACGTGACAAAAAGTGATTCGAGAAGAAACTGTAACTGAATCATTGCGGGTCGATAACCTATTGCACGAAGTACCCCTATCGATTGGCGTCTTTCCACGACGGCTCTGATCGCAAGCACGCCGATCGCGCAGACCCCTACAAATAGACCCAGGCCCATGAATCCTTGGAAAAGCTGGTTGAACGCTGCTTCCTGCTGCAGGCTCATCTCGATTTGTTCCTGAAGGTCAGTTGCGTCCATGCCGAACTGAAGGAATATTGTTTCCAATTTAGCGACCACATCAGGGACATCTGCTCTCGCATTTACGTCTAGGTAGTACGTGTTCCATTCGGGTATTTGACCAACCAAGTTGTGAGCTGTTGATTCTCCAATCACCATAAACAGTGACTGACCTCCCCAATCGTCTCCACCTCCGATACCGGCTAGGGGGTCAACCACTCCGACGGCTTCCATTACAAGCGGGGTGTCTTGCCCGTCCCATGACGGCAAGACTACTTCAAGGGAAACGGATTTCCAGGAATCGGCGTCATCGCTTGCGGAAAAACCTTCAACTCTAAAGCCACTCGATGGTGGTCCAAAGGGATCTTCTGTCGCGATGGCTCTGCTGCTAAGGAGGACCAAGTTGGTCGAATCACTGAGAGATTGCCATACTTGCGCATCAGTGGTTCCATAAGATGCATCGTAATGGGATANCTCGAACNGATTACTCTCTAAATAGGCATCATCNACGACTATNGTGCGAATGCCTTTGAAACGAGTGNTGGTAGCTNCAANCTGTCTAAGCCTGGACCGGAAANCACCGCTCCGAGCCACAGTGACGATATCCTCAACNTTGAGTAAGTCACTTGCNGCCACCTCATCGTCAAAATCNATGATCGCCGAACTNTCAGTAACAGTAGCTTGGANGTCGTATCCACCGGTTACNCGTTCGGGNGTGTCACGCGATACATTATCGAGGTTGCTCAGNGTTGCATTTATGACCAAAGTAAAGATAACTAGNGCAAACATGGATATCGTGAGTCCGGTACGGAANCGGGAATTGACGGGATAGGCGACCGCCGTNCGGAATACTGCTGTCAGNCCGGCCACNCGGCCGAGGGTTTTATTCATTATAAAAAGAAAGATCTCGGCATTGTGCATGATGAGCCATGAGGCAGCGGCGACCATAACGCAGCCTCCTAAAACGAAGTCNGCAGGACCATCGCTCAGCTTACCTGTAATCCCCTCAAGTGCGTCAAAAGGCAAGCCAAAATAAACAAGTAAACCCAATGCACCNAGGCTAGCGCTTATCCTCCCGCTCGNATCCTGTNCGGGCACCACNCTGAATAACACNGTACGTAGAGANAGTGATGTTCCCAGAATCAGNAAGGTAACTCCAAAGTCGAATGATGTTCGTTGATCGATGTCGAGCCCGTACCATGTCAGGTAAGTTCCAAGGAGAATCAGGAGCCAACCTTGGGTTACGAGNGGNGATAAGTTTGCCACTGTTTTCCATAGAAATCTGGCAATCCATACCGGTGGCAAGGCTACTAGTAGCGTCAGTGTGAGNAGTCGCATTCTNGATTGGGANCNGCGACCTTGAATAAGCACACCAANCGGGCCAAGCATAGCCAATAAGATTATAAAGCTTCGATATTTCCAACCNACCGGAGGTGAACTCGCGAGTTCCTCACCAACACCGCGAATTGCTGAGATAATATTGAGTTGGCTAACNCGATAAGCAGATGCNACAACGGTAATGAGCGTGAGTAGAAACCCTGTCGAAACTGTTATGGCGATTGACCGCATGGTCATCTTTGGATATATCGCAAACTCGTCGACACCGATTGCACGCTGTAGTAAGGATACCAAGACTAAACTGGCCAGAATCCCAACCGCCGTACCGATGACAGCAGAACCAAGAGCATACGCCCAGCCTTCGTAGGTGAAGATTTGGATAAGGTGTAATCTCCTTAACCCTATTGCCCNAGACATGCCCATCTCGGCCGAACGAGCTGCAGCTAATAACACCATGACCAAGAAGATAAGCAAAAGGCCGACCACTACGGAGAATGATCCAAATATTGTGAAAATGCTTGTGACGAATCCCCCTACAGTTTGCGCAAGTTCNATGGCATCTTTCTTAGAGTCATCGACAATCAGGNCACTTAGTCCTCTTCGCTTNACATCCAACTCNACGACNAAATTCCCATTCTCCACTTNTGCTAGTGCCTGTGCAANCAGNCCATAGATNTCACTATCNCCAATGAGCCTAATAGNTTCGTCNGTTGCTCTGTTGTTACCTTCCAGTTCCTGAATNAGGTAAANGAGATCCTCNGCGACAGTTTCNTTCAANCCGGTCTCNGTAACCTTATCCTTCANTATAGANATAGGTTCCTCTCGGCTAAGTAAGGACACCATCTCGTCAGCGACCTGACGATTGGTCAAGCTAACCCGAAGGAATCCCGTAACACTGTCAGATAAACCNAGACCATCTTCTATTCCNCCCTTGTTGGAAATCCCGATCGTATCAGCTTCCCCTTGCCGNTCNATCAATACCCCAAGTTGTCTCAGCGAAAGGAGTGCTACGGGGTTGTTGCCTCCACTAGCCAATCCTCCTGGNTGAAGTACGCTATGTACAGAAATTTNCTGCACACCAGCAGAACTAAACATTTGCATNTTGTCCCCTGCTGATGCTCCTAATCTNTTCGCTGCATCTTCGTTGAGAAATACNTGATTAACGCCAAGGTCACTTAGCTGGCGATTCTGTCCATTGAGNTCCACAAGGGTACCAAANTCAGGCTGTTGGTCTACCTCATAGCCACGATAAATAAGNCTGGCTTCGGTTCGGTCATTAGTCATATTCAATGTAGGCGCGACAGTTTCTATCCTAGCAATTACGCCATCGATATCAGGGTTGTCAGCGGCTAGACTCCGGACTAAATCGATCGTTTCGGAGTCAATAGCGCTTGGTTCGTANGGGTTGGNACTCCGTGCNGTAATTGTTTCGTCCACCATGCCGAGGGAATCTAGCGCTACTTTTCTAATTGAGTGCGAAATAGTATCGCCGATGCCCAGAGATGCTCCTATTATGGTAGTACTTAACATCAGTCCTAAGACGATCAGCGCACTTTGNGCTGGTCGTCTAGGGATGTTTCTAACGCCCATTTTTACCAAGACTTTATTGGTGATACCCAGAATNAGGATGGCGAGCGTAGCTCCGATACTAAGGGATGTNACCACTAGAAATATNAGNGAAAGCTCAAGCCCGAAAACTTTTTCCATAAATTCCNCATGTATTGATCTTCTCTTAATTNTATAGGAACCTGTACATGGCTATCAACTGTTTTGCGCAGCAGGATATCTGAAGGGCAGCTNTCGTTATTGAAGCTGCAGGAAGTGGCTTNATGTTAAAACTCTATTCCACGTTGGCATATTTGTGGCCNGTTCTTAATCCACTCGATGAATATACCCCAGAGGTGAATCGTATACACGAGCTCGTAAGTCCCTATATAAAGGGAGTTGAGAGACCATCACTCTTAGAGTTTGGGTNCGGAGGGGGTAGGTTACTAAATCACTTCACCAGAGATTTCGTAACTCACGCAGTAGATCTGAGCCCGCAAATGATCGAACANTCCACATTGCTGAACCCGANNACNGTCCACAGTGTNGGTGATATGCGCTCCGTCAAGCTCGGCATGAAATTCGATGTCATCATTGTGGGGGATTCGATAGGCTATGCTATATCGGAACAAGACCTCAAAGCAGTGATTCTTAACTGTAGGCAACACCTGAAGAAAACTGGGGTATTGTTGCTGCTACCNGATTGGACTCAGGAAACTTATACACNCAACCACGTGTGGCNTCGNGAAATGGAATTNGATCAGTCGACGGTTTCGCTAGTTGAATATCAGTATCAAAATCTCACTGATCCNAGCCAGATCCAGTCGGTTTTTGTCTTTCTNATCACGAATGGTNCGGATACAATAGTTGAAGTAGATTATCATTCTTTTGGTCTTCATTCNGTTGNCACNTGGCGTTCAAGTATCGAGTCCGCCCACTTATCACTAGATACGGCATACTTCATCGACCACGAGTCCGGCTTGAGCAAACAAGCATTTGTTTGTTCAATACCCGAAACTGAACAAACCATTGAGTAAATATGGAAAGAGGCATGCATGCTATATAGGTGGGGACTGCTGATGCACCGCTGGCGGTACGGCGTCATAACGGCNGTNGTCGCCGTGTTTCTGGCTGCCGTACCTTTTTCTGCCAATGTAATAGGAGNTCTAAGTAATGGGTTTGGGTTAGCNGATACAGAATCCCAAAGGGGACTGGAGATTCTGGGCAGGGAATTGGACGCCNCTTCTATGTCTATGGTNGTAGCTTTTACCCATGCAAATCAACATTACCTTNATAAGGAATATCAGATCTCTGTAACCGAGATCATGAACGAGGTTCTGCATTCGGACGCGNAGATNGTGTCNATAGTTGACCCATACACAACAGGGGATACTCGCATGACTAGCAGTGANGGAAAAACCATTTACNCANTGGTCTTGCTCGATACTTCGCTAGAAAGGGGCATGGAACTGGTACCTGAGGTCAGGGCGACTATTGCANGTGTCGAATATCCAGANGGGTTGAGCGTGTACGTCACNGGTGAAGCTGCTATTTTTTATGATATGAATGTNACCAGNGAGAAAGATTTNCAAAGGGCTGAGGCCGTCGCGCTNCCAGTNTTGCTGGTCGTNCTGATTNTAGTCTTCGGGAGNTTAGTAGCTGCTGGCTTNCCAATACTGCTGGCAGTATTCAGCGTCATCATTACCATGGGCATCGTGTTTGGGATGGCTCAGGCGATGAGTATATCAATTTTCGTTCTCAACATAGCCACTCTCTTGGGACTTGGAGTTGCCGTTGACTATGCGCTTCTAATGATTACACGNATGCGAGAGGAACTTCTTCACCGAACGGTAGNTGANGCTGTTGCTACAACNGTATCAACTGCTGGCAAGGCCATCCTTTTTTCTGCGCTCACTTCGATTCTTGGACTCTCGGCATTGCTTTTTTTCGATATGAGNATGCTTCAATCCTTGGGTATAGGCGGGGTGCTGGTCATTAGTATATCTCTNGTATTAGCGCTTACTTTACTCCCTGCTGCCTTAGCTGCTCTGGGTCCGAAAATCAACTCCCTTCGGGTGTTACCGACGCGTAATATCACAGGTCGATACTGGTATTCGCTCTCGACTTGGGTAATGCGGCACCCATTATGGGTTTTGTTGCCCCTCGTCGTTTTTCTCGTCGTACTGGGCACGCCCTTTCTAAGAGTTAAGCTAGGAGTGCCGTGGGTCAGTATTCTTCCTGCGGAAGTTGAATCGCGGGTAGGATGGGATAAGCTTAGTACCACCATCGGTGAGGGGCAAACCTCTCCAATCCTATTGGTCTACCACTCTCCAAGCACCGTGCATTCACCAGAAAACCTACAGGCGCTAAGAAGCGTTGCCGAGGAACTAGCAGTTGACGAGCGGGTTACCTCGCTAGACAGCATTGTAACCTTGACTGACTCGGACGATATGGTGGCCTGGGCTGGGATAGTTGCCTCAAAGGAAACACAACTACCACTTCAAACGCGCCGTGTTCTAGACCAACTATCTTCTGAAAACACCACGGTAATAAGGGTGTACACTAGGGGCTCTCCGGTAAGCGACAGAGTTGCAGATTTTGTGCGCGAGTTACGAACTGAAGCTCAGGCTGGTGACATGACCTTATATGTATCTGGCTCAGCCGCAGATATGATTGACACCATCGAATCTATGTATTCGGATTTTCCACTAGCGATCCTGTACATTTTCGTCTCAACCTACGTTTTGCTGTTTATTCTTTTTCGATCCGTGTTATTGCCTTTGAAGGCAGTTCTAATGAACATATTGAGCATATCGGCAAGTTATGGAGCCTTGGTTTTGATATTCCAGGATGGTAATCTGAGTAACCTATTGTCCTTTACTTCAACCGGCATCATTGAGGCGACGGCTC
Source organism: Chloroflexota bacterium (assembly GCA_002717565.1). Classification (GTDB taxonomy): domain Bacteria; phylum Chloroflexota; class Dehalococcoidia; order Lucifugimonadales. The sequence continues at coordinate 63,530 of PBAZ01000005.1, forward strand.
CCATTGTTTTGTTTTGTATCATCTTCGGGCTAAGTATGGACTATGAGGTATTCTTATTGACTCGGGTCAAGGAGCTCTATGATGGGAATCAAGATAATACGCTATCCGTTGCCCAAGGATTAGAAAAAACAGGAAGCATTATTACCAGTGCTGCGTTGTTGATGGTGATCGTGTGTGGGTCTTTCGCTTTTGCAGACATCGTCATAGTTAAGCTGCTAGGGGTTGGATTAGGTGTTGCAATCGCGATGGATGCATCTATCATACGAGCACTGATAGTTCCAGCGCTTATGCGTTTAATGGGTAATCTTAACTGGTGGGCACCAGGATGGCTGTCAGTGAAGCTGCGTC
>PBAZ01000006.1 GCA_002717565.1 Chloroflexota bacterium
TGTAGAGGCTATGTACGCCCCTTCATTGCAGATTGGTGGTTATCCGTTGCAGTCATGGGTGAAGAACTTCCGCTACGGAAACTACAGTGGAGGTTACTACTACTACGGTCAGGCATTGCCAATAACATGGCTTGACAGGTAGTACTGCAGCTACAAGATAGCTCAATANNAAGAGGGAGGCGGGTTNANTNAACCCGCCTCCCTCTTACTTTGNNCTATCTTGTAGCTGCNGTANTACNTGTCAAGCCANGTTATTGGCAATGCNTGACCNTAGTAGTAGTAACCTCCACTGTAGTTTCCGTAGCGGAAGTTCTTCACCCATGACTGCAACGGNTAACCACCAATCTGCANTGAAGGNGCGTACATAGCCTCTACACCATAGACCTGTTCTCCCCAACGAAGCATAGCAGTCTTAGTCAGTGATTTCAGTTCNTCTGCGGACTGAGCNACCAACATAGCNGCAGATGTCTCGTTCAGGATTGGGTCGTTGATATTTTCNCTGTTAACCGACCCGTTTACATTCCAGCGCTGATATATCTGACCNCCAACATCNGGGAANGCNGCNGCCCAAGCCCAGAAGACNCCCTTATGAGTACCAGCTGCCAGTGGACCATTGAACGCACTNTAGTCCATGCTATTGAGTTTGATGTCCCANTTCAGGTTTCTCTGCAGGTCGGATACATACTGNCCTAGTCCATCAACCAGAGTNGTGTTGTAGGCATAGAATTCCAGNGTCTCCGATATNTCNCCTAGCCCGGTACTGTCCCAAAGCTCCTTGGCCTTCTCTGGATCGTACTGGTACATATGAGGGCCATACCACTCTTCGCGAAGCTCATCAAGCTCATCCCATGTAGGCTGATGGTCCATGAAGTCGTAGTAATTGACCCTTACAGGTAGCGGCGATGTCAAACCAGCGAACAGTACGTCACCGATTCCTCTTGTATCGATAGCGTACCCGACTGCCTGACGAGCTATTTTACCAGCATCGCCTCCCCACATCGGATCGTTCTGTTGGAAGGTAATTGGGCTGAGTCTTGTCGTCTCGATAGTCTGCAGCACCATGTCTGGATTCGTTTTCAGCAGAGCCTGCGCTGTGGCNAGGGTGCCGTCCAATGGTGAGTAAGCGCTTTCCGTTTTACCAGTTCTCATCAAAGCAACTCGAGTGCTTGCATCAGTNACGATNAGGAANGTTACNCCATCCATGTATGGAAGTTGTCCCCCCTGCTCGTCCTTGAAGAAGNAATTCGGGTTGGCTGACAATTCAACCTTAACGCTCTTCACNGCTTTATCAAGCATGAATGGTCCAGGGCCAATAGCCTCGTTATTCTGCCTNTCAGCTTTGAANAGGTAGGGGTTGAAGATCGGCTGATCTTTGATAGACAGCGTTCCCAGGAACCAAAGGGAAGGCTGNGTGAAGTTCACAACGAGNGTGTACTTATCTGGAGCNTCNATNCTCNNNACGGTACCNAAGGCACCTGAGTGCACAGANTTGGTCTTATANTCGTTCATGACCCACTTGATGTCCTCAGCGACTATTTCTGGTCCAAGCTGAGTACGATCATCTATATCGCCCCAGTGCATNCCCTCATGCAAATGATAGGTTAACTGGGTCGCATCATCNTTGAATTCCCAGGACTCTGCGAGACGAGGGCCAATTGGCGGAGTAAGTGGATCAGCATCTGGACCCACCTCAAACATCGTCATNGAGAGATACACCATATTACTGACAGCCATGGTTCCCCCGGCAGCCGTAATCCTTGGATCCCATTTTGCTATATCCCACGTAGTGGCAATTNTGAAAGTACCACCGCGCTTGATATCGCTATATGCAAANTCAGCGTCATACCTCCGTGGGAAGTATTTTGCTACTTCAAAAGGATCCATATCTGTCATGTTNTCGATCACTTCTTNAGTAATCGGAGGCCTAGCGAATTCTGACGCTGCAACTTCAGTTGTTTCATCAGTACTAGTACTAGCCTCAGGGACTGCCGTGGCCTCTGCAACCGCCGTAGGTGCCACTGTTGTAGTCGTGTCGTCACTAGACGAGCACGCTAAAGACGCTCCTCCCAGTAGGATTACGAGCATCATAACGACACTCAGGCGTGCGAGTGACAGGAATCTGTAATTCTGTTTAGGTTCAAGGATCTCTGACATCGCGAACATCCCCCCTTTCACAAGTGTTTNCCCAGATTTTTCTCNAGNCATCTNAGATAGCAGGCTCTTTGTCTTGTTTTACCACAACAAATAGATACACTGCATTGGGGATAAATATCACAAGTTTTGTATTTTTGTCAAATTTCCGTACCNTGATTTGTATAGNNTTTTGCTTCATAAATGAGTCTGCAGAACTTTATTACGATTTCCGNACTCNGTACNTNGCGCAAATAACCATGTATCACATTAGTACATAACAGTCAGNAGTNAAAAATTACCAACCTANTNTTNTGTGCCTAATTGGCACACAATACAACCTAATAAACCAATGGTTGNTAGTAAGNNCTGAAGCCCTTTATTGAGAATCAGTACTATCCTCCAANCCTAATCCAACAGAATGAAGATTCATTGCAATCACGTAATACGCAGATTTCTAANGGTTAACGCAATGACACCGNGCTAGATTAGTCTAGCNCGGTGTCATGTCACAGGATATTCGANGTTAAACGATCTCCTTCTCAATCATCATCTCGGTCNTCCAAGTCTTTGAGGAAATCCTCGACAGCCATAGGCAATTCCGCAGAGTCATAATCCGCCTCTTCATCTTCATCNAATCCACGAAGATCACCAGCGTCGTATGCCTCCTCAAGACGTCTTACGACANCCCGCATTTGTCTATCTGCCTGAGTGGCCTTNTCAACTTCAGAATACTGCCTCTCGCCATCTCTCTTTATTTCNCTCAAGTCTAGATTCCAATCGTAAAGCATGCCCAAATACCTGAGAAGTGCCTCGTGTCCTTTATGATCCTCATCCAATCTCGCATACGGTGGCAATTGAATAAGCAAACTCATTGATTCGACTCCTAGCTTACGNGCTTCTTCCGTNGCAAGAGCCATTACGCTAGTTGGACCTTCGTATGTACTGACACCCATACCAATTGGTTCCATCAATTGCTGTATCTCTGGGTCAGTCGAACTCCCACTCGCCAATAGCGGGCGAGTATGTGGACCTGTCCCNTACATAGCACCAACTAGGGCATAGCGCTTGACTCCAAAGTGTTGCATCACTGCAACTATCGAGTCCAAAAGATCTTCAGACTTTATATGTGGCTCCAGTAAATGCAAGAAAATCCAGTCGAAATCTCCCTGTCCTCTGGCCCACCATAAATCACTATTGGGCAGTGTTATNTGCCTTTCNCCNTCGNAACGCCTAATTGTAGGTCTATACCTGGTAAAGTCATAAAACTCTCCTGGNCTAGCTAAACCTCCTAGGTTTTCTGCCCCNAAATGTCGTTCAAGGGTTTCCAGCGCCAAGGTTCCGACCGACCCCACATCAATCCACGGTTTTAGCACAACCATCAAATGCGGATTACGAAGGTTCGGAACAGGTTCGTTGATCTCAAAATTACCCAANAGCATACTCAGCCTCCGTTCTAGCCNGTTCCCACTGCACAGCGTTCAAGTTATGCAATCACACGNGANGCAATNAGATGCAACCAATTGTACATTGCTTGCCACACGCTGGGAAGGGCGAAGGGCAANGCACCTGNTGGAATCATATAGANNTGACCATCATCCTTTTGATGGTAAATCACCTACTAGCTTTCTTACAGGGTAGTTGATTTCAATCCCTTCTAGCAAGAAGCGAGCATGAAGCTTCTTGATCAGTTGACTCGTAACCACGAAACTACCAACCCTATCTNGGGCTTGCAGAAAAATCCAAAAATCGATATTTGAGTCACCAAACTTGTCGAATCCAAACCAGGGNTCCATTTCTATTGTAGCCTCNGGAGTGCTAGNGATTATGTCTCTTGCAACTTCCAAGGAAACACGCTCAACTAGTTCAAGATCGCTATCATAACTAACCCCGCAGGTGACAATAACGTTAACCGCCATCTCCGGCGAGTTATAATTCATGACTATCGCATCGGCCAATGAAGAGTTCGGAATAACCACTAGATTGTTCAACCAGGTACGCATCTTAGTNCTACGCCATCCAACCTGAGTAACATAACCTTCTGGACCGTTTTGAATTTGAATGTAATCCCCGACTTCAACAGCCCGATCAGCTAAGATATATGTGCCTGCGAAGAAATTGGAAAGGGTAGGCTGTAAAGCCAAGGCTACGGCTAAACCGCTTATGCCAAGCCCTCCNAGCAGCGGGCTAATAGAGATGCCTGCTGTGTCAAGAGCAATCATCACAGCTATACCATAGATCACAACACCAAAAACCCGNCGTAAAATCGGTAGTGCAGTGTCGTCAAATGCCATGGTAGTTTTGGGNGCAACCTTAATCAGGTACCAATTAACGAGAGCACCAATCATAGAATTCAGGAGGTAGGCTATTTGGAAACTCAACANTGTCGTCCANACGATCGTGACGGAACTCTCCCATGAATCCATCCAGGGTATAGATGAAATTGCGAGAAATGCACCTTGAGAGAGAATGAATAACTGAGCAGATCCTTTTGCTGATTGAATGACCCTTATAGNCAGACCTTGCTCNGAACTTTTCCTAGATCGCCGAGCCATAAATCGAGTCATGATCCCGACAAGAACCATCAGCAAAGCAGTGGTTCCCAATATTGCAACAACTTGGGAAACATCAGAGAAATCCATATCTTNGAACACTGGTTTCTCACCTCAAAGGATCAAGAAGTAGTCCACAAGCATTCANTGCTNCCATGAACTCCATGAATAATACAGCTTTGACCATTGCAATACAATCTGATACCGTACTTTGCAGGAGCTNCAGACGTTCGCCGTCAACCTGCAAAATTGATTATCGNTCTATCCCCTTACGGCTAGANCCNGANGNATCTTTTCAAGGGAAAATACAAATGGCACTTCCTAGNCGGAATCTCACGGTCAACCCCAAAGACCCATCGGCATATCCTTCCATNAATGACGCTATGGCTGTGGCTGCCGACGAAGACACCATTCTTNTCCACCCAGGAATATATAAAGACCCGCTCGTAATAGACAGGGACTTAACGCTGATAGGNCAAGGNTNACTTAACGAAATCCAATTGCATGTCGAGAACCAAACCCCTATCACAATAAATGCCGAAATTTACCATATAGAAAATATCTCTATAAAACACTCAGGCGACCAAGAGTCTTTTGCGCTTGATATCACCTCTGGGAGGGGAACAATTTCCGGGTGCGACATATCAAGCGATGGACTAGCATGCATTTCGATCCATGGCACCGCATCACCGATTATCANGGCCACACGAATCCATGACGGNNANGAAACCGGNNTTATGATCACCGGNCAATCAAATGCAACTGTCGAAGGCAATATGATCTTTGGCAACCAATTTGCTGGTATTGAGATACGCGATCAGGCCAATCCAAAGATCACAAAGAATCATATTTANGATAGGAATGAAGTTGGCATACTAATTCACAAATATGCCCTCGGCACCATCGCAAATAACGAGATCTACTCTAACCGGTTCTCAGGNATAGAAATTAGATCAAGAGCTAATCCTAATATTACCAACAACCAAATANACAAAAATGGTCGCAGTGGTATATTTTTCCATGACTTCGCTGCAGGGGTAATNAACAATAACACCATATTTGAAAATAGTAGCAGTGGCATAGCCATCCAAACCAATAGTAACCCCGAAATTAGTAACAACAGAATCGAGAAAAATTCAGAAGCAGGAGTCGTCGTATCAAATAGTGGACAGGGCACTCTAACTGGCAACGCTATCTTGGGGAATGGTTACTCTGGTATTGAAATCTCCCAAAAAGGTTCGCCGACCATTAAAGACAACCAGATTTCCTGGAATGGTGGGGGCGTCATGGCACACCAACAAGCGAACGGGATAATCTCCGACAACGACCTACGTTACAACAAAAACGGTGCCTTTTATATATCTGAGGACAGCGCCGACAACATCACGCGTTCGGGAAATATTGAATGGATCCAAGCATCTTTCAATTAACTGGAAGGGCATGGAACCAGAACGCTGTCACCACCTGACCTACCGGCAAGCTGTACCATCAGTGGCAATATCCCTTTTCTGATCCGAAGCTTTCTCCAGCTTAATGCTTGACCAAACNAGCTCGTCAGATTGCATAGCACANCNCATCATGAACCCCAATGTTCGCGCTCGCGTCTCTCAATCTCCTCCCGNTGATCCGCTGTAACCCCAGGACCACCTCGCTCTACATCAATCATGCACTGTGCAACGGCCCACCCGTTACCTTCTCCACCTACAANTCTATCCGCAGGCACCCAAACCTTATCCATAATAACGTTTGAATCGGTGGTTCCCATTATGGTCCTTGAACCCTTNTTAAAGGTAACGCCGTCAGTATCGACATCCATTATCACAGTCGANAGNTTCTCATATTTCGGTCCATCTGGATCTGTATTAACTAGAAGGAACAGAAAATCTGGCACGAAGGGACCATGAATATATCCCTTCTCGCCCGTGACNAGATATCCGTCTCCATCTTTGGTAGCTATTGTCTGCTGACCAGCAAGATCCGANCCTCCACGAGGTTCGCTAATAGCATGCGTCACGGTTATCTCTCCTCGCAATGTACGAGATAACCAACGCGCTTTCTGATCCTCAGTTCCAAAAGCCCTCATTGGAGTCAACCACATATTGTCTAAAGGTAAAGGAGGTAGTGGGCGGCGCCTCAACTCTTCACGAACTAGTTGNGCAGCTTCANATGAGTATCCCCCGCCACCAAAGTGCGTTGGCCAATCTGGAGCAAGCCANCCTTGACCACCAAGTTTCCTTCGGAAGAAAAGTGTCCAATCAATCAAATCCTCNGACATATCTGTTCCTCTAGGAGGAAGCTTTAGATCAGGCGGNATGTTTGAATCTAGCCAAGCTCTCACTTGAATCCTAAGTACGTCTAAGTTATCAGTCGCCATGTTACCCCCTTTATTCAGCCATCTCCAACAACAACAAACCCATGATAGCACCCGCNGGGAATNAACGTGTNTTCGCGGGACTTTTAAANTTACTAGATCGGGNTCCCTTCATGGTCAGAAAGCACGACATTCCAACCAAGNCCCCTCACCTCAGATTCAATTANCTGTCGATCCCCTACGATNGTAATAACATCTGGNACNGACTTCAAAGTGGTGCTAGCCACCCGNCGCACTTCATCTAATGATAAAGCCTGTATNGCCTGCACTGATCGAAGAAATTCATCGTCATTTAACCCGTAACTTACCAAATCTTCTAACCTTCCAGCAATGTGCCCCGAAGTTTCAAATGATGCCGGAAAACTTCGAATCAATGCAGCCTTAGCATCTTCAAGTTCCTTTGACGATATCAGTCGTGAGNCAACCAGANCCCGGATCTCTTTAAGAGTTTCTGTAATCGCATCTGCTGTAACCCCTGAATGAACAGACCCTCCTACCATCATAGCCGCTCCGTGTTTGTACCAATCAATTGAAGATCTGTACCCGTAAGTATATCCCTTTTCTTCACGCAAGTTCATATTCAAGCGAGAAGAAAAATCTCCTCCAAGAATATAATTAGCGACAAGCATCGAGATATAGTCTGGATGAAGCCTAGAAATTGGAAGCGACGTCGCCATACGAAGGACCGACTGTGCAGCTCCNGGCTTATCGACCAACCAAATCGTTGAATCGNCNGGNCCATCAAGTACCCCGCTGAAAGTATCAGCATCCTTCTGGAGAATCTGTGTTTCNTTTCCTGATGAGAAAATTGGAGANGCAACCTCCATCACTTCATCTTCTGTCACATCTCCAACAACTATTAATGTCATTCGATCAATCTGTGAAAGCGCGCTCGTCCTGTGAAAAGCAACCACATCCTGAGGGCTGATGCGCGCGACNGAGGNCTCAGTCCCAGATATAGGGTGCCCATAAGGTGTGCCTTGGCCAAACANTTTACCCCGTATCAACCTCTCACTGATTGATACCGGATCGTCAGCAACTCGCCTGAGGGAGGTATTGTGATCTCGTAACACCCGAGCTATCCCATCCTCAGGCAATCCNGGCTCTTTAATAACTTCCACTAATAAATTCAATGCNTGCTTCCAATGTTGCTTTAGTGNTCCATACGCTAAAACNGCATGCTCCCTGCCNGTTTGAACTGACAAATGAGATCCCATGGATTCAAAGGCATTAGCAAATGCATCTCTACCTAAATTCNGAGTTCCTTCTAGAAGAGANTCCCCCGTCAAATAGCTTAGCCCTCCCATTTCAGGCCTGTCCGAAGCNGATCCAGATGGAACTACTACGCCGACGGCAACTATGGGTAATTGCGNNCTATTAACCGACAGAACCCCAACCCCCGAAGGTAACTTGNTCCGTTGAGGCTTTGGGGGATCAAAGCCAATTGATTTCTTGCTTTTTGGAATCTTATTACGGTCAAGCGAAGATTTATTAGCTGNGCGACTCATCTCAGGAGATACCCANNCAGCAACCCTGTTTGCACCGAGGTACTGAGAGCAAACGCGCTTGATGTCATCCACAGTCACGACATCATATTTCTCGAGAACCCGGTTTATTTCTCCNGGGTCATTAGCGTAGATATTGTAGGCGTTAAGACGGTCGGCTCGACCACCAAATCCACCTAATCGCTCCANCGACCTCGTGTAGTAACTAACTATTCNAGTTTTCGCCCCATTCAATTCATCTNGAGTTGGTCCTTTTGTGCCNAGAGCATATANCTCCTTGTGTAGTAAGTCCTCAATCATCTCCTTCTCAATTGACGGAGANGCAGTAATGTCAATATCAAATTCCCCTGCGATCTCTGCTGCCATAGAAAACGAATAAACTGATTGNGCCACTTCTTTTTCATAGACCATTGCTCGAACTAACCTACTGCTACGCCCCCCGGTCAGTATCTCAGCTAAAACAGTCAAAGCGCTCTCGTCAGGGTGGAGCCTCGNAACACCTGGCCATGCTATAGTCAGGCGNTCTAATTCGACACTATCGAACATTNTTACATTGACGGCACCCNCTAGGCCNGAATCCTGTCGCGCAACTCTNGCTATAGANGGCGCAGGATTCAAATCNCCAAAATATTTCTGGACAAGCTTTTCAACTTGAGAGACATNAATNTCACCCGCAATTGCAAGACTTGCGTTTGAAGGTGAATAGAATGTTCTATAAAAATCTTTCACATCCTCAATATCTGCGTTGTCNAGATCTTCAGGAGAGCCAATAGTTAACCACCCATAAGGATGCGGAGCCGGGAAAAGGTGGGGCTGCATTTGAAAGCGGGTCATACCGTATGGCCTNTTTTCATAACTCTGCCGCCGCTCATTCTTCACNACATCTCGTTGAACATTAAGTCGATCCACATCCAGNGCCTCTANCAAAAACCCCATTCGATCAGATTCCAGCCATAAAGCTAATTCTAAGTAATTGGCAGGNACATCCTCCCAATAATTAGTCCGATCAGGGTTGGTAGATCCATTNAAAGAAGCTCCTATTTTTTGCAACGGAGAAAAGTAACTNTTATTATGATGCTCAGATCCTTCAAACATCAGGTGCTCAAACAGATGGGCAAAGCCCGTTTTACCAGTCTGTTCGTTCTTCGAGCCAACGTGATACCAGACATTGACTGCAGCGATCGGTATGGAATGATCTTCATGAAGAATTACTTGCAGGCCATTCGAAAGGATAAATTTACTATATTCTATATTCATAACCTNTCACCAACACGATTTACAACGGCACCACTGCCGCCTCTAATTGTAGCGACTTTATCACAAAATGAAATTCCGTACAGTTGATTATGTTGGTTTATCAAGTTATAATCGCACTATCCTTCGGTGGCTCTAGCGGCGTGGCCCCACCCGTACCCATCTCGAACACGGAAGTGAAACGCGCCAGCGCCGACGATACTTGAGTGGTGACGCTCCGGGAAAATAGGTCGCCGCCGAAGGTTTCTAAGAACATCTCCTGCAAATCTAAAGACAGCACCTCGTTCAGTAAACGTTCACCTCCTTGCCTTTACATCTGTCTTAGGCTGCGATTATAATCTCCCGCAAAGCATGCCACTCTCTTCGGGTTTCATAAGAGATTTTGTGAGGAGAAGAGACTACTGGACATGAGCAACCAGACAGAACATGACGAGGGCAACACCGATCAAGGGATAATCCCCGAAGAAAGAACTTCTGGGCAGAATGATCTGAGCTCATTCGAAGAGCAAATGACTAGCCTGGAAGAGGCAGCTGCGCTCTCCACTGGTCAACTTGTGACAGGAATCTTCGTTGGCATGCAAGAAACTACAGCAGTTGTCAGCATCGGGCAAAAGATGGATGGAATAATCCCTGCAGAAAATATGCAGACCCTCTCACAGTCCGAAGTCCAATCGCTCATCATAGGATCCGAACTGGCTTCTGTCGTGATTAGAATAGGCACCAATGACTCCCCTACTATCCTTTCCCTTGATCAAGCCCAATATGAGGCAGAGTGGCTATCACTTCAAGACAGCTTGACGAACGGATCAACCGTCGAGGGAACAGTAATCAGTACCAACCGCGGCGGATGTCTGGTCAAACTAAATTCTCTACAAGGGTTTGTCCCGCTATCTCAAATGTCACTGGGAAGCCAAGCAGGCGGTCCCGCTCCAACACAAGAAGAAGACCGAATCGGGCAAACCTTAAAATTGAAGGTGCTAGAAGTCGATAGAACGAGAAACAGAATAGTTCTTTCAGAACGAGTAGCGGTAAATGAGGCACGAGCTAACCAAAAAGCTAAGCTCATGTCAGAGTTGAGTGAAGGGCAACTGATCACAGGTCACGTATCGGGGCTGACTGAATTCGGTGCATTCGTGGACCTCGGTGGGGCAGACGGACTCATACACATATCCGAGTTATCCTGGGACTCCGTAGGCAAAGCAAGTGATATCCTGCAAATGAATCAAGAAGTCACCGTATCAGTCCTTAGAGTGGATCCAGAAAAGAACCGGATAGCCTTAAGCCTTAGACGAACCGAGCCAGAACCATGGGAGACTATAGACGAACGCTATGAACATGGACAACTAGTGGAAGGCACAATAACTAAACTCGCGGATTTCGGAGCTTTCGCCCGTGTAGAGCACGGGATAGAAGGGCTCATTCATATATCTGAAATTACTCCCCGAACAATACGGCATCCAAGAGAGGTATTATCGGAGGGAGATGTGGTATCATTAAAAGTGTTAAGTGTAGAGGCAGATAGGCGACGGCTAGGGCTAAGCCTCAAGCAAGCCATAGAAGAAGGTGAAAACGCTAGCCCTTGAAGTCCTAATATAGACAAGATATCGAACCGGGGGACTGATTTACGCTTACCCTGAGGTGCGATATCTGCAAAATGAACATAGGGGGATGAGATGAGTAGTAGATTCGAGAGGTTCTCTGAACGTGCGCGCAGAGTGCTTTCACTGGCCCAAGATGAAGCTCAAAGATTCAACCACAGTTACATAGGAACTGAGCATATATTACTCGGGTTAGTAAGGGAAAATGAAGGACTAGCAGCTAGGTCATTATCGAACCTTGGGGTAGAACTGACTAAGGTGCGGTCAGCGATTGAGTTCATCATTGGTAAAGGAGAAAAACCTGTATCAAGTGAAAACATAGGGCTCACACCACGAGCAAAGAAAGTAATTGAAGTAGCAGTTGACGAAGCACGTAGGCTGAATCATCAGTACATCGGCACTGAGCACTTGCTTATCGGTCTAATGCGCGAGGGTGAAGGAGTGGCAGCAGGGGTCCTAGAGAGTCTAGGGGTAACACTCGATAAAGTAAGGGCAGAAACCAACCGGTTGATATCCCAATCCACCCCACAGAGTGGGCAGTCCTCAAGAACAAATGCCAAAACTCCTACCCTAGATTCCCTGAGCATAGATCTAACGGCTGCAGCTAGGGCCGGCAAACTTGACCCAGTGATTGGCAGAAAAAAGGAATTACAACGTGTCACACAAATCCTAAGCAGGCGAACCAAGAACAACCCTGTGCTTATGGGAGAGCCTGGGGTTGGCAAAACGGCCATCGCCGAGGCTCTTGCCCAAAGAATTGCCTCTGGGGACATACCCCAATCCCTACAAAAGAAGCGTCTTGTCGCTCTCGACATGGGATCGTTGGTTGCCGGTACAAAGTACAGGGGAGAATTTGAGGAGCGCCTCAAAAAGGTCATTGAGGAGATTCGCAACAGTGGCAATATAATATTGTTTATCGACGAAATGCATACGATGATAGGTGCTGGGGCAGCGGAAGGAGCTGTTGACGCAGCTAACATACTAAAGCCTGCCTTAGGGCGAGGTGAATTCCAGACGATTGGAGCAACCACCCTTGATGACTACAGGAAGTATGTTGAGCGTGACCCTGCTCTAGAACGACGCTTCCAGCCTGTAACCGTCGATGAACCTGATCTGGCAGATACGCTTGAAATCTTGAAAGGTGTCAAAGGTAAGTACGAAGACCATCACAACCTGACTATCAGTGAAGCGGCACTCGAAGCTGCCACTCAATTGGCATCCCGCTACATTGCTGATCGCTTTCTACCTGATAAAGCTATAGACCTAATCGATGAAGCAGCATCAAGAGTGAAAATCAACGCTGGAGCCATTCCAATCCCTATGCAAGATCTCACTAAGACCCTCGACGCCTTGCGTAAGGAAAAGGAAGAGGCAATATCCTCCCAGCAATATGAATATGCTGCAGAACTTCGACAACGTGAAATAAGTCTAAACGAAAAAATCGAAACAGTTGAAAAGCAATGGCAGGAAGAATCAGCCGAGCGCGTACTGGTCGTAACGGAAGATGACATAGCTGAGGTAGTCAACATGTGGACGGGTATACCTGTAACCCGACTTGCGACCGAAGAAAGCGAGCGTCTACTGCACATGGAGGCAGAATTACACAAGCGAATCATTGGACAAGATGAAGCGATAGTCAAAGTATCAAAAGCAGTAAGACGAGCACGAGCTGGACTAAAAGATCATCGCCGTCCAATCGGAGTCTTTCTAGTTTTGGGACCGACGGGAGTCGGCAAAACAGAAATGGTGCGAGGGCTCAGCGACTTTATGTTCGGAAGTGAAGATTCTCTGATTCGCCTAGATATGTCTGAATTCATGGAGAGACACGCTGTGGCTCGACTCGTTGGATCCCCTCCTGGCTACGTAGGATACGAAGAAGGTGGACAGCTCACTGAGGCCGTTAGACGGAAATCCTATAGCGTTATCCTGCTTGATGAAATCGAAAAAGCACATCCTGAGGTTTTCAATATACTTCTGCAGATATTTGATGACGGACACCTGACGGATGCAAAAGGGAGACGGGTTGATTTCAGAAACTCTATAATAGTGATGACCAGTAACATAGGATCGGATTTAATACGACGAGATTCCGCCATAGGATTCTCTCTGAAAACCGATGAGACAAAGACCGAAGAACAAGCTTACCAGCGAATGAAGGACAAGGTTGAAGAAGAAGTTAAGCGATTCTTCAGACCAGAATTCCTCAATCGAATCGACTCTACTATAGTCTTCCACGCCCTAGTCAAAGAGCACATAAGACAAATCGTAAACATAATGCTAAAAGAAGTCGAAAAGGAACTTGAAGACTCTGGGATAGGACTAGAAGTTAGCGAAGAAGCTAAAGATCTTCTTATAGAATTGGGGTATGACCCTAATTTTGGAGCGCGTCCACTTCGCAGAGTAATTCAGGATAAGCTTGAAGATATGTTGTCCGAGGACATACTGTCAGGCAGACTCAAATCAGGAGATCTAGCCCACATTGATGTTGAAGATGCTGAATTCGTAATGCGAACACGAACCGAAGTCGCTGTCTAATCTCAAATAGGCATGTGCTAATGAAGGAGCAGCCATGGAACCTTGATTCCATGGCTGCTCCTTCATTAGCACATGTTCAATTAATCGTAATAAGACAGCACCATTTGAAGGGTCTTAGAATGTTTCAATGCTCCAATTGTGGCAGGCAATACGTCAAGTATGAGGGTCGCTGCGGCTGCACAAGCCAATGGGGAACAATAACCGAAATACCCAATCCAATATCTTCCCAATCAACAAGACAATCGGATTTTCAGAATATAGAGCCACTCGAATTATCTTCTATTACACCCAACACTGATGTTCGCAATAAAACCGAAATCCCTGAAATGGATCGTGTTCTGGGCGGTGGGTTAGTCCAAGGTTCAGTGATTTTGCTTGGAGGAGAACCTGGTATAGGAAAGTCAACCTTGCTACTGCAAGTCGCAGATCATCTAGCTCAAAGAGGGGGCTCTATTCTATATGTAGCGGGCCAAGAATCGGGAGATCAAATAAAAATCCATACCCAAAGGTTGTCAATTGTTGGTTCAGGTATAATGATCCTAGAAGCAACACAAATTGAATCTGTACTGCATGCTTCCGATACACACAAGCCCAGCCTTATAATCGTTGACTCTATACAGACACTACACTCAACCTCATTAGATAGCCCGTACGGCACTGTCGCCCAAACCCGAGAATGCACCCAACTTCTGACCGCTAATGCCAAGCATCACAACATAACCACAATATTGGCAGGCCATGTGACAAAAGAAGGAGACCTTGCTGGTCCACGCCTACTAGAACATATCGTAGACGTAGTACTTTCACTTGAAGGAGACAGAACATCCCAAGCGCGTTTCGTACGATCCCTTAAAAATAGATTCGGGTCTACTAATGAAATAGGAATATTCCATATGGAAACAGGCGGGTTCAGAAGCATAACGGATCCATCGCAGTCAGTGCTAGAGCATAGACCCAAAACATCCATCGGCTCTATTTTAGTACCAATTATCGAGGGAAATCGTCCTATCCTGACTGAAATACAAGCCCTCACGACTCGAACTCATGCCCAAAGCCCTCGAAGGTCGGCAACTGGTGTTGATTTTGGACGAATTCTTCTCATCACATCAGTAATCTCTCAACGACTAGGACTGCCTCTCCACAACACCGATGTAATCATCAACGCTACTGGGGGGTTCAGAATAAATGAAACAGCAACGGATCTCGGAATTGCATTAGCAATTATTTCAAGTCAAAGAAACCTTCCATTACCTTCATCTATAGCTGCAGTGGGAGAAATTGGGTTGAGTGGAGAATTACGTCCAGTGCCGCGAATGGACAACCGTCTTCTAGAAATTTACCGGCTCGGTATTTCGAGGGTTCTTGTCCCATTTTCAACACAAAAACATCAGGCCAAAACTGGAACTCTAGATATCATACAATGCGAATCCCTTCACGAAGCTACCCTTCATGTCTTCAACGAGTACGCCGAATAATATCTTCACCTCCATCAGTTTAGTCTAGTTCCATTTTATGATCGCCAAATGATATAATCTAACGACTTGAAACCATACGCTAGTCGTAAATTTGTTTCATGTGGAAGGGGGTGCGACGTGTCGCAATCGACACCATCAATCGATCTTTTAGGAGGCCCTGAAAAGTAAGGGCGACAAGGAACTGGCAAGCCCTGTTCGCTCATCACAAAGGAATCGCTATTGTGCGAAAGCCTAGTATCCGCCTAAACTCGCCTAGTAGGTTCGCATTGAACACTCTGTGGTGGTTACCTTTCGAGTTACAACAGCATGACTACTGTTGTATGGGCTCATCCTAACTTAGATCGTTGTAGAGATAGGCTACTACAGACTGCCGTTGGTCTGGCAGTTGCTCTGCTAGCTAGTATGACTAGCCTAGTCACTTAGTCAAGTTGCCGATGTATTTGGTGATAATGGTTGCATCTAGTGACGAGAAGGCTGATATCAGAACTCTAACTGATGTCAGCCTTCTCGCTTAATCCCTACGGTAAATTTCAGGCACGCGAAATTGATTAAGACGAAGATACAAGCTCCAAAGAGTTGACCAGTTTAAGGTCTAAAGCTATACTACAGCTTCGGTAGATGTAAAATCCCTTCTAACGTCGTACGAGGTGACGATTCAATCATGCCCGAGTGGCGCAATGGTAGCGCAGCCGACTTGTAATCGGCAGGTTACGGGTTCGAATCCTGTCTCGGGCTTCATCTGGGAGGGCACGCATTCAAAACCAAAGGTTGCAGATCAATATCTGCAGAAACTAAACTTAAGTAATGGATGGTACTGGAAGCAATTTGGGAATACACTCCAATTGCGTAGACGCCGGGCAGCTAATCCCGAGCTACTCAACCATGGAGGGGTGGGCGAGTGGCTAAAACCACCAGACTGTAAATCTGGCGCTCGAAAGGGCTACGCAGGTTCGAATCCTGCCCCCTCCACCAAGTAACCGGGCCTCCGAGCCCACTTAGCTCAGCAAGGTAGAGCACGTTCTTGGTAAGAACGGGGTCACCAGTTCAAATCTGGTAGTGGGCTCCACCAAGTTCGTAGTATCGCAGGGAATCCAAAAGGGAAATAAAATACAAAAAAGCACCAGGAGGGTGAAAGTCATATGGCAAAGCAAAAATTCGACCGATCGAAACCACATCTAAACGTAGGAACAATTGGGCACGTAGACCACGGAAAAACGACGCTGACAGCAGCCATCACGAAGGTACTCGCACTTCAAAATGATAATACAAACTATAGACCNTTCGATACCATTGATAACGCCCCCGAAGAACGAGAACGNGGAGTTACTATAGCTATACAGCACGTAGAATACGAAACTGAAGGNCGCCATTACGCTCACGTTGACTGCCCCGGTCACGCTGACTATATTAAAAACATGATCACCGGAGCAGCACAAATGGANGGTGCGATACTAGTTGTGAGTGCTCCAGACGGTCCCATGCCNCAAACAAGNGAGCATATTCTTTTGGCGCGTCAGGTTCAGGTGCCGAGAATAGTAGTCGCCCTCAATAAAGTAGATGCAATGGACGATGAAGAACTTCTGGAGCTGGTTGAACTCGAAATAAGAGAGCTTCTCAGTAAATATGAGTTCCCTGGCGATGACATCCCAATCGTTCGAGTAAGCGCNCTAAATGCATTGGANTCCGACTCAAATGACACNTCATCAAAGGAATANCAGGACATCCTCAGTCTCATGCAAGCCGTGGATGATTATGTAACAGTTCCNGAAAGAGCCAGAGATCAAGACTTCCTAATGCCTGTTGAAGATGTATTTGGAATCAAAGGTCGAGGCACTGTGGTAACGGGTAGAATAGAGCGAGGANTCGTTACGGTTGGTGAAGAAATAGAGATAGTTGGNCTAGGGGAAACGCGGAAAACGACGGTCACTGGACTAGAGATGTTCCACAAGTTACTGGACGAAGCAGAGCCCGGAGATGCAGTTGGGGCTCTATTGCGAGGTATGGATCGAGATGATGTCGAACGAGGGCAAGTGCTAGCGAAGGCAGGAAGCATCACAGCCGCATCCAAGGCCGAGGCAGAAGTCTATGTTCTCAGTAAGGAAGAAGGNGGGAGACATACACCTTTCTTCAACGGATATAAACCCCAGTTCTATATCAGAACTACTGACGTCACCGGTGACTGTACGTTGCCTGATGGAGTAGAAATGATAATGCCTGGAGATAATATCAAGATGTCCATAAACCTNATGTACCCTATCGCACTTGAAGAGGGGCTANGATTCGCAATACGAGAAGGTGGCAGGACCGTTGGTGCTGGCGTCATAACAAAAGTNTTAGGGTAGTTTGAATNAACNTCGGAGATATTGTAAAAATGGCAAAAAAGGGAACTCGACCCATAATTGATCTCGCCTGCACAGACTGTAGNGAGCGGAANTACACGAGCACCAAAAACAGGCAAAATGACCCGCAGCGATTGGAATTCAACAAGTTCTGCTCACGCTGCAGAGCTCACACTCTGCACAGAGAGGTTAGATAGCGGAGATGGCAAGGCAAAGGAACAGNCAGCAAGACGCCGCGATGAAAACAGCCAGCGTTAGGGCTTTTCGGTTNGGGGTGATGTCCGACACCATCGCTGAACTCAAACGAGTAAGTTGGCCATCAAGAGATCAAGCCGTAAGACAAACCGGGATAGTTATCGCTGTATCAACTTTTGTCGGCGCGCTACTGGTAGTTATAGACTGGGCAATGTCACAGGCATTCGACGTAATTTTGGTTTAAATGGAAAATCGATAACCNGGCCCTCTGTTAAGTGGGCAAATNGAGGGAAAATAGATGAGCACAGACGCGCGAAACGGAACCGAAGAAGCACAGTGGTACTTCGTACACACATACTCCGGACAAGAGGAACGAGTGCGAAGGAATCTTGAGCAACGGGCTGAAACTCTCGATGTGAAACATCTTGTNCAAGACATCGTCGTCCCTACCGAAGAAGTAGAAGAATTCAAAGGTGGTAAAAGGGTACGGAAAAGGGAGCGTCTGTTCCAAGGATATATGCTAGTAAAAATGATCATGGATGATTACGCGTGGAGTGTGGTTCGGCAAACCCCTGGAGTAACCGGATTTGTCTCTGCTGANGACGAGCGTGAACAAAAGGCAAGGCCAGTACCACTTGAAGAACATGAAGTACTAAATATTATGGATCGNATCAANGAAACCTCACCTAAGAAGAAGATGGGACTCGAAAGNGGGCAGCCGGTACGAATTACCGATGGTCCCTTCGCCGACTTCNTGGGTACAGTAGATGANGTGGANCAGGACAAAGGCAGATTGAGAGTTCTGGTGTCGTTCTTTGGGAGAGAGACTCCTGTGGAACTTGACTTCTTGCAAGTAGAAAAACAATAGGATTCAGGAATATCAGAGCGAATACACTAACNCTATAACCTAACAAAGGAATCAGCTAAATTGGCAAAAAAAGTTAGAGCAGTTGTAAAACTACAAATTCAGGCGGGAACAGCTAGCCCAGCACCNCCAGTCGGGCCNGCCCTAGGACAACACGGCGTAAATATAATGGCNTTTGTTAAAGAATACAATGCTAAAACCTCTTCACAACAAGGATCTATAGTTCCNGTTCATATTACCGTCTACGAAGATAGATCTTTCACATTCGTTACAAGGACNCCACCTGCTTCGGATCTCTTGAAAAAAGCGATTTCTGCCGAAAAGGGCAGTGCAAATCCTTTGACCACTAAGGTAGGTACNGTCAGTAGATCTGCNATTCAGGATATNGCCCGACAAAAACTTGATGATCTGAACGCTGCCGATATTGACGCAGCATCTAAAATCATTGAAGGTACAGCCCGCAGCATGGGAATAACCGTCGATGAAAATGACTAGCTGAGTGGAGAACACTATGACCAAGCGCGGAAAAAAATATGAAGATGCAATTTCAAAACTCGGAGAACAGGAGCCTTGCTCNCCAGANGAGGCTATAGCTCTCGCNAGAGAACTCAGTTTCGCAAAGTTNGATGAAACTGTAGAATTACACATACGGACGAACGCAGACACTCGTCACGCAGAGCAACTGGTNCGAGGAACGGCANTACTTCCCCACGGCATCGGCAAAGAGATACGTGTTCTCGTATTTGCGGAGGGCGAGGCTGTAGGAATAGCTACTGCTGCAGGTGCTGACCATGCAGGAGCAGATGAGCTTATCGAAACGGTGGATGGTGGCTGGACTGAATTTGATATAGCAATNGCAACNCCCATGATAATGGGGAAAATTGGTAAACTTGGTCGAGTACTCGGAAGAAAAGGGCTCATGCCTAACCCNCGNACTGGAACAGTAGTTCCGCAAGAAGACCTGCCTAGGGTTATAGGTGAAGCAAAGCAAGGTAGAGTGGAATACAGAATGGACAGAAGTGGAATNATCCACGTCCCAATAGGAAAACTCAGTTTCTCCGACAGTCAGATCNTNGATAANCTGAATGTTCTCGTAGCATACGTCAATAAGGATCGACCATCTGCTGTTAAGGGGCGATTCATGAACTCTGCNACTATGAGCACAACAATGGGAGTAGGCATACCAATGGACNTTGGTGTATTGTCTGCAATCACACTATAGAACAAGGTGCTATACTGATATACCAATAACAATAAAAAAGGTACGCCGCAGACAGTGGGTGGTCATAGGATTACGGTAGATAGTGNTACTACCTTGANAATATGAACANAAATCCNGCCTAGGCAGTGATCTCAACAAATGATTAACGAGAACTCTGGAGCATACTGACGGCGTTACGGGGTTCTCGTCATTGTTTAATGAGGGGAAAAACGAAGGAGATGTAAAATGCCATCTGAGAAAAACATACAATCACTAGAAGNACTGTCCGAATCCTTCAGTAGATCTACCATCATCATATCTACAGACTANTCAGGNCTATCGGCTGAAGACTTGAACGCACTGAGACGTCAACTCAAACAGAACAATATTGACTATAAAATAGCCAAGAAAACTCTTATGGCATTAGCAGCAACAGAAAATGGGAAACCGNACATGGANTCNATACTGCAAGGGCCCATAGGNCTAGCTCTCGGATATGACGAGCCCACAGTGCCAGCGAAGGTTATATCCAACTACATACAAACANCTCGTTCCAATCTCAATATACAAGGGGCTCTACTCGGAGATAGGATACTCACTTCAGATGAGGTGAATACACTTGCAACCATCCCACCAAAAGAAGAATTACTGTCGCAACTACTAATGCAAATGAANGCGCCAGTNAACAATCTTGTGAACGTACTAAGCGGTCCAATGCGAGGGCTAGCAGTTGTCCTGCAAGGACGAGTATCGCAACTCAATCAATCNTAGGAANCATCGAAGGGCATANCTTAAAGCAATCGGAAATTATTTAGGAGGAAGTGTAATGAGCAGCAAGGAAGAAATNATAGAAGCAATCAAGGGTCTATCGGTAATTGATCTAGCGGATCTNGTAAAAGCCTTAGAAGAGGAATTCGGTGTAAGCGCAGCCGCTCCCGTAGCAGTTGCAGCNCCTGCNGCTGCANGTGGAGGAGCAGACCAATCAAGTTCTTCTGAAGAAAAGACTGAATTCAATGTCGTCCTAAAAGAGATTGGTGAAAATAAGATCAACGTGATCAAAGCGGTCAGAGAGGTTACCAGCTTAGGACTCAAAGAAGCCAAAGAATTGGTGGAGAGTGCACCAGCGACTGTCAGCGAATCGATAAGTAAAGAAGATGCTGACGCTATCCTCGCAACACTGACTGAGGCTGGGGCAGCAGTCGCCGTCGAATAAGCTGAAACCCTGCAGGGCATTGATATCGAAGNNGCTTCGNTATCAATGCCCTNNACTAGCCAAACCACCATCGGGTTTNGCTNGTTCCAAAATCTTTCTATANGAAGATCCATTGCGAGCTGCATGGAGGTAGTTCAGCGCTTTTGATACATCGCTAGCAGCCTTNGCTGGCTCAGCAGAACGCATTCTNAATTTAAACAACCAATACGTAAATTCTTTTTTTTGCGTAATGGACATCTCATCTTCTATAAGATCAAAACCTGATTCCTGACAATATCGATCCAGNAGTGCCCTCTCACTAGCACCATATAGCCGANTCAANGCAATATCTGTCTCCCGTGCAACATTGCGAAANCCATTAGANGTATACATCTTCCTCACTTCATCCTCTATNGCAAAAATCAATATCTCCTCCAACAATACCCCNTAAAAATAATTAAGATATTGGTTGTATTTCACCGGGCCTAATAGGCCNCGCAGATTTTCTCCAGCGCTAACAAGTTCGTATTCATCTCCGAACACTGCATCGCTTAAGTCTTTCGCTGGGATCAATCCCTTGCAATCTATAGCAAGNCGATTCATTAACGATANTAAATCGAAGGCCTCTTGGGCCAGCACATACTCNTAGTAAACACCATCAACCATTTCCGCAGAAAGNGACCACTTTGNACAAGCCNCAAGCAAGGATTCNNCGGGATTTCTACNTGCGGCAAGATCCTGTTTAAGTTTCCCTAAGATTTCCTGCTCTAGGATAGGAANGCTGCCNNCTTCCTCTGCTGAATCAAATTTTTCATTGACCCCACTTGCTGTCATCTACAGACGAGCCCCCGTTTCAGGATGGGCAAACCACCAGAATTAACCGCCATGGCATCGTTTGTATTTCTTCCCAGAACCACAAGGACACAAATCATTTCTTCCCACCCTTTCGATATAGGAATGATCAGAAGATCGTTCTCTCTGGGTCGAGATGCGAGGATTTGTAGGCATAANTGAAGGACTTCGGCGATACGAGCGCGAACTACCNGATATAGCCTCTGCAAACTGAGGAATCGTTCGCACAATTTCAGATTGAATNCGTTGCATGAGATTTTCAAACATCTCATGACTCTCCTTCTTAAACATTACCAAAGGGTCCCGNTGACCGTACGCGTGAAGCCCTATGCCCATTCTAAGATTCTCTAAACTAGTAAGATGTTGAACCCAATTCGTATCCAGTGCCCTTAGCCCTAATTGTCTTACCAGATCCCTAAAAGTTTCTTGCCCAAGTTGCTCACTCAAGTAATCAACTAAATCCTCAGCGNAACTGCCAAGAAAATCTTCGACTTCTACGCGCTCACTAAATGATTCTATATCTGCTAACGTAATTTTTTTTGAGGTNGGAAGAATTAAGTTCAGCTCATCTACTAACATAACAATATCCCAGTCTTCAGNCCTGGATGATACGAGTGCCCGAGCCATAATCGATCCAAGTTCGTCCTGAAATTGAGACTTATACCGCTCCATCCAGTGGTCATTATGAAGTATGTCAGCACGGTCGCTATATACCAAAGATCTTTGTCTATTGACAACGTCATCATACTCGACCAAATGTTTTCGCAAGTCAAAGTTGTGTCCCTCGACCTTAACCTGAGAATTTTCNATCTGCTTCGTGACAAGTTTGCTTTCTATGGGATCGTCTTCATCTAANCCAGCCCATTCCANCACACTCTTTATACGGTCTCCTCCAAAGCGTCTCNTCAAATCATCCACAACGGAGATATAAAATCTGGTGCTCCCGGGATCTCCTTGACGCCCGCTTCTCCCTCTCAGCTGGTTATCAATCCTTCTAGCTTCATGGCGTTCAGTTCCTATAACATGCAATCCACCAAGTTCAACGATTCTGTCATGNTTCTCCTGCCACGCAGAGCTGTCNGCAACTGAAGGATCACCCCCTAAATTGATGTCTGTCCCCCTACCTGCCATGTTGGTCGCNACCGTGACAGCACCAGGTTCGCCCGCCTGAGCTATGATCAGCGCTTCTCTTTGATGATTCTTGGCATTAAGCACATTATGCTGAATACCTCGCTTCAAAAGAGCCGAACTAATCTCCTCTGATTTCTCGATGGACGCAGTACCTACTAAAACAGGACGCCCTAATGCTGTTGTATCCAGTACATCATTCACAACAGCCCGAATCTTGGCCTGTTCACTCTTGAAAACGAGGTCAGGAAAATCNTTCCGTAACATCGGTCTATTGGTAGGTATCGAAACAACCTCCAATTCGTAAATCTTCAANAATTCTTCAGATTCCGTCACTGCGGTGCCTGTCATCCCTGCTAATTTNTGATACATACGAAAATAATTCTGAAGAGTAATAGTTGCATAGGTTATGCTTTCTGGCTGGATCTTNACTCCCTCTTTAGCTTCAATGGCTTGATGNAGCCCGTCACCATAACGACGACCNTCCATCAATCTTCCAGTGAACTCATCAACTATNACAACTTGTCCATCCCTGNTTACATAATCACGATCCTTCTGATAAATAACAGCAGCNCGAATNGCATTTTCAGCGTAATGGCTCATCACATANTTCTCAGGATCGTATAGATTCTGTATGTTCAGAAANCCCTCGATCTTATGTGCTCCAGCCTCTGTNAAACTTATNGAGCGTAGCTTCTCATCGACAATAAAATCTACCCCTTCCCCACCGAGCATCCGTCCCGCTATACGNGCAAANTTACGATTCATTTCAGCNGAATCTTGAGCNACTCCGCTTATTATCAATGGAGTCCGGGCTTCNTCGATCAGTATATTGTCNACCTCATCGACAATGGCATAATTCAATTCCCTTTGCACNCGATCCGCGACATCCAGAACCATGTTATCTCGAAGATAATCAAAGCCAAATTCGTTGTTAGTACCATATGTAATATCAGCCAAATATGCTTCCTGACGACTAACCTGTTGGATATTCAAATCCTCAGATTGACTACCNGGAGAACCAGCGGTCAATAAATAAGAAACATCATGTTGAATACAGCCTACGGTTAAGCCAAGCGATGTATACACCCTCCCCATCCATTCTGCATCCCGCATGGCNAAATAATCGTTCACTGTGACAACNTGTACNCCTTTTCCAGACAACGAGTTTAGGTAAGCGGCTAAAGTTGCGACCAGTGTTTTACCCTCACCTGTTCTCATCTCCGCAATAGCACCGCGATTAAGTACCAACCCTCCCATCAATTGAACGTCAAAATGCCGTTGTTTTAGCGTTCTCAAGGCAGTCTCCCGAACTAGTGCNAAGGCTTCGGGAATGAGNGTCTCAAGTGATGTCCCTTGAAGCGCCTTNTCTTTGAGTTGCGAGCNTATAACAAGGAGTTCCTCCATTGTCTTACCAGTCAAAGCTCCCTCAGAGGCATTAATGGCCTCCACCTGCGGTATCAGACGTGATACTGCTTTTTCATTTGATTCCCCTAGAACGCTAAGAATCTTTTTAAGCATGACATCTCACTCAAACATCGCTCCGACNGATAACCCTTTATGTATACGTTGAATAGCCTCCCCAAGCCAGGGGGCTACCGATAATGTTTCGATTTTGGGATGCTGCTGGAATTCTGCCAACGGAAGCGTGTCAGTTATTANCACTTTCTTCAAGAANTCAGTAGANCCTATTCTAGTTATAGCAGGATCTGTAAACACCGCATGCGTGCAACAAGCATAAGCTTCCGTAGCTCCAGCTTCCTTAAGTGTATTGATTGCNGCCACAAGAGATCCGGCCGTATCNATCTCATCGTCGAATGCTATGACCGGACGCCCGGCCACATCTCCAATAACATTCATACTCTCTACACCATCTTCGTTACCAANACGCCTTTTTTCCACTATCGCTAGAGGCACGCCCAAATCAGAAGCTAAATTTCTTGCCCGTTTCGTTATACCAATATCAACTGCAGCTACAACTGCGTCCTTTAAAGCCAAATCCTTAAAATATGTAGACAGCATACCTAGGGCCGTCAGTTCATCTACAGGCACATCAAAAAAACCTTGTATTTGACCAGCGTGCAGGTCCAGAGTTAAAACCCGATCGGCTCCGGCAACGGAAAGTAAATCTGCTATGAGACGACCCGTTATAGGGACTCGAGGCTGATCCTTTTTATCTGTCCGACCATAAGCATAATACGGTATAACAGCAGTGATTCTGCCTGCTGATGCCCTTTTCGCAGCGTCTATCATGATCAACAATTCCATAATGTGATCGTTCACTGGCACAGAAAATGGTTGCACTATAAACACGTCTCGCTCACGAATGTTTTCTTCAAATTGAACAAAAGTATTATCATTCCGAAATTTAAATACGTTCGATTTACCGAGCGGAACATTGAGGTAATCGCAAACTGCTTGGGCTAGTTTTCTATGTGCAGTACCTGAAAAAACCTTTAATTCTTCGAATGGCGGCATCCGTTTACTCCCTTTTTTGTGATTCACCAAGGTTACATCTCTCACTACAGATCCACCCAAAGCCAATCCAGACGGATTGTGATATAGGAGATTAAACCAACGGGATCCATACCAGAAGACGCAAGTGGCACCTACCTTTGGCACGTAGAGGATTATAGCATAGGATGATTATTTCTATGGGTNTNCAAACCGACGTTTTGCANATTAACTATATGAGGTACAGAATGTTATGCTGTAACCCTTCGGAGTTCATACGAGCATAAGCTACTGAGATACTNAATCTAAGGAACTAAAGCATGCTACTCAGCCAACTCGACCTACTCCAGCAAGATCCAACAACNTGGGTTATTACACTAATAAGCGCAATAACCAGCCTAGTAGTCGCNATNACTATTCATGAAGGCAGCCATGCTGCCAGTGCCTTCATGCTTGGAGACAAGACTGCTCAACATCACGGACGACTTACCTTAAATCCACTAAAACATTTAGACCCTGTTGGCAGCCTCATGATCCTTATCGTGAATTTTGGATGGGGCAAACCAACTCCTGTAAACCCATTCAACCTAACNGGGGGCAGAAAAAGCATGAGCATTGTTGCTTTGGCTGGTCCTNTTTCAAACATTATTCTAGGATTCATTTTGGCCCTGCCAATTCGCCTTTCGCTGGTTACANCTTACCCAAGTGTTTTTGATTTCTTGGTCTGGATGATTTTCATAAACAGTGCTCTGGCTATCTTCAANATGCTGCCAATACCACCGCTTGATGGATTCCGTTTCGCTCTGGGCGTATTCCCTGAAAATGCCTTACCACTACTGGCCCAAGTTGAACGCTTCGGCCCTTTGGCACTATTTGGTATCATTGGATTGGGATTCATTGGGATTCCAATCCTTTCNTCGCTACTTTACCCTCCNATACTATTCTTTGTTAGAATGATGGTCGGAACCTAAATGAAANCATATTCTATGTGTTCAAACTGGAGGCACAAATGCCAACAATAACCATTATTGGGCTTGGATTAATCGGCACTTCTATGGGGTTAGCAATCAAGAANAGCCCCATTAAGAACACAACTATCATTGGACATGAAACCCACCGAGANACNGCGATTCNATCTCAAAAGCGTGGTGCGGTTGATAAAATAGAAAGACATCTACCNACTGCANTAGAAACNGCACATCTCGTTATACTAGCAACCCCGGTNATGGCAATGCAAACGATATTTCGCGACATAGCCCCACACCTGAAACCNGGAACAATCGTAACNGACACAGCTAGCACNAAATCTGCTGTCATGCAATGGGCGGATGAAATACTGCCGACATCCGTATCCTTCATAGGCGGGCATCCTATGGCAGGCAAAACTGATTCAGGCCCTGATGCAGCTGAGGCTTCACTTTTCACAAATGCTGTTTATTGCCTGACACCCAACAAAAATGCAGACCGCCCTTCTGTTGACGCCGTTGAAGGTCTGGCAAAAGCAGTAGGATCCCATCCTTACTTTATAGATCCAGGAGAACACGACGGATATGTCGCAGGTATTAGTCATTTACCAATAGCACTATCTACCGCACTTGTACAGGCAACTGCCAAGAGCCCTAGTTGGTCAGAAATGAGCAAGTTGGCTTCATCCGGATTCCGAGATGTCAGCCGACTAGCCCTCGGTGATCCAATAATGAACCATGACATCTTTGTTTCCAACAGAACAGCAATCAGCCACTGGATTGCTGAGCTAGTAACTGAGTTGAATGAAATCCAGAAATTGCTAGAGGAAACTCCTGGAGAAACAAACGATCCAGCTATTCAGAACTTGTTCCGTACTGTCTGGGAACGCCGCATAAACTGGATGACTGGAGCTGATGCGCAGGAAAATCCTCTAGACGCTTTGCCTTCTACCGCAGAATCTCTTGCAAGAAGCCTAGCTGGAGAATGGGTTGTCAGAAAACTGGACGACCTTGATCCTTTCCAAGAGAAAAGCTCTAACCCTAACCCAGACCAACCCCAAGGTAAGAGAAAGGGATGGCTCCGAAGATGAGCGTTTCGGTAAAAAGACCTGCGCGGATCCAAGGCTCTATCGATGCGCCATCAGATAAGAGCATATCCCACCGCGCTGCTATTTTTAATGCACTTGCAAGCGGTAGTTCAGAAATACAAAACTTCTCAGCATCCGCGGACTGCATGTCCACACTGAGATGCCTTAGAAGCCTCGGTGCCCGAATAACTGCGACACAGACAAATCCTGCACCCCAGAATTACACTAAAACTCTCAAAATAACCGGATTTGGTGCTACAGGAATTAGAGAACCAGAAAATGTCCTCAATGCCGGGAATAGTGGCACCACAATGCGACTCTTAATGGGCATGTTGGCTGCTAATGAAATCAATTCTGTTTTAACTGGAGATCATTCGTTGCGATCTCGTCCGATGATAAGGGAAATCCGAGCACTGCGACAAATGGGGGCCCAAATTTGGGCCCGGGGAGATCGATCCCTCCCACCGATTTCAGTTAAGGGAGAATACCTGAGCGGTGGCCGCTATACCATGCCAGAGGCTAGTGCCCAATTAAAATCCACGCTACTAATAGCGGGTTTATTCTCAAAACAAGCAATCACCATCGACCAGCCACATATATCTCGTGATCATTCTGAGCGGATGCTGGCAGCGATGGGTGCATCTATAACCTCGAATGAACTCCAACTCACAATACAGCCTGGTCAGATTCAGGCTACTGACATGCGCGTACCAGGTGACATAAGTTCCGCAAGCTTTTGGCTAGTTCTGGGATTGTGCCATCCTGAATCAGAAATCACCGTTCGAAACGTGAACATCAATCCTTCCAGGGCAGGTTTCTTGCAAGTGATAGAAAGAATGGGAGGGTCAATCAGGATCACTAACCAAACTACCCAAAGTGGAGAACCCGTTGCAGACCTTACAGCGACATCAAGCTCACTATCCGGGACAACAATTGAGGGAGCCATGATTCCTCTCTTGATTGATGAGCTCCCTATATTAGCGCTGGCAGCTTGTTTTGCCAAAGGCCAAACCCAGATCAAAGATGCTAGCTCCCTGCGAGTCAAGGAGACCGATCGTATAACAACTACAACAACAGAACTCACACGTATGGGGGCCCAGATTAAGGAAACCACTGATGGTATGATCATCACTGGAATCAAGTCGCTCTATGGAACCACAACTTCAAGCCACGGAGATCATCGACTAGCCATGACTTTAGGTATCGCTGGCATGCTCGCCGACGGTGAAACTGAAATTGCATACCCGGGTTCAACCAGAATATCTTACCCGGGGTTCTGGGATGATTTGNAAGTTATTGCTCCGGGAATTCTGGATTCAAATGCAAATTAATGATTACCTAAATAGGCTGCAAACTAATAGAAATTTGTTCGTTGTCATCTCTGGNCCGTCTGGAGTTGGCAAAGATGCTATTTTCGCTCATATGAAATACCTTCGTAGNCCTTATCACTTCGCGGTTACGTGCACCACTCGCCCNAGACGCCCAAATGAAATTGACGGAGTNGATTATATTTTCGTGACCAAAGAGAAATTCAGTGAAATGGTAGATCAACAGGAATTTCTAGAATATGCCACAGTATATGGAAATAGCTACGGTGTCCCTCGCGGACCTTTAACAGCCGCGATCAAAAACAAACAAGACATAGTCATAAAAACCGATGTCCAAGGTGCTGNCACGCTCAAAAAATTAGTACCCAATGGTACCTTTGTTATGCTACTACCNCCAAATGAAGATATATTACGCAAACGANTAACACAACGAGGNACCGAAACNCTNACGGAATTACAGTCTCGATTGAGTCAAGCGCTCTCTGAACTGCAAAAATCCCCTATTTTCACCCACACACTCATCAATATTGAAGGAGACGTTCCAACAACTGTTATGCAACTGGAAAATATATTAACCGCAGAGCGGGCACGCGTAGACACGGACCCCATACAACTGTAAAGACAAACTTANTATAACAATATAATTCAGGAGGCACTCTGATAATGTACGGTACAATATTCAATCTGAAAGTTAAACCTGGACACGAAGCTGCATTAATAAAAGTTTTCAATGAAGAGCAAGGCAACCCCGCAGGTGCAGTGGCCTTATTTGTNATGCAACCAGATGCTAATGGTCCATGGATTGGCGTTGCAGTCTTCGAGAGCAAAGAAACATATGTCGCCAATGCCGAAAGTCCGGGACAACATGCAAATTTCCTCAAAATGATGGAACACCTTGAGTCAGAGCCCGAGTGGACTGATGGTACATATGTTATCGGNGAAACTCTCTAGCCTTACTAAGAGAAAAGTCCGGAAAATTTAACCGTCGCACGCTTCCCGGGGTAATTCTGATTTATCCTTAGCAACAAGACGGTTAATGCTTCCACGTACCGAGTGCTATCAAGGCCTCCTCCGTCCAGNACTCCCAAACCAGGGAGTACNCTACACAAGTCCATTATCATCTGCTTCGCAGTTTCGTTATCTGACGCAACTACAGCGTCTGCATTGAGAGGTTCAGCGACATTCCATAAATCTGCCGCTGCAATATTCTGAAAAGCACCGACTACGGTGGCTGTAGGCAAATCAACCTTTGCTTGCAGTGATGCCCCTCCCTCAACAACTGGAAGCAAACCCACTTCTCCACTACTACTGAATTGCACAGGCACAGAGGTACATACAACTATTTTTCCTGTAAGTAACTGAGCGAATTTTATCAACACCCGGTGCTGAACCGCAAAAGGAACGGTTAAAAATATAACATCACACTGCTGAATCATATTCTCATTATCTGTTCCTGAGACAGCAGCTAGCGGCATAATCGTTGATATTCTCGCCGCTACACCTTTTGCCTTATGCTTTTCCCTGGATCCAATCAATACAGGAAATCCGACTGATGCGAAACGTGCNGCAATCCCTTTGCCTTCGGCCCCTGTGCCGCCTAATAACCCAATATTTCCGCTAAATGACCAATCTGTAGTTCGCGTCACTATAGGCAAGCTTGGTATGCTGTTGTGGTCAAATGATTCGTTTTTGGACATCAGTGTTGCTGAATCCTGTAACCGCNTCTGATTTCGCTACAGCCTCTGCGAGATATTCTTTAGACACCTTCCCAGACTGAACCCCTTTNGCNAAGGTCGAGAGTTTCCCTTTAATGGTAGCTTCATCCAGAAATTCGTTAGTTTCAGGAAAAACAAGAGCCCCCCCGCCTTGCGCATGGTAATAATCAATAGAACGAATATCCTCTTCTATTTCTGCGTCTGTCGGGCTATATACTTCATTGGCTATGCTTGCCTGCTGGGGATGAATAACCCATGTACCATCCATACCCATACGTGCTGCACCAATATTTTTTTCCCGAAAATTATTGCGAATCACCTCAGCATCTTCTTCGGAAGTATCTCCACGGACTAGAGTAAAGAAGACATTGTCCATGGCATGCAAGCCAGCTGCCTTAGCACTGACTACAACTGCCTGCTTCGCGTAATGAAAGCTCTGGTTCTGATCCTGTACGACTTCCCGAACCCCAATAGAAGCAGCAAAATCAGCCAAACCAAAAATCAGACCAACCATACGATCCGAGGCAGTGGCTATTTGATAAGCATTCACCAATGCTAATGGGCTTTCTATTAATACCTCAAGAGAAATTTTGGTCGTCCACCCAGCAGCACGCTCCAAAGCTGTCAGTAAATTATCCACATAAGCAATCTCTTCAGGCAATTCTATCTTAGGCAATATAATCCCATGAAATTTGTCTGGAGCCCCTTGTACCAAGTCACTCACATCACCCAGAAAGTATTGAGAATGAATGTTATTAGGTCTAAACGTAATTACCTTGTTGCCAAAGTCAGTAGTATTGAACGATTCTATGACTACATCCCTAGACTGAGTTCCCTTAAAATCGGGAGGGCACGCATCCTCAAAGTCAGCCATTATATGGTCAACATCTGCTGCTGCTGCATTAGCATGCATGCGCATCATATGTGCTGGGAAAGTGAGCTCCGTCCGGGGTATAACAAACCGTGAGCCATTATCTAGCGAGTACATAGCACCTCCTTATTAGAAAGCAACTGAATATCGGAACAATCCCCTCTGCTAGGGTAATGTTGATTCAAACTTCATCGTAAGTCAATATTTAGGCTTGCGCTGATCTTCTATTGTCCTACTAGGCATTGAATCAGTCCGATGAATTTCCCAGAATTACCGAATCTTTCGGTAGGGTTAAGACGAACGGTAACACCAAAGCAACTATCAAACCTGATGTCACCATAGCGTATAAATACGAATCTGTGACATCAAAAATCCAACCATAAAATATAGGTCCAAAGACACTTGTGCCTATTGATACACCCTGTAACAACCCCAGAATTGCTGCCTGCGAACCTCGGCCAAAAAGCCTAGCGAGCACGAACGGACGCAGTGGAATTGTACCACCGAAGCCTATACCGTGGATAAGACAAAAAACTATTAGCAAGAGCAACTCCCCCGATTGAGTTTGCGTCAAAAGAACAAAGGACACAAACTGGAACATTAATAGGCCTCCTAGAATTATCCTGTAATCAATAATATCGGCAAGGGATCCAGCTAATAACCGCCCTATTCCACTTAGAAAAAACACCACACCAAACAGTGCAGCTGCTTGTGCTGTTGTATAATTCATATCTTCAATAAGTGGTATGAAGTGTACATGAAGTCCACTTATGGCCAAGAATTGCCCCCCAAAAATCAACGCAATGATCCAGAAATGCTTGGTTTTGATTGCCTGGATAGTGGTCACCCCCGTCGGCTCAGTGGCTACGCCACTGTTAACTACTGGATCCATAGCAGGTTCAACATCCCCGTCAGGATGATACCCATAAGGCTCAGGATGCGATCGAGCGACAAGCGATAATGGCAACCCAACTATCAACATTCCAAGCCCTAGCACCATTATTGCCGACCGCCAACCCAACCAATCATTGAGAACCGCCGCTAGTACAACAAATGGCCCACCAATAACCGGTCCCATGGTTGCTATCCCCAGTGCACGTCCTCGCAGTCTATTGAACCAATTAGACACGACAACAGGCCATGAAACGCCGTGAGATGGACCGGATACCCCAATGCTAGCAATCGTAAAAGTTACGTAAAAGGCGAGCAAAGAGTTAATCCTTCCAATTGACATCAAGCCTATCCCGCCAATCAAAACTCCTGCAAAAATAACCTTCCTTGCCCCCCAGCGCTGAACCAGAAAACCAACTAGCGGAGCCAAAATTCCATTCTCCAATTGCCTTAACGAGAATGCCCCTGATGTCGCAGCGCGACTCCACTGAAATTCCTTAACCATAGGAAGGAAAAACACCTGAAATCCCTGAAAAAANGCTATGGACAAATAGCAGTTCATAGCTACACTTGCAGCCACAATGAACCAACCATAAAAAGGTTTCTTACTAAAAATCAAGATTTCCTCATCTCTTTATNCACCTACAGCATTCGGNCAGTGAAAGATAATCTTACTTCTAGATTAGGTATCTTGAATACGCAAACNGAGCANCCAAATGGCATAAATNAACGATATTGCACCGATGCATNCTGAAGTANTCCNGCACACCNCAGACTTTGATACCCAGATTAGTGCNAATACTAGCTAGGAATGAACTTATAGTAATNGTAATGTTTGTGGTAACATCCGGGCAATGATATGCCTAACGAACAGAAGCCAATGAATCAATTGCACCAAAAACAACCACATATGATTAACCGAGATGCAGCCGGATCCCTTTTNGGAAGCCGTGCTGCGCCGATGGTAGAAGACGAAATTAGGGGCGACGCTTCCTCTCGATGGGGACCGGGACGATTCGGGGGTAACAACNGGAATCAGGGAGGNAATGGTGGAGGCAGTGATGGGGAATTGGACNGATTCAGACANGGGCCNCTAGAGNTGCCCTTATTCAAAGTCACACAAAGTGATGTCAACATTTATGCCAAAGTCTCTGGCGATCACAACCCTTACCACCTAGACGCACAATATGCTCGCAATTCAATATATCAAGAGCGGATCGCCCACAGTCTACTTACTGCTTCTTTTGTATTAGCCAATATTCAAGAAGAAATCCCAAGTTACACTATCGAGGAAATCGAAATATCCCGNTTCCCTGGCTTAGTATTCATTGGCGACTCCATTTTTTCCACTATTCTGGGCGTNCAACGAGAGGGNCATGCATGGCGACTGGAATTCGCAGCAGCAAATGAAGACACCATCGAAATTCTNCATGGCAANGCTTGGATTAGGCTCAANCCCNCAGACATTAATCCTAACCTCACTGAAGCTCACGAATTCANTCCCGANAACTCACAGCAACTACGGGATATGGCAAATCAATGGGCATCTGACCTCGTCCCAGATGCTTCCGTCACAGCACCATCACTAAGNATCGGTCAGCAAAGCGAACATATATCCTACATCAATCGAGACCGGCTCGNAGCGAATATAGCACTTTTTGAGANCNCTGCCCTCCTAGAGCAGTTATTGATCATNGAATCAATNGCCCAAGTTTCAGCAGAATTCGCTCCCGGCTTCAACTTAGTTGGGGNAGAAATCAAGAACNTAGCCATGANTATATCCNANACCCAACATCTAACCGCAANAGCGATTGTCACTCGACATGGAACTCTTGTTCACAGGAATATAGATAGAATCNGAGTAGACATTGAAATAATGGATTCCCACAACAAGCTAGTTGCTGGGGGNGCTATCTACAAAGAATCTGAATCCTCTCTAGATGAAAATTTGGATAAACAGGAAGTTGTGTACACTGGAGCCGAATTAATCATCTCACCAAATGAAAGACGTATCAAAAACGCTATTACCGCACGAATCCAACCGTTTCGGATCATCGTCGACTTGACTCAAGGAGAAAACGACCTGGCCCTCCCGCAAAAACAACTAGAAACGTGCGATATGATACGAGGTCTTTTAGGTGGAAGATCTGCTGCGCAAACTTTGTTCCTACAAATAAATCCAATAGAATCACCTCGATCGACATTTGACTTGGTCTATACGCTACGACCTCTNATCGATATTGTTGATGGGGTAATACTCTCCAGTGTTCAGGGGCCAGAACAAATTATAGCCCTGGATCAGGCCCTACACGCCATAGAAGTCGCTAGCAACGTGACACTAGGCAAAATCAAACTCCTTCCTGCAATTGATGAACCTAGAATGGCGCTATCAGGGGAAAGTCTTGTCCGTGCAAGCTCCAGAGTAACTGGATTAATTTACACATTGCCATCAAAATCCGACACCCAAGAGGTAAGAACTTTCTTCGTCAGAGCAACTTGGGAATCCGGAGTGGACGCCGTAGACGGAACAATACGGCCAAACGACGATAGCCGAACAGCNGCTTTAGACACNGTACGGGCTTCCTTCGCCGGATTCCAAAGGAAATGGGCTCGNAATCCAAATCAACTGAATGGNTTACTGGATCCTAAGCTTTATCTTTCCGGNCAAGATATGGCNAGAGCAGGTGCTCCAACAAATTGGCCAGAAAAAGTCCTNACACACACACCTGACACACCAACTCTCTGGGCACATAGTTACCTGCGCAATTTTGCNTACCTTGCCGTTGAACCCACCATTTCCATCACTGCAATTGAAAGACTAGNAACTTCTGGATCCCCACTGTCAANATTNATTTGACGAATCGCAAAGAAAACTGACAGCACTAATGACTACCCAAGAATACTACTCTTATGANNAATGATTCTCAGAACAATAAACCACAAATTGCCCTNATAGGGGGAAATGAATTTTCCCGTGCATGCGAACCAGTAGATAGACATCTACTCAACACTCTTCGGAAACNGACACCNAAGGTAGCAATTATTCCTACNGCCGTCGGACATCTTACCCCACAAACAGTTATANACAAGGCTGTTAGNTATTTCACGCANCTCAAAGCCGAAGCTTACGAAATTGGAATACACGACGAATCAGATGCCAACNACCCCAAGATAACNAAACATCTCCGCCAATCCGANGCCATCTATTTGACCGGAGGCGANCCTATATACCTAATAAACTCGCTGAAAAATTCGTTGTTCCTTTCAGAATTAACCACCCTATACTTATCGGGTCATATGATAATTGGGTCTAGCGCNGGCGCAATGGCACTATGTGAATCTATGCAAGTTCCTCCCGGAAGCGGTGAACTAATCGACGGTCTCAACCTGATNCCCAANCTGTGCATCCTNCCCCATTACGAAAACCTTGCACAACCAACTACAGGCGAAACTAGTAATAGCAATCGATCAATGCCTTCAAAGGCTGCAATAACATTTATNGGAATTGACTCTCAAACTGCTCTTTTCCTAGATGGAAACGATCTTAAAGTTTTGGGGAGCGGGTTCGTAACAGTGNTAGGTAAACACCGAACNAAACAATATGCCTCTGGGAGTTCTGTGGATAACTTGTTACCTATAGAGTAGCAACTAGGCAACGTAGACTCTANAAAAATANCGGCTAGTAATTTAGGTCGATGCAANTTGTTTGTAGAAGCCCTCATTCATACGATCTTATTCCTNACAANCACAAGACGCAGACGACNANCNGNCCCACCGCCCACNCTTCGTCTGCGTCTTATAGTTTCAATNTACGAATTATTGCTTATGCCCTAGTTGGTAAGACAACGGTAGCTTGCCCAGGTGCTGTACCCTGTCCATTCTGGTTTACCACGTTGATCTCAAGGTCTACCAAATGNTCACCATTTTCNACTCTTTTGGCCACGACCGTTCCGACACAATCTAAAATATCATTCTTTTGGTTTATAGCCCGATACTGAAGTCCTACTGTCTTAACCCAAG
Organism: Chloroflexota bacterium; assembly: GCA_002717565.1. Taxonomy (GTDB): domain Bacteria; phylum Chloroflexota; class Dehalococcoidia; order Lucifugimonadales. The sequence goes on from PBAZ01000006.1 coordinate 36,525, forward strand.
CTTCATCTCCGGCCCAATCTCTCAGCATNTTGTGCAGGTAGGCAAANCTCAAATTTCCCATACCAAAGGCACCTTGCTCATTCGCCCCAGCTCGTCCAGCTTCNTCATCCATGTGAATGTAAACGAACTCGTCATTAACAGCAGCATACCTATTCCAATGCATAAAATCTGTTTTACGCGTCCACTTGGGAATCTCATACCCTACTTCAATATCTTCCCAATACACATTATTAGCCATGACAGCCTCCTTACAACTTTCGNTCTAATACCGAATACTCGTATTTTTACTAATGCGNACTAATTCACCATTCTGATTAGTCCACCGTGTTTCGTTGGTACTNAATAGAGTCAAACCCAATCGAGTCTCCCGCTCATTCCAATCAACCAAAGCCGTGCTGGTGCTAATCACNTCACCAGGACGAATCGGAGCCACGTACTCAACGACCTGACCTCCATTCATCGCGTTAGTCCCCTGCCCTGTTCCCATTGGCGGAGTTGGGGCAGCAGGTGGCACAGGGACAGGCCATGCAAAAGGATTGAAATCAAGAGGCGCGATGATCCCATCATAGCGAGTCGACTTAGCATACTCCTCATCCCAATATAGCTTAGGAGGTTCTTCCGGCCAGTACACCGCAATTGCCCACTTCCTTATATCNGATTCAGAAACCGGACGTGATACTCTCGGCTCACTCCATTGATCTCGTTTTTCCATCATTTCTTNGGTCACCAGNGTGTCCAGTTTTTCGCTCATATTGCCCCCCTGAACTAATCTCAGCAACAAAGTACATGAATTGACCACATGGGTCAACTATTACAATCTCCGAAATGGATGATTTACTGGATCATCCTCCACTAATCATCTGACCCAATTCATCTGCGGTAACCACAGTAGACTGCCGTGGGTAAATTTTCTGAGTAAGCACTTCATGNACCTGTTCATCAGCATCATCACACGCATCTTCAACAACAATCAACTTGTACTCCAAATCAAAGGCCCAGCGAACAGTGGAAAGGACACATCCGCTTGTCGCCACACCAAGTAAAATCAACGTATCNACCCGCATTTGCCTCAACAGCACATCAATTCCNGTAGTAGAAAACGGAGANGTCTTAGTCTTAACAAGGACCATCTCCCCAGTTGCAGGCGATAAGCCCCGATGAATTGCGCGACCAGGGGTNTCATCNGCGAATCTCCCACCGTGATGCACCACATATATAACAGGAACCCCATTATCTCGTGCGGACTGAAGTACGCTATTAGCACGATCAACTACACGTTCNGGGTTCCTCGCCACTGTTCCTACTATATCTTCTTGGAAATCCATAATAACCACTGCAGCATTCTCTAGTTGAACCTGATTGTCTGTGCTCATAACATATCCTCCATTAAACTATTANCCTCAGCGTACCACGACATGTTTCCAANAANGTCCACTAGTGTGGANTANTTCCTANTCTCTGCACTGTAGANATGAAAACCCACTTTAAGAGAAGAGAGGAGCTCCNNATNNATNNGGAGCTCCTCTCTTCTTCAGATATTGCTGAAANTTACTTTTAGTGAGACCTCAGACACTCATTATGCNGGGAATGATCATTCTGTGACCCATTTCCCNTTCCATGGTCTTATATCTGCCAAGTCAAGTCCGTCTCTGGCAAGTGCCTCTCGNTCTAACCAAGATGCCTCACCATACAGACTGGGTTTCCCAACGTGAAACTCACCCAANGGCACAAATTCTCCAGAATGAAGAGCTTCCAGAAGTTCATCATGCGTTCTAACNTCGCCACGGAACAGAGTTGACCCTTTGCCCATCCCAGCTGTTGAGTGACAATCACTACCACCTGTACCAGAGCGCCCCAGAACCTTGACTACCTCTTGTGTGAACCGATTCTCGCTTTCCAAATTCCCACCATTAACCACTTCAATTTCATGAACCAATTCGAAAATAGGGTGTTCAGCAGCCTTTTCAGGAGTTATGGGTAAATCATTAGGGTCTTCAAACAGCTTGTTTTGGGTGTACATACCAGGTGGATCAAACAAGAATCTGAAAGGATGCGCAATGATGAGAAAGCCTCCAACATTGTCTACTATTCTTCGCAATTCTCTAACAGCTTCAACGCCTCCTGAGAACCCACTCACGTGCTGCTCAATACCCAGAGCAATAACATGCCCCATGGGCGTGTATACCTCTAAAGCATTTACCAAATGCAACTTGGATTGAGCGGAGAACTGGATAAAGTCGTTCTTTTCCCAACCGTTATGCTCAGTAGCCATGGCACCAGTCAGTCCTATGCGCAACCCTTCCTCAACCATTTCCTCTGCAGAAAGCCCACTATCAGGACTGCCTTTACTTGTATGAACGTGGAGATCAAAAATCGAAGGCACTTTATACAACACTCCTAAAACACTGGATAATCAGAAAATC
>PBAZ01000007.1 GCA_002717565.1 Chloroflexota bacterium
TGGACGCGTAGAGATTTCTCAAGGAAAACTCATACGTAAAGAGCGAACTGGTGCTCCGCTTGGCACTTCTGTTGTCGTACGGTCGCTATTTAGTAACGTTCCTGCTCGACTAAAGTTTCTGAAGTCGGTCGGGGTTGAAACAAACCATATAACTCAGGTGGTGGTGCCGTATATACTTGGGCGTCCGGATGTTCGGTTCAGTCTGAATATTGATGGTAAGTTGAAGCTGAACAGCCCTGGTACTGGCGGCGCACTTGACGCTGTACGAAGTGTTTATGGGGTTGATAAGGCTGCTCAGTTTTTGTCATTTGAATTCGAACTACCAGACCAGATTTGGTTAAGCGGATTGGTTTCTGATCCATCTGTTACGGCAGGGAATCGAAATGGAATAATTACGCTAGTAAATGGGCGTTCAGTCAAGAACCGGAACCTGCAGTTTGCTGTTGAATCCGCGTTCCAAGGGGTATTGAAGGAGCGGCGCTATCCTATTGCAATGATAAATATTGGTTTGCCTCTGAGCAATGTGGATGTTAATGTACATCCCGCGAAGGCAGAAATAAAATTTTCTCAGGAAGCTGTCGTGTTCGATTCGGTAAAGGCAGCGATTAGACAGGCCTTGACCAATGTACCGATTGCTACTCCAGTAGTAAGTCGAGTGCCGAGAACGATTACTGTAGGACAGGCTTCGCGTAGAGAAGAAGTGGCGACGGCTAACTTATTTGCGGACAGTAATGACCAATCGCATAATCCTGACGCTAAACCTTCTCTGGAGGATAGACTACCCGTGCTTCGCGTGGTTGGACAGATAGCATCATGCTATTTGGTAGCTGAAGGATATCAGGGCATGTATTTGATTGATCAGCATGCAGCTCACGAGCGTGTCTGGTTTGAAAAATTGCGAGCAATGATTAATGCCAAGGACCTAGAGATTCAAGGGTTGCTTGACCCAATTGTTATTGAGATACCTGAACTTTTTGAAGAGGCAATGGGAATTCACCAGAGCTTGTTGAGGAAATATGGCTTCGATTGCGAACCGTTTGGTAGCGGTACCTATTTGCTACGCGGAGTCCCTTTGATTTTGGGGAGTCTGGATCCTAGAGAATTGTTTTTGAATGCTGTTTATGGGATAGGTTCGGGGCAAAGTGCTGAACCGGATCAAGATGCTTTAATCAAGACGCTTGCATGCCATGGATCGGTAAGGGCAGGACAAAAACTTTCCGTTGCAGAGATGCAGGAACTTCTTAGGGATTTGGAATCTTCGCCTAACTTCCGAACCTGCCCACATGGTAGACCAACAGTACTGAGTTTCGATGTTGCTTTTATTGAAAAGCAATTTGGGCGTAGGTGATCTACCAGGTGACGAATTCTAAAGTTTATCTCTTCTAGTGTAATAAGTGCTCAATCGATGTATAGCACGGGACGCTCGTCTTATTGAAGGGAATATAGCAAATCCTGATTCCATGACTTGTCTTCGCAATTCTTGAGCTGATTCTAATTGTCGTTGATCTGACGGCAAATAATCGCCGATAACCAGAGCAAGTGGTTTCTCTAATCGCCCGCAAACTTCTAAGGTGCGCTCTAACATCCTCCTGCCCCTTCGAGTTCTCGGGTCTTCTTCTTCAGGCTTTGCATTCGGATCTGTCGTTCCTCCCATCCACGGGCCCATTGAGCCGATGCTGTTAATCACGACATCGTATGCTGGGTTCTTAGCTATGATTTCGAGAACGTTCTCAGCTCGGAGGTTACTGCCCCCCATGATTGATCCATCAATCGGATTATTAACCCAAGGACCAAAGAAAGAGTCTCGCTCTGATAGTTCGGTATGTACTTCTGCAGGTATAGCGGCGCATGTCAAACCTTCTTCTTCGCATTCGTCTGCTGACGTTACGCTTCTCCCTCCAGACCCGCCACCAACTAGAACATTAGAGCCAGTTGCCGGAGGCATGAACCGGAACGCGACTATTGCGTCTATCAGTTCGTCCATACTNTAAACGTTTGTTGTGCCAGTCTGACGGCACATTGATTCCCAGACCTCTCGTTGTCCTGCTAGGGAGGCGGTGTGGGAGGAGACCATGCTCGTCCCCGCATCTGTTCGTCCTCCCTTTAGCAAAACAACGGGCTTTTTCTTGTTGGCCTCTCTCAGTACTTTGACGAGTCTCGCGCCATCACGTACTCCCTCGATATATCCCCCGATAATATCTGTGTCAGGGTCGTCAGCCAGATACTCAATTAAGTCGGCCTCATTCAAGTCCAGTGCGTTTCCATAGCTAACAAGTTTACTGAAATGAATCCCACGACTTGCTCCAAGTTGGATTATCTCTGAGGCATTGCCCCCACTTTGAGATATGATNCCAACGTTCCCTGGGATTTTTGGAAATCCNGACATAAAGCTTATACCAACTTTTGGGTANTAGATTCCCATACAGTTCGGTCCAATAATTCGTATTCCATACTTACGGGCCCGTGCGAGGAGCTCCCGCTCCAGTTCGGCCTCTTTTTCATANCCAGTTTCGCTAAAGCGTGCGGTGAAGAGGTGAAGTGTTTTGACCTTCTTTTCTNCGCAGGCATCTACCAAATCGAGTATATCTCGGTTNGGTATTGCTGAGATGACATAATCTACATCTGTNGGTAAATCTCGTATGGATTTGTACGTTTTTTGTCCAAGTACNGACTCGGCTCTTATGTTGATNGGGTATACAGGCCCNTCGAAATCTTCCAGTAGATTCTTGAAATAATTGTGTCCCTGTTTNTCGGGCGATTCTGANGCNCCAGCTATCGCAACCGATTGGGGGTGGAATATNTAGTCAAGNTCGAAACCCATNTGCATTCCTCCTAATTNACGCTGTAGATTATACTTGCTTGTATGGAGTTTTGCCATATGGGTTTNAAATATTTGGAGCAATAGTGNTTAGATAGGNNGTCCGTGGAGTGGGAAGTGGATACATATAGCCTCGATAATGTTGGTATTGTGTTGGGGACTCACAACGATGAGAAAGCCAGTGAATTATCGCTGTTGCTGCAAGGCTTACCTTTGAATTTGGTTTCAGCTAAGGATTTGAATGAAGNAGCTTCTNTTGAAGAAANCGGTACGACTCACTATGAAAATGCTTGTCATAAAGCGCGCTATTGGTCATCGGTATCTGGTGGNCTTGCAATAGCTAGCGATGGGGGTCTTGTGATNCCGTCGATGTTNGGAATATGGAATAGTTTGTATACCAACAGGACCTTTATCGATTTGCCAGTGGAGCAACGNTCAGCGGCATTAATAGAACTTNTGGATCGNCACCAACCNCTTNANAGNAGCGCGTTTTGGATNGAGGCGGTGGCTGTAGCTGTAGGTGGTATCTCGTTAGCTGCTTGGNTTGCAAGNAGTACGATAGGTTGTATTGNGCNCTGGGTAAANGATCACAATCCAAGGCCTCAGTTTTGGGTCAACGGTGNATGGNATTTCCCGNANCTAGGGAAATANNATGGATNTCTGACCGAGAGNGAGAGGGCNTTGTATCCAGANCATTGGGCNGTTCTGGGNCCGNANATCNATTCATTTTTTCNNAATTATCTTGTNANATAGTTTGATTAACACTTNTTACNCGGNATTCTTAAGNGGGNAGTTTNACTGCNAAGACNTCAGTCGTGATNTTATCTTTGATTTCGAAAATNAGACCTTCNNCAGACATNGTCAGTANAANNTGGTGAAATNCCTGCCGATCCAACTTACNNTCTTGNTCTATCTCAGCGTTGATANCATCNAAAAGTNCTTCNATGGCNATNTNTTCCCANGCGCTCNAATTTTGATAATATGTGAAGGATGCGNCCCCTGAAATAGCGGGATGAACCCCTGAAAGGAATTCTGGAACGCGTTTTGCGCTCTGGGACAAAGGGGGTAGCAGAGGTACTCTTTTGACTCGAATTTGACGCGTGGTGACACGCGTTATGAAGCGGACATTCAGTGCAATACGGTGAGCGGTTCTTGCAGAATATTGAGCCAACGTCCATTAGTGCTTGATTCCATTGGGATGCNGAACCTAGCGGTATGCTTTGAGCNGCGAGGTTGTAGAAATCCTTGGACGGTAGTGACGATTTGCTGCGGTGCTGCTTGCCAAAGACCCTGTGAAGAACCCGGGATACGTTTACGTCTATGGCTGGAATTTGATGGCTGAATGCAAAGCAGGCAATTGCCGATGCGGTATACTGTCCAATCCCGGGAAGCTTGATGAGTTCGTGGAAATTACTAGGAATTTCACCATTCATGTCGCTGACAATTATTTGGGAAAGTTTATGTAGTCGCACTGCTCTGCGATAGTAACCTAGACCTTGCCAGGATTGAATAACCTGCCTTGGACTTGCTGCGGCTAGGTGCCGTATTGTGGGGAAAGAGTCAAGGAAACGGTGATACGCTGGTATTACCCGCTCTACCTGTGTTTGCTGGAGCATGACTTCTGATATCAGGATGTGGTAGGGATCTGTACTATTTCTCCATGGTAACTTACGTCCACTAAGACCATACCAATGGAGAAGATCCATATTCATAGCGGTCGNGGTTCGTGTGGCCATTTTGGAAACGGGCACCCCATCAAGCAGTATTGATTACTTTACTCAGGTCTGTATGTGTAGGGGAGCTCTTGGTTAAGGATACCGANTAGGTGGTAGCTTATTTGCNACCACTTTTGAGCCAAGACTCAAGTCTAGCATCATGGCGTGGTTCAAATATAGACCCGTTGCCCGGAAGAGGCATTGATCGGATTTTGCTGAGAGACTTCTTGGACCCTGTTCCTCTGAANATGCTAACGGCAGCCAATCCTATGGCGCCTAGTGCAGCAAGTTTAAGGAACGATCTTCTGTTATCCTCTGATTGANTGAAGGAGCGGTCGTTCATCGTGGTAGTCTCCTATTCCGTGTTTCGTCCGGCTGCATGGTTACCCTTATTTGTGGTAAGGNGGCATTTCTCTGGTGCGACCGTACTTCTCAGATTCTACATCCATATCAGGGTATTTGCCAAGTATCTATAGGCATAACTTCTTGTCCAATATTCCCAAGTTACGCAAATTACGCATAATGCATCGTAAGGGGGCTTGACATTTTGAGCCTAAAAAGGCTAAAGTCCTATTANTTTGTGCTCCAAGGANTGACGGGAAGTANGNCANGGTNGCCGGNGGNNTCCNNGNAGGCACAAAATACNCATCATNTAGAGGTAACATGCACGAAGTTGATCCAGGNTTCATCAGTCCTTACGCGTGGAGCCTGATAGGTGAAAACCTTATCTACCTGATATTGTTCGTGGGGAGCATGTTAGTCATGGCATTGTGCATGGCATTCTCGTTAGGGTTTATACCCTCACTGGTAACAACCGGACACATCCCGAGTTCTCTGGGTAAAATAAGATTGCCCTTGCTACTCATAGGAGCTGCTGCTGGGGTATCTGCTGCGGCTATGCTGTTCATTATGTTGCCGGGAATGAAAGAAGCCCTTGACACTATTTATACAAGGTATTTGATATAGCTAGCTGCAAAAGCGCGCAACTATCTGCGAGACATTATTGAAGAGGATTAACCGAATCGTATGCCTGAAGTGAGCAAGACTGTCAAAATTCTAGTTCCTGTGGTAGCAGCCCTAGCAATAGGGATAATCGTGCTAATAGCTGCGTTTATCGGCAGGGCTTGGTTCACGCTTCCGTTTCCGATTCTGGGCCTTGGTGAGCCACCGGCTCAGCCTATAGAGTTCCCTCATTCCAGTCACGTAGACATAGGGGGGATAGACTGCGTATTCTGCCATCGCAACGTCACAAGTGGCTCGGCAGCTACTGTGCCGTCCGTTGAGCAGTGCATGTTCTGTCATAAGGTGATTGGACAACAGAGTAAAGAACTTGATGGCATAGCTGGCGACAATGGCCTGTTAGCCGTTGCTGGATGGGATCCTATGACCATGAAGGCCTCCAATGCAATAAATTGGGAAAGGGTCCACCGGTTGCCGGACCATGTGCAATTTAACCATGAGGCCCATATAACGTACTTCACTGATCCCCAATATGCGACTGAGGATAGGCCAGCTTTCGATATGCCGTCACAAGTATGCGCAACTTGCCATGGTGATGTAGCGTCTATGCCGGCAGTAAAACAGGTGCGTGATCTTAAAATGCAAGATTGTGTTGACTGTCATCGTGATAACGGTGCCCCGACAGACTGCACGACTTGCCATCATTGAGAATAACTGAGGAGTAGGCAGATACATGGATTTATCGCGGCGGAGATTCATAAAACTGAGCGGTCTGTCTGCGCTNGGCGCAGTAGTTTTCAATGGTTGTGATATCCCNGAAGTTGAGCTTCAGGTTCAGAGTTCATTGGACATACCTGAGGATACCCCATCTGGTGGGGAAGTGTGGTANGCCACGCTTGTNAATCAAGGTGGTGGGNCTGAGGGTGTGATAGTACGGGTGATAGAGGGTCGGGCGAAAAAAGTTGANGGTAACCCNGATTACCCTTTGAATCGNGGAAGCCATAGNGCCCGAAGTGAAGCAGCNTTNCAGGAGTTGTATCACCCTGATCGTATAGANTCACCNTTGCAGAATGGTGNGCCCGTNGCTTGGGGGGATGCGATGAGTGCTTTGAATAGCGCNCTTGATGGTGGTAAGGCACTTATTATNACTGATCCCTTGAGGGGGCAACTTGCTTCNATTGTATCAAGATTTNCTGAGGCAACTGGGTCCGATCACGTTCAGCTTGAACCNCTGTCTCGACTAGCATTGCAAAATTCCATTAAAAGCACATTCGGGCANGACCAGATACCGCATTTCGATATTCGGAATGCTCGGTGCATACTTTCGTTTGGTGCCGATTGGTTGGGGACTTGGGTATCTCCTGAATCACACTCGCAACAGTATGGTGAATTTAGGGAGGGCGGAGATCACGGCGAAGAGCGAGGATATCTAATACATGTCGATTCGCGGTTCTCGCAAACTACTGCTAACGCAGATCGGTGGATCCCAGTCAAACCNGGTATGGANGGTCTTCTTGCTNTGGGTATAGCTCATGTGATAGTCCAGAAGGGGCTAGCGTCNGGGGATGTGGNNAAAGCATTTGAAGGCGGTGCCTCCTCTTTGGATAGCTACACTCCAGAGAGTGTTGCTAGGCAAATTGGGTTAACTGAATATCTTGGGGATGCTTCTCGTGCAGCGGGCATGATTGAAGAAGTGGCCGTACGTTTCGCAACTCAAGGACCATCCATTGCAATCGCAGGCGACTCAGCCGGTGGGCACTCAAATGGAGCGTTCAACCTTGCTGCCGCATATGCATTGAACCATTTGGTTGGCTCAGTGGGTGTCACTGGTGGTGTCAATTACAATCCAGATTTCCCTGTGAATGTACCAAGGTCAGGAGTTGGTCAGTCTCTCGGTGACTGGGTGTCGACCATCGCGAAGATTAATTCAGGCGAATACTCAACGGTTATAGTGAGGGGGTGTGACCCACTTCACGGCTTGCCTGATCATCTGGGTCTTAGGGAAGCACTACAGTCAGTAAGCACGGTTGTTTCGATATCCCCAACGCCAAACGAGACGTCTGGGGTCGCTCAATGGGTTCTACCTGAATTGACTCAACTGGAGATGTGGGGAGACGATATACCAGATCCTTCACCAGGTTACCCAGTGATGGGATTGCAGCAGCCAGTCGTTAGGCCGTTCAAGGATGGTCGTTCTTTTGGTGATTTGCTTCTATCGGTGGCCTCTATGAGATCACTTGATGGTGCTTGGCCATCAGACATGCAGGGAGCGCTTAAAGATGCTGCNCGGGANCTNCATAAGCTCAACAGGGGCTCAGTNACANCTGNCAACTTCNATGATTTCTGGGTTGGGGTTCTTCAAAGGGGAGGATGGTGGGACGTTAAGTCGACNGGGGCNTCGAATCAGGGGGCTGGAAAGGCTGTTGANCCTGGAAGTTTCTCAATGCCTCAATACTCAGGTGGAGGGGAGCATCATTTGATTCCATTTAGATCCGCTTCAATCTGGGAAGGGCAGGGTGCTGATCTCCCTTGGCTGCAGGCTGCTCCAGATCCTATATCGACGGGAGTATGGCAGACATGGGTTGAGATAAACAGGAAAGAAGCAGCAACTTTAGATATCTCTGAGGGGGATATCTTGGAACTCACAAACAATGAAAATGGTCAGAGCATTGAGGTTATAGCCTATCCGATGCCTGCAATTCCTGAAGGCGTGCTTGGGGTTCCCCTTGGTCAGGGGCACACTAGTGTGGCAGGNAGGTACGCACGAGACAGGGNNGCAAATGTTCTTGACGTGTTATCAGGGACAGCTGAAACTGTGACTAATGCTCATGCTTGGGCAGCCACGAAGGTAACAATGACGAAAACTGGCAGAAAAACTAGAATGGTTAAGTTTGAAGGTGTTGCTGCTACCGATCAAATCGAAGAATGGCCTGTTGTGCTCTTGACTGATCACTAGCAGGGATTAATTCACTTCACTGCGGCGTACGAACTTATTAGGAGAAGGCAATGACAATGCGATCTGAGTGGGACCACAAGTGGTCCATGGTTGTCGACATAGATAAATGCACTGGATGCCAGGCTTGTGTTGTGGCATGTCAGTCTGAGAATAACGTGCCCCTAAACACTGAAGGTCTGTTCAATCAGGCTAGAGCCATCTCTTGGATCAGAATTGAGCGATATTGGGAAGGTGAATTCCCTGATATTAAAGCGCGATACCTGCCTGTAATGTGCCAGCACTGTGGTACAGCTCCATGTGAACCAGTTTGCCCGGTGTATGCAACGTATCATAACAATCAAGGTATGAATGTTCAGATATACAATCGATGCATAGGTACTCGCTACTGTGCGAATAACTGCCCTTATGAAGTGCGATTCTTTAACTATTGGCAACCAGTGTGGCCAGAGTCACTTCGCAATCAACTTAATCCAGATGTCACCGTCAGGACGAGGGGCGTCATGGAAAAGTGCAGTTTCTGCGTTCAGCGGATACGTAAAGCGGAGAGAACTGCAGTTCAGGAAAATAGGGATCTTGTGGATGGTGAGTTCGCTACCGCGTGCGCTCAGGCGTGTGCTACAGGCGGTCTGGTCTTTGGTGATATGAGTGATCCTAACAGCAGAGTTGCAGAATTGGCTCATGACCGCAGGAATTACAAATTGCTTGAGGGTCTTGGTACGGAGCCTAATGTTATATACCTTAAGAAGGTTGATCCCGATTATGAGGATGTAGGAGCACATGGCCACTAATCATCAACATCACGAACCAACTATATTCGAGATGGATCCATCCGAGGTAACTAGGGATGTCATCTCCCGGACACGNTCGAAGGGTTCGAGGTACTGGGGTATTGTCGGTGCCTTGGGTCTGTTGCTCGCCTTGGGGGTGNTAGGGTTAGTGATGCGACTGAATGAGGGGGATANCACTAAATTGGGGTATCTNGCTGCTACCTTCTCCTTCCTTTTCACGACTACTCAGACGGCCCCATTAGTNTCNATAGCTTTCCGNTTGGTNAAAAACCANTGGCGAAGACCAATTGCAAGAGCTTCAGAGTTGTTNGCNATNGTGGGTNTATTCAACNTGATTNTCTTCATNCCTCTTATGATTGCTTTGCCTNGCACTGAGGGGCGNTGGACGATCTGGATAGAGGCNGCCTCGTGGTCTCCNCATGTNTTTGACACTATGATGCTTGTATCATTGATTATATGTGGNNTAGGCTTGCTCTGGGCAGGAGCAATACCTGATTTTGCATCCCTGAGAGACAACGGCGGTAGTAGATTCCATGGAATAATGGCCATGGGTTGGCANGGAACTNTCCGNAACTGGAAGNTCCAGAGGGTTTTTCTGGGATTTTTCGGCGCATTTTACTTTATGGGCATCCTATGGACCCATTACGTGATCAGTTNTGATTTCTCCATGTCACTGGTGCCNGGNTGGGTGGANTCAATATACCCGACATTTCACGCACTTAGTGGTATTCAGGCAGCACTAGCCACAATGTTGGTAACGGCATATGTGCTGAAGCGATGGGGCGGATACGATGAGTACATACCTATGGAAACTTTCTGGGGTATTAGTAAGTTATTCGTCGCGAGTTCNCTACTGTGGTTTTATTTCTGGTGGTCCGCNTTCATAACCTATTGGTACGGACGCATGGAGGGAGAGCAGGCTGTTCTNGAGCTCATAAATTTNGGNCCCTANCTGTATGCGTGGATTATCGCTTTCTTGTGNTGCTTNGTNCTCGCGGTGTTCATGCTAATATGGAACCCTATAAGAAAGAATCCAGGGGCTTTAGCAAGCATAGGNGTGATGGTCTTAATAGGGTGTTTCTTTGATAGGATNAGNNTGTTCGTATCNTCNTGGTCGGTGTCTGATCTTCGNGATAAACANCATNTNAAAGTAGAAGAAGTTCCGGCCACAGTGTTGCCAGANGCAGCAGATCTNATGATCATATTCGGATTGATATCGGGNGCAGTGCTTGTGTATATGTTGGCNAGTAGGNTCATTCCNGTGATGTCAATATGGGANATGAGAGAACTGAGNCTGTATCAACNGTCNANGATGNTAGTACGTAAGAAGGTAATGGTGCTNGGGAAGCCAGAGTAGTTTTGGCAAANGCGANTAGAAAGAACATAGCAAGGAGCAGGTAGATAATGCAAGACCGTAGGTCTCTTACGGATACACAGATAAATGATACGCTTACAAANTCGGTGTTGCGNACGCCGNTACATTGGTACATCTTAACNGGANTGTTCGCGACTATAACGCTACTAGGNGTTATAGCTGTTGGTGTGTTAGCGAACNGAGGACTTGGTATGACGGGTATGAACAGACCGGTCATGTGGGGATTCTTCATCACTAACTTCGTGTTTTGGATCGGTATCAGTCATGCTGGTGTCATGCTGTCGGCCATCTTGCGTTTGGCTCAAGCTGAATGGAGAAGGCCTGCTACNAGAGCNGCAGAAGTTCTAACNGTGTTCGCCCTTGGTACCGCTGCGATGATGCCTATAGTTCACTTGGGNCGGATGTGGCGCTTNTANTGGGTNTTTCCATATGACTGGGCTCGAGGGATNTGGCCAGATATTCGGTCTCCNCTGGTATGGGACCCNCATGCGCTATCTACGTATCTAATTGGTAGCTCACTCTTTATNTTCGTGGCNTTGATACCTGATTTCGCTGTNCTGAGAGACAAGACGAGNGGGGCAGCTCACCAGATATANGGGGCGCTNTCGATGGGGTTCAGAGGTACCGTGCGGCAATGGCGACTNCAGGCAATAGCCGGAATAATACTNTCNGCCTTGTTGCTACCCGTTTTCGTCTCAGTGCATAGCATAGTATCNTGGGACTTCGGAATGGCTNTAGCCATACCTGCNTGGCANACGACTATCTTCGCTCCTTATTTCGTNATTGGNGCAGTGCACTCTGGTGTGGCGGGTGTTATAACTGTTCTNATANTGTTGAGATGGTTGTTTAGNTGGGATGATTACATANGGCGAGANCATATAGATGCTCTCGGTAGGCTNTTGTTCGTGGTGGCGAACGCTTGGTTATTCTTCTTTGCNCTTGAATTCATGTTTGGTCTNGTGCATAGAGAAGGTACNGAGGTGGTTGTTCGAGATATGTGGTTGTTCCANACGCCNTGGAATGTGATATTCCTGTTGTTCTTATTCACAGGATACCTCATACCCGTGCCGATGTGGTTATTCCGNAGTGTNCGTAGGAGTTTCCCGTTGATGTTGTTTACCACGATTCTGGTGAACATTGGTATGTGGCTCGAGAGATTCCTNTTGATCATACCGAGTATGGGGCGCAAGCATTCATTCACNTTCGTGTGGGGAGANTTTGCGCCGAGTCCGATAGAATTGATTATCGTAACGGCAACGTTCTCNATGGTATTTATGTTAATGTTGCTGTTCGCTAAGGCATTTCCTNTGATACCNATCTTCGANATCAAAGAAGGTGCGGTTCTCAGGGANGANATCAAGATTGGNNGGAGAACGGTGCAGGCTATTATCAGAGAGGAATGATGTNCNGANCANTAATAGCGAGACTCTGNCAGACNGTTTNTAGCTGTCTGTTAGAAAATGCGANTAAGGCTAGAGGGTGATAAATATGAGTAGAAGAGCAATTCTCGGATTGTANGAGACTCCAGACGCGGNTGCNGATGCGGTCGAGAANTTGCAAGGTGCGTCTGTNGACTCGAATGATTACGATATCNTGTCAGGTACTCCGTATCCTGAGGGGACNTTTGGGGAACCTCCNGTGGAACATAAACTNTATGTGTTTCCCTTGGCNGGAGCGGCNATCGGACTGACGCTGGCTTTGTTTGAAGGNTTCGGNACCCAGTTGGCCTTCCCTATGGTCACGGGGGGNAAACCGATCCTGTCCGTACCTCCTATGATTATCCTTGCATATGAGTTGACGTTACTTGGNGCTATTCTCTTNACTGTATTGGGAATAATATTCGAGTCACGTCTNCCTAGGGTGGTTAAGGGCCTTTATGATGAGCGTATAACGGAAGGGCTGATTGGAGTGGTCTGTACCTTTGATGAAGGTCGAGATGAAGAGATCGCTAAGTGCCTTACTGATGCGGGTGCATTAGAAGTGAAGACTGAATCTGAAACGTAAATTTTGTTGAAGTAGGCGTATCACAATGAAGACACTGTCTGGCATAATTGGAAGTGGGACTCAAGGTAACTCTAGGCTACTGATAGTTGTGGCCGTGGGATTGCTGTTGCTAATAACTGCTTGTGGTCGAGGCTCGTATCCAATTGAATTGTTCTCAGAAATGCATTATACGCAGTCCTACAAGGCTGGTGAGCCTGATAGACTTTCCCCTCCTAGTGANTCGGTTCCATGGGTGGGTATGGGGTTCGCTGCTGTGTATCTGCCGCCCGTGGGTGATTCCTACGCAAAACATGCNGAGTTTTACAAGGGTCTTAGTAACTCGAATAAAGNCGGNTATGACGCAGAAGTTGCTAGCGAGTTGTANCGGGTNAATTGTGCGATGTGCCATGGNNCNGCNGGTACTGGTGGAGCNNTTGATGCGAGTGGNGANGCNGNTGGCCAAGGNAANGTGGGNTTCAAGCTTCAGGAGCATGGGTACTCAGCACCACCTAGCTTGGTTGANGACGTAGGCAGNAAGAATCCGGTNTCTAAGACCGACGGCGAACTTTTCGGGACCNTGACACACGGTGCATACGTTATGCCNAGTTTCGGCAAANTANTGACNCANGAAGAGCGTTGGCAGATTGTGGGATACTTGAGGGAATTGCAATCTCAGTAAAGTTATCCTAATCAGTTTGTACANTGGCGTGATTGTGGATACTACTTCCAANGTGCACCCTGAGAATTTGTCTCATAGGATTGATCCTCTTCTCNAAGATCTACTCGTTTATCNGTGATTTATTGCCCCCTGATGAGTTGCTAAGTGTGGGNCTTATTAGGTAGTCTGTNTCCATATAAATCGATGGTGGAGTATTTAATATGAAGATAGCTGTTGCCGCAGATCACGGCGGATTCAGTTTACGTGAAGTAGTAATCACGATANTGAGTGAAAANGGGTACGAGGTCGAGGATTTGGGNGCTTATGANTTGGATCTCTCGGACGACTATCCTGATTTTGCNTTGAGTGTTGCGTCATNNATACAGTCTGGGCGAGCAGACCGTGGCATAATCATTTGTGGTAGCGGGATTGGGGCAACCATNGTAGCAAATAAAGTGACAGGAATTAGGGCTGGTACGTGCCACGACACTTATTCTGCGAGACAAGGTGTGGAGCATGATGACATGAACGTGATCTGCATGGGGGCCAGAGTTATAGGGTCAGAGGTTGCTAAAGAGGTCGTACTGGCGTTTGTAGCAGCGACTTTTTCTGGCGAGGATCGCCACATGCGCAGGGTTGAGAAAATACGAAAACTCGAATGACTATATGTGGTGAACCCTTTTTATTCACTACCTACTGAAATAAATCCTCTTTGGTTATTATTCCGAGGTAATGGTTCTCAGATCATTGATAGTAGCCTCTAAATCCCTGAGCTTTGATTCGAGCTGAGAGATGATTGCATCTAGTGATGTATCTACAATGTTCGTGGACTCTTGTTCTTGTGATTCATCTTCTTGTGTTTCAGGAAGGCTAACACCACTCAGTGAGTGTAGAGCAGCTGGCAATGTAGTTTCCATGACAACATTTTCGGAGTCAGCCAGAATAATTCTACGGAGTTCCGGGAAATCTAATCCTTCTGGCTTGAGGAAAATTGGTTCGGCATAGAGTATAGAGTCTCCAACTGGAATGACTAGTAGAATACCACGAGATACTTCTGAGCCTACTTGTCCCCATAGGGTGAATTGCTCTGAGATCACAGCATCATTATCTATGCGGGCCTCGATTTGATTTGGTCCATCAATATGCCTACCGGCAGGGAAAGTGTACAGTACGAGCTCTCCATAGTGGGGCACGTCGTTTCGTGCTGCCACCCAGGCGATGAGATTGTGGCGATCGGCCGGTGTGAATGGTTGGATCAACAGGAATTCTTCTGAACCCTGATCCGGAAGATTAGCGAGTATGTAATAAGGGCGTAGGTCCGTAGTCGTTCCAAATGACGACTGTACAGGTAACGACCACTGGTCTTCTTTGTTGTAAAAGACCCTTGGATCTGTCATGTGATATTGAAGCAACATTTCTGTTTGTATAGCAAAGTAGTCTCGTGGGTAGCGTATGTGTTCCTGTAGGCTGGCAGGCATGTCAGACATCGGCTGAAAGACGTTTGGGAATATGTTGGTGTATGTGTTGATCAGTGGATCATTTGTGTCAACTTGGTAGTAGTCCACTGTGCCGTTGTATGTGTCAATGACTACCTTAACGCTGTTGCGCATGTAGTTGAAGTCTTCCATGGATTGCTGGGGACCTTCTTCGCCAGTTGCGATCTGGACTGGAGTTGAATAGGGGTATCGGTTTGTTGTTGTGTATGCGTCCAATATCCAATATAGCCTTCCATCTGCTACTACTATATAGGGATCACTGTCAGGAGTGAGGAATGGAGTAAGCGTCAGGAATCTGTTGACCACATCTCGCTTGTATTGAATCTTACTTTCGTTCGTTAACTGATCCGATATGAGTATGTTCACATCACCGAATTCCCAAGCGTAAATAAGTTTTCTAAACAAGGAGCTTATTGAGACGCCACCCTCGCCTGCGTAGTTGGTATATTGAGACTCTTCTCCCATCGAGTAGTCGAATTCTGATGTCTTACTTCCTGTGATAAGGAAATTTGCGCTATCAAGCCCATAATAGATCTCTGGACGGGTTATTTCAGGAGTACCTACCGGGGGAACATCTTTAATGAGGAACGAAGGGCGGCCATCCTTTGCCACTTCATTTACTGGGCTAGCGGCAACACCGTACCCGTGGGTATAGACAAGGTGTTCATTGACCCATGTACGCGCGCTATCATCTAGTTTCTCCGGAGAAATTTCTCTGGCGGCCAGCATTACTTGTTGCTTCTCTCCATCGATCATGTATCGGTCGGAGGTTATTTCTCTGAAGTCGTAGTATAGTCGGAAGAACTGGATTTGGTTGTAGATATCAAGGAGCGGACCTTCATCCCACAAGCGGATGTTCTTAATCGTACCTTGGTTTGCAGAGATCGTATCTTCGTCAAGTATACCTTCAGCAGCGTGGATTTGGGTATTGATATCAGATATGCCGTATGCTGTGCGAGTGTGTTCTATGTTGTGTTTCAGAAATGGCTCTTCTCGTGCTAATTCATTAGGTTCTACTCGTATTCGCTGAATCATACTGGGATATAGTGTTCCGGCTAGTATGGATAGTCCTACCCACAAAGTTATTGATCCGAGGGCTAAACGGTACCCTGACAGGAATCCGCTGGCAACCAATATCAGTGAGGCAACTAGAGCCACTGCACTCAGTAGCATCCTTGCGGGTAGTCGGGCAACATTTTCAGCATACCCAACTCCGTATACAGCCCCCATCGATGAGTACAGTAGTTCGTATCTTCCGACCCAATGCCCGACGGCTGCCAGTATAAGACCTATCGCCGCTAGCATTAGGATGTGGATACGTATATTACGGACCCTTCCTCGTGAAGGATTACTAAGCACTGACTGGATTCCAACTCCTTGGAAGCTGAATGCTAGGAAATATAACCCTGCTCCAATGATCAGTGTGACTATGATCATTGAGGTAAGCCATGACTTGATGAGTTGAATTACTGGTAATGAGAAGACATAGAAACTGATATCTTCGTTGAATATAGGGTCGGTAGTATCGAAGGATTCACCGTTCAAGTACATCAACACCGAGTTCCATTCGCTTGCTAGCATGTACCCGAAGACACTTGCAATTATCAGCGATAGGACACCTAGAACCCATACGGCAAGTTTTCTGACTTGCAGATAACCTTCTGTGGTCAAGGGTGCGCCAGGATCTGCAGTAATTCCTTTTGTGTTTCTAAATATTATTGCAAGGTTGATTGTCAGGAATATTCCAACTATGGCTGTTCCCATAGCGAAGAGCACTATCTTGGTAGTGACAATTTTGACCAAAATATCTTGGTACCCAAGAGCTGAGTACCATAGCCAATCTGCGTATAACCCTCTGGCCCAGTTGATGAGTAGGAGAACCCCTATGAGGGCTACTATCGCCACTATCCACTTTGCGATTTTTCCGCCATTAGGTATCGTTAGGTCGTTGACATCTATAGGTGACCCAAGTCCTCTACTGCCATTACCTCTACCTCGAAAACCTTCCAATTAGACGACCTCGCATATTCGTGGAGTTTAGGATAGTACTCGTCAATTATTCCATATACTCCGACTAGTGGTCAACAAGCTGTATGCAGAGATAGACAATAATTCAACTTGTGGGCTAAGTGTAGATGGCAATTCCTGAGCCCAATAGCGTATTCGAGTGGAAAAAAGGATTACTGTAGTTTTAGGATGGCAAGCACGAGCTATTTTGTTACTCTTGACACTTCTCGTGGGGTAATCTACGCTGTGGGTTGATTATCAGGTAGGCGGACGTGGTGGAATGTATTTCACCTGGGCCCGTAGCTCAGTGGCAGAGCGCCCGGCTCATAACCGGTCAGTCGTAGGTTCGAACCCTACCGGGCCCACCACCTTACTACTTCCCNGAACATAGTATNAGTGGATTCGCAGTTGNTNTGAATGTGATCNATGCTGATCATCTGGGAATGTGACCANATAGGNNAANATTTAAGAAACAAGGAGGAAATCTNATGAGTATTCGTCTTGGAGACGATGCCCCTAACTTTGAGGCTATGACTACAGCAGGTCCGATNGACTTNCATCAGTGGGCGGGAGATTCGTGGGTAGTGTTGATGTCCCATCCTGCAGACTATACGCCGGTTTGCACNACCGAACTAGGCAAGGTGGCCTCTTTAGATTCGGAATTTAGCGCNAGGAATACAAAGCCTATTGCTATAAGNGTTGACCCGGTTGAGTCGCATAGTGGATGGATTGGTGATATNAATGAGACNCAGAATACCAGNGTTAACTTTCCGCTTATNGCAGATCCGGATCGTGTTATAGCCGATTTATACGATATGATTCATCCTAATGCGGANAATACCAGCACAGTCAGGACGTTGTTCATCATTGGTCCGGATAAAAAGGTGAAATTGAGTCTCACATATCCTCCGTCAACGGGTAGGAATTTCAATGAAGTCCTGAGAGTTCTTGATTCACTGCAGCTTACAGCCAATTATCAGGTTGCTACTCCTGCAAATTGGGAACAGGGGGAAGACTGTGTGGTTGTCCCNGCCATTAAGACTGAGGACATACCNGCAAAATTCCCGAAGGGTTTCACAGAAGTGAAACCTTACCTNAGAACCACCCCGCAGCCGAACCTTTAGTCGANTAGACTCTCTGTCGCTGCCNNNGNGATCNTCNGANGATCNCNNNGGCAGCNNCNGAGANNCTAATATTGATCTGGCTCTGTGACGTCTGCCGATTCNAGATACTGCCGGAAGTCCGTCACACCTTCTTCCCTTAGCACTTCTTCATCGGTGAGTGTGCGTCCTGTGTATGTCGCAGGCTGCTTCTGTACNATCCTCAGTGCNGCTTCTGCGAAGAGTTGTGGTGAGGTATGTCCGTAGTTGTCAACGGATCTNGCAGNTCTCATTCCNTCGGTGTTTCTGGGNCCCCCCGGCCATAGACAGTTAACGGCTATATTGTGTGTGGCCAATTCATGGGCAAAGGACATGGCTAATTGGGTGGCCCATTGCTTCGGAAGAGCTCCTGTCATTACCGGAGCTGCCCCCCCATGGTAGTCTGCAAAATGCTTCTCAGGATTACTCGAATAAAACGTATCAACNGTATCCAAGGAGGGAGAAACGTTGATGATGTGACCACCGCCTCGGGTTATCATGCTGTCCACAGCTCCGGAAGCAAGNACATAAAGGGGACGAACGTTCACATTCCATAANAGATCCCATCGCTTGCTCGTTAGCTCGCGNATCCCNCCAGGTATAAGTGCCGCAGCATTGTGTATGAGGATGTCAATTCCGCCNAACTGGTCNACGGTAGCTTGCAGAAGGTTTGTTAGGTGCTCGTCATTGGATACATCGCACTGTACAGCGATCGCTGANCCTCCATCTGACNTGATCTCATTNACAGTATCAAGGATTGTCCCAGATATTCNNGGNTGGGGATCNGANGTTCTCGCAGCTACAACAACATTTGCTCCTTGTTGGGCGAATNCNANAGCNATNGCNTTTCCTAATCCNCTGCTNCTTCCAGTTACTATTGCNGTTTTACCGCNCAGTGTTGCTNCCATNTTGGTCCCCCTTGGATTTATATCTTGGGATCTATATCTTGTTGACGNCNCTCTTCGTCNGATCTGGACTTGCTGAAGTGAGTTTGCTACCATTAACCGTGATATACTGTATGNGGTTTATGATTACTAGNCNNAGTTNGTTTGTCAAGTGAAGTTGGTNGATAAATCGTTATTTGCCGNCTTTTGATAGGATGAAGACAGCNAAGATTGGTATAGCCGATGATANTTACTTACATAATTGTTGGATTGATAGTACTGGCAACCGTAGTCTGCTGGAAGATTTTTGATAAAGCTGGTTANGGTGGTTGGTTGGGGATATTGGCACTTATACCTGGTGCNAATCTANTGGCCGTNTCTCTANTGGCGTTNACTGAATGGCCAGTTATTACTGAACTCAAACAANTNCGAGCGCAAATAAANAGNGATTCAATAGAGGGNGGGTCGTCATCAAGNCCTCGATCNTAGNTNTGAAGGACAGNGTTTCGTCAAAAGGAATAATGGTAGAGTGGAGATGGCAATGAAAATGACAGATGAAGAATTGCAAAAGGCATTGCAAGAGGGTTTAGACNGAGCCATTGATCAAGCAGGTGGTCCAAGGCTTGCTCCATTTACNCCGGCTCAATCTCGATTTCTAAAAGTAATGATTGGCGAGGTAATNTCTAAGGTAGTAAATAAGAATCAGAGCTGAGCTCTGCTCTGCGGATAGANCATATGATACGTTTGTAATATCTGCTCGAAAGAGGGCACTAGGTCGAGGAAGTTNCAAAATTAAGGAGAGACATCNATGGTGGAGGACCAAGTTCTTGCTCTTCAAGAGCGAGANNTTTTCGGAAAGAAGCTCAAGCGATTNCGGTCACAGGGGATTACACCTGTGCATGTGTATGGTAAAGGCATGGATTCGCTTTCACTCCAAGGGGGTACTGACGAGGTTCAGTCATTAATATCAGGGTATTCTCTAGGATCGGAAGTGAAACTTAAAGTTAAGGGCAAAAGGGCTGCTATAAAGGCAAGTATCGAAAAGGTTAGTAGGCATCCCTTGACTGGTCAAATCCTGCATATCGACTTCGTCAGCAAGTAGACGAATAGTTGGTTTAACAAGCATTGGGGAGGCCCTNNTANNAGGGCCTCCCCAATGCTTGTTAAACCAACTATGATGGGAGTGCAGTTTAGCTTGCGACCGGGTAGACAATCTCCCCGCCGGCAGCACCTTGTAGTGATGGCTGCTTAGTTGTCCCTGCTCCTTTGGTCTGCCAGAAAATTTCAGCTATTTCCTGCGTTCGTGCTAGTAACTCTTGGGCAGCATCAGCGTTGACTTCTTGCCTTACCCGAGAGGCAATTTTCATTGCACCGAAGACTAATTCGTGTAGTTGAGGATTTTGCTCTACGTGTTCTGGCCTGAAGTAATCCCCCCAGAGNACTCTAATTTCATGCTTGCACAGTTCAGCATGCTCTTCCTTCGNTGATGTATAGCGGCCTANCCTTGCGCTCTTTTCTGTCGCACTTAGATCGGCACNATCTAGNGCCTCAATAAGCTGTACCATACGTANGGTTGTGAGNGCTGCGATTTGTGCTTGATGGGGNTCNTAGATACCACAAGGTATATCGCAATGGGCGAAGGCTGCTTCAGNTTTGAAATGACTAAGAACTNCCGTCGTTAATTTATCNAGNAAATTCACNTTACCCTCCAGTTTTTCTATACTTAATNATCAATTTACAGGAACTTNCCACCCACCGCAAGTATTCTGATTTGCTATTTAATCAGTAGAGGTCTTTGTTTTTGAATNCTGCTTCAGAATTTGATAGTTAGNGGATCAAATGATTTAATGCCCTTAGCGTTCCGTGNTGTTACTGCAAAAGTGNCTACCTGTAGCTGAACGTCACNCGGGCAT
This sequence comes from Chloroflexota bacterium, assembly GCA_002717565.1. GTDB lineage: Bacteria > Chloroflexota > Dehalococcoidia > Lucifugimonadales. The sequence continues at coordinate 20,693 of PBAZ01000007.1, forward strand.
TGGAGAGGTAATGNGTTATGAATACGGATGATGTTCATAGTTANGGTTTTNGTATGACAAGATTTAATGGTTTGTCTGNCAGGCGTNTCNNAGNGGTGTTTTCAATGGTATTGACTATCCTATGTGCCTGCAGGATTAAGCGATTTCGGGTGGTGGGTGACAGTATGGATCCTATGTTAGTGGATGGCCAAATAGTCTGGGCAAGTGTGTGGGCGTATAAGTACAATCAACCTAAGTTGGGAGATGTAATTGTCTTTCGAGACCCTGGGCAGCCCGCTAAGGTTTTAATAAAGGAAGTGGTTGGTAAGCCGGGAGATGATGTATATGTGGATTCTGATCATCGAGGTGGACCTAAGTCATGGCATCTCATTGAAGGACAGTATTTTGTTGCTGGGCGCAACTCGCATAACAGCCGGGATTCTAGAGACTTCGGCCCGATCACATCACACCTTTTGATTGGCAAGGTCTGGTGCTAGATACTGGGGTGGTGCAGGGGGGCTCTTATTATGAACTAAGTTGCTTCAGAACATCCTCGATAGCAGAGTGTCTTGCCTCTGCTTCTTCGAAGCGATTGCGTTCCCTTTCGACTACTGCTGGTGGTGCTTTAGAGAGAAAATTCTCATCTGCTAGTCTCTTTTGAATACTCGTACTGTAATTTTTGGCTTCAGTTAATTCACTGTTAAGGCGGTGTATTTCGCTATCTACGTCTATGATTCCTTGGAGGGGAACCTTGATAGTGTCCGCCCCGATGACGAAATTGGACGCCCCGCCAGATGAATTGGCTTGCTTTTCTGTGACAATTTGGAGCGGTGCTGTTTTGGCTAGTTTTTGTATATATAAGTCATTAGCGGTCAGTAAGTATCCATTTGCTGCTGTCATGATGATTGGGGCGATAAGCGTATCGTTAGGTATCCGGAATTCCGCTCGGACGTTTCGTAGACCACGGATGATATTCGTTACTATTCCCATCGATTCTTCAGCAGTTGGGTTGATGAACTCAGCTTGATGGTTTGGGTAAGGCTGGATGGTTATAGAGCTTTGTTCCTGTGCAGGTTTATTGGTTGCACCATGGAGTGATTGCCAAATCTCTTCGGTTATAAAGGGCATAAAGGGATGAAGTAGTTTCAGGGCAGTGTCTAGAGTGTAGATGAGAATATTGTCAGCGGAATGATCGCCACTGCTACTTCGAATTTTTGCTAATTCTATGTACCAATCACAGAAATCGTCCCACACGAAGTCTTGAATAGCCAATTGAGCTTCGCCGATCTGAAATTTGTCTAGAGATTGGTTTACACTTTGCGTAAGAGTATGCAGTCGACTGAGTATCCATCGATCCTCAAGCGGAGCATCATCCAAGAGAATGGGTGCTGTAAATTCGGGTTGGGTCTGGACATGAAGCATTACGAATCTTGATGCGTTCCATAGCTTGTTGGCAAAATTTCTAGAGGCTTGAATCTTGCTTTCAGTGATCCGTGTATCGTTGCCAGGCGTGGTTCCAGTAGTTAGTGCGAGTCGGACAGCATCTGCTCCGTATTGATCTACCAACTCAAGGGGATCGACCACATTACCTACAGTTTTAGACATTTTCCGTCCGTGTTCATCTCGAACTAATCCGTGCAAGAGAATTGTAGAAAAAGGAATCTTTCCCGTATTCTCAAGTCCCATCATGATCATCCGAGCAACCCAGAAGAATAGAATGTCATAGCCCGTTTCCATTACTGTGCTTGGATGGAAGTAGTTATAATCTTCAGATTGATTTGGCCAACCTAAGGTTGAATGGGGCCAGAGTGCAGAACTGAACCACGTATCAAGAACATCAGGGTCTTGCTCTAAATCAGAGGAGTTACATGATGCGCATTTTGTAGGGTCTAGCATATCAACCGTTGCGGCATCACAGTTGTTACAATACCATACGGGAATGCGATGCCCCCACCACAGTTGTCGACTTATACACCAATCTCTTATATTCTCCATCCAATTGGCATAAACTCGTTCAAAGCGTTCAGGCAAAATGGTGATTTCTCCGGATTCGACAGCCTCGAGAGCGCGAGGTGCAAGTTTAGTGGCTTGAACAAACCACTGCTTGCTTATCATGGGCTCTACCGTAGTGGCGCACCTTTGGCAGGATCCGACGGAGTGTTCATATGGTTCTAATTCCCCCAGCAGACCTAGGGACTGCAGATCTGTGATTATTGCTTTACGGCATTCAAACCGATCCAGTGAGGCAAATTTACCTGCTGATTCGTTCATGCTCCCGTCTAAGTTCATTATATTTAGAACTGGTAGGTTATGCCTTTGCCCAATGTCATAGTCGGCAGGGTCATGAGCTGGTGTTATCTTCAATGCGCCTGTACCAAATTCCATTTCTACATCATGATCTCCGATTATGGGTATGGATCGCTCGGTTAGTGGCAGGGTGACCATTTGGCCGATAAGATGTTTGTATCGGACATCGTCAGGGTTTACAGCTACGGCTACGTCTCCCAGCATTGTTTCTGGCCTTGTGGTCGCTACCGTTACCGACGTATCACTGTTGGCTACTGGGTATTTTATGTGATAGAGGAAGGAATCTTCTGTGGCGTGTTGCACTTCCAGATCAGATAATGCAGTCATGCATCGAGGGCACCAATTGATGATCCGCTCTCCGCGATAAATTAACCCTTTCCTATACAGGTTTACGAAAGTAGATCGCACTGCAAATGAAGGCCCCTCATCTAGTGTGAACTTTTTCCTAGTCCAATCGCATGATGCGCCCAATCTCCTGTGTTGCTCATCAATACGCGTTCCATACGTTTCAACCCAATTCCAAACTCGCTCTATAAAGGCGGTTCGTCCTAAATCGTGACGGGTGGTACCTTCTTCAGCAAGCTGGCGTTCTACCATCACTTGCGTTGCTATACCGGCGTGGTCAGTACCTGGTAGCCACAGGGCTGAGAATCCTCGCATTCGGTGCCATCGAGTAAGTGCGTCTTGCAAGGCAGCTGTTATAGCATGCCCAAGATGTAATTCGCCGGTGACATTGGGTGGAGGCATGATGATGGTGAAGGGCTGTTTATCGTTATTTGGAGTAGCTGTGAAATATCCTTGATCCTGCCAGAAGTCTGACAGTCGATTTTCGACTGTCGAGGCATCATAGGCAGTTGCTAGAATTTCATTGAATGGTCCGGACATTATGTGCCTTTCGCTATATATGGAATCTTATTAACTGGTCTTGAGTACAGATAAGAATGCTTCTTGAGGGATTTCAACTCGCCCGACTTTGCGCAATCGTTTCTTTCCTTCAGCTTGCTTTTGGAGAAGCTTTCGTTTTCTCGTTATATCGCCACCATAGCATTTTGCCAGTACATTTTTTCGTAAGGGCCTGATGGATTCTCTAGATATAATCTTGGATCCTATGGCCGCTTGTATAGGCACCATGAACATTTGTCGTGGCAACAAATCCTTTAACTTTTGAACTATTAATCGTCCTTGAGGATAGGCAATATCTTTATGGACAATTGTCGAGAGGGCGTCGACGATCTCATCGTTCACAAGTATATCTAGTTTCACTAAGGGGCTTGCCTGATATCCCTTGACGTTGTAGTCAAGAGTTGCATACCCCTGAGTGTAGCTTTTTAGTTTGTCATAAAATTCTACGAGCATTTCCCTTAAGGACAACTCATATTCCAACATCACGCGACTATCAGCCTGATCTGCGTCTTGAGCATACTGTGTATCGATATATTCCATTTTTTTGAAAACTCCGCGTCGATCCGCGAGCAACTCCATGACACTGCCGATGTAGCGCGAAGGGGTTATGATAGTCAGGTCTAGCCAGGGTTCTCGGATTTCTTGGATGCTTTGGCTAGCTGGCAGTTTCGAGGGGTTTTCAATTTGAACAACTTCGTCATTGTGGGTTAGAACTTCGTAGGAAACCGACGGTGCTGTTGCTACAATTTCAAGGCCAAATTCTCTTTCCAATCTTTCTTGGATGATATCAAGGTGAAGTAGTCCGAGAAATCCGCACTGAAATCCGAATCCTAGCGCTTGTGATGATTCAGGCGTGTAGGTGAGAGCTGCATCATTAAGCTGTAATTTGTCTAGAGCGTCGCGCAGGTTTGCATAATCCTGTCCGTCTATTGGGTAGAAGCCTGCGAAAACCATGGCCTTGGACGGAGCATACCCTGGAAGAGGGCTTATTGCAGGGCTGCTTGATGAGGTTATAGTTTCTCCGACAGTACACTGCCTAACGTCTTTGAGACCAGTGGCTATGTATCCTACTTGACCACTGGATAAACTGGGACTTTCTATCATATTAGGTTTGAAGTACCCAATTTCAAGACTGTCAGTTTTTGCCCCGGTTGCCATCATGAGAAGAGGATCGTTTTGCTTTAGTGATCCATCGATGACTCGAACATATGCGATGACTCCTTTGTAGGAATCGTATTTCGAGTCAAAAACTAATGCCCTAAGTGATCCTTCTATTTCTCCTTCAGGAGGAGAAATTCGGGTTACAATTGCACTCAATATTTCGTCCACTCCTGTGCCGTCTTTGGCAGAGCAGAAGATTATTTCCTCTTGTTTGAATCCGAACATTCTCTCGAGCTCTAAGGCTATTGCTTCCGGCTGCGCAGAGGGCAGATCGATTTTATTGATCACCGGGATAATAGTAAGGTCATTTTCTAGAGCAAGATATATGTTTGCCAGTGTCTGCGCTTCTATGCCCTGTGCAGCATCCACGAGGAGCAAAGCTCCTTCGCAAGCTGCGAGACTACGTGATACCTCATAGCCAAAATCTACGTGTCCTGGGGTATCAATCAGGTTGAGCTCGTACTCTATTGAGTCAGTGTGGCGATATGCAAGTCGGACAGCTTGGGCCTTGATAGTGATTCCCCGTTCTCTTTCAAGATCCATTGAGTCAAGTAGCTGATCCATCATGTCCCGACTCTGCACAGTTTGGGTAAGTTCTATCAGGCGATCGGCAAGGGTGGATTTCCCATGGTCTATGTGAGCTATGATAGAGAAATTCCTGATACGGTTAGTTTCCATAGGTAGAGAAGCTCAGTCCTGCGTTCATTCTAATTTGTTTACAAGCGGTATTGGCGATACTTGCGGTGCTGTGATTTAAAGCTTGAACACCCAGTAACTTCGATTGCTTGTTGGTTCTCGTTAGTAAGGAAGTTACTGGGTGTTCGATCTTTATACCCTTATGCAGGCCACCTGATGTCCGTTACCGACATCTCTGAGCCCAGGGAATCCCTCTGGGCTACCCATCTCATGGGTACGCAACACGTCCGGCTGATGACACTCATCAATAGCTATTGGGCAGCGAGTGTGGAATACGCAGCCTTCGGGAGGACGTATTGGACTGGGAACGTCTCCCTGCAGTACGGTTCTGTCGCGTGCGGCTTCGACTGATGGGTCAGGTATTGGTACAGCTGAGAGCAATGCCTGTGTGTACGGGTGAAGAGGGTTTTCGTACAGTTCGAGTCTTTCCGCTATTTCAACTATATGCCCAAGGTACATAACGGCGATTCTATCGCTGATATGTCTGACTACGCTGAGGTCGTGGGCGATAAATAACAGGGTCAGGTCGAACTGGGCCCTGAGGTCTTCCATTAGGTTGATTACCTGTGCTTGGATCGACACGTCGAGAGCAGACACTGGTTCGTCACACACTATGAAATCTGGGTTGACAGCTAAGGCTCGTGCAATTCCAATCCTCTGTCTCTGTCCACCACTGAATTCATGTGGAAATCTATCGGCCATCGCTGGATTAAGTCCCACAATGGTGAGCAACTCTGCAACACGGTCGCGCCACTCGGCTTTGCTCTGGGTCATTTTGTGAATCAGTAATGGCTCGCCGATGATGTTACCTGCACTCATGCGCGGGTTTAGTGATCCATAGGGATCCTGGAATATGATTTGCATGCGTCGACGTGCTGCCCTAAGCCCAGCAGCATTCATTGTCGTAAGTTCTTGCCCGTCGAATTTTACAGAGCCCGCTGTAGGCTTGTATAGCTGTAGGATACATCGTCCAGTGGTGGTTTTCCCACAACCGCTTTCACCAACTAGCCCGAGGGTTTCGCCTCGTTTTACTTCAAATGATACTCCGTCCAGGGCTTTAATATCAGCAACCTTTTTCTTCCAAATCATCCCGGCAGTGACCGGGAAGTACATTTTCATGTTACTGACTTCAAGGAGGTTTTCATTTTGTATGCGAGTTTCGGTCGTCATTTATATTCCCCCCCTCTGGATTTTCTCGATCCTTTTCTTATTCAGTTCGTCTAAATCGTCCGCGAACCAGCATGCCGATAGGTGTCCGTCAGCGACTTCGCGAAGTGGTGGAGTCTCGTTGCATTGCTCTGTAGCAAATGGACAGCGAGGCATGAATGGGCAGCCTTGGGGCATGTTGATGAGATCCGGAGGAAGACCTTCAATAACGTGTAGTCGTTCTCGCTCCATTGCGTCAAGACGCGGTACAGACTGGAGTAATCCTAAGGTGTATGGATGTTTGGGGTCGTGGTAGATATCCATTGCACTTCCACGTTCGGCCATGCGTCCTGCGTACATCACGTTGACCCGGTGAGCATATCTGGCTACCACACCCAAGTTATGGGTAATGACCATAACTGCCGTGCCAGTCTCAACGCTTGCGGCTTGCATAACTTCAAGTACCTGAGCCTGAATTGTTACGTCTAGAGCCGTAGTTGGTTCATCTGCTATCAGTAGCCTTGGGTTACAACTCAGTCCGATCGCGATCATTACGCGCTGTCTCATTCCACCACTAAACTGGTGGGGATAATCGTCCACCCTGCTTTCAGCACCAGGTATCCCGACGAGTTGCATCAGTTCTACAGCTCTGCTTCGGGCTTGTTCGTAAGTGAGCCCATGATGTAGCTGTAGTGGTTCAGCCATTTGTCTAGCTATTGTAAGTACGGGGTTGAGAGACGTCATAGGCTCTTGGAAGATCATTCCGATCTTGTTGCCGCGAATGTGTCTCATTTCGTCAATATCCATTGCTAGGAGGTCTTCACCTTCGAATATGACCTCGCCTCCTACGATCTTTCCGGGAGGCTCAGGGATAAGACGCATGACTGACATGGCCCCTACGCTTTTTCCACAACCACTTTCTCCTACAATGCCAAGGGTTTCACCTTCTTGGACGTCGTAAGAAACACCATCAACTGCCTTCACGACTCCCTCATCGGTGAAAAAATGGGTCTCTAGGTTTCGTATATCTAGTAACGTCGCCACTGCTCCTCCTTTTCTTCGTCCTATAGCCGAATAGTCGAATTATCCAGTCTTGGTTATCGCTGCAGCAGAAGTCCTATGTACTTCTACGTGCCGTTGGGCATATCTATGGTAGCCCTCTTTTTCTACGAGTGGGGAAGAGGAGACTCGAACTCCTACGCCTCGCGGCACGTGATCCTAAATCACGCTCGTCTGCCAATTCCGACACTTCCCCCTTGTCTTGGTGACCCGCCTCGGACTTGAACCGAGAACCTACTGATTAAGAGTCAGTTGCTCTGCCAATTGAGCTAGCGGGCCCCGTTTACTCTAGCTTTAGCTAGAACTTAGAGACTCGCGATCATACTCTAAATTGACGGGCAATGAAAAGTCAATAGCTATGAGCGTGGGAAAATGGCACTTCAGCGTAGCTAGGTGCCGTTAAACGGATAGAATTTGTAAGGAATCAAACAAGAATAATACAGTATTGTATTAAGAGGCATTGTACAAATTGTCACACATTCATGGTATTTTTTATGAGGTACTCATGCGTTCGGTGTATACCATAAGCTTGAGAGATGGGTTTAAGATGAAGATATATAGCAATAGTCCAGAAGATACAAATGATCTCGGCTTGCTACTGGGTACGGTGTGCTCTGAAGGTGACGTGATTTTACTTGAAGGAGACCTTGGTTCAGGCAAAACTTGTTTCGTGCAGGGTTTAGCTAAAGGTTTGGGGTTTGAAGGGCCTGTTACAAGTCCGACATTCGTTCTTATAGCTGAATACAGGGCACGCATTTTTCTCTATCATATGGATCTATACAGGCTTGCTGATGGTTTGGTCAAATTCGACCTTGGTCTGGACGAGTACTTTTACGGTGACGGAGTCACTGTGGTAGAGTGGCCTGAGTACGGGGGTGACGCGATCCCATCAGATCACTTGCGTATCAGATTTTCACATGAAGGACCTGAGGCAAGGTTGCTGGACTGCGAATTCTCTGGAGAGAATCGTTTTGATACGTATGACAGGTTCCGAAAGGCAATCTTTGCGAGTAAAGACGACTTTGTAGTTGAGCAGGGTTGATCTTGTTCCGTAAGGCAGATGATGAATTTATCAATTGACACATCAACTCGATACGCTACCGTTGCCCTTGGTGACGATGGCAAGGTGATATCAGAGTTATCTTGGTACTCTGATCAGAACCATACAGTTGAATTGGTTCCAAATATCGAGCTGTTACTGCGCAGAAGCGAGATTGAATATTCAGCTATCAGTGCTATAGGTGTTGCTATAGGACCAGGGAACTTCAGCGCTGTGCGTGTCGCTTTGAGTGTTGCCAAGGGCTTAGCAATTGCGTTGGGCGTGCCAGTGGCGCCAGCCTCTACTCTTCTTATAGAGGCGTACCCGTATCTTAGTAGCGGATTCCCGGTGGTAGCAATGATTGGTGCTGGGAGAGGGCAAGTAGTAGCTGCATCCTACCAAAAAGTATCTGACGGCACCTTAATAGAGACTCCTAAACAATTGTTGGCTTTTGAAGATCTTATCTCTGTATACGGTGCAGACAACAATAAGCCATTACTTTGTGGTGAAGGTATGGGATCTATGACTCATGACGAATTGGAATCCGCACGCAAGAGTTTCGTCATGACTGCATCAGAGATGGGCCCATCTAGGCATGCAAGCTCAATCATTCATTTATTAACCCAAGGTCACATAGGTTTGAGTGAAGACGTGGCTACTATCGAACCTATATATGCTCGATCGGCTACTATCACTGCTCCAAAAGTTGCATGAAATGCTGTCGTCGCCCCGCTCGGACACCAGGAATTATGCAGTTGGGGATCCATGGGGAAAATGAGTGGTAGTGTACTGGGCGTTGTTGATAAGTCAATAACGGAGTGAGCTCTTGGCTCATCCGAATTTGGGTGAATAATTAGGAGGACACATGGAACGAACATTAGTATTGGTGAAGCCAGATGGGGTTCAACGTGGTTTGATTGGGACGGTTATCAAGCGTTTTGAAGACAAAGGTTTGCAGATAGCGGGCTTGAAACTGATGCATGTAACGGAGGATTTGGCTCACGAGCACTACAAGGAGCACGTTGGCAAGCCATTCTTCGATGGGTTGTTGAATTTCATTACCTCAAGTCCAGTGGCTGCGATTGCAGTGGACGGAGAAGGCGCTATTGCAATTGTCAGGAATATGATGGGAGAGACCAATCCTGCTAAGGCTGCACCAGGAACTATTCGTGGAGATTTTGGCGTCGATTTTGGATTGAATATCGTGCACGGCTCGGACGGTCTAGAATCTGCAGAACGAGAGCTCGCTCTATTTTTTGATCGGAATGAATTGATCGACTACGATAGAGCAATTCAAGCGTGGATTACTGCATAGTCAGCAGCGCATTGCCTGTGTTCCAGAGCGCATCAACCCTATAGTGAGATCGTGTTTCGCTTGAGAATACGTGAACGATGATGGCTCCGAAATCCAATACTAGCCAACCGCTATCAGCAGATCCTTCGCGTTGGGACAACTTAACCCCGATAGATCGCAATCCCTTGGATACTGCTTGGTCAATGGCTGCCATCTGGCGGGGATTATCTGCGGTCATCACGATGAAATAATCGGCTATAGTCGTCCATGAGGTAACATCCACAAGGGCGATTTCACGCGCTTGTATATCAGAAGCTAGTTCCGCTGCGGTATTAGCCTGAGTCCAGATACTAGGTTCTTGATTATCTGAGTCTATACTGGAAGTTTGTTTCTGCATGCTCCTCATCTGCACTTTGTATATCGCGTGAGCTATGCCAACGCGTTATTTACGGCACTGACGTTGCTAATTACTTGTCGAAATAAAAATGTGGGGGATGATCCTTACAATAACGAAGTTATACGAGTATTACTGCTTCAACGACGTTCTGAGGGTCTTGCTGAAATTTCATTCCATCATGCGCTTGGATGACCGCCTCATCGCTATCAGCTTCTAGGCAGCACCAAGCTTGTCCATCCAGACCGACGTAAATTTTCCAAGATTCAACCCCATACTGACTGGGATCCCCATTACGAATTTTTTCGACCATGTCCTGCACGTCCTGCGGACTCATTATCGGTAAAGCTCGGTGATAGTCTACGAAGTTTGGCATATTATTCCACTCCTGATAAGTTTTGTAGATGGTAGTTTGTCTTGTTGGTCGATCACGAAATCCATTCTGATCTCAGCTGTGGTCGGTGTCAAGGATACTGTACTGGATACCAATTTCCCACAGGTGGTCTCTTCTGCGTGATACCGGCAATCTGAAATATAAGTGCAACCATTACCTTGAATACTTGAATAGACTGGGTAGGGTGGTATACTCTGCCGCAATAAAGTGAGTTTTTACTACGAGTAAACTCACCAGAATCTGCTAGGGAGGATGAAGCATGGGAGCACTTTCTGGAATTAAGGTTTTGGATCTTACGCAGTATATCGCTGGTCCATATTGCACGAAAGTCTTGTCAGATTATGGTGCTGAGGTCATAAAGATAGAGAAACCGCCGTCCGGAGATCCCGCTCGCGGCTTAGCTCCGTTCAAAGGGAACCAACCAGGGTTGGAATCCAGTGGGTTGTTTCTCTACCTAAACACCGGGAAGAAAAGCATCACCTTAAATCTGAAGAGCGTTGAAGGGCGAAAGATTTTCTTTCGACTGGTCAAGGATGCGGATATAGTTGTAGAGAGTTACGCGCCTGGAACTATGGAAACTTTGGGTATTAATTATGATTCGGTGAAGGCATTGAATCCTAATGTGCTCATGACCTCTATTTCGAATTTTGGCAGTACTGGTCCTTACAAGAAATACAAACTGACCGACATCGTGATGTATGCAATGGGTTTGACGATGTATGGTACTGGTATGGCTGATCGCGAGCCACAAAAACTTGCCTTGACTCTCATCCAGCACCAAGCTGGGATGATTGCTGCTGCAACTACCATGGGGGCGTATCTGGGCAGGGAAATGCATGGCGTGAGTCAGCACCTTGATATCGCCCTTATGGAGACGCAGTTAGGTTCGATTGACCGGACGGCTACTCAGGCTATTTCCTACTCATATGCTGGAGACTTTCCTCATACTAGAGTTACTGCGGAGAATGCTGTGAGCATAATGCCTATGGGCATATATCCGTGTGCAGATGGTTATGTGACCTTTGTTGCCGCTAACCCTTTGTGGTGGCCGAGATTTGTGAAGATGATTGACATGCCCGAACTTTCTGAGGATCCGCGATTTCAGGACGATGATTTTGGATTTGTGTACAATCTTGACTACAAAGATGAGATGGATGCCTTAGTACTTGGTTGGACTACACAATTAACGAAGCAGGAAGTGATGGAGCATGCACAGGCTGCAGGGATGGCTGGCACGTCCATTAATTCGATGGAGGACGTCTACAATGATCCTCAATTTAGTCATAGGGGTTTCTTCGTAGATATTGAGCATCCTGTAGCAGGCCTCGTACGATATCCTGGTACCCCAGCTCAATTGAGTGAAAGCCCTGCTGAATTTCGCCGAGCACCGCTGCTGGGCGAACACAATCACGAAATTTACTGTGATGTGCTTGGATACAAAGTAGAAGAGTTACCGTTATTGCGAGAGCAACTGGTTATCTGAACTGGAATGAGAAAACTATTCTTAGGAAAAGTTAGGAGCTGAGTAACATGACAGACACACTACCATTGAGTGGTATACGAGTTATAGATTTGTCGATCGTTTGGGCCGGGCCATATGCAACCATACTGTTGGGTGATTTAGGTGCCGAAGTCATTCGTATTGAAAGTCTCCAGCACCCAGACATCAATACTCGAGGGAATCCTACTCCGCCTGCTGGTTTACTGGGTACCCCAAGAGCGTTTATGTATCCTGATGCGAATCCTTATCCACGGCCCTGGGAGAGAGGCGCCAGTTTTGCCTATAGCGGCAGGAATAAAAAAAGTGTGACGATAGATCTGGAAAGGCAATCGGGAAAAGAAATTTTCCTTCGCCTTGTCGAGAAGTCCGATGTGATTATAGAAAATGGTGCTGCTGGCACCATGGAGAAGTTGGGACTGACTTACGATGTCATAAAGGAAAGCAACCCAGGGATCATTATGTGTTCGATGCCGGGTTATGGAACGAATGGTCCCTACAAATATTTTAAGGGCTACGGAGCTAATGTGGAAGGAGTTGGCGGACATACCTACCTAAGGGGATACACAGACATGGACTTTAGTGGTACGTCTCCAGTCTTTCATGCGGACCCTGCTGCTGGTGCCACTGCGACATTTTCTATCCTAGCAGCGGTTAACCATAGGAGAAACACGGGCAAGGGACAGTACATAAATTTGTCCCAGGCGGAGAATGTCATTGTCGCGATTCCTCAGGCATTCATGGATTATTCGATGAACGGCACGGTTAGGGAGCGATTGGGTAATCGGCAACAGGGGGTTATTCAGGGATGTTATCAATGCTCTGGTGAGGACAATTGGGTGGTGCTAACACTGAGTACTGACGATCAGTGGAAAGACTTCTGTCTTTTGATCGGCATGCCAGAACTCATTGCCTATCCAAGGTACTCCAGTGGTATCGCTCGCTGGAACAACCATGATGAGATAGATGGGATTATTTCCGAGTGGACAAAAGATTTGGATCATTATGATGTGTTCCATAAGCTTCAGGAATTGGGAATACCCGCTGGCCCAGTTATTAAACCTCAGGAAGTCTTTGACGATCCACATGTTGTTGCTCGAGGGTTTTATGAAGCCCATGAGCATCCAATGATTGGGGGTCCGTACATGTATCCTGGGCCAGTATTCGACCTCTCGGAAACTCCAATGCGAATCAGGAAAATGCATCCGGTTCTTGGTGCCGATAACGAGTATGTCTATAAGGAAGTTATGGGATATTCTGATGCCGAGTATGATGGCTTTGTCGAGGATCAGCATATTGGCGATGTATATATAGGGATGGAACTACCTGAAGAGTAGCACTAAGTGGGTTGTCAGTGTACGCTACCTTCGCCTAGCAAAGGACATAGAGACTATCTTGAGTAGTTCGACGAGTTCAGACAGGCGCGCTTTCGATTTGCCCCCAATGCGTCCTGAGAATGAAATTGGTACGTCCATACAAGGATTATCTTGAGATCTTAGCAAGAGGTCATATAAGATCTTAAATCCGTTTGTATTTGTACTACTTATCACGGTAATCGGAGCCAAGAAAAATCCTGATAGTGGATCTGAGGTCTTGTTGCGGGTGGTTAATTTCAAGATCGTATTTAATATCCTGCTTAGCCACAAGCGGTACACGGGGAATCCGCTAATTGACGATTGGGCCAGGAATCGTGAACCGACTATTATTCCGTTTGGTTCTTGAGCGTACTTCCACGTATCTACTATGCTCACTAGGTCATCTATTCTATGTTGCCCGTCTCCATCCATCACAATCGCGTGGCTAGATGTGCACAGCTTTGCGCCGTCTCTGACTGCAGATCCAAGACCTCTTTGTGTACGCTGTAGCAACAGAAGTTTTGGATGTACAGCAGCCATAGAAGAGACGAATTGTGCTGTCCCATCGACACTATTGTCATCTACTATGACGAGTTCACAAATATTTTCAACAAGTAGAAGTTTGGGCAGTAATTGCTTGAGCCCAATTAATTCATTCAATACCGGTATTATGATGGATACGGATATGGGAGTTGGCATGAGATTAAATTGGTTCCCCTTCAGATGATTTGTTGATGTTTATTCAATCATAAAATTGATTTGGAGTGTTGCGAGGTGGTGTTTAAATACTGTAGAGTCTGCACCATTAGATTCACGTATGTGTTGCCCTCGCGCCGTACCTTAAAGCGCGAGTCGCTACTGACTAGCTGAAGGTCAGCACAATGATGGGTTTATTACTAATTAATCGTCCGGAGGTAAGTATGACAGCAACATATCAACAGATTGCTGCAGCCTTTAGTCCTAAGGTGGTCGCAGTCATTGGGGCTCGGAAGGCGGATGACTACGCGTGGCTAAGGAATATGAGAGGCTTTCGAGGCAAGGTTTACTCAGTACAGATC
>PBAZ01000008.1 GCA_002717565.1 Chloroflexota bacterium
CCTTTGAAGATGTTGTGAGGGTACTTGATCGCTATTTTGATGCACTTGCAATGCGTACATATTCGCAAGAAAGACTCAATGAACTTGCGGACATTGCAAATATTCCTGTAATTAACGCTTTGTCGGATCAAGAGCATCCTTGTCAGGCCTTGGCTGACGTGCTAACAATCACAGAGCATATAGGTCCAGGTGGTGAGGTTGAGTTGGCTTATGTGGGCGATGCAAATAATGTTGCTGCCAGCTTGGCTATTGCCGTTTCCTCAGTTGGCATGAATTCCAGATTTATCTTCCCGCGTGGATATACTATGCCTGAATCAATTATATCTGAGGCGCGTGCTCGGGCAATCAAGTCAAAAGCAAAATTTCTAATTACTAGTGACCCTGCTTCCTCACTTGCGGGAGTTAATGTTGTGTATACCGATGTTTGGGTCAGTATGGGGCAAGAAGCACAGTCAGGACAGAGGATAGCGGATTTTGATGGGTACCAGATTGATTCTGCCATGATGTCTTTAGCAGCACCTGATGCCATTTTTATGCATCCTATGCCTGCGCATTACGGAGAAGAGGTCCCGGAACGATTCTTGATAGATTATCCACGATCAGTTACCTTCGACCAAGCAGAGAACAGGTTGCATGTGCAAAAAGCACTACTTGCATCCATCTTGCAAGATACGCTATGAGTGAGTCGTTATGAATGTCTCTTCGGTTGCAAAATTTGATGGCGATACTCCGGTTGTTGCGATAGTTGGCCGACCTAATGTGGGAAAGTCTACACTATTCAATAGATTGATCGGATATCGACACGCTATAGTTTCTGATGTAGCTGGTACCACTCGGGATAGGGTTATGGGAACGGTGCAATGGGACAACACGAATTTTCTCCTTGTTGATACAGGGGGGCTAGATTTTGATATTAATTCTGAGCTTGATGCACAAGTCCAATCTCAGGTGAATGTGGCAATTGAGGATGCCGACTGTATCGTTCTTTTGACGGATTGTGTTGATGGGCTAACTCCCACTGATATTGCAGTTGGAGAAATTTTAAGAAGATCTAATAAGCAGGTCATCTTGACTGTCAACAAAGTAGACAACCCATTGAGATCTCATAACGTCTATGAATTTTACCAATTGGGGCTTGGGGATCCTATTCCTATTAGTGCTTATCACAAAATAGGGATGGATGAGTTTATGGGAACGTTGGTTGACAACATTCCCCATTATCCTGGAGTTACCTATGATCCGGATAATCTGCGGCTATCAATCGTTGGTAGAACAAACGTAGGAAAGTCAAGCCTAGTCAATTCAATAGTGCAAGAGGAAAGAGTAGTTGTAAGCGATCAGGCTGGAACAACAAGAGACCCGGTTGATACAGTGATAGATTACGACGAACGTTCAGTGATTCTGGTTGATACAGCAGGTATAAGGCGTCGCGGAAAAATTGAACAGGGTATTGAAAAATATAGTGTTATCAGATCCATGAAATCTATAGGTCGATCTGACGTGTCAGTACTAGCGATAGACGCCCGTGACCCAATGAGTGCTCAGGATTTGCATATAGCAGGGGATGTTTTATCAAGCTTTGTTGGTATGGTAGTAGCCGTCAACAAATGGGACCTTGTGGAAGATAAGGAAACAGCTAAAGCAGAGTATCTGGAGTGGATTGAAGGTCAGTTGCGATTTGCACCATATGTTCCCATAATTTTTTGTTCGGCTCTGACGGGTGACGGCATTGACGAGTTGATGAGTACTTCTTTTGAGGTGTTTGAGCAACGAATGAAAGTAATTCCTGAAACCGACCTTCAAGAATTACTTTTTGATGCGTTAGCTAAACATCCTCCTCCTGGACTGGGGCGACGAACCTTGAAAATATATGACTTACTGCAAATAGGAGTTAACCCGCCAGCGTTTTCATTTTCTGTTAATAATCCTGCCTATATGCATTTTTCATACAAGCGATACCTTGAAAATGAGATACGCAGGAAATTTGGCTTCGTAGGAAATCATTTACAGCTGCGCTTTCATCGTAGAGGAGAGCAGTGATGGGGATAGGAGAATCAACGGACAGCCAGCTAGTAGTATTTATTGCGTATATGATGATTCCTTTGGCTTACTTACTGGGCGCTTTACCTTCGGGATATATTATAGGCAGGATCTCAAAGGGTATCGACATCCGTGAACACGGTAGCGGTAAAACAGGCATGTCTAACGTTCTGAGATTGATAGGGAAAAAAGCTGCAGTTTTAGTATTGCTAATTGACTGTTCAAAGGGGGCACTTGCTGTCTTTCTCGCTCAATTGCTAGTAGAGAACCCTGTGGTGCTTGTTTCTGTGGCGATAGCTGTATTGTTTGGGCATAATTATTCCGTGTTTATTAGGTTTCATGGAGGAGCGGGCGTTCTAACTGGGGTAGGAACTCTATTTGCGTTTGTTCCCCTAGCGGGAATTGTTGCTGCCGTGGTAGGTGGGTTAGTGATCTTAATTTTTCGCTATATGTCTCTTGGATCAATGGCTGGAACCCTTGCTGCATTCGTGACAGCTGCATATCTATGGGCATTCAATGATCATGAAGCAACTGCAACTATTTACATTGCCATGGGTGCTAGCCTAATATTCTTTCGGCATAAAGAGAATATTTATAGGCTTATCTCTGGCACAGAACCTAAGCTGGCGAGCTTCTCGAGGTGACTTCAGCCCATTCATTTTGGGATATCGTATAACTAAGGATAAAATGACTATGGCTGCAGGTATGACCAATATTGCTGTGGTGGGAAACACTACCTGGGGTACCACTTTAGGTATCATGCTTGCTCGCAATGATGTTCCTGTTACGTTATTGTGTCGAAATCCTGATGACGTTGAATTGATGTGTCGTGACCGACAGAATAGGCGGTTTCTTCCTGGTATTGAGCTGCCAGAAAATTTGCAAGTAACTGCTGATTGGGAACAGACTATTGGCTGCAGTGAGCTTATTTTGTTTGCTGTTCCGTCGAAGACNTTGCGACAGAATGCANAGGCTGTGTCCTNCTCAATTTCGTCCCCCGTCGTTATCATNAGCGCTACAAAGGGGCTAGATCCTAATACAGGCATGAGGATGACNGCTATTTTGGCTGAAGAGATTAACCCCAAGTATGTGAAGGCATTAGCGGCGATATCAGGNCCCAATCTTGCTAAAGAGATAGCACAAGGTAAGCCTGCNACAGCGGTAATAGCTTCAGAGGATTTTTCAGTCGCTGAGGAGTTGTCTAATTTGTTTAGATCTCCGATATTTCGCGCATATGCTAGNCATGACATTATTGGGGTAGAACTTGCTGGTGCNATGAAGAATGTAATCGCGCTAGGCGCAGGGGTGTGCGATGGGCTTAACTATGGGATNAATGCCAAATCTGCGTTTATTAATCGTGGNTTAGNGGAGCTTATGCGCCTAGGAGTAGCCTTGGGNGCGGATGCATTAACATTTTCAGGACTTGCTGGTTTAGGGGATATTATGGCAACTAGTTTCAGCCCGCTNAGTCGGAATAGGGGNGCAGGAGAAAGTATTGCTAGTGGCAAGGCNGNGAGTGAGGTCCTTGNTGATTCCTTGAATGTAATTGAGGCCTTNGAGACTGTNCCAGCTTGTCTTCGNCTAGCNGAATCAGCAGGAATNGATATGCCAATTACTGNANCAGTTTCTAGGATATTATTTGATGGAGCAGATCCNGAAGAAGTCGCNAGGACCCTTATGTCGCGTGAAGGATANGAGGAATGGCGAGGGCTTGTGTAGTTTAGAGTTCTTGTAGATTCTACTTGGATNTATCCGACGGTTTGTTGGGTATCANANAGTTGGACTTAGCAAAACGACCTTTCTTTCAGNCGGTAAGCTNGTATCTGTTACTTGTAGCCTGNTAATCGCTGGTTCTTGTTGGTATCCTAACTCCTCCAGAAATTTTTCAGATGTCTCCAACGATATATTTGTAGACGGAGTTTTATAATGCATTGGTATTATGATTTTGGGCTCGGTAAGATTTACTATTCTTGCTGCTTGCTGCGGATTNATCGTTCCTACATCACCTGCAGGAACGAACAGAACGTCAGCGTGATTTAATTCTTCTAGCGTTCGGGAAGAAGGGATTTCTCCCAAGTTGCCTAGGTGTGCGATAGTTAGTTGGTCCATCTCTATGATAGTTATTAAGTTTCGCTGAGGGTCTCCTGAATCTGTCNTCAAAGTTGATGCNATTGATCTGATGTAGGTTCCCCCTATATCGTATTCACCAGGGGTTTGCACTACGTAGCCACTTCCTGGAACATCCTCTACGTTAGAGTGATTAGGTTTATCGTTGCTACTAATTGTTATATCTGCTTCAGGGAATTGATCCGTGTCCCCGATCTCAGCAGAATATATGGATCCGTGAGTACGGTGGNAGTCTCTCCTTTTAGTATGAAGCAAGAGTGGTTCATCCAAACGATTTCCATATANATCCTTTCGTATGTCGGTCACCACTTAGATCGTATCACGTTAATCCCATGTGTGATGCATGAATAGCTTACTTCAAGTGGTGGNTTGTATGNTTCCGGNNNTGAGCACTCGANAAATGTGATCTTCTCTTGACTATCATATCCCTAGTCTCCANGTTGGATGGATATCAAGTGATATATCAGACGATAGAGATGGATCATGTTCAAGTTTTTGGTGTGCACAGGCAGCAATCATTGCCCCGTTATCTGTACAAAGTATCGGAGGCGGGACGATNACTGGAAGGTCAATAGTTGATTTNGTTTGCTCTCGGAGCAGTGAGTTAGCTGCAACNCCACCTCCTAGAATAATACCGTTTGCATTATAAGTTTGAGCAGCCTGCAATACTCTTGACACAAGAGATGTCACTATTGCTTCCTGAAAACCTCCGGCTAGTTCGGATATTAATGATTCTGAGGGAGGTGTTGAATTCGGTGGATATAAGCCGAGGGTTTTAGCCCGATTGAGGATCGCTGTTTTAAGTCCACTGAAACTGAAGTCTAGGGGGTTACCACTTTTAAAATGCGCCTGTGAAAATTGTTCTTTGGAACGGCNTGTAGGAGCAACCCTTTGTATAGCAGGTCCTCCAGGGAATCCCAATCCAAGCACTCGTGCTGCTTTATCAAAGGCCTCACCNGCCGCATCATCCCGAGTTTTCCCNAGAAGNGTGTACTTGCCATGCCCTTCCATGAGTAACAAGTCGGTATGCCCCCCAGAGGCAATTAAACATACTAAAGGGAAGCCCATGTCCTTCGCAGGNTCGTTTCTCTCTAACCANGCAGCATATATATGTCCTTCTAGGTGATTGATTCCAATCAGNGGCGTATCGGTACTTGAGGCAAGGGCTTTNGCGAANTTGACCCCAATCATTAATGACCCAGCCAATCCTGGCCCATTAGTTACACTTATTGCGTCAAGNTCTTCGATTTTGGTGTTGGCNTCAGANAGAGCTTTAAGCACTGTTGGNCCGATATTGATGACGTGCTGTCTAGATGCTAATTCTGGAACTATGCCTCCATGNGGNGCATGTATNTCTACCTGCGATGCGATAATATTAGATACNATAGTATTTCCNTTGTCGACTACCGAAACTGCCGTTTCATCACATGANGATTCTATNCCTAATATCCTGCTCATCAAAGTCCTTTCCCATCCTGATGTCGATCAAGATGGAACATGTTATTACGGCTTACTGAATGATATCAAATTAGTCGATACAATTATAACAAGCAGCAGTCCTGTGCGTAGATAAATTGTGGCTGTATCTTGAAGCATTTCATTACTAAGGCTNCGGGTAGATCCGAAATAGAGTGGTTCGTTTNTTATCTCATACCGTAACCCTTGAGTTGAAACTCCGGTTACGTTCTTATCCATAGGGATTAATGAGATGGAAGCGTGTTGCTTCCCACATATTATATTGCTGTCGCTTGNTGTGAGAACATAGGCTGTCTTATCGCTATCCATCATGCGTANNTCAATCCCGTTCTCTGAGAAAGAAGCTAGTTGAAAAAAATGNGATATTGCATGGTCAACTCTGCTATCTCCCGAGAATCCAGCTANCAAATAGATGCGGNTAGCCCCAAGATTTACAGCCTCCCNTATAGCTATTTCTCCATCGGTCATGTCTTTTTCTTTTGGGAATGACATGATGCGCCATCCTAACTTACGGGCTTGGCTCAGGTTTGTACTATCAACGGAATCATAATCTCCAACACATATGAGTGGGGTTATGCCCAAATTCAGACAGTGTGTTACTCCATGATCAGCCGCGATAATGAAGTCGGANTCGGAGGTTANGGATTCGATCCAATCTCCAGAATCTAATTTGCCCCCTAGGAAAATGGTGGCAGTTTTTCCATGTATCTTTGAATTCGTAGCCATTAATANTTAGTGAAACGCCNCTTGTTTGATAGAAAGTGATCNAGNATTTGTGGGACAGAGGTTGTAGGTAAGTTNTCGATAATAGGTGCCGATTGTATCACATTTAGGGGCTATGNNTTTTGTCCTTGGATNGGNTCACAAAAATCGACGTTTGTATAATCCTAAACTCTTTCACGGGGTTGATCCTATGTTGTATACTCTCCGAGGTTCTCTTTGTGAAATAATATCACCNGATGCAGGATTGCGATTGGCGGGAACCAGATGATGAGTTCGCTGTAAATTTAAGGAGAGTTCACGGATGCCAGCGTTATTGGTTCTTGGAGGGTCCTGGGGGGATGAAGGGAAAGGGAAGATAATTGACTATCTCGCTGCAGACGCAGATGTGGTAGCCCGNTTCTCTGGCGGAAACAACGCAGGACATACGGTCATTAATGATAAGGGAGAATTCAAATTACATTTGCTCCCTTCCGGAATTTTTTGGCCACAAACAGCTTGTGTCATTGGGAACGGTGCAGTTGTCGATCCGGAAGTCCTAATTTCTGAAATTAGTGAACTAACTTCGCAAGGAATTGACGTAAGTCGGCTGACAGTTAGTGATCGGGCTCATNTAATTATGCCATATCACGTTTTATTAGATAACCTTGAGGAAGCAGCGAGAGGCGCTGCTTCAATTGGCACTACTGGGCGCGGAGTCGGGCCNGCATACGTAGATAAAACCTCTAGATTGGGCGTTCGGGCTGTNGATTTACTTGATCTGGATCAGTTGCGGCCAAGGTTAGAGGGCATCCTCAATAACAAAAATCAAATTATAGAAAAGATATATGGCGGTGATCCGATATTGATGGAAGATATCTGGAGCCAGTGCGAGAAATGGAGCCAGATTCTCATCCCNTATATAGGTAANGCTGGAGGTATTATCCGGGATGCATTTCGTGAAAATAAGGTGGTTTTACTGGAAGGTGCTCAGGGAGCATTGCTAGACTTAGATCATGGTACCTACCCGTATGTGACTTCCTCTAATCCGACAGTNGGAGGCGCAGTGACNGGCCTNGGNTTGTCTCCTAAAAGCATATCTTCNGTGGTTGGGGTCTTTAAGGCATATACTACTCGGGTGGGTGCTGGTCCGTTTCCAACCGAGTTACTTGACTCTACAGGCGAGGAGATACGAGAGCGTGCATGGGAGTACGGATCCACTACCGGTAGACCCAGAAGGTGTGGTTGGTTTGATGGCGTAGCAGCTCGCTACAGTGCAGAACTAAANGACTATACTTCTATTATCCTGACTCGTCTTGATATTTTGGANGGGTTTNAGATGGTCAGGGTGTGCGTTGGGTACCAAGTTGATGGGAATGTGGTGGAAGNTTTTCCTACAGATACCGATGTGCTTGCTCGATGTGAGCCGATATATGAGGACCTTCCTGGATGGAAGGAGCCAACAGCTGGTGCTACTGATATGAGCCAGATTCCCAACGAAGCGCAAAATTATATAAGACGCCTTGAGCAGATTATTGGCAAGTCAGTAAGTGTGGTTTCTACAGGNCCGAGTAGAGAGCAGACCTTGAGGACCGATGTGCAGTTGTAGGCGTCTCTCATGCTTTATNGCATAACTACTGGTGAACACAGGCGCATAATTGTTACGGAGTTTGTATGTCGATGGTACATGCAGCCAGTATTTCATCTAGTTTTCTAGCCAGATCAGGATCCATTTCCGTCAGTGGGAGACGAGTTGGTCCCACNGGAAANCCTATTTTATTCAGGGCGTATTTAACCGGTATTGGATTGGACATCCAGAACAGCCCAGTGAATAAAGGCATCAAATCGAGATGTTTCACTTGAGCNGCAGCAACNTCCTCATCAAGNGTTAGCTGTATGATTTCTTTAATTTGGTTNCCCACCAGATGTGAAGCTACGCTAATGACTCCATAGCCTCCAAGTGACACNAGGGGATACGTATCACTATCATTGCCACTCCAAATTTTGAAGTCACTATGAGTGGATGTGTGGATTCGCGCAATTTGCGCTAGATCTCCACTGGCTTCCTTTATCCCTATGATATTGTCNATTTCGCTTAAACGCACAGTGGTANCAGATTCCAAATTTGTTATTGTGCGGCTAGGGACGTTGTACAATATACAAGGNAAGCTTGTGCTGGAGGCTATAGCCTTAAAGTGTTGGTATAGTCCTTCTTGTGGTGGTTTGTTGTAATAAGGTACGACTAGGAGCANTCCATCNACNCCTATGGNNTCTGCCTCTTTGGCTAAATCAATACTCTCACTTGTACTGTAGTTACCTACCCCTGCTATTATCTGCCCTGTTGTTCCCAACTCCTCGCGTATTTCCTGAAACAATCGAAGTTTTTCGTCAGTTGTTAGTGTAGGGGATTCTCCTGTGGTTCCAGAGACTACCAGTCCATCACTNCCGGATGCGATCAGNTGTGAGGCTAGTGTCCTGCTTTGCTGGTAATCTAGTCTCATGTTTTCTTCAAATGGGGTTACCATGGCGGTTAGCACTCGGCCGATTTGACTCATGACTCTCTCCTAGGTTGTAGATGTATCCCGAGATAATTCAAGTCACCGAAAGTTGNGGTCTNTTTAGGTGGGATTAACCGAGTTTATTTTATTTTCACCACTATCNGGCGCATTGTATCAAACAATACGNACTACGTCTTGTCTGCAGCTACTATCCGGAGCTTTGATGATCATTGCCACATTTCGTCNGCTAACTTTGGTGTTGATGCCAATCCTACCTGCATTTTTATGGTATTTAGCGGATCCAGTTTTTTTGCAATAGCTTTTCAGCCAATTGGATAGCATTTAGCGCAGCTCCTTTTCTTAGGTTATCGCTTGCTATCCATGCAGCTAGTCCATTCTGATTTGAGGCGTCGCTACGGATGCGTCCAATAAGAACATCATCCATTCCNGTGGCTGTTACTGGCATTGGGTATATANTGTTTTCTGGTTCATCTAAAACTGAGAGACCAGGATACTTGCTAAAAAGTTCACGAGCGCGANTAGGACTTATCGGTGTTTCCATGTCTACGTGAACGGCTTCACTGTGGGTGATTTCTACTGGAACTCTTACGCAGGTAGACGACACAAGTAAGTCCGGAAGTTCGAGTATTTTACGAGTTTCGTTTCGCATTTTCCACTCTTCTTTGGTATAGCCATTTTCTAGGAATGAGTCGATTCTAGGTATNACNTTGAATGCTAGAGGGTCGTCATTTGTTTGACTGCTCGNGNTTGTGCTGGTTTTGGAGTTGCTAGATAGGAGGGCATCTTCAGCCTGNGCACGTAGCGTTTCAATGCCGGCTCTGCCAATGCCAGAAACTGATTGATATGTGTCAGCGATGACGCGGGTTATTCGTGTTTCGGANCGTAACGCGTCTAGCATCATAACTAGTGGAGTGGTGGAACAATTTGGTATAGCTATGATTCCTTCNTGCGATTCCATAGCAGCGAGGTTAACTTCTGGTACCACTAGAGGNACAGCAGGATCCATCCGGAATACTGAACTATCATCTATTACCACACACCCTGCTTTTTGTGCTATTGGAGCTAACTCAAGGCTNATGTCTCCTCCAGCAGATATGAACACAATATCAATATTNTCAAAACACCCAGGGCTGATTTTCTCGACGACAAGAATTTCTCCCTTGAAAACAATTTCTTTGCCTTCCGATTTTGGAGATGCGAAGAGGCGTACTGTATCTGCNGGNAAGGCCCTTGTTTCCANCAGGCTGAGAAACACTTTACCAACGGCTCCAGTTGCCCCGACTATGCCAATTGAGCAAGATTGCATCACTAAAATCCTTTCTATTGCAGTCCGATAATAGGTTCCAGTCCGATAGTGACTTGTTTGTTGTGCTGAACGTAGTGTATCGCTTGGATTACTCCGGGCATATAGCATTCCCTACTGAGGGTATCGTGNCTGAGGCTAAGGGTNTGTCCTTGTATGCCTAAGATGATTTGGTGATGAGCAAGNCGTCCTGGCATTCTTACACTATGTATAGATATATTATTCATNTCCCCNCCTCGAGTTTCAGGAATTGGCTCCCTGTCAGGTATGGGGCGTGTGAAGTTGGACGACCTATTAGACTGTAGAGCAGATGCTAAACTGATTGCGGTGCCGGATGGGCTGTCTATTTTAGCTTCATGGTGCATTTCTATAATATCTGCGTATGAGAAGTATTGTCCCGCTAGTCTGGCTAGATATGTTAATACAACCGCTCCCAACGCAAAATTTGACGCTAGGACTACTCCGATATCGTAGTCCTTAGATATCTGTTCAATTTCTTGGTTGTGTTCATCGGTAAAGCCNGTAGATCCTATTACCANGTCTATCCCATGTGGGGCTGCTTGCCGGATAGCTTTCATNGCAGCGTCAGCGTTTGTNAAGTCGACCAAAACACTTGGGGAGTGACCTAGGTGGGTAGCTTTTTGGATAGCTTCTTCNATAGCAGTGCTATGCGGCATTGAGGATCCGTTCGGTAGATCAATGACAGACAATGCGGAGTTTCTGGAGATGCCNCCGGCNGGTAGCATGTCTGGGTCATCCCAGAGAGCTTTTACTACTTCCGTTCCCATCTTGCCTGTTGCTCCATGTACTAAGACATTTGATACCATGATCATGCCTCTCTTGTGTTAGGTGCGCTACATAGACGATTGTGCGATTAGGTGCCCTGAACTTATCAAAATNAGGGCAACAGCNCCCTAGNTGAGACTAGTATAATCCATTTTCAGGCGTTGACCCACTTCGTCCAGAGATGGTGGACTCANTCGAGTAATGCTTTGCGTGACANGTTAACTCTACCTTGTGCATCAATTTCTTTTACTTTTACTTCNANTTGGTCTCCTATNGAGAGCACATCTTCGACTGAGGAAACGTGTTCGTGGGAGATTTCACTGATATGTACTAGACCATCNTTGCCTGGCAGGATTTCTACGAAAGCGCCAAAATTCATGATCCTTACCACTTTACCCAAATANGTNGCGCCAACTTCAACATCTTGAGTTAAGGCCCGGACGCGTGCCATTGTTTGTTCTAGGCTAGTGGCATCTGCAGACATGATAGTGACGATTCCAGAATTGTCCACATCAACTGTTACATTATATGCTTCGCTGATGGAGCGTATNGTTTTACCTCCTGGACCTATGAGGGCNCCAATTTTTTCCGTTGGTATCGATACGCGTTCAACTCTCGGTGCATGGGGACTTAGGTCCTCACGGNATGTGCTCAAGGTTTGTTTCATATTTGACAGAATTTCATATCGGGCTGTCTTTGCTTGAGTCAGGGCTTGAGTCATTATTTCTATGGTTATTCCCTTGACCTTTATATCCATTTGTAGCGCNGTTACACCAGATTCGGTTCCAGCGACCTTGAAGTCCATATCGCCAAGGTGATCTTCGAGACCTTGGATATCAGTCAATACTTGGAACTTACCATCCTGATATATGAGTCCCATAGCAATCCCAGCAACTGGAGATTTGATTGGNACCCCAGCATCCATTAGGGCTAGACTGCTAGCGCACACACTGGCCATTGATGTACTGCCATTTGAACTCATTACTTCAGATACTATTCGGATAGTATATGGGAAGGCATCGCGATCTGGNACCACGGCGAGCAGCGCTCGTTCAGCTAGATTACCATGACCAATTTCTCTCCTACCAGTGCCAAGCCGACCGACCTCTCCAGAGGCATACGGCGGC
This sequence comes from Chloroflexota bacterium, assembly GCA_002717565.1. Classification (GTDB taxonomy): domain Bacteria; phylum Chloroflexota; class Dehalococcoidia; order Lucifugimonadales. The sequence continues at coordinate 12,078 of PBAZ01000008.1, forward strand.
ATATTGTAGTGATGTAGGAATCTTTTGCGATCAACNGGGTTCAGGGTATCTAATTTTTGTTCCGCAGCCAGAGAACCTAGTGTTGCGATTGATAGGACTTGAGTCTGTCCGCGAGTGAATAGTCCNGAGCCGTGNGTTCGCGGNAGTAGACCTGCCTCGGAATCTAATGAACGAATCTGGGTGGTTGCTCGACCATCNGGTCGGACTTGTTCGTTCAATATTCGATCTCGAATTATTTCCTTTTCAATAGAGTGTATGTAACCTGAAATTTCTTGNTGAATTTCTTCTTGCTCAACTTTGGACTTCGTTTCGTCAGCTAGTGTAGATAGGTGAGCATCTCGCAATTCGTTGTCTTGATTATTGACGACTATGGATTTAATTTGATCACGCAAATCTGTAGGAAGGTAATCGGCCAGACGATCACCACCNGGACCCTCATCGCTCAGTGCCAATTTTTCTTTTCCTAACGCTTCCCTAATTTGGTTTTGCATTTCGATGACGCTGTTGTTAGTTGTTTGGGCAATNGCTATACCTTCAAGTATTTCTGTTTCGCTTACTTCNANACAGCCAGCCTCAACCATTACGACTGCGTCGCTTGTGCCAGACACAACCAAGTCTAGGCTACTCTTTTCGAGNTGTTCGAAAGTTGGATTCACAACATAAAGCCCNTCCACTATTGCAACGCGTGTTGAGCTGACAGGACCCTCAAAGGGTATGTCGGAAAGGGTCAGGGCGGCGGATGCNCCGATTGTTCCTAGGGTATCCATTGGATGATTTTGATCCGTGGATAATGTTGTGATAACTACATGGATGTCGTTATGAAATGTTTTCGGAAATAATGGCCGCAACGCGCGATCAGTGAGGCGCATAGCTAATATTGCCTCGGAACTAGGTCTGCCTTCTCTACGAAAGAAACTTCCAGGTATTTTGCCTGCTGCGTATAGTCGTTCTTCTAGGTCAACTGTAAGTGGTAGGAAATCAATNCCTGCNCGTGCGGATTTTGACCTTGTGACGGTTACGAGTATAAGTGACTCTCCATATTTTACCGTTACAGATCCGCTTGCTTGCTGGGCCAATTTGCCCGTCGTGATAGTTAATTCGCTATCNCCGATTTCGCGTCGGAAACTTTGTTCCATCCCCAAGTACCCCCTTGCTTGATTTGCATGCAAAGATGACGGGGCGAAGCATTGTNCTGCGCGGAGCAGCTTAGTGGTGANTTAGCGTCTCAGACCCAACCGTGCGATCAAAGTTCGGTATCGTTCAGCGCTTTCTTTACTTAGGTATCTAAGTAACCTGCGCCGTCGTCCGACCAATTTGAGTAGGCCGCGACGTGTTGANTGATCGTGGCGGTGGANTCTAAGGTGGTCTGTCAGCTCAGAAATGCGAGCTGTCAGGATCGCGACTTGGACNTCGATCGAGCCAGTGTCGCCAGAATGNGTCTGATTCTGACTTATGATGTCTCCCTTTATAGCGCTATCCAAAACCTTACTTGCCTCTTACTAATCTCTCTGATTATGCAGTNTCTCACTATAACAGAGTAGGGAATGACAATCAATAGTGTTAATCCCGCTACTCAAGTTCGACGATTATATCCCCACCAGATACGGTGCTACCTTCCTGCGCATGAATTGTTTTGACCGATCCGGGTACAGAGGTTCGTATGCTCTGCTCCATCTTCATTGCTTCTAGAATGCATATTTCGTCATTTGCCAACACTTTTTGACCTATGGCAACTGAGATTCGAGATAATCTGCCGGTCATTGGNGCNGTGATAGTTTTGGGGTCTGTTATACGTCCTGAGGCNCTATTATTTGTCTCGATAGTGGCTCTGTCAGCGGGACTTCCTAGCCTGATTGCCGAGGAGATTGTGTATTTTGGTCCCCTGAGGGTCACTGGGGGTTTGATGCCAGACACTTGGACGTCCATCGGTTGTCCATTAACACGAACGAACATATTTGAGCCATTGATTTCTAGAAATTCGATAATATATTGTTCTTGATCGACTGTTATCCTGATTTGCTTTACCATTTACTCNTCTCGATTNCCCTNCTCCGAAATTGCATGGATCTTGTCTCGTGCTTCCACCCTGAAGCCTTGGGAGTATTGATTGCTTCATTTTTCTTAAGATCTCGTAGAGCACTGATAATAGCTNTAGCCATATTTTGATTAAGTGCATTCGGACCAGATACAGTTATCGGGGTGCCGGGTATAGAGAAGCGATTCCAGCGTTCATCAATCTTCAAGGAATCGAGCATTTTGGTATGGTAGGTTCCTAGTATGAATTCTTGATTTCGTAGCACGGCTAGTATTAGGGGTATATTATTCACTACCCCTACGGTTGANGTGTCTTCCAGGGCAGAACGCATTTTGTGTATGGCTTCATCTCTGTTTTTCCCCCAAACTATTATTTTTGCCATTAGGGGTTCGTAATGGGAACTCACTTCATAGCCNGGGAATAGNGCGTGGTCGACTCGAACCCCGTTGCCTTTTGGTAAATTGACGCTCGACAATATTCCTGCCTGTGGCATCATGCTGTGGGGATCTTCGGGGTAAATGCGACACTCAATTGAATGTCCGTGCCGATTGATATTTTCCTGTGACATATCTAAAACCTCGTTTGCTGCGACACGTATCTGATATTCGACGATATCGATGCCTGTAATCATTTCGGTAATAGCGTGTTCTACCTGTAGGCGGGTATTCATCTCGAGGAAGTAGAAATTCTGGTATGAATCGACTATGAATTCTACGGTTCCTGCCCCCCTATATCCGATATGGTTAGCTAATGTAAGGGCTGCTGACAGTATATCTTCGCGTAGGTTTTGAGTTAGTTTTAGTGTAGGGGTTTCTTCCACAACTTTCTGGTTACGTCTTTGCACAGAGCAGTCGCGTTCAAANAGGTGGATGGCNTTGCCGTGGCTGTCTCCAAGAATTTGGACTTCAATATGAGCAGAAGNTGGAAGGTATTTTTCAAAGTATACTTCCGCGTTACCGAAAGACGATTGTGCTAGGGATCGCGACTTGCGTAGGGCCTCATGCAGTTCGTCAATATCATTTGCCACGCTCATCCCTATGCCCCCCCCACCTCCAGANGCCTTTACCATGATTGGGAAGCCTATATGTTCGGCCAATTGAGTGGCAGCGTTGTCTTGAACTGCTCCCTCTGATCCTGGGATCACGGGAACTCCTGCTTCAATNGCTATTTGTCGTGCTTTGATCTTATTACCCATTTGTTCAATTACCGAGGCAGTTGGTCCGATGAACGATATCCCTAATTGTTCGCATCGTTCCACGAATTCAGAATTCTCAGAAAGGAATCCGTAGCCTGGATGAATAGCATCAACTCCTTGTGCAACTGCTAATTNGAGCAAACTTTCTTGATTTAAGTAGCTTTGGCTAGCTTCTGCTTCTCCGATTTCGAAGGCTTCATCAGCTAGGCGCGTGTGCAAAGCGTCTTTATCTGCCGAAGANTAAACAGCGAGCGATGGTATGCCTAATTTTTTGCAGGTCGCTATGATTCTGCAGGCTATTTCGCCTCGATTTGCTATAAGGATTTTATTAAACATATTGCTTTATTCCAGCTTATCAGGATGCTTTTTCCGAGNTTAGTGNAGATTTAGACTCCCAATTTTCAAGGTGATGTGTAAACGCAACAGACTTCAACCCTCGATCAATTACGAACTGTAGATAATTGGTGAGGATATAGGCAAGCTCTTTGTGTGTTTCACTGGGCATTTTCATTTTTTGTGCACCAAGAGTTTCTGCTTGTAATAGATATCTTAGCGCTTTGATACTAGTTTCAGATACGATTATAGACGTGAATTTGTTCTTGCAATCGCGGCATAGGATTCCCCCGGCTTCNAAGCTGAAGTAGANGGACAGCCTATTAGGTAGTGTTCGGCAGTACAGGCAGACGTCTAGTTCGGGTTGGTATCCGGAAATAGTTAGTAATTGCAATTCGAAGAATCGTAATTGGGTTTCTGCGTTTTGAACAGTCTGGATTTGCTTGAGTTCACTGCATCCTAAATCAAATAGNTCNATGTTTTCGACGCCTTCGAGCGTGAACGCGTCAAGGCATTCAGCTATGTAAGATCCCGAAACAATTGCTTCGAAATTAGTTGANGTNGTATAGAACGCATCCAGAACATCAGCCTCAGTGATGAGCGGCAAATTGCGACCTTGCCTTAACAAAATACTTACCCGGTTTAAAGGCTCAAGGTAGCCGGCGAGGCGGCTATTTATTTTGCGGACGCCTTTAGCATATGCTTGCACTTTGCCGTAATTTTTGGTGTATAACGTGATCAGGCGGTCAGTTTCCCCTACGTTTGAGTGCTTCAACACTAGCGCCTCAGTAGAGTACGTTGAGTTTATTTGCATTAGAGGGTCTGNCGCCCTTCAAAAGCTTGAGACAGTGTTGAAGAATCTGCATATTCTAGATCGCTGCCCATCGGGAGTCCTTTCGCCAATCTCGTTACTATTACAGAGGATCCCGCTAAAAGCCCTTTGATGTACATCGCAGTAGCTTCTCCTTCGAGGTTGGGATTTGTTGCAATAATTAATTCTTGAGGAGTAAGGGTGCTTATTCTGGACAACAATTCTTCNAGTCGCAAATCACTGGGTCCTACATTGTTAATTGGAGAGATTGCCCCATGGAGAACGTGATACAGACCTGANTATGCCTCTGTCTTTTCAAGGGCTAATACGTCCAGTGGTTCTTCTACCACACACAGTCTTGAATTATCCCTAGAGGAATCTGAGCATATGCCACACGGGTTTACTTCCGTGATGTTCTGACAACTTTCGCAAAAGTCTATCTTTTCCTTGACATTGCGTATGGCTTCTGAGAGGGCATACGCTTCATCTTCATCCATTCGGATTAAATGATAGGTCAGGCGTTGAGCTGATTTTGGNCCAATACCTGGTAATCGATTAAACGCTTGAATTAATCGACTTACTGATAGAGCACCAGGNAAAAATTGCGAGGGTTCCATAATTCGCTTNTTACTCCTTAGTTGGGTCGCTTAGGAAAGTCCTGGTAGGTTTAAGCCTCCAGTNAGCGAACTCATCTTTTCGTTGGCCATATTCTGGGCCATGGTGAGAGCTTCATTGACTCCAGCCAGTACTAGATCTTCTAACATATCTGACTCGTCAGGTTCTATGACGTCTTTGTTAATCTTTATNGACTGTATNGTCATATCGCCTGTGGCAACAACAGTCACCATGCCTCCNCCTACAGATGCTTCAACTGTCGCGGTTTCAAGATCTTTTTTCGCTTGTTCTAGGCGCGCCTGTAGTTGTTGGGCTTGCTTCAGCAAGTTTTTGTTCATGAATTTACTCCTTCTTGTTTCGTTGTTGTTTCGCTNACCACATGACCTCCAAGTTGCTGGGCCAGTGAAATCAGATGGCCTTCGCTGGTATGTTGAGTTTCTGGTTGAAGTTCTTCCTGAGTGACGGCCTTTACTTTGGAGACACCGAANANTCTACTAGTNGCTTCCTCTAATTTAACTCGAGTTGCGGGATCGTCGAGTTCATTCAACAGCCAGTCGCGATTTGACGAATATTTATAAATGAGCACCAGTTCGTTATNTATGATCTGCTGATTTTGGGAAGTTCTAAGCAGCCCACCAAGGTCGACCGACTTCTTTTTCCCTTTCTGTCCTTTGAATTCNTCTGTCAACAAATTCCATAGTTCAGTTAATGCTTGAGGGGGGGGTNNCTGTTCTGCAATAGTTGATGANGGGGTCTCTTCAGGCAGGGGNNGTGACGTCGATTTAGTTTCTGNCAGCNAGGTATTAGCTGTTGTGGATTTGTCAGCAGGATTAGCCGAGCTGACATTGGTTTGGTTTNTAGGCACAAANCCAGATTTTTCNGGGAAAGCAACTTTAGTCGAATAGGCAGGCTCTGAATTTAGAGTGGCACTAACTAATGCTAATTCGAGTCCTAAAGTAGGGAAATCTTCGTATTGTTCATTGATAGCAGTAGTGAAGATNCTTAACAGGGTGTGTATTGCAGATAAAGGATGACTGTTTACTATTGATGTCATTCTGGNAATTTCTGTTTCAGAATACATTTCCCTTGAGTTGACGCCTGAACTCATTTTCATCAGGGTGCGTAGATAATTAACTAGGGACCTTTCGTATCGGTTTATGTCTCGCCCTTGGGCATGGGCCTCCTGAATCAACTGTAATCCGNTGGCTATATCCCCATTCAAGGCGCTTGCTGCTAAGTCTAGGGCGGACATATCGGTTCCTATGCTTAGCCCCGATGAGATATTGTCTGCATTGAGGTGATTCCCAAGCGTGAGATGAGCTTGTTCTAGNAAGTTTTCAGCGTCTCTGAGGCTACCAGAAGAGGATTGAGCTATCTTTTCCAGCGCGGTGCTTTCTGCTTCAATATTCTCGGCGTCACAAATTACCTGNAGCCTGCTTACTATACTGGAGGTGCTNAGGGGCANNAGCGAGAACTGTTGGCACCGAGAGGTGATAGTTATCGGCATAGCTTCTGGGTCCGTGGTGGCTAGGATTAGTAATGCGTGTGGAGGAGGTTCTTCCAATGTTTTCAAAAGAGCGTCTGAGGCAAAGGAGGTTAATTGATGTACTTCATCAATTATGTACGTCTTGAACTGTCCTTGCGTGGGGGCGTAGTGCATTTTTTCAATCACATCTTTTATATCNGCNATTCCCCGGTTGCTCGCTGCATCAATTTCTATGATGTCTAATGACTTTCCATCTAGTGCGGCTATGCAAAGATGGCACTGATCGCAGGGCTCGCCTTCCTGTGGGGCCAAACAGTTGACGGCTTTTGCTAGTATTCGGGCTGTACTGGTTTTNCCGGTCCCTCTTGGTCCATGAAANAGATAGGCATGTGAGACGCGAGACATGGCAACAGCATTGCGNAGNGTAGTAGTCACTAACTCTTGTCCCACTACNTCACGGAATAAGGAAGGTCGCCATTTTCTGTATAAGACTTCAGTAGTCATAAGATGCCTCGGGATCCGAGNTCGTTGAGTATAGATTGCTGCAGGCGCCACATTGTTTGTTGATCGACGTCTTCGGCATGGTCATATCCAAAGAGATGAAGGATTCCATGTATGATCAGTAGCGCTATTTCGTCTTTAGGTNCTNTGTCATGGTCTTTCGCTTGATCNACTGCCCTTTCATAAGAGAGGACGACCTCGCCCATATGAAGNTAGTCTTCATCTCCTTCAGTTATGTTGCTTGCTGTTACGAAGTCTGAATCTGGTTGCTCCAANCCCCAGCCACCTTCNTTAGGGAATGGAACCAAGAACGGAAANGCTAGNACGTCNGTTGGGAAATCTTCGCCTAAGTGGTCTAGATTCAACCGGTGAAGAGTTTCATCGTTTGCTACGACTAGATTTAATTCGTAGTTNGCTANATGTTCGATTTGGAAATGAGATTCAGTAGAGACACTATCTTTTAAAGATTCCTGAGAAGCCGTGGTGATTTGAGCAATTTCACCGAGCCAGATATTATCAAGCAAGGATGAGTATTGAGGGAGTATATGTGACTCAATCTTCCATTTGGCCAAGTCTCATCACCATCGGTTAGCTGGATAATCTTGGCTGATCATAGCACAGAGTAAGGTTGCATTTATAGGTTAATGCTGGTTAATTGTGACCTCTGGTTTGAATATTACNTATCCTTGAATTGACCCTGCCTTGCCTACGTGGTACCATCTGATCAATGTTTGNCATCAACTANTACACATTAAACGCGGACAAAGCTTGTCAATAATCACTCGTAATCAAGGGCTCCCTTCATGANGTCGCCGCCTTTCAAATCCCTCTCAATTTTGGCGGAAGCTGTCGCGAGTTGCCAAAGCTGCCCACTTGGCNTGTCTCGGTCTCATTCGGTCCCAGGGGATGGATCTTCCGACGCAAGGTTGTTTTTCTTGGGTGAGGCTCCGGGGTACAATGAAGACCAACAAGGTGTTCCATTTGTAGGTGCTGCGGGTAANCTTCTAGATTCGCTTCTGGACAGTATTTCGCTAACAAGATCAGAGATTTTCATCACTAATATGGTTAAGTGTAGACCTCCTGATAACCGCGACCCCATGCCAGAAGAGATANACTCCTGCTCTNAATACCTTGAATCACAGATTGCGATTGTCTCGCCGCAAATCATNGTCACGCTAGGAAGGCATGCTTTNGGTCGGTTTTTCCCTGGAGAAAGCATTATGAAAGCGAGAGGNAAGATTAGGGACTATGGTGAGCTGAAGATTTTCCCNTTGTTGCATCCTGCNGCAGCATTGTATAGGCGAGAACTAAAGGATGTTTTAGCAGAAGATTTTCTTACTTTGCGCAATTTGCTCAATGATTATGGCGATTCGCAACATGTTTCCAGTAATGACTCCACAGAAGATGAGCCCGAGCAATTAACGATGTTTTGAGTTGCAGATTAATCTGCAACCGCAAATAGTAAATATAGAGTAATTATGAAAGGAAAAGTTGAATTTAAGATGCAAGGTGATATTAAAGAATTAACCGTCGCCCCTNTAGGCGGGATCGGGGAAATTGGTCGCAATATGAGCGTGATTGGTTATGGGGATGACTGGTTAATAATTGATAGTGGTGTGCTTTTTCCTGGGGAACAATACCTTGGAGTGGACTTCATTATCCCAGATTTTTCGTATGTAGCTGAAAACATTCATAGGATTAAGGCAGTANTGATAACTCATGGGCATGAAGATCATATCGGGGCAATTCCTTATTTGCTAAGAGAATTTGATTTGCCTGTATATGCTCCGCCTCTTGCCACGGGCTTATTGACNTCCAAAATGCGGGAGAAAACCCCCTCACGGATAGATAATTTGCATGCAGTAGATATTGGTGTTCCTATGCAATTTGGTTCTATGGAAGTGAAATTTTTCCCGGTAGCACATAGTATTCCAGACGCTACTGGNATATCNATTAAAACCCCCTTAGGAGTTGTGGTGCATACTGGGGATTTCAAAATAGACCATACCCCAGTTGATGGTAAGCCGTCAGATCTGAAAGCTCTAGCAGGGTTGGCTCCAGATGGAGCCTTTTTGTTAATGTCTGATTCAACCTATGCAGAGATTGAAGGATACACTCCTTCTGAGCAGTTGGTTGCGGAATCGNTGGATAGCGTGATCCGTGATGCCCAAGGCAGAGTNTTGATAGCTACTTTTGCCTCACTCATTTCTAGAATCCAGATGGCTATTGATAGCGGGGCAAGATATGGGAGAAGGGTTGCAATTCTCGGAAGAAGCATGGTTAACAATGTAAAGACTGCTTTGGATATGGGTTATTTGAGCGATCCTTCNAATGTTTTGATTGATATTGATCGTGCACAGGGAATGAATCCTAGTCAGATAATAGTCATGACTACTGGAAGTCAGGGCGAGCCAACATCAGCCTTGGTGCGCATATCTAATCAGGCACATCGTCAAATTAGGATACGTGAGGGAGACACGGTTGTGATATCGGCTAGTCCGATTCCTGGTAATGAACGGCTGGTGACGAGGACGGTTAATAACTTAATGTTGCTTGGAGCGACGGTGTTCTATGATAAAAATGCCACTGTGCATGTACATGGGCATGCGAGCAGGGAGGAACTTAAGGCTGTGATTAGTATACTCAACCCACAATATTTCATACCTATACATGGGGAGCACAGGCATCTTAGGGCTCATGCTGCACTTGCTCAAGATTTGGGAGTAACGGGTGAAAACATTTTCGTGCTTCAAGACGGTGACGTGGTGTCGCTGGGAAGAGAGTCAGGCAAAATTAGCGATCATACGTCTGCCAGTTATGTATTCGTTAGTGGCCAACATGTCTGGCGAGCGTCAGGGAAAATCTTTGATGATCGAATGAGACTTGCGAGCGGAGGAGTAGTATTTCTGCAAGTACATGTGCATGGTGAAGGATCTAGCAAGAGGGTTGCTGTAGAAACTGTTTCTAGAGGTTTTACTGAGGACCCGGGTGAACTCGACTATTTGGAGGAAGCTTCCTATTTACTAGAGAAAGATATTAATCGACACTTGGAGATAGGTGATGAGAAATTATCAACCCGCGAGGGTATAGCCAAGATAGCTCGCGAGAAATTTGCTAGTTTCTTGTACAATGAGACTGGGAAGAAGCCAACCGTGCTGCCATCGGTTATTGTGTCGTGGTAGCAGCGGTGCTCGACAATCCGATAACGAGTGAATTTGGAAATCTTCTTTCGTGGTGACTGCCATTCCGAATCTATCCATATGGGTAAATTCTCTAGAAGGTTTTAGCGTATGGGATCTGGGATGAATACAGCTAAGCGATTCATGATCGCATTTGGAATTGCCTCCTTGGCGTGGGGTGCAGTGGGGTGTTGGTTAGCGGTTAATAGGTGGGGAGAGGTTTACCGGGCAGTAGGTAGCGGTAAAATTGACGGCATAAACCTTGGATCAGCTGCGACCACCTCCCTTCAAAGTTCGCTGTCTTCGGTAGGAATCCTGGGAAGCATTTTATTGTTTCTTGTTGGTTTGATGTGTAGCGGGCTTATTCATCGGCCTAATGCTATTGCTAAGTTATGGCGTTTGTATCTTCTCATCGGGATCACTCTGATACCTCTTTCATTATTTGGTAGTGACTTGTTTTTCCCTCTAGTTGTTGGTAGTCAGAAATTTTCATTGGGGTTAGGCAGTATATTCATTGCGGATATTGTTGGATGGTCTGGGACATCTCTGAGTTATCTTATCGTTACTTTTACTTATGCGACGCTTATAGGGATTTTATATCCCCGGATTGCGGCTTTGGTTCTATCAGCTACTTGGCGGTTGCAAAATCGCGTACTAGGTTTGGTTTTACAGTTGGTTTCAATGGGGGTGTTATACATTTCGAGTTACTTGGTGCAGATATTTAGGGCAAGACATTTTGTTAAGCCAGTGAAAGACTTGAGTAATGGCAGCGATGAAGCGAATGATTCGCGAGTTGACTCTAACCCTCAACAACCTAATGAGTCGTTGGCGAAGCAATCAGATTTAATTTCACACGACGAGGCGCAGGTGGGTGCCTCTTTGCTTATCAATAATGAAGTTTCGCTTTGCAATAATGATAGCCTGATGCCAGTTTCATATTCGCTGCCTTCAGCTGAACTCTTATACACTAATCATGCTGAATATCGTGATGCTACTCTGTTGGCAGAGCGGGCCCAACAAGAGGCGGTGGAAATAGAAAACTCCTTACTACAACATGGTATTGAGGTTATAGTACGTGACATAAAAGCTGGACCCACGGTTACCGTTTATGGGCTGGAACCTGGATGGGGTAGTAGTCGGGGGGCCATTTCTCCTGAAAAGAGGCGTCGGGTCACTGTAGATGCAATCTTGGCTAGAGAGAAAGACTTGGCATTAGCACTTGCAGTTCCCAGTCTTCGCTTTGAAGCTCCAGTTCCAGGAGCATCACTGGTTGGGATTGAAGTTCCTAATCCCTCTCCGAGTGTCGTTTTTCTTGGTGATGTTCTGCAACGTGATGAATTGAATAAAGAAAAGGGTGAGGGAGCTTTATCTGTCGTTCTGGGGAAAAGTGCGAGCGGAGACAGGGAAGTTGCGGACTTAGCCGTGATGCCTCATTTGCTTACTGCTGGAGCAACTGGCAGTGGCAAGAGTATGTTTGTGAATTCAGTATTAGTGTCGTTGTTGATGCAGTTTTCCCCTCATGAACTTAGATTGCTTCTTATTGATCCCAAAAGAGTTGAGCTCACTCAATATAATGGAATCCCTCATTTGGCAGCAAGAGTGGTAGTCGACCCAATGGAGGCGGTTATAGCCCTTCGTGGTGCGGTTGAAGAAATGATGCATCGATTAAAGCTATTGGAAGAAACTGGAAGCCGCAATATTGATTCCTATAACAGTAAAATGGGAGTTTCAGATGATAAACTACCAAAACTGGTTATTGTGGTCGACGAGATGGCTGATTTGATGATGTTGGCACCGAACGATATTGAGCATGCTTTATGCAGGTTGGCTCAGCTAGGAAGGGCGACTGGGATTCATTTGATCGTAGCTACTCAGCGACCGTCTGTGGACGTGATAACGGGGTTAATTAAGGCTAATTTCCCTAGCAGGATAAGTTTTGCAGTAGCTTCACAGACTGACTCGCGGACAATTTTGGATGGCCCCGGAGCAGATAAATTGCTAGGGAATGGGGACATGTTATTTCTGTCTCAGGACTTACCGAAGCCTAAACGAGTCCAAGGTACGTTTGTGTCCGATTCAGAAATTGAAGCTTTAGTACAATATTGGAAAGGCAGTGGCTATGTGAATCAGCCTTTGATAGATTTAGATGCACCCTCTGGGGAGGCGACTGAAGGGGTATGGGGAGATGCAAAGGATGCGTTGTTTGACGAAGCAGTAGCTTTGAGTGAGATGCATTCCAGAATCTCGACCTCTTTGCTACAGAGACGGTTGCGGATAGGATACCCCAGAGCTGCAAGATTGAGAGATGAGCTTGAAAAAGCTGGAGTGCTTTCAAGGAATCGCGATGTGCAGTCTACAGACGAATGAATAGAGGGTTAATACAATGCGTGACATACCTAGGTCCATGATTAGAAGGTTGAGGGGGCAAGCTCCAGGTACTGACCTTGATGTAGTTGTCGAACAACGCACGCAGTGTTTGGTGTGCGCAGCATCTCTTATACAAGACACGGCATTTGGAAAGTTGAAAATTTGTACTGCCTGTGGGTTTCACTACACCCTTACTGCTCGGGAGCGTGTGGCCCAGCTTACAGATATCGGTTCGTTTAAGGAAGTGAATGCTACCTTAACCTCGCTTGATCCCTTGTCATTTTCCAACAAAAGTAGCTATGGGGAAAAGGTAAGAAAGGATCAGTTTAGGACAGGGCTGAGCGAGGCGGTGGTTACTGGGGTATGTACAGTATCTGGCAGACGGGTGATGATTGTGGCCTTGGATTTCAGCTTCTTGGGTGGCACTATGGGGGCTGTAGTTGGCGAAAAGATTACATTAGCTTTCGAAAGGGCAGTGAGACAAAAGCTTCCAGTTGTAGCAGTCATAACTAGCGGGGGAACCCGGATGCAAGAAGGCGTATTGTCCCTGATGCAAATGGCTAAAACCACTGTTGCTGCCAGAAAGTTAGCAGCTAAGAAACTCCCATTCATCGCGATATTGGCGAATCCTTCGATAGGGCAAATCTTTGCTAGCGTTGGGAATTTGGCAGATATATTGATAGCTGAGCCGGGCGCTTTGGTCGGAGTTTCCCCGATAGGTTCTTTGGTAAGCGAAGATAGATTACCCTTGCCTCCGCAGGCAAGTACTGCTGAAGAGCTTCAGGACCACGGGATGATAGATATGATTGTTTCCCGAGCTAAGCTAAAGGATACAGTTTCGACGGCGCTAGATGTTTTTGCCACTGAGTATGTCCTTAAATCAAGAGTGGTGCCAGAGGGTAGTGAAAACATAATGGGAGAAAAGTCTGCATGGGCTAATGTGAATGTAGCTCGTCGCAGCGATCGCCCGACAATCAATGATTACATAGATCGTATAGTGCACGGATTTGTCGAGGTTCATGGAGATCGATCTTATGGAGATGATCGATCTGTTATTGCTGGATTGGGCCAGATAGCTGGTCAAGGAGTCGCAATTGTTGGTTTGGGTGCAGAAGTAGGGCACAATGAGAGCGCCAATAGCGGTAGCCAGATATCTCCTGAAGGATTGAGGAAGTCTAGACGGCTTATGTTGATTGCAAGCAAGTTTGGCTTGCCAGTAATCAGCTTTGTTGATACAGCTTGGTTAGCTAACACACTGGACGCGGAACACCGAGGGTTAGGTTATGCAATAGCTACAGCTACCGCGACGATGTTGGAAGTTCAGTCACCTACCATAGCCGTTATAGTTGGAGAAGGGGGTAGTGAGGGAGCTTTGGCGCTTGTAGCTGCTGACAAAATTTTGATGATGGAATATGCCACACTATCGCCTATATCTCCTGAAGGAGCTGCTATGCTTTTCTATGCTGACCAAAGTCGTTCTCAGGATGCAGCTGAGGATTTGCGGTTAACTGCTATGGATTGCTACGAAATGGGGATTGTGGATGTGATTGTCCCTGAACCTGGAGAGGGAGCTCATGAGGATGTTGCCCAAGCCAGTCGGCGACTCGAGAAGGCTTTACTTGAACAAATGGCTATCTTGCAGAATACTGCTGTGGCTCGAATAACGAAAAATCGATACGAAAAGTATCGGGGTATCGGATCGTACAGTAGGTACTTCCGTCGCATAATATACCGCGAAGTTGAGCAACTTCAACTAGCCGTGGCTGTCGGGGTGGAGGCAGTAAAGAAATCAGATAGGATCCGAACTTTTACCAAGTCAGCGAAGAAGAATAAGGGGAAGAGTAATGCAAAACCCATGCATTCCCCCAAGACAGATACAACTGACTGATTCGATTCATGTGATTTCTTGCAATCTGTTCGAAACAGACTTCAGGGTAAGGTGTTAGCGACGCCAATAATATCGTTCCCTGAGATTATTTGAGGTAACCGTGATATCGAGATTCTGGGCGCTATTTGGCGTGATAATATACTTGACCTTTTTTTCGTTTATGCCGGTTCTGGATGTTAGTGCTAATGGGGTTGTTCGACCGGTGTGGGAACAAGATGTAGGGGCAGCTACCTTGGTGATGTTGACAAGTCCGTTCCCACCTTCAACGGGCTCGCTTCATATTGCGATGCAATTGGAGGAGGCCCAAGGTAATGAGTTCATCATCAAAGAAGAAATACCTCTTTTTCTGACTATCGCTCCTGGTGGTGGCATTGACCATACAGAATCAGCTTTTAAGGTAGAAGAGCTTAGACTGTACAGGGGAGTATTGGATCAATATCATACCAACGTATTCATTGATAAAGCGGGCAATTGGGTTTTTACAGTTGATTTGGTTATAGGGGGCGATAAACACACGGTTTCGCGTGAGATCATGGTGGTTGATGCTGAGACCCCTAAAATCCCTTTATTGACGATTGCGTTTGTGGTTATAGTATTTACCCTTGCATATTTAGCGTGGTGGATTAGACTGCGACGGAAATCGTGACGAGTTTGACGCAACAAGTATTCTCTTAGGATGATTGTCATAAACTATTATTAGAAAGTTGAATGATATGATTAGGAATCTTTTTTTGGTTTGTGTATTTGCAACGTTGTTGTATGTCGCTGTTGCGTGTGGCTCTACAAAGCCAGAGACGCAGGAGATTGAGGTACGGATTCAGCTCTCCTCAGTCGGAGTTATTGTTATGGACCCTGACCTTATTGAAGCAAAGCAAGATGATACGCTTGTGCTTAGTATTGTGAGTGAAAAAGAAGGGATGATGCATATTCATGGATATGATCTTGGTATAATGGTATCCCCTGAGAATGCTGCGGTTTTTGAGTTTGATGCAGCTACGACTGGGCGTTTTGAAGTTATGTTTCATGCTGTGGGATCCAATGATTCCAGTCATTCTCATGACGCGCATGGTCACGCATCTCATAAAGGCAGTTCTGATGAAGCAGATAATCATACATCTCATGAGACCAGTTCTTCTGGTGAAGGGCAATCGATAGATCAGTTTCTTGGATATCTTCAAGTAATGCCTCGGTAAAAGGTGAGAAAGGTGCAGCAAGAATGAAAATAAGCCTCTTCGCAGGTTTCGTTTTGTGTGCCTTTTTCATCTCCATTATGTCAATTTCGGTTGAGGCACATGGATTCGGTCCTCGCTATGATTTGCCAGTGCCACTCTACTTATATCTTTCCGGAGCCGGTTTTGCGGTTGCGCTGTCCTTTGTTGTGATGGCCATGGTAGTTAAGGCTGGCCATCATATTTTTGCTTATCCAGTCTTGCAGTTGCTCAGCATCAATAAACCAAATGGTTTATTAGTATGTACAGGTGTATGGGCTCTCCGTGGTTTATCGTTGTCGCTTTTTATACTGACTCTTGTTGCTGGAGCGTTTGGGGATCAAGAACCCGTTCGGAATTTGGCTCCCACTATGGTATGGATCATATTCTGGGTGGGCTTAGGTATAGCAGTCCCTTTGGTAGGCAACATTTGGGAGGTGATAAACCCCTGGAAAATAATTTTTGATTTGTTTGATCGAATTACACAAAAGATAGCAGGGATTCAGCTTAGCTTGGGTATCCCTTATCGCAAACGATATGCACTAGTCCCTGGGCTGATCTTTCTAATCTTATTTGGCTGGGTTGAGAACGTGTATACAGACTCAGCGGTTCCGAGGCACATAGCATTATTTGGGACTAGTTATGCTGTTTCTATGCTGATTGGGATGGTGTTATTTGGAAAGAGAACTTGGTTAGAGAACGGTGATGTTTTCACTATTCTGTTTAATCGATTCGCCGGATTTGGGCTCTTGGAGTTGCGTAATGATGATTATGATGTGTGCATACAATGCGAGCTGGGTTGTAAGAGGGAAAACCTGCTCTGTATTGATTGCTATGCTTGTGCTGATCTTTCAAACAAAATTAGATTAGTTGCGAGACCATGGGCAGTCGGCTTGGTTCGTATGGGCAACCATTCCAACGTGGGAAAGATTTTTGTTATCGTGATTTTGGCTATTGTTAGTTTTGATGGGTTTTCAGAAACTCCAGTATGGGCAAGTATCATCAACACTTCGTTACCATGGATGGCAACTACATTCCCCACGTTCAATGACGTTTATTTCTTATTGATGGTCATTTCCTCTATAGGGCTAATTGCGACAGTTCTAATTTTTCTGGGTGCCTATCAGCTAACTATGAATCTGATGAGTAGCGCTACTAGGGGTGGCGCTTCGCGTGACGAATTGGCTAGGGGACTAATTATTACGTTACTTCCTATCGCGATTGCCTACCACTTAGCGCACTATCTCAGCCTGTTTGCCGTTCAAGGGCAGTTGCTGATTCCACTACTCTCGGATCCTTTGGGTCAAGGCATGAATTTGTTTGGTACCGCGGATTACACAGTTAATATTGGCGTGATAAGTAGCAAGTTTTTATGGTATTTCTCCGTGGTTGTAATTGTTATAGGTCACGTTATCGCAGTTTACTTGGCACATGTACTGTCTATAAATATAGTTCACAACCGTGCTCAGGCTCTAAAGAGTCAATATCCATTGATCGTCTTGATGATAGGGTACACGGTGGTTAGTTTGTGGATTATCGCTCAACCGATCACTGAGGTAAGGATTGCGTAGCAATTTTGCTATGCTTTATAGTTAATCTTCAGTTATCAATTATTTGCTGTCTGAATCCGTTGACATTCGAGATTTATGAATGATAGGTTTGTCCTGGAGCGGAGTAACAGCATTGGACGAGGAGCAAGTCGGTGTCAAACGCCTTCGCAACCGAGTGGACGGCAGTGCTTTTAGCGGCAGTGGTGGGGCTGATGGCCATGATAGCCATGTTTATTGGCAATCTTATATTGTCGCCTAAGAGAGCTTCGCAGTTAAAGGGTATCCCGTACGAGTGTGGGATAATTCCCGGTCCCTATCAGTGGTCCCAAATGCAAATTCGGTATTACGTGTTTGCAATTGACTTTCTGATATTTGATGTAGAAGCCGTATTTTTATTCCCGTGGGCATTGCTGCTTGATGGGATGGACGTTGTTATGTTCTATTCAATGATACTGTTCATTGGATTGTTATTCTTTGGCATTTTGTATGGATGGAAAAAGGGAGTTTTGCAATGGAGATAACAAACGATGAGAATGCCTCTGGAATTGGCAACACACCTGCGCCGAGTCTTTTGCACAGAGTAATGCCTGGGGTAGTTACTGCGAAGACTGACCAGTTGATTGCCCTAGCAAGGAAATCTTCCCTGTGGCCGTTGCAGTTTGGTTTGGCGTGCTGTGCTATAGAAATGATGAGTACCTACATGGCCCATCATGATCTTGATCGTCTGGGAGTTATAACATTACCATCACCGAGACAGTCGGACGTGATGATTGTAGCTGGCACTGTAGTTAAGAAAATGGCTGATCCAATAAAATTGCTTTACGAACAAATGCCTGATCCCAAGTGGGTAATTGCTATGGGGAGCTGCGCGACCAACGGGGGACCATACTACAGATCCTATTCTGTTGTTATGGGGGTCGATAAACTAGTGCCGGTTGACATATACATTCCAGGGTGTCCCCCTAGGCCAGAAGCATTAATGCATGGCATATTGGAATTGCAAAAAAAGATCGATAAGGATGCCAAAGCAGATGGAACAAGATAGCAGTCAATCTTCTGAATCTACGAACAAGGATAATGAGGCTCCTACCCAAGGTGAGGAGATTGCCCCCTCCGCAGCCCCTCGGCGCGGACCTCAGGTTCAATTGGCCCCAGAAATGCTTGATCAGGCGGGTGAGGGGCTATCGGTGTTAGTTGCTGGAGAACTTGCAATGCATGATCCGGTCATGGGGGTCGCTGTAGATCAAGTAGAAGTGGAAGTTCCAATTCAGAATTTAGAGGCTGCCGCACTAGTGTTGCGTGACAATATGAAATTGCGATTCAACTATTTCAGGTGTTTGGCAACTGTGGACTATCAGGAGTATTTGGAGTTGGTATACCTTCTCTACTCTACTGAGTATGGATATCAAATCATGTTCAAGTCGAGGGTGCCTTATACAGAGGGGGGCTCTTCAACTGCAACGGTTCCTTCTCTTCGAAAGATATGGCCTGCAGCAGATTGGCATGAGCGCGAGAGCCACGATCTTTTTGGAGTTTTTTTCTCAGGGCATCCTAATATGGAACCGCTATTGCTTTACGACGAATTTGAGGGATTTCCAGGTTTAAAAAGTTTCCCCTTCAATGAATATGAAGATTGGTAGAGCATAGACACTCATTAAAAGGGTTTTTAGATGGAACCGGATGCTAACTTGGTTGAAATGATGGTCAATATGGGACCCCAACATCCCAGTACCCATGGGGTCTTCAGAATGGTGCTTAAGGTAGATGGAGAGCGCATTGTTGATGTGGAACCGCACATTGGATACCTTCACCGAGGATCAGAAAAACTCTCTGAATCTGAAACTTATTCGCAAGTTGTTACTTTGTTTGATCGACTTGACTATGTGTCAAATCTGAACAACGAGTTGGTTTTTTGCATGGCTGTAGAAAAGCTTATGAGTATTGATGTGCCCGAGCGGGCACAGTACATGAGAATTATTCTGTGCGAGCTCAACAGAATCGCAAGTCATTTGTTGTTCTACGGAACCTATGGGCTTGATGCCGGTGCTATTACTCCAATAATGTACTCTTTTCGCGAGCGTGAGCGAATACAGAACCTTTTCGAATCTGTCACAGGGGCTAGGATGATGCATAATTTCATCCGTATCGGAGGGCTGAAAGAGGAAGTCCCAGTAGACTTCACTCGTCGAGTGAAAGATTTGATAGGCCAGTTATCTACAGCGATAGATGAGTGCGATACCTTGTTAAGTCAAAATGAGATCTTCTTGTCCAGAACCAAAGGGGTTGGCGTTATAAGTGCTCAAGCAGCCCTAGAAATTGGTATGACAGGGCCGCCCTTGAGGGCGTCTGGCGTAGTTGAAGATGTCAGAGCAACGGACCCATATCAGCTCTATGATCGGTTTGATTTCGGGATACCTGTTGGTACTAACGGGGATGCGTGGGATCGCTATTATGTTCCTCTTGAAGAGATGAGGCAGTCCATTCTCATAATTGAACAGGCTTTGGAGCAAGTTGAAGCTGGTCCAGTAGTTGCACAGCTACGCAGGATTACACGTCCGCCTAAGGGAGTCGTTTTTGCACACGCAGAGAACCCTAGAGGAGATCTAGGAGTTTATTTGGTTAGTGATGGGACAGATAAGCCCTATAGGGTGAAAGTTCGGCCGCCGTCTTTTTGCAACTTACAAGCACTGAAGCCGTTGCTTAGCAACGCCTATTTGGCAGATGCAGTGATTATTCTTGGGTCACTGGACATAATACTGGGGGAAGTGGATCGTTGAGTATCGTTGAGTTCGGCATTTTGAATTTATGGGTAAGCGGGTTGCTGCTTGTCTTGTCTGTCGTTGTGCTGTCCTTAATTTACTTGGAACGCAAGGTTTTAGGGCGGTTGCAGATGAGGATTGGACCCATGAGAGTTGGCCCATATGGAACACTGCAAACTATCGCTGATGCCATTAAGTTAATAACCAAGGAGGATATTCAACCAGAATGGGCAGATAAGAGAGTTTACTGGGTTGCCCCCGTGCTGGTGTTTATTCCTTCGTTTATGGTTTGGGTTGCAATTCCATTCTCTTCGAGGATAGTTGTCCAAGATCTTGATTTAGGTTTGTTTTATGTCATGGCTTTTTTGGTCCTATCGATTGTTGGGTTAGTAATGGCCGGATGGGGATCTGCTAATAAATACGCTGTTATTGGTGGATTGCGTGCTGCAGGTCAACTCGTTAGTTACGAAATACCAGTCATTATGGTAGTGGCAGGCATCGCAATTCTGACTCAATCGCTTAGTTTGAGTTACATCGTTGAGCAGCAGCAGCCAGTACCTTTTATTGTTGTGTTGCCCTTAGGATTGTTTTTGTTTTTCATAGCTGGATTGGCTGAGCTTGGGAGAACGCCATTTGATATATACGAGGCAGAATCTGAAGTGGTTGGTGGTCCTTTTGTAGAATACAGCGGTGCTCATTGGGCAGTGTTTTTCTTAGCTGAATACGTAAGCACTTTCGCTATAGCAGCGCTTACATCACTATTGTTTCTTGGTGGATGGGGATGGTCTTCACCTATTCAGGAGTGGGTTGGAAATCCCATAGGAGCAGAAGCAATTGCCTTTGGCGAAATGTTTATCAAAACTTATTTGGTCGTTGTTGTTATATTTTGGGTTCGCGGTACATTCCCTCGGTTTCGAATTGATCAGTTGATGGCGTTAGGATGGAAGGTTATGGTGCCCCTCTCTTTCGTGTTTGTATTACTGGTTGCATTCGCAACGTTTTATGGATGGCCTTGGTGGGTTCTGAGCGCGATTAATGTTGTGGTGTTGATCACACTTGGTTGGTATTACCACAAGATGATGCACCGGGACGATGCCCCAGTTTCAGTAGTTCTCCACTCAGCTAGGGAGGTTCGAGATGCTCGGCAATCTTAAGGGAATGGTTATGACGTTCATAACAAGTCTGAGGACTCCGGTCACAGCTCAGTATCCGGATGTCAGGATGCCCGTTGAGGAACGCCGAATGGGATTTCCTATGCTTCTATGGGATGACAATATCGTCGAGCCGTATTGCACTGGGTGTATGGTCTGCGTTCGTGAATGTCCTACTAAGTGTATGAGTGCCACGATGACTGACAATCCGAAACATGCTGAGGGAACTAGCCATAGGCGTAAAATTATCGATGTTTTTGAAATCAACATAGGAAGATGCATCCTATGTGGAATTTGTGTGGATGTTTGTAATTTTGATGCTATCGAAATGAGTTATGAGACTGAGTTGAGTACCCGGACCAGAAATGGACGACGTATGGACTTAGGGGAGTTACTGGAACGGGGTTACAATTGGCAGGCCCAAAGTGGATGGATCCCTGCCAGTCAGAGGGTACAAAATTCTGAAGAGCAGGAATAATGATTGAATTAATCGTTTTGATTGTACTGGGAGGACTTTGTGTTGGCGGAGGATTAGGTGTTGTCGCTTCTCGCAATGTAGCGTATGCGACAATATTTCTACTAGTTTCTCTGCTAGCAGTAGCTGGTATCTATGTACTTTTGCTATCAGAGTTTCTTGCGTTAGTTCAGGTGCTAATCTATGGCGGAGCAGTCACGATAGTACTTTTGTTTGCACTGATGTTAACCAGAGCACATGAGCTAGAAGGTAGACAAGATAATCCTCAAAAACCCATTGCAGCATGCGTAGCTTTCCTAGTTTTTGGTGCTATTGCATTCGCTGCATACGTTGGCGATCATGCATCCGCGTCAGATCGTGTTAGAGCTCCCCTAAAAACGTTGGGGACTGAGCTCTTTTCATCCTGGTTGATTCCTTTCGAAGTCGCTGGACTTATTTTGCTAATAGTGTTGCTGGGTGTAGTGATTATTACTCATCGGGAGGAGTCTCAATGAGTTTGTTCCATTTCCAACTTATTAGTGCAGCACTTTTCTCTCTTGGGTTGTATGGGGTGCTTGCAAGGAGAAATGCTGTTCTGGTGCTTCTCGCTATCGAACTGATGCTGAATGCCGTGAGTATAAATTTTGTTGCCACTGCTGCATTTCTGGACCCTCAAGAATTCATGGGTCAGGTAGCTGCCCTTTTTGTTATTGCTCTTGCAGCTGCAGAAATCGGTCTTGCCTTAGCGATAATTTTACGATTACATCGTTATCGAAGTTCAGTGAACGTTGAGGAAATCGATATATTGAAAGGATAAGCTACTGTGACGTTTGGCGATGCACAATCTATTTGGCTAGCCCCGCTAGTGTGCATAATCTCATTTGTTGTTCTGGCTATCGGAAGCAGGAAACTGCCTTATCAAGGGGTATACATAGCGATTTTCGCTATGGTTTTCGCAGTGCTTGTATTCTTGTTAGCACTGAATGATTATGACCAACCTGTAAATGTGTCAGTGTCATGGTTTGAGCTGGCAGGGCTTGCCTTGGCTTGGGACCTTTATGTTGACTCAGTATCCTTGACGATGATTGGGCTTATAGCTGTCGTTTCGCTCATGGTCCAACTATATTCTCTGCAGTATATGTCTGGAGATGAACGAATAGGTTGGTATTACGCAGTTCTATCCTTATTCGCGGCATCTATGATGCTTTTGGTTCTATCCTGGAACTTAGTGTTCCTTTATGCCGTGTGGGAGCTTGTAGGGCTCTGTTCATATCTCCTAATAGGATTTTGGTACGAGCGGCGTAGTGCTGCGGAGGCAGCTAAGAAAGCCTTTATTACTACCCGCATCGGCGATGTAGGATTACTGATTGGGATAATTATTATCTTCAAGGGGTCCGGTAGTTTTCACATGGGCGAAATCCTTGAAGCCGTTAGTGCTGGAACCATAGACTCCTCTGCTTTGACCTTAGGGGGATTTTTGATGTTACTTGGAGCTATGGGTAAATCTGCGCAGTTTCCGTTTCATGTTTGGCTTCCCGATGCTATGGAAGGCCCAACTCCGGTAAGTGCACTTATTCATGCTGCCACGATGGTAGTGGCTGGCGTATTCTTGATTGCGAGGATGTTTCCCTTATTTGCGGCCGCGGAATATCTCCTCGATGTCGTACTGGTTATAGGTATACTCACCGCAATCCTTGCTGCGTTGATGGCGCTAGTCGTCACTGATCTGAAACAGGTACTAGCGTATTCCACCATAAGTCATCTGGGTATCATGATGTTTGCACTTGGTACTGGGGCAGTGGCTGTAGCCCTGTTTCACCTTGTAGTGCATGGAATTAGCAAGGCCTTACTTTTTCTATCTGCAGGAAGTGTTAGTCATGGTACCGGTACTTTGGAAATTGGTGAACTTGGTGGGCTCCGCAAGAAGATGCCCGTTACCTTTGGCTGTTTTACGATTGGGGCTCTTAGCCTAGCCGGGGTGCCACCGCTGAGTGGGTGGTTTAGTAAGGATGAAGTACTTATTGCTTTGGAGCATCATGGTGGTTGGGGGTTATTTGGNGTTGGTTTGATCGTGGCCGTACTAAGTGTGCTGTACATGACAAGGATATGGTTTAGAGTTTTCTTTGGCAGTCAGGGGGAAGCAACTGTGTCTGCCCANGAATCCCCGAAGGTCATGCTGTTTGCTTTAGGCGTTTTAGCATTAGGGGCTGCGATTTTCGGCATAGCCAGTATGGGATATGTCTGGAGTTTGTGGGATTTCATGGATTTCGTTTCAAGTGGGCATGCAATCCACCACAAAGGCAGTGTATTACTTGTTGTCTTCTCTATATTTATTGTGTGTAGTGCGCTGGGNGTATCTTGGTTGATTTATGTGAATAAGACTTTCAGTGCCATAAGTGTTCAATCACGATTCAAGTGGGTATATATTCTGGCCNTCAACAAATTTTATTTGGATGACGTTTATCAATGGGGGATTAATCAAATCNTCATGAGGATTTCTAGTGTTGTAGCAACTTTTGANAGGGTGATTGTCAATGATGCCGGTGTTGATGGCNCCGGGAAATCAGTAATGTTTTCTGCTTTCACTTTGAGAAGTATTCAAACTGGCAGGGTTTATAACTACGCGTTGGGTATTGCTCTCGGGGTANTGTTCATTTTTGCACTTGTAGGACTGAGTCATATCTGATATTGGACTATAAAGGGAGGATCATCTAAGTAGATGATGGGGATCTTAAGTTTAAACATACTANTTCCGTTCCTTGGTGTTTTCCTGCTTGTAGCTATGCCTTCCAGCAGGGTTAACTTGATTCGCAGTACCTCCGTGGGAGTTGGAAGTATCTCATTATTACTTGCTATCGTCGCATTNTATGCGTACGACTACAACGAAGGNGGGTATCAGCTTCGTGAATCTTACGAATGGCTTCCGAATATCGGTATTACTTTTACATTGGGGATTGACGGCATCAGCGCAGTGCTCATATTGCTAAATGGGTTTATATTCTTAGCTGGAATAGTGACGTCTTGGGCGGTGAGCCCAAGGAACAAAGATTTCTTTATATTGTTGTTCCTTCTAGCTGCTGGAGTATATGGAACTTTTGCTGTTCTAGATTTGTTCTTCCTGTTTTTCTTNTATGAACTTGCNGTAGTCCCCATGTTTCTTTTGATAGGNGTATGGGGCAGTAGTAGCAATTTTGGGNATTTCGCGCGCACAAAGGAGTACGGAGCAATGAAGCTCGTACTCTACCTGACCGCAGGCAGTATGCTTATTTGGCTGGCTATAATAGCAATCTTTGTCGAGTCGGGGCTCGGCACCTTCAACATGGAGCACCTGGCAGGGGCTGAGTTGCCGCGGACCTTTCAAGTGGTGTTCTTTCCATTCCTAGCAGTTGGATTCGGGGTTTTAGCGGGTCTTTGGCCGTTCCATACGTGGTCTCCGGATGGTCACGTAGCAGCTCCCACGGCAGTAAGCATGTTACACGCTGGTGTTTTGATGAAACTTGGGGCCTATGGGATCCTTAAAGTTGGCATGTATATATTACCGGAAGGTGCAGAGGCTTGGGGGCCAGTTCTCATAGTGCTGGGAACGATAAACGTTCTCTATGGAGCCATAGGGGCGATTGCCCAAACTGACCTGAAATATGTTGTTGCATATTCCAGTGTCAGCCATATGGGTTACGTGATAATGGGATTGGCTACGATTGATCCAATCGGATTGAACGGATCAGTGCTACAAATGGTGTCACATGGAATTATGACAGCTCTNTTTTTTGCCCTAATTGGGAGTATTTATGAGCAATCACATCTTCGCGATATTCGTGTACTGCAAGGATTAGCTAAACGGATGGGTCTTACTGCCGCGTTTTTTGGGGTTGCTGGACTTACNTCCTTAGGATTACCAGGGCTTAGTGGTTTCGTAGCAGAGAGTTTATGGTTTTTGTTGGGACTTTCAGGACCTATCCGGTTCTTGGGGTACTCGCAATCATCGGTGCTGCAATAACAGCGGTGTATATTCTCAGGCTAATTGGTAAAGTNTTTTTTGGTCCATTAGATGATCAATGGGCTTATCTTTCGGATCCGCCTAAATATCAACAGGCAACATCTGCCATTTTGGTATTGGCATTAATTGGTATCGGCATATGGCCATTTCCGCTCATACGATTGATAGATGTTGGCGTAACTGATTTGCTACGGGCTATGGGAGGGATGTGAAGGGTATGAGCGTTAATGAGCTTTACATAATTGCTCCTGAAATGTTTGTAGCAGCATTAGCGTTGCTGGTACTAACGGTAGACCTTATGAAATTGCCAAATGGCAATTTACTGCTAGGTGGCATGTCGGGTATTGGATTGCTGNTAGGAGTAGTCCTATCGTTGTCACTGCTTCCAGATGATACGCGTATTTATGACGGTATTTTTGTTGCTGATGAGTATGCTCTCTTTTTCAAGATCGTGTTTTTGTCCATGGGAGCGATCGTGGTAGCTATGTCTTATAAGACGGTAGAGACAACCCTCGAGAGACCAGGGGAATATTACGCGTTAATGCTGTTTTCGGTGCTTGGCATGATGGTCATGGCATCTGCTCGTGACATTCTCGTTGCATACGTTGCGTTGGAGTTGATGAGTTTCTCGTTGTACATATTAGTTTCATACTCAAAAAACGAGCCGATTATAACGGAGGCAAGCACCAAGTATATATTGTTGGGGGCATTTTCCTCAGCAATACTACTTTATGGCATGAGTTTGATGTATGGCGTAACTCAAACTACTAGCTATGCGGGTATAGNTAGTAGTTTGGAAGAAGGTCTATCTTTGTCAGATCCTTTACTCCTTGTTAGTCTCGTTTTATTGCTAGCAGGGTTTGGGTTCAAATTGGCAGCCGTACCATTTCACATGTGGGCACCTGATATATATCAAGCCGCACCATCCCCTGTTACGGGACATTTAGCAGTGGCATCCAAGGCTGCTGCATTTGCTGTAGTCCTTAGATTGTTTGCGGAAGCGTTCGCTGGCATTTTTACGTATGAATGGGCACTGGTGATTGGAGCTTTAGCCGCTGTAACTATGACGTTGGGAAACGTCNTTGCAATTATGCAAAAAGATGTAAAGAGGATGTTGGCTTACTCCAGTGTTGGGCAAGTGGGCTATTTGCTAATGCCAATAGCGGCACTTGGGATGGATGGCGTTGGCGATCTCTTGGCTTCGGGACTAATGTTTCATTTGATTGGTTATGGGCTGACTAATTTCATGGTGTTTGCTTGTGTGTCGAGCCTTGAGATACATGGGAAACATAGCATAGCAGATTACGCTGGACTAGGTCGGACAACTCCGTTTATTGGTATGGCCTTAACGGCTGGATTGTTTTCCTTGGCAGGCTTGCCTTTTTTCGCTGGGTTTGCCAGCAAATTCTACCTGTTTACNGTTGTGGCAGACGTAGATGGAGGCATTTTTATTTGGTTAGTCGCATTAGCTATNGTTAATAGCTTAATCTCTCTCTACTACTATTTGGTTATTATCAGGGNAATGTACATGGTGTTGCCTGACGGAGCAACAAGGGTGGATATTGGAAGGTGGCATTCTCTTGTTGTGATGGGTTTGTTACTAGCGGTGGTCGCCGTAGGCCTGTATCCGGAGCCAATTGTTTCGTGGGCTCAGTCTGCTGCAGGAAGTATATCCTTTTGACCAGCATAATCGCTAAATGACGAGCATGGCATCCCCGAAGCTATAGAACCGATAACTGTTNGCGACAGCCTCGGCATAGGCACGCTTAGTTANTTCACTTCCCGCGAACGCGCTGACTAACATTAATAGAGATGATTTNGGTAGATGGAAATTCGTCACTAGCCCGGAAATAACCTGGAAATTGAATCCGGGGAGTATATAGAGGTCCGTCATTCTTGACGATGGTTGGATCAGACGCTGTCCCTCAGAGTCTCGATAGATAGTAGCTTGTTCTAAAGTTCTAACAGATGTTGTTCCNATTGCAATAACTCGCCGTTTTTCTGATAGTGCCCTATTGATACTGGTTGCAGCCTGCTCAGTTATTGAACAATACTCTTCATGAAGGCTATGTTGTCTAGGGTTCGATGTTTTGATTGGGATGAAGGTTCCTTTATTTACATGGAGTGTGATAGTCACTATTTCGATGCCGTTGTCCNTGAGTTTGCTGAGTAGTTCATTTGTGAAATGTAGTCCTGCAGTTGGTGCTGCAATGCTACCTGGAGCTTCAGCATATACTGTTTGATATCTATTTGGGTCTGTCAGTGTGGTTTTGATGTATGGGGGTAAGGCAAGTTGCGCTACTTTNTCTGGAGAAATCGGGACACCAAATTCCACAACACGTTCAGAGTTGTCTCGTCCATTGGCTACGACTTGCGCTGTGATAGTGTGGTCAGTAGCTATACTGATTAACTGACCTATTCTCATGGATTTTCCTGGATTGCACATGCATAACCACTGACTAGGNCCAAGTTGCTCAAGCAACAATAGCTCCACCTTGCCNCCNGTCGGAATCCTGTTCGCTACAATTCGGGCCGGAACCACTCGGGTGTCATTAATTACAATAACGTCGCCAGATGAGAGCAAAGAAGGCAGAGATTGGAAGCGTGAGTGTGAAAGAGTCTCGGATGCACGGTTAACCACAAGTAATCGTGACTTGTCTCTAGAGGCAAGAGGAGTTTGAGCTATAAGTTCGGATGGCAGGTGGTAGTCGAAGTCTTCGGTGAGCATTTTCCCTGACTAAATAGTAGTTCCTATGGTTCCTTGGATGAGTATAGCTTTTAGTGATTCCATATGTAAACAAGTTTTTCTGAAACTATAGTATGATGCTTNATAATTCAGTGCTTGGGGGCAACTGACTATGGCTCGATATATATATAGCAAATGGGACGGGACTCAGCTTTTCAGTGAGTTAGATGAGCAGGCTGTTCTAGATGCGTTATCCGATGATCTGATGGAGCATGGAAACTTGAAGATAGCACTGAGGCAGTTGCTGCGAAGAGGTATGGAGACCCCCGATGGTAACATCCTGCCAGGATTTAATGAGCTTATGCAGCGTTTGCGTCAGAATCGTCAGGATATTTTGGATCGCGATGATTTAAGTTCAANGATCAAAGGACTTGAAGAGAAACTAGATGAGGTAGTTTCAATCGAGCAAGGGGCAATAGATAAGCGCTTAGATGAAGCTCAACAAACAGTACANGGAAGCGATGACGATACCAAGCCAGATCTTCGGGAATTTATGGAATTACTTGAGTCGCGAATGGAGGCAAACCGNAGTGCNCTAGAATCATTGCCAGATTCTATGGCGGAAAAAATTAATCAACTTCAAGAATACGAATTCGTTAGTCAGGAGGCTCGGGGAAAATTCGAAGAATTGCTTGAAGAATTGCGCGGGCATGGTCGAGAAAAAATTTTTGATCAAATGAAGGAACAAGTTTCTGCACCTGATTCGCAACAGATGAATCGTCTCAATGATATGTTGAGGGACTTAAACCAATTACTTAGTGATGGATTGCGGGGAGGCGATCCAGATGTATCAAAATTCGTTAATGAATACTCAGAGTTTTTTGGGCAAAACCCACCGCAAGATTTAGATTCGCTGCTTGATTCATTATCCCGAAGTTTTAATGCAGGACAAGCATTGATGAACAGCCTTTCTGATGCTCAGAGATCTGAACTCCAGAAATCAGTTGATGCTGCTATGGGTAGCNAACTTTCTGAGCAATTATCCGAATTAGCAGATCTCATGGATGCTTACTTTCCGNCTGGGAGAAACTTCTCTGGATACAATTTCAGGGGNAGTGAGGAGATGAGTCTGAATCAAGCGTTAAGTACTNTTCAGGAATTACAGCGGATGGATGATTTGGAACAGCAGTTATATAGGGCGCTGCGAGAAGCTGATATGAGTAACATTGATAGAGGAGAGTTGGCAGATTTATTAGGGGATGAAGCTAATCAAGCTTTAGAAACTATGGAAAAAATNGCAGATTCCTTGCGTGAGGCGGGNTATCTCGAGGGAGACGACGANGAGCTTAAGCTTACGGCTAAGGCTACTCGACGCTTAGGACATAAAGCTCTTGAGGAAGTTTTTGGTTCGTTGAAAAATAGTCGCATCCATGGTGGGCATAGAGTAGCAAAGTTAGGTCCTGGAGTTATCGGATCAGGTGTGACNAAGGGATACGAATTTGGAGACGAATTGACNCATCTNGACCTTCGGGCGACTGTAANAAATTCTGTCTTGAGAGCTGGNCCAGGNGTTCCTGTTCNCCTGANCGTTGAAGACTTCGAAGTNGAGCTGACGGAAGTGCAGACTCAAGTTTCGACAGTTTTACTCTTAGATCAAAGCAGATCAATGGGAATGTGGGGGACTTTTACGGGAGCGAAGAAGGTTGTCATGGCACTTTCCACTCTCCTTCAATCCCAATTCCCACAAGATAAGCTGCATGTCGTCGGATTCTCTGATTTCGCCCGGNTTTTACCGATACAGACACTATCAAAAGTGACATGGAATGATTACGTGTCGGGAACNAATATGCACCATGCATTGATACTGGCCCGNGAGTTACTNTCTAAGGATCATGCTGCCAATAAGCAGATTATTATGATCACGGATGGAGAACCTACCTGCTATATAGAAAATGGGTACTCGAACTTCAGTTATCCCCCAAGCCAGAGAACCATTACGAACACACTGATGGAAGTTAAGAAATGCACGCAGGCTGGCATAACGATTAATACCTTTATGCTTGAAACAACTAGTTACTTGTTGAAGTTCGTCGAGGATATGATGAAAATCAACAGAGGTCGGGCATTCTATTCTTCTGTCAATGAATTAGGACACTATGTGTTGGTAGACTATCTTCGGAACAAGTCTCAGCGTATAGCTGGATAAAACNGNACTCGATANCAGAACTCGTTAAATGTAGGTTAACAGTTATTTCTTTTGTAGATTTATTGNTCCGAGCTAGTCGTCAATGAGTGCCTAGNGGATTCCTTGACAGATTTCGTAGATTGTGACAGAATTATCTAATAGGCACTTTTCGTAACATTGCGNGCAANTTTTTACCGAAACATTGGTATNNTGGAGGGTTGTAGTGGATGAATTAGACAGAGAAATTATNGCGATTCTTCAGAGTAATGGACGTGCTTCTAATGCTCGAATCGCTCGTCGTATTGGGGTAAGTGAAGGAACGGTACGAAGGCGGCTTAAGAAATTAATCGCCGANGGGGTAATTGATATCGTCGCTGTGGTGGACGCTGAGCGGTTAGGTTACGACACNGAGGCGTTGGTAGGTGTTCAAGTGGACCCAGATAAGGTNATGGAAGTAGCAGCTAATCTCGGAGAACTTCCTGAGTCTAATTGGGTTGCTATAACAACTGGCACCTATGATGTGTTCATGTGGGTAACTCTGCAAAGTGCTGATCAGCTTGGGGCCTTCCTCCGTGANAAACTGGGGATAGTTTCTGGAGTTCGGCGTACGGAAACATTTGTACGACTTTCTCTTCCCAAAAAAGCAGCTANCNTGGAGATATAACTAAATTAGTGAGATTTNCATAAAANACTAGAGNCACGCGACAGCGTGNCTCTAGTNTTTTTGAATCCAGCTTACCTAAATTGTTAGTTATTTTCTTTGAGTATTATCCGTGCGTCCACAGCAAGTATTCCATCGCCGTAGGCGAATACAGGGTTGAGGTCTAGTTCAGCGATATCGGGGTTGCCCTCTAGCAAATCCGANGTAGCTACCAGAGCTTTTTGAATGGCTTTGGTGTCNGCGGCCGCGTTACCCCGATAACCCTCTAGGACTTTGTAACTTCTTATGTCCGTGATCATTTCACNAGCGTCATTTTCAGTAAGCGGTACTATTCTAAAGGATACGTCTTTGAGAATTTCTACGAAAACCCCTCCCANTCCAAACATCACAACAGGACCGAACTGAGGATCTTGAGATCCCCCGATAATTACTTCTGTGCCACTGGGAGCNTGTGGTTGAATAGCGACTCCGTGTACAGTAGCANCTGGGAATGATGTTTGGGCTTTGGATATTAAGTCATCCCACGCTTCGCTCATTTCTGTGCTATTCGTTATGCCCATACGAACTCCGCCAGCATCACTTTTGTGCGTTATATCGGGGGCCACTATTTTGGCCACTATAGGGAAGCCCATCTGTTCGGATAGTTGCAACGCCGCTTCTTTTGTTTCTGCCAGTNGGGTTTCGACTACTGGAACTCCGGCAGATTGCATTACTTCTTTTGCCTCTACTTCTGTAAGTATAAGGCGATTTTGTGCACGGGCTGTAGCAATTATTTCGGAAATACCCACTTTAATAATTCCTTTCAGACTAATTTTGAAAGCATGCAAAGGATAGCAATCTGGTGGGTTGTATGTCAATTGCATTATCAGCGATTGCGTATGTGGATGTGTGCTATAATGCGNNCAACGGCTATTTGGTGAAAAGCGATTAGGAGGAGAGGCGAACATGACGTATATAATCACTGAGCCCTGTGTTGACTTGAAAGACGCTGCATGTATAGATGTATGCCCTGTGGATTGTATCTACGAGGGAGACGATATGATGTACATCAATCCTGATGAATGTATCGATTGTGCAGCTTGTGAACCAGTGTGTCCGGTTAATGCAATTTTTGTTGAGGATGCGGTTCCCGCTGAATGGGAAGGATACGTAAAAAAGAATTACGATTTTGATTACTCTTCAGTAGAACCTGGNCGCCGCGAGTAANGNCCTGACGCTTATAAGTAACAACAAATTTCGCGTGATTATTGGATTCTAAAAGGCAATCCCCGTACCACCGCAGTTGTGCCGTACGGGGATTGCCTTTTTTGTGAGTGGGCTGAAGAACTCACCGATAACTAGGTGTTGAAGTACGCGAAGTGATTTAGGATACAGTGAAAGCGTATTATGGNATATCTTCTTGGTAATCCATTCCTATCTGTCCGATATCCTTAAGGTGGTTATATTCTTCCTCGGTTAGTTTGAGTACTTGCCGGTATATGTAATCGTTATCCTCACCTAATCTCACAGGAGGCTTGCGGACTTCAAAGGGAGTATCACTCATTCTGAATGCTGTGGTGGGGTACTTGTGAGTGCCAGCTTCTGCATGAGTGATTTCTGTAAAGAAATTACGTTCTAGTAANTGGGGATCATTGTAAGCTAACGGCTCNTTTAGAACTGGACCAGCTGCAATGCCTACCTTTTGCAATTTATGAAAGNCNTCTATGTTATCCTGAGTTAGGGTCCATTCAGATATGATTTCGTCGATATCATCATGATGCTCATACATCAGTTGCAGGTTAGAGAATCTTGGATCGTTACCAAGTTCGGTACTTCCCGTGACCTTGGTGAGCAGTTTCCATTCTTCAGNGGAATGTAGTGATATGGCTATCCATTCGTCGTTCCCCTTGCATTGGTAGCATCCTTGCACGATATAAGGGTCTCGATTCCCAAGAGATTTTGCAGCGTTCTTGTTCATAGAGTAGTCCATAAATAACTCNCCAAGATGAGGCACGAAATTTTCCCCTTGGGATAAATCAATAAACGTTCCCTTCCCAGTTNTTGTTCGGTTGTGTAGCCCCATGACAACATTAAACGCGATTGCAGCACCAGCTGCTGCGTCCGCAGCTACAGAACTTGGCACTCCTTCAACATCCATATCAGGATATCCCGTGACNGACGCATGTCCATAGAGTGCCTCGAAATGTAGACCGAAACCCCGGAAATGTGCCCATGGACCGGTTTGNCCCATTCCAGTGGAGGATAACATGATGAGTTGAGGATTCCACTGTGAGAGAGTTGGGTAAGTGAACCCCAGTCTTTNCATTGATCCTAAGGCATTATTTTCGATAAATATGTCGCTAGATTCGACAAGCCGCTTAAATATATCTTGGCCTTCTGAGGAAGCTAAGTTGATNGTTATNGAATGTTTGTTTCGGGAGTGNGCGTTGAACATGGCGCTTCGGTTCCAAGCACGTTCCCCNGGGTCTCTGTCTGGATACATTGATGTCAATCTCTGAGCTTCGGCTTCTTTGTTAGGTCTAGCCTGTTGTCCTCNNGTTGATGAAGGGAAGACATTTATGGATTCCACTCTGATTACTTCTGCTCCCATATCAGCAAGGAACATCGTGGAGTATGGACCAGCCCAAACAACTGTCATATCTAAAATGCGGATACCTTTTAGTGGCAATGACATATGGTNCTCCTTTAGGGACATTTAGTGTTTNTTAACTNACGATACCAGAGGAGAGTAGCTCTAGGATCGATGTATCAGAATATCCTAGTGACCCTGNCAGTACGGATTTCGTGTGCTCTCCTAGNAANGGAGCAGGTGTTCGNACTTTCCACCATCCTTCAGTTGTGAAAGAAGGTGCCCCAGGATATCTAAACTCCCCTGCTTCAGGATGCTGTATGGTTTGCCAATAATTCCGTGCCTCAAATTGAGGATTTTGATCCATGACCTCATCGATTGTGTTAAATGCCCCAGACAGGATTTCGTGTTCTTGACATTCTTCAACTANCTGTAGCTTAGTTCGCTGAAGTAACCACGGGAGCCAGATTTCGGTCTCGAAGATTTCTCTACCCTCTGCACTCACTTGNCCCATAGGTGGTGCAAATCNGGGATCGTTGAGTAATTCTGGCATCCCAAGTAGTGCGACTGTCCGNGGCCAAAATGCCCCGCCACCTGTGATATTCACATAACCATCTTGGCATGGATAGAATCCAGCAGGATAGCCGAAGCCTGCAGCGCCNGGAGTGTCAACTCTAGGGGTTCGCTCACCTGTGTATTGGTACTGTAANAGCATTGGCATTCTTGCGTTGTAAGAAGCTGTTTGGGTTTCGAAGATGGNTNCGTCGATGTGCTGTCCTTGTGCTCCTTGGTGTTTTACATTAAACAGCGAGAACATACTGGCCATNGCGGCAATGTTGCCAGCTTGGTATTGCACGTGATTCCCNCCAAGCTTGAGGGGAGGTCTTCCTAAAAGCCCATTTCTGTTCATGACTCCNCCCATAGCGAATAGGGTGAGNTCCGATGCTCTGTAGTCTCTATATGGNCCGGTTTGCCCGAAATTACTGATTGAAGTAAACGTTAATTTGGGGTTNATGGCAGATANCGTTTCATAGNCCAACCCTAGATTAGCCATAACTCCCGGNCGAAAATTTTCGACAATCAAATCTGCATTAGCTACTAAAGANTTCAGGATTGCTGTTCCTTGCGNCTGTTTGAGGTCTACCACTATGCTTTGCTTATTAGTGTTCAGGAGCAAGAAGAGCCCACTTTTTTCTGGATGTTCCTCGTNGTGTGGGAAGGGACCTGCTGTTCGAGCGGGATCCCCTGAAGGNGGGCGCTCGACTTTNAGTACTTCTGCTCCGTAATCNGCAAGTAACTTGGTNGCATAGGGNCCTGCGATACCATGCGTGAGATCAATTACNTTGAAGTCTGCGAGTGGTTGGCTTGTGGATTGCATTCCNGCACCTCACTTACGCNTATTCGTCTATAATTTCACTTTGGTGGATAATTTTGTCGGGGATANGGAGTTTCGATCACGGTGGAGTCTAATANCCTGCCAAAACCTTGTCAACCAACGGTTTGGNCGTATGCGAGCGGGNACCTTTTTCAAATGTGTTCGCATCAAGTGTAGAGTTTATCAATATGGGGTAAGATTGTTGCTATCTAGAAGTGGCTGGTGCANATTATATCGATCTGTTGAGGTAAATATATGGATCAAATAAGCAACGAGAACGAACCCACATTCAATCAATTGTTGTCTGTGGTTCGGGAGCTCAGAGACCCTGANAATGGTTGTCCTTGGGATAGAGAACAGACACATACTTCTTTGATGAATGATTTGATTGAAGAGTCATATGAGGTTATTCAGGCGATNGAGACTCGTAATTTGGTTGATTTAGNTGAAGAACTTGGTGATTTATTGTTGCAGATCGCNCACCATATTGTCATTGCNGAAGAAAANTCNGAATTTTCTTCTANGCAGGTATTAGGTCATATCCTGAATAAACTGGTACGCCGGCACCCGCATGTATTTTCATCAGATGCTTTGAGTTCGCCGTCTGAGGTTCTACAGCAGTGGGAAAAAATCAAAGAGCAAGAAAGAAAGCAGTCACAAANCGGGGGAACCGCATTTTCTGGATTGCCNAGAGCAATGCCTGCCTTGATTTANGCTTANAAGACGCAGGTTCGTGCTTCTNCNGTGGGGCTTGATTGGGAAACCNTGGATGGACCCTTAATNAAAATAGAGGAAGAGCGTGAAGAGCTNATAGCAGCTGAATCTTCAGANCGTCAACATGCTGAGATGGGAGATTTATTGTTCTCAGTTGTCAATACATCCAGATGGATGGGTATAGATGCAGAATCCGCATTGAGAGCGGCTACCCATAGGTTTCAACGCCGTACAGAAATTTTGCTGCAAAAGGCACGTGAAGAAAACATTGATTTGCTTTCAACTTCTTCAGAAGAAAGGGAGAGATTATGGCGTGCGGCGAAAATTCTGGGCGCAGAGGATTGATTCGTTCGGGGATTTCGATGTGGCATTGAGATACCTTTTTACGAGTGATAAAATATGGCTCNTCATCTGTGCATCTCNATTATAGAGGTTTCAATATGTCTGGGCATTCTAAGTGGTCTACAATAAAGCGACAAAAGGGAGTAGCTGATGCCAAGCGCTCGAANATATTCACGCGTCTAACGCGTGAAATAACCTTNGCAGCACGCACCGGGGCTGATCCTGAGTTGAATCCAAGGTTAAGACTNGCTGTACAAAAGGCTCGGGACAATAACATGCCTCGAGATAATATTGACCGTGCTATCAAAAAGGTCAGTGGCGGCGATGGGAGTATGGCTACTTTAGATGAAGTGACTTANGAGGCTTACGGTCCNGGNGGGGTTGCAATCCTCCTTGAAGTAGTAACCGAGAATCGGAACAGGACCTCTGCTGACGTAAAGGCCGCTCTCAATAAGTCAGGGGGGAGTATGGGGGANNCTGGTAGTGTGTCGTGGATGTTTAAAACGAATGGGGTGTTAACCGTGGACGCTGCTTCTCATGAGGCCGATGAAATAGCGCTTAGAGCGATNGATGCAGGAGCTGACGATTTCACCGTAGATGATGATGCAGTTGAGATATATTGTAGCCCGGGGGCTATAGAAGATATCCGAGCGGTCNTGGAATCTGATGGCGTNGNAGTGGCGAGTGCAGAAGTGACTCAGGTCCCGACTGCNACCGTCGCAGTAGATTCTAAAGTGGCTGATCAGACCATACGGTTGCTAGAGAAGNTGGAGGATCTGGANGATGTCCAGAGAGTTAGCACAAATGCAGATTTCCCTCAAGACTTAGTTATCNAGTCGTAGCATAGTATATGCACCTCACTTCCAATGTTATGCNATTAGGAGGGANATGGTGGAAACCTCTGAGCAGCGGATTTTGGGTGTCGACCCTGGATCGATACNTATGGGGTTCGGTCTTATTGATGCCTCTCAAAACAATCTGCGCCTCATCCATCAAGGCGTTCTTGAACCAGATCGCAAGGNTGACTTGCAGTTTCGTTTGCATCAGTTACACAAAATGTTAGTCGATAACTGTAAGGAGTGGNGACCAACTTCCATCGCAGTTGAGGAACCCTTTGTTGGTGTTAANGTGAGATCTGCGATGGCNGTAGCAAGAGCTGAAACATTAGTATTACTGGTAGCGGCTAGCCATGGTATACCGGTGGCCAGATACTCTCCATCGCAGGTCAAACAAGCTGTGACTGGGTATGGGCTGGCCGAGAAGGAACAGGTTAGATATATGATATCGGCGATTCTNGGAGTTCCGGAGCCCAAGTCGCTTGACGCAGCGGATGCGATTGGGGTCGCTGTGTGCCATGCGTATTCNGTAAGACTAAATCAGTTCATCGGTTAGTTATATCNGTAATTGGTTGATCGAGGATNTGAATGATTAGGGCAATTCAAGGGATATTAGCGAAAAAGGATTCCGGCTCAATGATAGTCACCGTAGGTGGTATTAGCGTGCGATTGGATATTCCGAGATTAGCTGCTGATGCTTTGCCTTCAACCGGTACTATAGTACAGATGCATACGNATTTGCAGGTTCATGATGACACTATTCAGCTTTATGGGTTTAGCACTGAGGATGATTTGGAGTTGTTTCAGACATTGATTGGCATCTCTGGTATCGGGCCAAGAAATGCCTTGAATTTGCTTTCCGTCATGGAAGGCAAAGAGTTGGTGACTGCAATTATAGAGGGTAATGTGGCTGCTCTCNGNCGTGCACAGGGAATTGGAAAGCGGGGAGCCGAGAGAATTATTGTCGAATTGAAAGATAAATTTGGNGGGGATCCGNTGGAATTTGTAAGCACTGTTTTGCCCGTAAGNAATGATGCAGTTGCNGCTTTGGTAGGATTGGGATATAGCCCGGATGATGCTCGAGAGGCAGTCAGGAATTTGATCGTAGAAGATAACGCGACCTCACAAGATCTAATATTACAAGCTTTGCAAAACCTTGATTCAATTGCGCAGTCATGAGTACGAATTCNGTGGACTCAAATCCAGAGAAGGATAAGAATATGGGAACTAATTACGATGATTGGGGNGCAGAATACGATCCCATTGATCTATTGCGAACTGAAGACATTNCGTTCTACGTTGNTTTGGCTAAAGAGACAGGGGGTAATGTTTTAGACCTTACNTGTGGTACTGGTAGNGTTGCGATTCCTATGGCAGAGGCAGGAGTCGATGTTGTTGGAGTTGATANGTCTTCACATATGCTCTCACTGGCTGCAGANCGATTGAAAGATGCTCCAGCTACGTCCGGAGCAGTGGAATTCGTTCAGGATAGCATCTTAACTTTCGATTTAGGAAAGCAGTTTGATCTCGTGGTTATACCNTATAATTCGTTTTCGTTGTTTCTTAGTGTTGCTGAACAGAGGATAGTCTTAAATCGCGTATATGAGCATCTTAGGCCTGATGGATTGTTGGCACTTGATTTATTTACCCCTGACCTATGGCGTTTGACTCGGGAAGACAGTCAGCTATATTACCGCGCTGACGTNACTAACCCGGATAATGGTAACNGGTATATTCTTTGGGAACAGAGNAGTACAGATAACCTAAACCAGATTATAGAAACGCGGTATCTTATTGAGAATTTATCATCNGAAGGGGTAGTCCAAAATCGCTCCTATAAAGATGTGGTGTTTCGATATGTTCATAGGTATGAAATGGCACATTTNTTAAATCTAGCTGGATTTGAGGATATTACAGTATATGGTGACTTTCAAAAAGGAGATTTGCTTGAAGCTAGCGAAGTTATGGTGTGGGTTGCAACAAAGCCAGCAGGAATTTGAGAAGGAGTGAATTTATTATAGAGTTTTACTANTCCTATACTAAGAAATGGGTTGGGGTAGTGGGCTCTTGGTAAGTTGTTGTTATGCCTGAATTTAAGATAGTTTCCGATTTCAATATGATGGGTGATCAGCCTCGGGCGGTGGAGTCGTTGGTTGGAGGATTGAAAAAGGGATTGCGGTTTCAGACGTTGATGGGGGTTACGGGTAGCGGTAAAACCTTTAACATGGCTAATGTAATTGAGTTGGTTCAGAGACCTACTCTAGTAATGACCCCCAATAAGACNCTNGCAGCACAGTTGGCAACTGAGCTNCGAGAATTCTTTCCTGAAAACGCCGTCGAGTATTTTGTTAGCTATTATGATTATTACCAACCTGAAGCATACATACCCCGTACCGATACGTACATTGAAAAAGAAACGAGTATTAACGATGAGATCGATAAGCTTAGGCACTCTGCTACTCGCTCGCTTTTAACTAGACGTGACGTCATTATTGTTGCGTCCGTTTCTTGCATTTATGGCCTTGGCTCCCCAGAAGACTATTATAGTTTCGTGGCTGAAGTCCGTAAGGGTGAGATTCGTGATCGGCAGAGGTTTGTTCGCCAGTTAGTAGAGATGCAGTACGAGCGAACTAATATGGATCTTAGTAGGGCTTATTTTCGAGTTCGNGGTGATGTGGTGGAGTTAGTCCCTGCCTACGANGATGTTGCCATCCGAATTGAATTTTGGGGTGATGAGATTGAGCGTATTGTTGAGCTCGATTATGTTACTGGAGAGATTCTTTCTGAACGTGATTCTGTAGCTATTTATCCAGCCAGACACTTTGTAACTCCTAGAGACAAGCTTANGAAGGGAGTTAGAAGGATAAAGCGCGAATTACAACAACAGCTTGAGTTTTTCGGTCAGCAAGGTAAACTTCTGGAAGCCCAGCGACTAGAGCAAAGAACTAACCACGATACGGAAATGCTTTTGCAAGCTGGNTACTGTGCTGGCGTCGAGAATTACTCGGGACCTTTAGGTGGCAGAGAGCATGGAAGCGCTCCTTGGACTCTTCTTGACTATTTCCCNGACGACTTTCTAGTTATATTAGATGAATCACATCAGACAATTCCNCAGTTAAGAGCTATGTATAAGGGNGACAAGTCCCGAAAAAGTACTTTGGTCGAATATGGATGGCGCTTACCTTCAGCTCTTGACAACAGACCCTTGAATTTCGACGAGTTTTGGGAGCGAGTCAACCAGGGGGTTTTTGTTTCCGCTACACCAGCTGAATTTGAATTACAGGAATCTGCTNAGGTTGTAGAACAAGTTATCCGACCTACAGGTCTACTTGATCCGGTAGTCGAGATTCATCCCATACAGGGGCAAGTAGATGACCTAGTGCAAAGAATTAAGGAAAGTATCGCATCGGATAGTAGGTGTCTAGTTACTACGTTAACAAAGAAAATGGCTGAAGAGTTGTCAGATTATCTTTTGGAGATTGGTATTAGCACTCATTATCTCCATTCAGAAATACATACATTGGAGAGAGGAGAAATNCTGCGAGATTTGCGACTAGGTGTGTACGATGTCGTGGTCGGGATCAATTTGCTTAGAGAGGGATTGGATTTGCCAGAGGTAAATTTGGTGGCCATTCTCGATGCNGACAAAGAGGGCTATTTAAGATCAGCGGGATCCTTGATTCAGACGATGGGCAGGGCAGCGCGTCATGTGGATGGTAAAGTTGTGATGTATGCGGATGTGGTTACACGTTCTATGAAGACTGCGATTGACGAGACTCAGCGCCGACGGACTATTCAAGCACAACACAATCACGATAACGGGATTGTGCCAGTAGGCATTAGGAAGGAAATACGTGATTTGACTGATCGGATTATTACAGAAACTCAAGATTCTGTTGAAACATCCGATCGTTTCGAACGTAGTCGGCTATCAGCGACTGACGCTAAACGGTTGATAGTCGATTTAGAGAAACAAATGAAGCAATCCGCCAANAAGATGGAATTTGAACGGGCAGCTATGNTACGAGATGAGATAGTAGANTTGAGGCATCTGGTTAGCATTATCAACGCATAGAGGATTNTTGATNGGAATATCAAAGGATAAATGTANGTTCGTCAGATTGACCGTTCNGGCNTCCCTTTGCTAAGATTNGGTACAAAGCGTTAACANGAAAGTAATAAAAAAAGAAGGAGTCACAAATGACNTCANATAGTGTTACTCACGAGGCAGTTGTGGAGGCTCTAAGNGATGTATATGACCCAGAGATACCNGTGAACGTNTANGAT
Source organism: Chloroflexota bacterium (assembly GCA_002717565.1). Lineage (GTDB taxonomy): Bacteria > Chloroflexota > Dehalococcoidia > Lucifugimonadales. The sequence goes on from PBAZ01000008.1 coordinate 53,262, forward strand.
CTTGGANTGGTATATGAAATTCAGCTCACAGGAGCGGANGTATACGTACAGATGACCTTAACAGCTCCCGGGTGTGGTATGGGACCTTATATAGCTCAGCAGGCTGAGTGGCGTATAGCAGAAGTGGATGGGGTGGANGATGTAGAGGTCGAGATGGTATTTGATCCTCCATGGAGCCCTGAGCTACTTACGGAAGACGGTAAGAAACTGCTTGGACTTGATTAAAGATAAGAAGGGTTAGCNATGAGTAATCCGCAACAGCAGGCTAGNCTGGAATCGGTTAAAAGGCAGTTCCAGCAGAAACGTGATATCACTGATCGACTAGCTACGATAAAAAACAAGATAGCAGTATACAGTGGCAAGGGTGGTGTAGGGAAAACAACTATCGCCACTGGNTTAGCAGCAGTGCTGGCAGCTAACGGGTTCAAGGTAGGCATATTCGATGCTGACATTGATTGTCCGAATGTAACACAAGCATTTGGANTAGTGGATCTNCCTGTGAGTCGGGACGGTAAGTTTTTCCCNCCTGTCGCTCATGGCGTTAAGATAATGTCGATGGCTTTTTTNCAAGAGCGTCCTGATGAGGCGATCATATGGCGAGGNCCAATGGTTCATAATGCTATAAACCAATTTTTGCAAATCACTGACTGGGGAGAACTTGATTATTTGATAGTGGATCTTCCNCCAGGGACTTCAGATGCTCCACTTACGATTATGCAGACACTTCCTTTGGACGGTTTCGTGATAGTGACGACGCCACAGCCTCTGGCACGGCTTGATGCTACTCGCTCATTAAATATGGTGAGGAAGATGAACATTCCGATTATAGGTGTAGTAGAGAATTTTAGTGGGCAGGTGTTTGGGTCGGGGGCAGGGGAGGAATTATCTCAGGAGACAGGGGTGGCCTTTCTCGGTCGGTTTGAGTTACGGTCTGATTATCAGTCGTCTGCAGATGCACCAGCTCTATTTAATAGCCCGGCGGTTAAACGGGAATTTGAAGCTGTTATGCAACGAACTATACCGACCCTAGATACGCTTAAGGGTGCCGATTAGACCACCTACTCTGTAGCACTCTTGATCTGATCTGAAAAAATTTCGCGGACAGTTCCCATGTCTTTGTCCCCTCTTCCACTTAAGTTGAGTAGAATAGTGGATTCAGGTGGTAACTCTCTAGCCATTTTGACGGCGACGGCTATCGCGTGAGACGGTTCTAGAGCTGGTAGTATACCTTCTGTCTGGCATAGTAGCTCAAACCCTTCCAAGGCTTCCTTATCGTTTGCTGAGACATAGTCTACCCTGCCAATGTCTTTGAGGTGGCTATGTTCGGGNCCTACGCCTGGATAGTCTAGTCCGGCAGATATGCTTTTGGTGGAGCTGACTTGCCCGTNGGCATCTTGAAGTAAGTATGAAAGGCTTCCATGTAGTATTCCNTTGCTTCCAGTGGATAGGGTNGCAGCATGCTCTCCTNGCTCCANTCCTTGCCCCCCCGCTTCAACNCCGATAAGTTTGACACTAAGGTCATTAATGAAGGGGTAGAANAAGCCGATAGCGTTACTACCCCCGCCCACACACGCTATAGCGTAATCTGGCAACGACCCTATTCGATCAAGTATTTGACGTCTGGCCTCTTCACCAATAATTTTCTGAAATTCTCTTACTATCAGGGGGTATGGGTGCGGACCAACAGCGCTTCCAATAAGATAGTGGGTATTTTGTACGTTGGTCACCCAGTCTCGTATAGTTTCGTTTATGGCGTCTTTCAGGGTTTTGCTGCCACTTGTCACAGGCTTTACAGTGGCTCCAAGTAAGTTCATACGGAAAACGTTGCTTTCTTGTCTTCGTATATCTTCCTCTCCCATATATACAATGCATTCTAGTCCAAGCATTGCACAGACAGTTGCAGTTGCAACGCCATGTTGTCCAGCACCTGTTTCAGCTATGATTCTTGTTTTGCCCATGCGTTTTGCCAATAAACCTTGTCCTAAGGCATTATTGATTTTGTGAGCTCCAGTGTGAGCTAAGTCTTCTCGCTTCAGGTATATTTGTGCTCCGCCAATAGAATGAGTTAGGTTCTCTGCAAAATATAGAGGTGTTGGTCTACCTGCGAAGTGCATGAGGAGAGATTCTAAATCTTGAGCGAAACTTGGATCNGATTGCGCTGAGCGAAAAGCGGACTGTAGCTCTTCTAAAGCGACCATCAAAGTCTCTGGTACGAATTGTCCTCCATAGGATCCATAATATGNGTTTTCGTGTATATCTAAGTCCTTGTTCATCGTAGTACTCCTGGCTAGTGAGGATTAATTATATATCTGGACATGTGCGGCTTGGGCATCCGTAATGAACCTGCCTATCTTGTTTGCGTCGTCTTTCCCGTCGGTTTCGATGCCACTAGCAACATCGACACCAAGGGGACGAACTGATGAGATTGCACTTTGGATGTTCCCTGAATGTAGTCCACCACTTAGTAAGAACGAATGATGCTCTGCTAGTTTAGCTGCTAGCTGCCAATCGTGTGTTTGTCCTGTACCTCCCTGAAGATGGGGGTCGTATTTGTCCAGTATTACCTCGACATTTAGTCGCTTCGCTAGCTTTGCAAGTTGGTCGAGTCGTCTGATTTCAGATTCCCATGGGGCGCTAGTATCTACTTTAATTGCCTTTAGGGTGGGTGAGATTATTTTCTCAGCAAAAGCAAGCGGCTCTTCGCCACTAAGCTGTACCATATCTAACTCACAATATTCTGCCACGGAGTTCATATATAAAAGGGGCTGGTTCGCAAATACCCCGACTGTTTTAGGTGTGTTTATATCTGGATAATTCTCTTTTATGGCTCTGACGATTGTTTTTGCTGCATCAGCTTCGATAAGTCTTTTACTTGATGGGACGAAATTAAATCCTATGTAGCTCGCTGCTCCTTCAGTAGCTGCGAACGCACTATTGATGGATCTGATTCCGCAGATCTTGACTTGTAAGCTATTCATGAGAATTTTTTGACCTCTGCCTCCGGATCTTCTGATTTGACAAAAGTTTCTCCAATTAAGACAGCATTCACTCTTAATTTTCTCAATTGAAGTAGAGTTTCTGGATCCTTGATTCCACTTTCGCTTACAATAATCTTCCCGTGGGGGATTTGTGGCGCAAGGTCTTCTGTCGTGGAGAGACTCGTTTCGAATGTTTTCAGATTGCGATTATTGATTCCAATAATTTCTGCACCAGATGCCAAAGCGGTTTGCAATTCAGTTTCATTGTGAACTTCTACCAGGCACTGTAAAAACAGGTCGTTTGCAAGGGCTAGTAGTTCGGACAATTCCCTTGACGATAGCATGTCTACTATTAAGAGTATTGCATCTGCTCCAATCATTAATGATTCCTGTATTTGGTAGGGATCAAAGATGAAATCTTTTCGTAAGATAGGTAGCCTGTAGTCTTTAACTGTCTGCTTCACCGTGGTTAGATCCTCAGGGCTGCCTTGGAAGTAGTTGGATTCCGTAAGGACAGATATCGCTGCAGCACCACCACGTGCGTATTGTAAGGATAATAAAGAGGGATCGAGGTCACTGTTCAATATCCCTTTTGAGGGGGATGCCTTTTTTACTTCGGCGATAACCCGAATGCGGTCACCCATTAAGGCTCCAGACAAATTCGCTATTGGATCACGTTGGGAGGGTTTGCTCTTGAGTACATGCAATGGCTCTCGTTTTTTTTGGTCAGAGAGATCAATACGTTTTCTGTTCACTATTTGGGTGAGTATGGTTTCATTAGTCAAGATTTATTACTTGCCTCCTGAAGTTTCTTGAGCGTTGTTATGGCTTTGCCTGAGTCTATAGACTCTCGGCAGAGCGCCAATGCCTCAGTGAAATTACCTGCTTTTCCTCCGACAATCATGCCGGCTGCGGCGTTTGCGAGTACTATTTCACGTGATGGACCTTGCTCTCCGTTCAGCACGGAGATTATTCGCTTGGCGCTTTCTGAAGAGGAGGCAACTTGCAAGGAGGATGTTGGGGATGGATTTAGTAGCACGCTACTGGGTTCAAAAAGGTATGAGTGAATCACAGAATCTTTGAGTTCCCATATACGAGTTGGTCCGTCTAAAGAAATTTCATCTAGACCACTCGATCCATGGCACACTATGATATGTTTGGCATTGAGTGCTCTTTGGACGTTGGCTACGAGTTCCCCTATGCGAGCATCTGCAACGCCGATTACCTGTCGTGTTACTCTGGCTGGGTTTGCTATTGGTCCGAGAATATTGAATATGGTTCGTATTCCAATCTCTCTTCGTGCACTGGCAGCGAATCGCATCGCTGGGTGGAAAATGGGGGCGAACATGAATCCTATGCCAGCAGCTTCAAAACAGTGTGCTACCGCATCAGGTTGCAAATCTATGCGTATTCCTAGTTCTTCAAGTACGTCAGCGCTGCCTACAGATCCAGATACCGCGCGATTGCCATGTTTAGCTACGGGCACTCCGGCACCTGCTAATACAAAGGCGGCAGCAGTAGATATATTGAACGTACCTGCGCCATCTCCTCCAGTGCCACAAGTATCTATCGCGTCGAATGGCGCTCTGATTTGCAACGCCATTGTTATCATCGTTTTGGCCATGCCTGCTACTTCATCACTGGTTTCGCCTTTCATGCGCAAAGCTGTGGCGAAAGCCGCTATTTGGGCATCTGTGGAGTCTCCGGACATTATTTCGGACATAGCTTCTGCTGCTTCTTCTCGCGATATAGAAATACCTTGAATCAAGGTTTGGATGGTATCTCGAATCATTAGCTTGCTCCTTTAGGTTAGTGATTCTCTTTCGCAGGATTCACTTCAAGATTCCACCTAGTGACAATTGATATTACACATGCAAATAATACTATTCCGCCGGCAAGCAGGAAAGTGAATCGCACATCAAGATTATCAGCAACAATGCCAGCAACCGCAGGTATGAATGATGAAACTATAACAGCTGATCCGAATACTAAGGATACAGTGGTGGCTTGGACTTCTTGACTTACTACGTCTACGGCTGCTGCGAGTATGATTGCCATTAGTGGAAAGAGGAATGCCCCTCCTAATATGAGGAAGAAGGTAAAGGGTACCCCTGAGGTAGTCCAGCCCATTACTATTAGTGATAGACTTAGGATTGCTAGACTTGGTGGCAATATGGAACGTCTTCCCCAAAGATCGGATAAGTATCCAAGGATAGGCTGTGAGATGATTCCGCTGATTTGCATTGCTGAGATGTAGATTCCTACACTAGTAGAAGAGAGCCCTAAATCTTCCTCTATGTATATAGGCAAGAATGTCATTACTGTTGCTTGGGCTCCCCCGTAACAGGCTGCGACAGCCAGCACGATAAGGAGTCGTCTATTTTTTAATAAGTTAGCTGTGCCTTTTATGTAGGTTCCTAAAGTTATAGTCGTAGCGGTGAACTGGCCTACCTTTCCTAGGCATATCCATATCATTATCGCGACGATTATTCCAGGTATAACACTCAAAGACAAAAGTGGGCGCCACGAGAAGGATTTTAGCAATAATCCAGTTACTAAAGGACCAAGGGCTTCTCCAGCACTTCCTCCAGTGCCGTGGATACCGATAGCCATTCCTTTTCGATTGGAAAACCCTTCTGATAACCAAGCTATAGCGGAAGGATGCCAGAACGTTATGGCCGCGCTCATTAGAGAAGCGAATACGACAATTAATGGATACGATTGNGCGATCCCCAGTAACATACAACTGAGTGCTGTNAGGGCTATTGAGNAAGCCAAAATATGTCTGCGTCCGCCTCCGAATTTATCTGCGAGAAAACCCGCTGGTAAATTAAATAGTCCTCCCACCAGCAGCCGCAATGTGGTCATGTTGCCTAGTTGAGCGTTGGTTAGGTTTAAATCTGCCTTAATACTCGGGAACAATACTGGGAATGCAGCGGCGTAAAAATGTTTTATTCCATGCCCCGTTACTGTTGTAGTGAGTAACAAAGACGTGTTCGGTGNGGATTTGCGATTAGCAGTATTGGAGTCTGCCATGGTTCCTCAGATAGTAATATCAAGAAAATTTTGTAGCAAAACTTTCCCGGATTCGGTCATGATAGATTCTGGATGGAATTGTATGCCCTCAACGGAAAGAGATTTGTGGCGTACGCCCATTATTATGCCATTTTCAGTTTTGGCGGTTATTTGTAGCGTGTNTGGAATACTGTCCTCTGCGATGGCTAATGAGTGATATCGGATGGCCTTAAAAGGATTAGGCATAGATTTGAATATTCCCTGACCATCGTGGTGTATTGCAGAGGTCTTCCCGTGCATAATTTCGCTTGCTTCGATTACTTTTGCTCCGTATGCATATCCGATACATTGGTGTCCCAGACAGATTCCGAGTATGGGGATTGATCCTCCAAATTGCAAAGCTACCTCATTAGATATTCCGGCTCGCTCTGGGTCATTTGGACCAGGGGATATAACTATTCGCTCTGGATTAAGGGATGCAATTTCCTCAAGGGTTATTTTGTCATTCCTTACCACCATTACGTCGGCATTTAATTCTGCGAGATACTGATATATGTTGTATGTGAAACTATCATAATTATCTAATAGCAATATCATGATACACTCCTGCGGAAAGATCNTNGGACTTATTTCAGCATCGCCTCAGCTCTGCTGATTGCTTGGAGTACAGCNGCAGCCTTGTTTTGGGTTTCTTGGAATTCATTTTCTTCGATGCTGTCGGCCACAATCCCTCCACCTGCCTGAACATAGGCTGTTCCATTTTTTAGTACGACAGTTCTTATTGTTATGGCAGTATCCATGTTTCCCGAGAANCCGAAATATCCCACAGTTCCGGCATATGGGCCACGCCTGTCNAGTTCTAATTCGGCTAGCACTTCCATTGCACGGATTTTCGGGGCACCTGATACAGTGCCAGCAGGGAAACAGGAACGTAACACATCGTAAGCAGTTAGGCCGTTCTTCAAAACGCCAGTGATATGGGACACTATATGCATTACGTGAGAATATCGCTCGATGTCCATTAGCTGTGTTACTTGGACACTTCCAGGTTCACTGACTTTCCCAACATCATTTCTTCCTAGATCAACTAGCATTATGTGTTCGGCTAGTTCTTTTTCATCAGANTTAAGCTTCTCTGCGAGTTGTTGATCCTCGATTTCTGATTTCCCTCGCCTAATCGTTCCTGCGATCGGATGATAATCGATAGTTCCGTCTTCCACNCGCACCAACATTTCCGGCGAGGCTCCGATTATCTGAAACTCACCCAAGTTCAAATAATACATGTACGGTGAGGGGTTAATGCTTCTGAGCGCACGGTATATAGTGAATCCATCAGCAGTGGTTGGTCTGACGAAACGCTGGGAAAGTACTGCTTGTATTAAATCCCCACGATGAATGTAATCCCGTATTTTCCCCACTTGGGCTAGATAGTCTGTTTTAGGNGTGTTTGATACTGATTCCGTAGCATCATAGTCCCCGTCTAAAGACGCCGAGTTCATTCGTTGATTATCTAGTAAGGGGAGTTTTAATTTTGCGATGATTTGCTCTATTTTGTCAGACGCGTTTTTGTAGGAGGTTTCTATATTCTCATTGCTTCGTACATGACTTATGATCTTTATAGTTTGCCGCAGATGGTCGAATACGAGCAGAGTATCAGTCAGTAAGTAGATTGAATCAGGCAGCTTCAAGCTGTCGGATTCNGGGGTGGGTAAATTCTCAAAATATCTTGCTACTTCATAAGACAGATATCCGACCGCTCCTCCAGTAAACCTAGGTAACCCGTCAATGGTGACAGGTTCAAATTGCGCCAGCTCCTCCTCAAGGTAGTCCAGAGGGTCTTTTCGCCCGTAGGGCGCTGCGGTGGCTGGGAACTCAAGCACTTTGTATGGGTCGGTTCCNATGAAGCTGTAACGACCCAGAGTCTCCCCTCCATGAACACTTTCTAAGAGGAAGGAATGAGNGGTGTCAGCAACCTTCAGATACACAGAAGCAGGGGTTTCAAGGTCTGCAGGCACCTCGGCATATATTGGTATAAGATTCCCTTCATTTTGTAGCTTTATAACCTCTTCAAGGGTCGGTGTTAGCATCCGTAGACTCCTGATTTTATGGTGGGATNNTCAGCCATATGGACCATCAACCGGAAAGTNTTGTCCCGGGAGTTNAATAGTACCATCTCATTAGAATATTTGATAGCAGAGGCATGCCCCTATGGCGTTATGTCCTTACTCCCCATAAGTTCCGCAGTTACTAACAGTCTGTGATCATATACCAATCTTGGGATGCATGTTACGAGGGTTATAATNGGGGTAGATGATTCAATTACGCGTAACTCTTCTTTACGCTTTANGGAAGTTTCAGTGACTTGGTACAAATAACTTGTGGTTTTACTATCCACAATGACAAAAACGGGCTCTTCTCTTCGGATTTTTTCGGGTATTAATGGNAGGTCGCTAAATATTGCGCCTTCTTTATTTAGTGCGCTTTCTAAGTGTGCGAAGTACCAGCCGTTGCCAATACCGCCAGGATGANCGGTTTCAGGTATATGCCCGACAATTTTGTCAGGAGTCTCATATGCTCTTGCCGTTCCCAGATCAACTAATGCGAGTTCTTCAACNTGTGCATCAACTTGGATGCTCGGGATTCTCATTCTGAGAGCTCTAGGTAGACTATTGCTAGGGGGAAGAGAATCCCAGTCGATCGGTGTGTATTCATCATAAAGTGTATTCTGACGGTTCTGGGGGAGCCCCTCAGACCAGTANGGTGTTTCCCAATCAATCGGGGCTAGTGCCCCTGCCGGGTATCCGGGACCCTGAAATGGATTTCTCTCTATAGATATACCTTGTGTTGTCGTGCGGTCACTCAATTCTTGGGAGCTGTGACTCAACGGTTGAGATCGGGATTGCTCTAGATCTGAAAGCCCTTNCGTAGCAATAGACCGATAGACTAGGTACGCTAGACATGCGCTCAATAGAAGAATTCCAATTAATATAAGGGATATGCCTATAGATNGGTTGCGGATAGGGGTTGGCATTATGCAGATCCCTCTTAGTTTAGTTGAGAGAACCGAAATCTCGATGGTTCTGCACNGTTAGGATGTTAGCGGGCCCGAGGTGAGTANGAAGCTCCGTTGGTGATTGGCTCGTTAAGGTACAGGTCACCGTTGCGGATTTTGATGTTGAAGCCGCATTTTGGATCGGTGCAGACCCATGCTTTGTAGTGAATTGCTGCACCTTGACTGCCAAAATCTGAGAGGGGCACCAATTCTCCCTCAGAACATTGTTTGCAAGTTGGTAGTCTTTGTGGTTCCACTTTATTNCCTCCCCCAGTCATCATCACCGGAATTATTTCTTGTGCTCAGGCGTAGAGTATACCAAGGACNATTAGNGTTAGCAATATNNGGTATCTCTAGATATATAGCTTTAGAGGTTATACATGGACNTAGCGTTGATTCCTAGAATCATTGCTTGTGNGCTTTTGTCTATGCCTGAATCTATTACATAATTCATAGCGCGAGATTGACTTATGAGAGGATAGTCACTTCCAAATAGAATTTGTTGGGGAGATAAGATATTTGCTATGGTTGGCAGAACAGAAGATTCATATAGGAAGGGAGTTGCAGCAGTATCGAACAATGTGTTTGACAGTAAGGTACGTATTTCAGGCATCTGACCATAGAATGGCAACCCACCTCCCAAATGGGCACAGATTACATTCAATGGCTTTGTGATTTCAATAAGCTCGGCGAGTAAAGTGGGGGTGGTGTTCCCTTTACCAGGATATAGATGGCCGATTGGTTCTGAGGAATGGGTTAGTAATTTCAGGTTGAGGCTGTGTAAAACCTCGGAAAATGGGAGCATAATGGATTTGTCGGTGATGTCTAAATTTTGTGAACTTGGGTGGAGTTCCCCGACGCCAAGAGCACCGTTTTCGGAGCATCTCTCTATTTCGTAAGTAGCTTGATTTCCCCACCTTGGGTTTGCAGCGCAAAAAAATCTCAACCTGTTCGGATACTTTCGAACCATTTCGATAAAATAGTCGTTGCACATTCGGGCCAACTCTAAATCGTGCCAACCAATTCCAACTATCACACTAATGTCGACCCCTGAATGGTTCATTTCCTGTATCAGATCTTCGCCTGAAGCAAGCATCGAATTTTCGTTAGCGTACATCTCACGAAATGTAGCATCTAAATTGAGATATTGGGCACGATGTTTGATTATGGATTCAGGGAAGATATGTGTGTGTGTATCAATGATCACTTAGGGTTTCTTTCGTGTCCAAACAGGGTATATTNGGAAAGTAGGAATACCGTTGGAACATTATACAGCACTTTGATTCCTAGACTTCAAATTATTTTTATTGCTATAATGCCCTAGGTTTCCCCAAGAATATCTATCTGGGAGGTCTTTTTGGTAAGCGAATCTACTCCCAATAGCGAAATACGTACTAGAGAAGTGGTTATGAACGGACAAAGCGGATTTTCTACCAAAGCGACTCCGGAACACGTGGATGAGTTAGGGCGGCATTTGCGAAGGTTGGTTCTAAAGACCATCGCAGGTTCGTCTAGTGGACACCCTGGGGGCTCGCTNTCAGCAACCGAAATACTAATAGCCCTGTATTTTCGGGTCATGTCTCATGACCCTGCAAATCCTGGATGGCAAGATCGTGATAGGTTTGTTTTGAGCAAAGGCCATTGCACCCCTATCCTTTATTCAGTGTTGTCTGAGTGCGGTTACTTTCCTACGGAAGAGTTGGTTACGTTTCGTACNATCAATAGTCGTTTGCANGGGCACGCGCACACTATGGTGCCGGGAGTAGATGCCTCTACCGGATCATTAGGTCAGGGATTGTCAATCGGTCTCGGTATGGCTTTGGCTGGACGTCTGGGAAACAAGGNTTACAAGACTTATGTGCTNNTAGGTGACGGCGAGTGTGATGAAGGNCAGATCTGGGAAGCAGCTATGGCAGCAGCTCATTATAANGTTGGTAANTTAGTCGCAGTTATCGACCGGAATCGTATTCAGAATGACCGATTCACTAGTGAGGCTATGGAAATTGAGCCGNTAGAAGATAAATGGCGTGCTTTTGGCTGGAATGTCNTGCAGGTGGATGGACATGACGTTGGAGATTTATGTGNCGCTCTTAATTCCGCTTCGTTGAACNNGGATACTCCACTAGTTGTGATTGCAAACACCGTTAAAGGCAAGGGNGTCACTTTTATGGAGAATAACCCTGATTTTCACGGGAGAGCTCCAAATGAGCAGGAGCTTAGCGATGCGTTGGCNGAACTAAGCGGATGAACATAGTCAGCAATACTTACNAATCTATCTCGGGCTAGATCGTCTATATTTAGGAGAATGTGGTGCTGCAGTCAACTCGCGAGACGTATGGAAAGACTTTGGTTAGCNTAGGTGAGGAGCAACCGGAAATNGTNGTNCTGGGAGGCGATCTNAATAAATCTACCGTCGTTAATCTGTTTGCTCAAAAATTCCCGGAGCGATTTTTTGACTTTGGACCAGCTGAGCAGAATATCGTTAGTGCTGCAGTAGGTTTCGCTTCATGTGGCAAGATTCCTTTCGTGAGTACCTTTGCTGTATTTGGTACTGGNCGAGCGTATGATCAGCTTCGAGTNGGNGTGGCNCAGGGAGGACTGAACGTGAAGTTGGTGTTGACCCATGCCGGTATCACTGTTGGTGAAGATGGTATGTCGGCTCAAGCGATCGAGGATATTGCGCTGATAAGCGCTATGCCAGGTTTCACCGTTGTGGTTCCCTCCGACTCTGTTGAGACTGAGTGGGCAGTGCGAGAAGCTGCAGCCATAGATGGTCCCGTCTACATACGTCTGAGTCGTNGNGCAACTCCTGTAGTACATTCAGGTAAAGAAGATACGTTTAGGATTGGTNAGGCTGAGGTAATGCGNGATGGTTACGACGCAACGATTNTCGCGTGTGGAGTGATGGTGGCTATAGCCCATGAGGCAGCGGATATGCTATCTGAAAAAGGTATTTATGTGAGGATCCTTAATATGCATACACTTGCTCCTATTGATACTGACGCAATTGTAAGTGCTGCCAGAGACACTGGTGTNATTATAACTGCAGAGGAGCATTTCGTGCGAGGAGGTCTCAACAGCATAGTTGCTCAGGAACTAGGGGCTCACTACCCGGTNCCACTTGAAATGGTTGCGCTNGANTCGTATGGNNAATCTGNGAAACCAGACCAGTTGATTGAGAAATATGGATTAGGTGCTGGNAAGATTGTGGAAGCAGTAGAGAAGGGTATCACTAGAAAGACTGGCTGAATGCTCTGTGAATATTGATTCTNANGTAAGTTCAGTCGCGGATTTGCCCATCCCCTAGGACAATCCATTTGTAGGAAGTTAATTCAGAAATCCCCATTGGGCCACGGGCATGTAGCTTATTAGTGCTGATNGCAATTTCTGCCCCTAATCCGAATTGGCCTCCATCGGTGAAGCGGGTACTTGCGTTTACATAAACNACCGCTGCATCNACCTCATCTAGAAATCGCATAGCGGATGAATGGTCCTCTGTGATGATCGCTTCCGAATGTCCAGACCCATACGNTTCAATATGATCTATTGCTTCTTCCATTGATGATACTACTTTCACTGCAGCAGTCAAAGATAGATATTCTTTTCCCCAGTCCTCTGGTGTTGCCGCAATTGTGTATACTGAAGTTAGTTCGGACAAGACGGCTTGGGATGGCGAGTCACAGTGCAATTCCACTTTGGCTTTATCAAGTTCAGNTGCGATCTNTGGAAGATGCGTTTTTACCACATCACTGTGGATCAATATAGTGTCCAACGCGTTGCACACGGTGGGGCGCTGCACTTTAGCGTTGTATATTATGTCTCTGGCTTTATCAATACTCGCATGTTTATCAACNTAAGTATGACAGACTCCAATACCACCCGTAATTACTGGCATAAAGGCTTTCTCACTTACCTCTTTGATNAGCGATTCGCCACCTCTAGGTATCATTAGGTCAATATGATCGCGCATTTGTAGTAACTCTCCTACGAGCTTACGATCAATAGATTCAACTAATTGAACAGCTTTATCTGGAAGTTCAGATGAAGCGAATGCTTTCTGGATTAAAGATACCAGAACCTTATTGGTATTAAAAGCTTCTTTCCCTCCTCGCAAAATCACAGAGTTACCTGATTTTATACATAGGCTCGCTATGTCAACTGTTATGTTAGGTCGACTTTCATATATGCTAGCTATTACACCAATAGGTACGGATCTTTTTTGCACCCAAAGGCCATTTGGTAGCGTGTGGCTGTCTCTATGCATTCCGAGTGGATCCGGAAGGGTCGCCACTTCGCGTACACCTTCAGCTACTGCATGGATCCGGTCTCCGCTCAAGATCAACCGATCGATCATATGTTCGCTTAGGCCTTGNTTCTGGGCCTCAGCTTGATCAATTTCGTTAGCTTCAGTGATAAGGGTCTGGCTATCTTCCAAAAGGTTTGCTAGAGCGAATAGAGCGGAGTTACGCGTTTGCTCNGGTAGTTTCGCCAGCATTCTCGATGCTTTGCGGGCTGCTATGCCCATTGCTGTAAGGTCTATTGGGTTATCTGCCATAATTATACTCACCTTGTTATCCGTATTTTAGGTGTTGATCGCGGGTGTGAGCCTATTCGCGGAGCATATCATAGTCGTGCTGGATGCTACTNNTATAGTGACTATACNCTATACTCTACTCTATACCAATACAAGATTATCGCGGTGTACTGCTTCATCTCCATAACTGTATCCTAGGATGCTAGTAATTTCTTGAGAGCGATAACCCGATATCTNCTTCAATTCTCTTGAGTGATAGTTGGTTATACCGCCAGCNACATGAACTCCAGATTCGGTAACTATGCGAATAATATCGCCNCGTGAGAACTCACCAAACACATTTGTGATGCCTGCTGGCAGCAGGCTTCTTCCAGATTCGATGAGAGCTTTCAGAGCGCCACTATCGATTGTAACGTAATATTCCGTAGTCATATTGCTTAGCATCCAGCGCTTGCGGCTTTCAAGTTTGGTAGCAGCGGTGAGGAATTTACTGCCCAGAGTGGTTCCNGTTGCTATTTGTAGAATGGCATNGTCTATTGTTCCATCTGCAATTACAACGGTAGTTCCAGTTGCTGTAGCTAGTTTCGCTGCTGTGATCTTGCTAGTCATTCCTCCTGTTCCCTCNGGAGTAATGGTTCCCTTGGCTATTTTTTCGATCTGAGAGTCTATGTTTTTTATGACAGGTATTAGGCTTGCATTAGGATTTACATTGGGATCTTCNGTGTAAAGTCCCTGAACGTCTCCTAACAGCAATAAAAGATCTGCCTCAATAACATTCGCGATTAGTGCTGCTAACCTGTCATTATCTCCTGCAAATTCTCCACTTAATTCATCGACTGACACAACATCGTTTTCGTTAAGAATAGGCACGATTTTGAGGGCTAGCAGTGAATTAAGAGTATTACGGACGTTCAAATAGGAGATTCGGTCTACCATATCTCTATGCGAAACTAGAGCTTGGGCAATTTCTATATCTAACTTTGCAAAAAANTCACTATATGTGCTCATTAATTTAGGTTGTCCAATAGCTGCTAAAGTTTGTCTATTAGCAACAGAATCTTGATTAGTACCCGNCGGAATCCTTTCCCGTCCTGCTGCAACGGCACCNGAGGATACTAGTACAACTTCGGCACCTAAAGCACGTATTNGTGCTATCTGTGTTGTTATTGAGTTAAGCACAGATGCACTGAGAGAACGAGTGCCTGAGGTGAGCAATCTAGTTCCAGCTTTTATGACTATGCGATTGTAGAGTAATCCTGCCTTTGGCATGGGATGGTCACCTTTCTTTATNTGTATACCGAGGCCTTCAGGATAACTATTGATGAGTGGTGTGTTGTTAATTTTCAGACACGCTATCAATCCACTTTACGGCTTTTTGAGCGAGAGGATTGAGTAGAACGATACTGGTTGGTATGCTTATGATTCCGAGCGACATGATCATGGTCTTGCCTACGAGATTTCCGATGATGATGCAACCAACNCCAAATAGTAATATGACAGTGCAGAGGGCTAAGCGCACATTTATGCGACCAATCAGCATATTTTCTCTCTAGGTATCTCGTATTTCACGCTCGAATGTGCCTGTCTGGTTATCCTGTGGAAGATTAACCTCTGGTGTTGTGTTGAGCCTTCTCGTTTTGAGTAGCTTTCTGATATATTATACATGTAGTGNGCGAGTTGATTTCGTGACGGTGACTTTANATTTGCCGTTCAGGGNTTCTGCTAGTCGNTGAAACTAAGAACGTTAGGGTTGTGATATGGAAGGTTCTTTCCCATTCATTATAAAGAGCGTATCTGAGGCTAATTTGCATAACATNCATTCCTATGATACTCAGGTGCAGGGATTTAATTGGTCTCAGCTTTACGATGAATTAGCTTGGTTGCCTGAAGGTGGCCTAAATGCAGCTTATGAGTGTGTAGATAAGCACGCTCTTGGAGACAACCGCGACAAGATTGCTATGATTTGGGTAGGGAAGAATGGGGAAGAGGAGCAATACACCTATGAGGATATGATGGTACAGAGCAATCAGGTCGCTGCTGGCTTAAAGTCACTTGGTATAAAAAAGGGCGATAGGGTGTTCCTTTTTCTTGAGAGAATTCCGGAACTTTATGCGGCTTTCTTCGGTATATTAAAGGTGGGTGCGATTGCTGGTCCATTGTTTTCTGCCTTTGGACCTGATCCAGTTAAGGATAGGCTGGAAAACAGTGGNGCTGTTGCTTTGATTACGCAGCCNGATCTTCGAGCGAAGGTGTCTGAAATCCTTACTGAACTTCCCGATCTGCAACATGTGATAGTTGTGAATAAGGAGGGAAGGTTTGAGGGTTCCNTAGATCCTAATGACATTCCTTTTGAACAGATCATTTCAGGTAATGATGAGGGATTTGTTATTGAGCCTACCTCGATGGCGGATTATTCAGTTATGCACTACACATCTGGTACCACGGGTAAACCAAAGGGTGCGGTACATCGACATCTNTCNATTCTACAGCAATACGCTACTGGAAAATGGGCGCTAGACCTGAGGAATGATGATATTTATTGGTGTACTGCTGATCCNGGATGGGTCACTGGAACCTCATATGGTATGTTTGCTCCTTGGAGTAATGGAGTGACTCAACTTATTTTCGAAGGGGGATTTGGTGCCTCCCGGTGGTATAAGATAATTCAAGATTATGGAGTCACGGTTTGGTACACTGCGCCAACAGCAATTAGNATGTTGATGAAAGCNGGAGATAGTTTGCCTGCNGAGTTTGACCTTTCATCGCTTCGTTTCGCTGCGAGCGTGGGAGAGCCTTTGAATCCAGAAGCGGTGGTTTGGTCCCAAAAGGTGCTGGGACAACCGTTCCATGACAATTGGTGGCAAACGGAGACGGGAGCAATTTTGATTGCGAACTACGCATCAGAAGTGATCAAACCTGGATCTATGGGCAAACCGATTCCAGGGGTCGTCGCAGCCATCCTAGATGATAATTTTGATGAAATTGGTGTTGATNTAGATGGGAATCTTGCCATAAGACCGGATTGGCCATCGATGTTCCAAACCTATTGGGAGCAGCNCAGCAGGTACACATCTCGTTTTATGAAGGGGTGGTATATAACAGGGGATAGGGCCCGCAAGGATTTAGATGGTTACTTTTGGTTTGTAGGTAGAACAGATGATGTAATCAACACTGCAGGTCATCTCGTTGGTCCTTTCGAAGTAGAGAGTGCTTTGGTTGAACATCCAGCAGTCGCTGAGGCTGGTGTTATTGGTAAGCCCGATCCTATAGCCATGGAGATAGTAAAGGCATTTGTGTCACTAAAAGACGGATATGTGGCTAGTGATGAGCTTCGCCGAGATATCAATAGGTTTGCCAGACAAAAACTTGCAGCTGGNGTGGCNCCTCGGGAAATAGAATTCCTTGACTCTCTTCCAAAAACTAGAAGCGGGAAAATAATGAGGCGTTTGCTTAAGGCTAGGGAATTAGGGTTGCCCGAGGGAGATACAAGTACGCTAGAAGACGATTAACCCNATTTTGTTAATGATTTACTGATTTNGATATAGGATATTTCTATGACTCTACAATATGAAATTGGTGATCCCGAAAAACCACGTGGTCATGCTCTAGTGTATTTCACCCGAGCNGNCGAGCAAGACTCGGTACTTGCCACTTATATAGTGGTGTTGCCATCCTCTGTAGATGTTACCAAATATATGCCACCTATATTGGCTCCACAGGTTACGGCTGGAGCNACCACAAATCTCTCGTCCTTTGCCTTCCCGCCTGTTCCTGAGGAATTTGAATCGCATTTATCAATTCAGCAAGTAGCATCTAGCCGAGGAGATGATCTGCTAAATGGTGGTGCAATGATCTCTGAAGATATGGCTGAATTACTCGCTAAAGTAAATGGGTTGGTAGAAGAGTATTCGGCTGCTTATTCGTCATATATAAACAGCATTGGGGAAGATCGCTTAGGGGATCACGCGTATACGACTTTCNCAACTGATACGCTTCAAGTTACGGACGTCTTATATGAGTTTATGGATTTGCAGCAAAAACTGGGAGAACTTACTAGCATGCTTAGTAAGATGAGACTTGCTGTCGAAAGTGAGGACGANGTCCTCTTGCAAGAATGCCGGGCAGAGGTGTTTATCCTGAGCAAGTACGTTCCTAAAGAATTTCAATTAGATAGAATTGCTGATTTGGCGGTAATAAGATCGGATGAGNCACAGAAATTAATTCAAGCCTATGTTGATAGGTGCTACAAGTTGGTGCAAGAAGATTATTTGGGATTGCAGGAAGTAGATGANTACATTGCTTCCTTGGAAAATTNCTAAATGAGATGATAGGGGCNCATGGCGAATGAAAGTGGCTCTGGTTTGCTTCCGAATTGATATGCCCCTAAGTGGTGTATTAAGGTACTCTGATGAACTCGCAAATCATCTTACGAACGAAGGGATTGACGTCGTACGTATAGCGAATGCGCCTGTAGGAGGTTCCGATGTTGCCTATCTGCGNTCTACAAGTGATTGGAATTTTACAACAAAAATGTCGCTGCGATTGGATGGNTTTGTACGNAGTGAAAAGGTAGATTTGGTTCATATCNTTGGAGGATTTCCTAACAGCGGGATATTGCGAAGATTAGNAGTTCCTGTGATATACCAATTTTTTGGNAGTTCTCTGGAGCAGTTGTCACCTGNGCCTTCAGTAGTTCGGANATTGCTTGACTTGGTTACATCATACCGGTCGTCATGGGTGATGAATCGTACTCTTAGGAATNCCAACCACTTTATAGCTCACTCAGAGCTAGCCATAGATGTGTTGGTCAATCGGTATTCTGTAGGGCGTACTCACGTTAGCTTAGTCCCAATATCAACTGATGTCTCGATTGGGATTGAAGCATTTGTCGGTGCTGATAGTTTTAAGGTGCTGGTTGTGTGCGATTCTCATAGTAGGAAGATGGTGCTTCGGGCGCTTCTTGAGATGGATCGGTTAGTGCTTGAGCGTATAAAAGGTTGGGCTCATGGTGGGCGGATTAGAATACTTTGCGATTATGCGAGTTATTTTACTATGTTGCGAACGATTAAAACTAAGGGACTGGATGATTTAGTGGAATGCATTGAAAGCAGATCATCCGAAGATTTGCTGAAAGAGTGTATCGAGAGTTCTTGCGTAATTATACCTGAAAAGTTTCTCAGTCGAGATAGACTTATTGCTGAGGCATACGCGACAGATACTACAACGATAGACTTAGTCNCTCACTTGGATGATTCGGCACTCAGTGGTACCCTTGATTGTCTTTATAGCAATTGGCAAAGGGGCTCATCAAGTCAATCGAACGATATGTGGCGGAACANGNAATATCGTTGGGATNATGCGTTACCNGNAATTGTTAAGANTTATNCTGATTTGTTTGATTGAGACCNTGTTGTCATTTGCGAATGGTGGAATCAANAAATGCGGTACCGATGAANCCAGGGCCAACGTGTGTTGCCACTGCCGCTGAAACGTTGAAATTGATAATATCTAGCGGATTACTTCGTGCGGCGAATTCATTCAAGAGAAACTCACTGGCGTCAANGTTGTTAGCGTTCATTATGGTGGCCGGGATTNTTAGGGGTAGGGAGTCTAGTCTCGATAGGTGTATTTCTTTTATTAGACGCTCTAAGGCAGTGGTCATATGTTTAGTAATAGCAAGCAATTTTGTACGATTACCAGATAATTCGATAACAAATTTCGCGTTAACAGCGCGTGCTGCCANCGCAGCAATCCAAGGAACTCGTCCACTGTTCCTAAGGTGCCTTAATGAAGGAACAACTGCAANAAAACGCAGTTGTCTTATGACTTGNAATAGTTTTTGTTCGACATCTGTGATTTNAGCGTCTGAATCTATTATTTCACTTAAATAGGGGACGAGCACGCTCATCCCAGGTCCTCCGGATTCTGAGTTAATCACCCTAANGTCAGTCGTCGGTCCCATTAGTTGCTTGAATTGCTTTTTAGCGATTTTTGCAGAATTGTATGCAGCACTCAGTTTAGGTGATGGAGTTATGCATANAATTTGGTTTGCTAGGCGTGAAGCTGTTTTATACGCTTGTAAATACGAATCAGGATTAGCCGCACTTGTTTTGTACCATTCGGGGTNTTTGGTTAGCGANTGGTANAATGAGTCAGTTGGTGATTGCCAATCCGNATGTGGGATTGATTGTATGGTGACAGTTTGTGGAACTGTGACAAAAGGGATTGCATTGCTTCGCTCGGGTGTGAGTGATGCACTACTATCAATNACTAGGGCTATGGGGGCCATGTATCCACCATTCTGNAATAAATTTTCCCCAAAGGAAGAAAGGGCACTAAGGTAATGAGACAAATTCACCTGGGAAGTAGACTTAGTACTTTCCCAGTATCAGGAATTGGGCGTCAATTATATGCGCTCAAGGATTTGATTGAGTGCGATTATTACGAACATGAGCAGGAGAGGGGAAAAGTCAATTGTGCCAGTTTGGGGGAGTGCCTTGCGTATAGGCATCAGTAGCGGTTCTGTCACCTGAANGATTGCTGATACAATTGGGTGGTTACGGCTGATCAAACCTGGTGAGATTACACTTACCCATGAAATTATAACTCTAAAGAGAATGGCTAGTGATATAAGGTCTAGACATATGCCTATGGTTGTGANTATAGCTTCGACCAATTTATCCTCCTAGCTCCAATGATCTGTTGT
Source organism: Chloroflexota bacterium (assembly GCA_002717565.1). Taxonomy (GTDB): domain Bacteria; phylum Chloroflexota; class Dehalococcoidia; order Lucifugimonadales. The sequence continues at coordinate 73,547 of PBAZ01000008.1, forward strand.
ATGCAGCACGGATCGCTTGAAGTATAGCTGAATCAAATCCTTTGTCTGAAAGAGTGCTTAATGCCGCAGCCGTCGTTCCGGCTGGTGAGGTAACGCTGTTCCGGAGTTCTGCAGGGTGCTGCTGAGTTTCCTGCATTAANGCTATGCTTCCCTCTATTGTTTTCGTAGCTAATAGGCGAGCTACATCATAACTTAACCCAATTAGTACTCCCGCTTCAATGAGAGTTTCAACAAATCGGAAAGNGTAAGCTGGGCCACTTCCGCTAACTGCGGTTGCTTGATTGAGTGTGGATTCAGATGAAACATAGAGTTCGGTTCCAATCGCTTGTAAGCTAGAACGCATCCAGGNAATTATTGATTCAGGTACGGATTCNGTGGCTGTCCAAACGCTCATACTTTGNCCGATAAGAGCTGGAGTGTTTGGCATGATGCGTATGATCCGGTCGTGGGATAGNCCCTCCGAGTAGGNNGCNATAGTAACTCCAGCTGCTATTGATGCTATGCTCTGGNGGGGATCCAAAGACCCTTTTAGTTCTATAAGCAATTGTGGTACAACNTGAGGTTTCACCGCAACGAAAACAATTTCGCAATTTGCTATTGCTTCAGTGTTGCTTTNAGTAGTACCTACATGATGTTTTTCCGTTAGGTATCNTAGTCTATCTAGTGAAGTGTCTGAGACAATTATTTCCGTTGGTTCTAATACGCGTGAGCTAACCAATCCTGTGATAATGGCATCTGCCATATTGCCGCCACCTATGAAAGCTACCTGCACCGTTAGGTCCTCCATTTCTAATGTTGAGGTAATCCTTTACTAGAAGCTAAGTTCACGGCTGCTTTTAGCGCTTCTTCCATGCTNGAGGAATCCGCAATTCCTTTTCCTACGATGTCAAAAGCTGTCCCGTGGTCGACCGATGTTCTCACGAAAGGAAACCCCAAGTTTATGGAAATACTTTTTTCGAATCCATGTACTTTGATCGGTATATGACCTTGATCATGGTACATCGCTAAGACAACGTCATATTCTCCGTTTATGGCTTGATGAAAGATTGTATCTGCCCCAATTGGNCCTGTGGCCGCAATTCCCAGAGACTGTGCCTCTGCAATTGCAGGAGAAATATGCTCTATTTCCTCGGAGCCTATCAGCCCGCCATCGCTAGCGTGAGGATTCAGGGCAGCCACGCCGATTNTGGGATTTTTCATTCCCCAAGACTCAAATGACATTTTTGTGAGAATGAGCTTATCTAGAACGTTTTCTTTTGTGACATAGTCACAAGCAATTCGAAGAGAACGATGGGTTGTTAGATGAACTACCCTGAGATTTCCAGTTGACAGCATTGTGGCACAGGAAGCAGCACCAGTAAGGGTTTGAAATATTTCCATGTGCCCAACTTCGNCACAGCCAGCAAGTCTAGCTGCCTCTTTGTTTATGGGAGCGGTGACAATTGCCTGAATTGNATTGTCTTTTGCCAAATGTCCTGCTCGTAAGACCCAATCAACTGCTGCCTTGCCCGCATTGGCTGATAGAGTTCCTAGTTCAACGGAGGATGCATCGAAGTTGCCATCATCCAAGACACCCACGGCCCCATCCTTACTTGAGTCGTTGACTTCTCGTATGGGATTTAAATCCAGNGATATCTGGAGTCTGGTAGCTGTATTGCGCAGTACCTGTAGATTCCCTATTAGTATAGGCCTGTACTCAAGTTGTTGGCCGAGTTTCTCTAAGGCCTTGAGTGATACCTCTGGACCAATCCCGTGAGGATCGCCTATGGTTATGCCTATAACTGGATATTGCGTCATAAGGNNTTATCCTGAACATTCAGAGAATGCGCACGTCAGGCATGTGACACAGCCTTCTTGGTAAGCCAAAGATCCGCCGCCACATTCTGGACAGGATCTCTTATATCCATTGTTGGTAGAGTTTGAGGTGCCTGTAGCGGTTGCAACAGCGACAGAGGCAGAAGATGGGAATAAAGCGAACTGAGTTTCTAGCGCNTTGTCCTGAACAGCTTCAGGATGATGCTCNCTTAGATGTCGTTTTAAGGCTAATCCTACAGCATCTGGAGCAGATCGTATTAGCGTTCCTCCATCCCATGCTGGACAGCAGGTTATAGAAGATAGTTGCTCAATTACTTCTTGAGTTTGCACGCCAGATCTTAAGGCCAGTGAAGCTAGNCTTGATATCGCCTCTAATTGNGCAGAATCACATCCCCCAGCTTTACCAAGGTTTGTAAACACTTCGAATGGCTTNCCGATTTCGTCAAAATTGATAGTTACATACATGTTCCCATGNCCGGTGCGCAGCCTTTCAGTTGATCCTGACATCATATTGGGTCGCTGTCTCGGTAGCGATGATACTCCATCTTCAAGTATCAGGTTTTGGGTAACTTCGTTTTCGGTGGAGCGCGCAACTTCAAGGACTTGAGTTGGCTTTGATCCATCCCGGTATATTGTTATACCGGTGCATCCTAATTGGGCTGCCAATTTATACGCTTGATCTACATCTTCTCTTGTTGCATCGTTCCGCATATTTATAGTTTTACTTACAGCCAAGTCAGTGTGTGATTGAAATACGGCTTGCATTCTAATGTGAGTTTCATAATCGATTTCCATCGCTGTGCGGAAGAGGTGTTTTACGTCTTCAGGAACTGAATCTATGTGCTGGCAGCTACCAGTTGCTACTATTTCCTTNAAAAGGTCTTCACTGTAAAAACCACGCTTTTTCGCGACTGATATAAATGTGGGGTTTACTTCTTGTAAGCGTTTCCCGTCAAGTACGTTCTTGACATAAGCTAACGCGAAGATGGGCTCTATGCCACTTGAGCATCCTGCTATCGCACTGATACTTCCAGTTGGAGCTATACATGTCCGTGTTGCGTTACGCATAGGGCCTTCTTCCATTGAGCCGGGGTAAGACCCCCTCTCGATGCCGAGCTCTATAGATACCTTTTTCGCTACTCGATTTATAGAGCCCATCACTTGATCTGCTAGCTCTAGTGCCTGAGGTGAGTCGTAGGGAATACCTAATTCAATTAGAGCATCGTGCCACCCCATAACTCCAAGNCCAGTTTTTCTGGTTGCGGAAACAGCTGCGCTTACTTCCTCTGCAGGGAATTCGTTCATAGTAACTACGTTATCAAGGAATCTTGCTGCCGTCTTCACGGTAGTTTCCAGATCTGTGAAATCAAACCACGGTGTTCCTCCGTGCCGAACAAATTTCTGCAAATTGATTGAACCAAGATTGCATGCCTCAAAGGGGAGAAGGGGCACTTCCCCGCACGGGTTAGTGGATTCCAGCCTTCCTAAGTGTGGGGTTGGATTGTTGCGGTTGGCTTCGTCTATAAAATATAGACCTGGATCTCCGGTTGTCCAAGCAGAATCAATAATTTCGTTCCATATTTTGCGTGCTGGTATGGAATCCACCACTTCACCAGAAGAAGGGTCTACAGTGCCCCAGATAGCGTCGTCTTTGACAGCTTGGAGGAATGTGTCAGTGATTGCTACGGATATATTGAAATTTTGTGCTGTTGAATTGTCATCTTTCATGTGAATGAAGTCGAGAATCTCAGGATGACTTACATCAAGTATACCCATATTGGCTCCATGTCGTTTACCACCTTGTGTGATCATGTCAGATAAGGAACTCATAAGTTTTAGCACAGCAACAGACCCGCATGCTTTGCCNTGAGTAGTTGCGATGGGGCTGCCTATAGGCCGTAAGTTGGAGAAAGAATACCCTATACCTCCACCAAATTTTTGTATCATTGCTGAGACGGTCGCTGCGTGCATAATGCTTTCCATTTTGTCATCAACAGGTATGACGAAGCATGCAGACAGNGTCCCTTGNCCGGTTCCTGCGTTGAATAAAGTTGGCGAGTTTGGCATAAAAATGCATGCAGCCATNAGGTCAAAAAACGAGGAAGACCAGTATTCTCTCTGATCCGNTGGTTCTGCTTTNGCGATATGGTTAGCTACTCGCTGGAAGAGATCACTCGGAGTTTCATCCTTCGCTAGGTAGCGTGTTTGAAGTACGGTTAGACCGTTATCAGTGAGATNAAGAGTAGTTGTCATGAAGATCCTCTCATATCTGGGTACATATNCCCGTATTGAATTTTTGATGGTTTTTCTTTACAGTCTGTCAATCTTACTAGCGATTAGAGTTTCCTTGCTTTCGTGGGATGTCTCCGTTTTTTGCTAGTTAAGGGGGGATCAAGGGGTAGTAAGCTNAGTTGGGGGTTAGGTATTGAGGGATTACTTGCCTTTTCNATTAAGGTATCCACTTCTTTGCGAAACGAGTCCAAGTCTTGGAAATCTCTGTATACGCTTGCATATCGTATGTATGCTACTCGATCAAGGTCTTGAAGATGATTCATAATTAATTCACCTAAGAAGTATGNGCCTAATTCAGTTCTTCCCAGATCTTGTACGTACAATTCGATTTCATACGCGATTTTTTCTAGAGATCCCGCTGTCAGCGGCCGCTTCGCGCAGGCAAGACGTAGACTACGNAGAACCTTTTCACGACTGAATTCTTCTCTCCTNCCATCTCGCTTTATTACGGACATTGTTGTCGTTTGGATGCGTTCGTATGTTGTAAATCGTGATCCGCAGGATACACATTGCCGTCTTCGTCTGACACCTTCGATCCCCGCATCGCGTGAATCCACAACTTTCGAATCTATGTAGTTACAATAAGGACAGTCCATTTTCCATAACCACAATATATAGTGCCNTTGCAATGAGCGAGCACTATCAGTATGGTCATTTTGTGATTTTTTGTCAAGTANTTAACGCGTCTTTTCTTATTAANGGGGGTCGGTAAGTANTTGGGGTTCAAATAGTGAGAAATAAAAGAGGGAGGGGTTGTCTCGCCACCTAAGACAACCCCTCAAGCAAGCCTANGATCAAGCCGGTTCGTGAGACTGAATCCATTTGCTANNGCAAGGAAATTCAGACCGGCTTGTTCTAGGCTGAAGAGTGCCTCCTGTACCGCTCCTGTATTCGGTAAATGTGGAAGCCTCAATGAATTATTGTCGGCCTTGCTTCTGTTACAGGAGATGCAGGAGCCAACTGGATTTACTAATCTCTTGAGCCCTATCGATTGTAGCGCAGTGTCTGTGGTCCCCTCCCATTTCTAATAAAAGTTGGGATTTCTAAATCTGATACACGAGACTGATATGGATCATTACTCATTAATCTTTCGATATCTTCATTATCCATAGACCCGTTCGCAGGAAAGCCTGTGGCAACCAGGGTGATTTTAATCTCATCTTCCATTCTCGCGTCGGTTACTTGTCCAAACATTATCGTTGCCTCTGGGTCAACAGCTGCACGAACTACGTCAGCTGCTTCGTAAACTTCGGCAATCTTGAGATCAGTCCCGCCTGTGATNTTGATGATGACACCTCGGGCTCCATCAATTCTGGAGTCTAGCAANGGACTATTTATAGCCTCTCTGGCCGCTTCTACAGCTCGGCCCTCTCCTTTTGCAGTGCCTATTGCCATCCAAGCTGGTCCTGCATTTTGCATTACAGTTCNTACATCAGCGAAGTCAAGATTGATTATTCCAGGGGTNGTAATGATTTCTGCTATACACTGCACCCCCTGTTTCAGTACATCGTCAGCAAGTTTGTAAGCCTGCTCCATGGTAAGATCTTCTTCTGACATCTCGAGTAAGCGGTCGTTTGGTATGATGATAAGTGTGTCTACATTGTCTTTGAGTTCTTGAGCTCCTTTTTCTGCAGCAAGATGTCGCGGNCTTCCTTCAAACCCGAATGGCTTAGTTACNACACCTATAGTTAANGCTCCTAATTCCCTAGCGATTTCTGCCACTACGGGTGCNGCTCCAGTACNTGTTCCCCCACCCATGCCTGCAGCGATGAATACTAGGTCAACTCCTTGTAATATATCAACAAGGTCGTCTCTACTTTCTTCGGCTGCTTCACGACCGCGTTCCGGATTGCCACCTACACCTAAGCCGCGCGTAAGCTTTTCTCCGAGTCTTACNCTGACGCCGACTTCGTTGCGTAGNAGAGCCTGTGCGTCGGTGTTCATAATAAGGTATTCGACTCCAGGGATTCTTTCTTTGAACATTCGAGACACAGCGTTNCCTCCACCTCCNCCTACTCCTACTACTTTTAGTTTNGCTACTCCGTCAAGTTCTGTACTNTCCATCATTGCNTTTTCCCCCTTTTGGTTTCGCTTGGCCAGTTAGGCCGCGACTAATTTCCTTCGCAAGGCGGCTAGCTGATTGAATATGGACTTGCTAGCGTATGATCGGTTGGTGTTCATTATTGGTGTAGCGGAATGGGCGTGCCACCAGCTCAGAAGGCTTTCCGCTCTGGCAGCATCTAGGTCAGTTTGANTTGGTTCTNGTGTTGCAGAGAGTATTTGTACTCGGCANCCTAGGGTGTCCTGAGCCAGGTCTTTCATCCCTNGCATCGTAGAGGTTTTTCCGGTTAGTACTACCTCTAGTGNAGGTAANGGTTGGATCCCCATATTGTCGAGTTCATTGCGAATCAACTGGAAGATTTCGTCAGCTCGTTCTCTAATAACGGCACAAAGTTCCCGCTGAGAAATAGTTCCTACTTCATTTTCATTGAATCCTGTGACTGATAATTCTCCTGTTGAAGATGCTCTCCACGNCTCTACCGTTCCTGAAGATATTTTTGCCCGCTCTGCTTCGTTGTAGGGGATTCCGAGCACTACTGCTATATCGTTTGTTATGTTATTACCACCGATACCGACTACCCTTGCACCAGTGATAGCTCCGTTTTCAAAATGTGTTACGCTGGATGTTCCCGCTCCCNTATCCACCAAAAGCGTGCCTTGTTGTCGTTGATCTTGTGTTAAAATCGACTCACCTAAACATAGAGATGTGANCACGATGCCTTTAGGGTTGACTCCAGCGCTTTTTGCTACTTTTTTCAAGCTCGCTAAAGTACTCGANCCTCCAAGAATGNTAGTAGCTTTGACTTGAAGGTCTTCTACGTGCATGCCAACTGGACGGNTGACCCCNGGGATATCGTCTAGAACATAGCTTACNGGCATTNTATGNAGTAATTCTTTGCCTGCAGGCAACTTNNGAGGATACGCGTTTTGTAATGCTGCATTTAGATCTTCGCTAGTTGTTCCCGATAGCGATTCTCGGTGTATCGTCCCGACGGTTCTGAGCGTATCTATATGNGGATCACTGATTCCCAAAATGGAATATTCGGGAGAGATACCAGTGTTAGCTATTGCATTTTTGAAGCAGTCAGAAATGGAGGCCGATGCCTCTCTCAGNTTCACAACTGACCCTTTGAGGATTCCTTTGGATTTACCAGTAGCTGTACCGTGGACTNTGAGTGAACCNTCCTCTGAAGGAGTACCTATAGCCACTCGTATGCCTGTGCTTCCGATATCGATAGCTGCATATCCAAACTTTTGTGACATATGTTCACTTCCTCCTAACGATNGGGATGTTCGAAAAACTAAATAATTTCTGCTACTCGGAGTTTTGCGCTCCTACTCCGGCGGTTCATATTTATTTCATCTAGNGTTGGCCGTATAGGCTTCTTCTCAACTACCCTTAATCTAGCTATGTGCTTGCATTCGCAGGCTATGATTTGCTTGGGGCATAGACATGCCTTTGATTCCTCNCTAAAGAATCTTTTTATAATCCTATCTTCCAAAGAGTGATAACTGATTACAGCGATCCGAGCACCCTTGTCTAAGATATATAGGGATTGGAGCAACCCCTCTTTGATATTTTGCATTTCATGGTTCACTGCTATTCTCAATGCTTGGAACGTTTTAGTGGCAGGATGAATGGATGGTTTCGGTCCTCTTTTACGNACGCCACTAATGATGTCGCTTAGTTCTCCAGTAGAATTCAACGGGCGTTGTCTGCAGATTGCTCTNGCAATTTGNCTGGCATAACGTTCTTCTCCNTAGGAATAGATCGCGTTAGCGAGATCTTGTTCGCTCCAATGGTTAACAATTTCTGCTGCCGTCATTTCCTGTTNAGGGTTGAACCTCATGTCTAATGGTTGGTCTTTCTGGAAACTAAAACCGCGTGGGCTTGAATCTATCTGAAATGAAGATATTCCCAGATCCATCAGGACGCCGTTTATTGATTCTGTGAACTTACCNGTTGCGATGTTTCGGATGTTTTTGTAGTTGCCATGTATCATNGTTAGCCTACTTGCGGGCACTGCCTCGAAACGCTGCTTGGCTACATTCAAGACTTCTGGATCCGCCTCTATACCAAGTATTTTCCCATTAGGGGAACTAGCATTTAACATGATTTCAGTATGCCCCCCCTCNCCCATTGTGCAGTCTATGTAACTGCCACCTGGCGAGACTCTCATTGCTGAAAGCACTTCAGATGTCATAACCGGATTGTGATAGTANCGTGCAGTAGCCATCTCAAAATTCCGTTGANTCTGCTATCCGCCATCCCTCTGAGGCGATTAGCTCTTCTTGTTCTAGCCAGTTTTTGTGGCTCCAAATTTCTATNACAGGGCCCACACCAGCGAATACGACCTCATCCTGTACTTGCAAGCCTGCGTACTCNCGCAGTTGGTTCGGGATCAGTACNCGTCCCTGCNTGTCTAGGCTTGATTCGAAGGCACTGGCGAACATCATGCGCATNAGNAACCTATTCTTTGATCGGGTATCTGATCCGAAAGTAAATCCTTCGGAATGAGATTGCCACTGGCTCACAGTGTATATATTGACGCAGGAGTCGTATGATTTTGTCAGTACGATTCCCGGACGGAAAGCCTCNCGATATCTTGGAGGGAGAGCTATTCGTCCTTGGCTGTCCATTCTATTAGTGAATGTTCCTTGAAACATGATTCTGCCCGTGCTGCTGATTTGCCCAAATTTCACCTGATTTACCCATACCTCACCAGAAAATACCACATTCATCNTCCATATGCAATACTTAAGTTGTATTTAGAAATTGGATTCCAATGCGTCGATCCGATATGTTAAAGTGATACTTGAGGATATTTATATTACTTGCGTTTCTTANGGTGGTACGGAGGTTGGACTCATGGCTCAAGCAGCAATATTGACTATTNGCGACCTTGCCTCTCAGGGCAAGCGTGAGGATTTGAGTGGCTTAACCATTAAGAGGTTATTGGTGGAAGTTGGGTATGATGTTGTAGCAACTGCAGTGGTTGCTGACGAGNAATTNTCAATATCCGAAATTTTGCGCGNGTGGGCAGATNACNATNAAGTTGATTTGATTTTGACTACNGGNGGAACTGGNCTGGGAGCACGAGATGTGACTCCTGANGCCACCAATAATGTGTTGGATTGGCAAGTTCCTGGAATAGCTGAGGCTATGCGTTGGGCAACGTTCCAANACACTGACCGCAGTATTCTGAGTCGCGCGGTGTCTGGTGTTAGGGGCCACTGCCTGATAGTGAATTTACCAGGTAGTCCAAATGGAGTTGAGCAATGTTTGCAGGTCATATTGCCATCTATTAGCCATGCTATTGCTGTNTTATCGGGCAATCAAGGGCATTGATTTGGTTTATGGTTACTGGAATTAGCAGATGATACATTTTCACATACTTACACTCTTTCCAGAGATGTTTACTTCACCTTTCGAAGAAGGTGTTATAGGGCGTGCACAGAAAAATGGAACTGTGAAACTATCCTTTTATAACATTCGGGACTATGCCGAAGGNCCGCANAAATCTGTCGATGATTACCCATATGGTGGGGGTAGTGGGATGCTTATGATGTATAAACCTATCTCCATCGCTCTAAATGCAGTTGAATCAGTTATCGGTGAAGCTGTAGCAGATCGTGTAATTCTAATGTCTCCACAAGGGAAGTTGCTGACTCAAGCGATGGTTCAGGATCTAGCTAACAGTCAAAATATCGTTCTNATAAGTGGACGCTACGAAGGTGTTGATAATCGCGTTGCTGAGCATCTCGTTTCAGANGAAATAAGTATTGGTGATTATGTTGTAACAGGAGGAGAGCTACCTGCTATGGTGTTGATTGATGCTGTGAGTAGATATGTTCCCGCTGTATTGGGGTCCACCCAAAGCGCTGCTGATGATTCTCATAGTCAAGGTTTATTAGAATATCCGCAATACACACGACCATCAATTATCGATGGTTANAGTGTTCCAAGTGTACTATTGTCTGGGAACCATGCAGAAATAGAGCAGTGGCGACGAATTCAAGCGCTGCACAGAACTCGACAAATNCGACCCGATTTATTGTCAAATGATTAGAATCTTGTTAGCAACAAGANGACTCATCCTTGCNGATAATGACTGTAGATAGTAAGATACCGTGAGTCTAAAATAGTTTGAATCTGAAATGGAATAAGTGGTTATTGTTATGGATGTTCTTGACTTGGTGGAAGTACAAGATAATGAAAANGTGGANGCTATCAACCCCGGAGATACCGTGAAAGTAAACTTTCAGGTACGTGAGGGANCNAGNATAAGAGCACAGGCATTTGAGGGAACGGTGATCAGATCTCGTGGNAAGAACACTAGCGGAACATTCACTGTTAGAAGGGTGAGTCATGGNGTTGGTGTAGAACGGACCTTCCCGANGTATTCACCTTTGCTTCAGTCAGTTGAAGTGATGCGCAGAGGAAAGGTCAGAAGAGCTCGATTGTATTACCTGCGTGGAAGATCNGGTAGNGCAGCAAGAGTGAAAGAGCTGACTCGACANAGNCCATCATAGGTANANTGCACGATAGCTAGNGGGCAGCCATGAATCACGTTGAGATAGCTGTAGATAGACCTACAGGCCCCAATCGGACATTCACTTACAACGTTCCCGAGGGTATGGGTGTCAGCGTTGGTCAGTTGGTGCGAGTGTCCTTCTCCAATCGCACTAGCTTAGGTATTGTATTTCACAGTTCGCAGACTGCAACCCGGGATTCCGTTTTGGATATCCTAGAAGTNATATCCNAAGAAGCGATTCTCACCGAAAACCAATTGGTTNTAGCAAATTGGGTTAGTCAGTATTATCACGCAAGCTTGTACAAAGTCGCCTTGGCGATGTTACCCCCTGGTATGATTCCCCGCAGAAATAAAACACTTGTAGTTGACAATGCGTTCGACAGAAACNACTTGACTCANGACTCGCTAAANATCATTGATTATATAACCTCTCACCCCAAGGTTTCCAGGCAANAATTGATTGAAGAATTTGGNCGTATAGGTCGTGCTTTGATCTCCGAATTAATGGCTAGGAATATAGTTGCTTGGGCCAGAGATGTTCTTCCGCCTCGAGTTGCTCCTAAGATGCAAGAATTTCTCNCCATAAATCCAGAACATGATTACAGGCAAATGCTTCTGGATGTGAATCGTGCTGCCAAACAACGGCAGGCTTTAGAGACACTTTATGAGGCGGGAACNCCTGTTCCGGCTAGCTTGCTGCGAGGAAAATTTGGGGCATCGCCAATACGAGCGTTAGTAATTAAAGGGTTTTTGGCTGTTCATGAGATTCGTTCCTATCGATCACCCTCAATTGCATTGGATTATTCAGTAGATAGCAACCGAGTTCTGAGTAACGATCAAGTGAATGCCCTTCGAGGAGTNCAAAAAGCATTGAATNGGTATCCAGAAAGTAAAAAGATGCTTTTATGGGGTATAGCAGGAAGCGGGAAAACAGAGGTTTACNTGCGAGCTGTAGAGGAATGTTTGTCNCAGGGTAGAACNGCTATGATTCTTGTTCCAGATATATCGTTGGCGACTCAGACAGTATCAGAGGTTATAGCAAGGTTTCCNGGTCAGGTTGCGGTGTTGCATAGTGGNCTTAGTCCAGGTGAACAATTTGATCAGTGGCAGCAACTTCTGACGGGAGNTTTCAGGATTGTGGTCGGTGTGAGGTCAGCAGTTTTCGCTCCGATAGAAAACTTAGGTTTGATTGTAGTTGATGANGAGCATGATTGGAATTATAAGCAATCGGATAGGGAGCCTAGATATCATGCTCGAGATGTGGCATCGAAATTAGCTGAGTTATCTGGAGCAGTTTTGCTTTTAGGCAGTGCGACCCCTGATGTNGAGAGTTATTATGCTGCGCAAAATGATCGATATGCCTTGTTACAGATGCATCGTCGCCCTGAGGGAAGNATTAATCCCCCAGTACGGACAACAGTGGTTGATATGCGAGGGGAATTAAGGGAGGGGAATAGGAGCGTCCTAAGTCGGGCATTAATTGATAAGCTGACAGCATGTCTTGATCAGGGCAATAAGGCGATCTTGTTCATTAATCGGAGGGGTGCTGCCCAGTCAGTTCAATGCAGNAGTTGTGGTTATATCGCTCAGTGTTCTAGGTGTGAGATCACTTTGACGTATCANGGCGAGACGAATCAGTTGAATTGTCATTACTGTGGGAGAATACAGTCATCGCCTGACCAGTGTCCGTTATGCGCTGATAACAGGATTCGGTATTTGGGCTTGGGCACGCAGCGAGTTGTCCAGGAATTGCAATTGCAGTTTCCAGATANTGAAATCATACGGTATGACAGTGATGTCGCCCGCAAAGCTAAGGAACATCAAGCGATAATTGCCAGATTTCGTGTTTCAGGTTCTAAAATTATGGTTGGAACTCAGATGCTGGCAAAGGGGTTNGATTTTCCTGATGTTGGCTTGGTTGGAATAGTGTTGGCTGATCTTGAGTTAACGAAACCAAATTTCCGTGCTTCTGAGCGGTCATTTCAATTACTAGCTCAGGTAGCTGGTCGNGCTGGGAGACGCNCGCANACAGCGGATGTGATAATTCAAACCTATTCACCTGACCATTATGTTGTTAAGTCATTGGCGAAGCTAGAGTACGCGGCATTTGCAAGNCAGGAATTGGCGTACAGGCATCGATTACGACAACCTCCCTTTGAAAAGCATGTCAGACTTATTTGCCAGCATTTCAAGCTTGATACAGCTCGCGACATAGCTGAAGGTATCTTTAACGATTTAATGAATATTGACAATGCTATAGGAATTGAAACTGATGTNCTGGGTCCGGTTTTGGCGTATCCCCCTAAACTCAATGGGAAGTATCGTTGGCAAGTACTGCTTCGAGGTAACAATCCTATGGAAACCCTGCGACATATTCATCTTCCTCATGATCTGGTTGTAGACGTTGATCCTATCGANGTGAACTAATNATCTTACTTTACACGCTGTAATGGGTATCTTATAATTTTGCGGTTCCATATCCTAGTGACAAAGTTTTGTCTGGAGTAGCTATGAGTGTTTTGCCTTTGNTAATACTCCCCGACCCTCTGCTTCGTGCTCGGGCTAAGAAGGTTCGGAAAATTGACGTATCCATCACAAAATTGGCNGAGGATATGGTTGAGACGATGAGGTTTCATAACGGTATAGGGCTTGCGGCCAACCAAGTCGGAGTGTTAAAGCGAGTTGTNGTCATAGAAGTCCCTGATGATGATATCAGGGTTCTTGTGAACCCAGAAATCATCAAAAAGCACGGTGAACGAGAAGTAGAAGAAGGGTGTCTTAGTGTTCCNGGATATAGGGGCTTGGTTACTCGATCAATATGGGTAAAGGCACGTTCTTTGTCCATCCAGGGAGCAGAAGTTCGCGTCAAAGCAGAGGGATTNCTCGCCCAAGCTTTGGAGCATGAAATTGATCACCTTAATGGCATCGTTTATGTTGATCACTTAAAAAAGCATGAAGATTTGTGGAAATTTGACCCCAATGAACAGATGCAAGCAGATCAATTAGGGTCGGCACAGATTTCCTAGTGTGATTNAATGTTAGTGAAAAGGATCAGGGATTCTCATCAAAGACTGTAATGTACTCTTTCTCATCAGAAATCAAAGACTTAGCTCGATTAATCTCTGCAGCCGGNTATGAAGCTTACATTGTTGGCGGGGCAGTGAGAGATTTGATGCTGGGACGCGATTCAAAGGATGTGGATATCGTCGTTGATGGCAATGCACTGCAAATTGCCANGTTAATTAGCGATCATCGACAAGTAAAATATTTTGTGTTGAACGAGCGACACTCAACTGTGCGAGTATTGGTGAAGTCTGNATTTCTTGATTCNTATNCAATTGACGTATCGATTATAAGAAATTCGATTTCCTATGATTTAATGCAAAGAGATTTTAGTTGTAACTCCCTAGCCNTGCCGATTGGTTTAGCTGTTCGTACATGGAGCGCNGACGAAATTATAGACCCGCAAGACGGGCTTACTTGTATATCGCAACGTGTGCTGACAGTCATATCTGATCAGAGTTTTAAGGAAGATCCTTTGCGATTGCTGAGAGCGTTTAGATTGGCAGTNGAACTGGATTTTGTCATAGATGAAAGGACGCTTGNTGCAGTAGCAGACAATACNCGTTTGATATCTACAGTTTCTTCTGAACGTGTAAGAGAAGAGTTGCTGCGCATAGTTGGAGCACCTAAATCTGCACAAGNTTTAGAGTTGATGTCAGAATTAGGGGTGCTAGACGAGTTGTTNCCAGAGCTGGTGGAAGGCCGTGATGTCGAGCAACCACCTGAGCATCAATCGGATGTATTGACCCACAATTTGCGGACACCTGAAAAATTACATGATCTTGTCGTGCGANCAGAAAGCCCTTATGGGTCTGTAGCGGCCTCTGAGCCCTATNGCGACTGGAGGGACGAGTTACTTAACGATGATTTCTCTGATGGGTACCCTCGATGGAATTTACTCGCCTTAGCAGGGTTATTNCACGACATTGGCAAGCCCAGAACCAAGACAATAGAAACAGGAGGTAAAATCCGTTTCCTCAATCATGGAATTGTTGGNGCTGATCTTGCGAGAGAGGCCTTGATTCGACTGAGATTCTCTTCAAAGGCGGTGAATTTCGTGACGACTCTGATACGTCACCACATGAGGCCGAGTCAGATTTACGCTGAGGGGAGATTGCCCACGGATAAGGCCATATACAGGTATCATCGAGATTTGACTGATACGGCTAATGATCTACTCTTTTTAAGCCTGGCTGATTATTTGGCAGCTGTTCAAGAAAAGTTTGACTCAAAATATTGGCTTTATAGGTGCACAATAACGGATCAGGTACTAGAATGGAATCATAAAGAATCAATTATAAATAAGGATCGATACCTCGACGGGCATGATATCATTCAAGAGTTCTCAGTAGAGGAAGGACCTGTTGTGGGTCGACTGCTGGCTTTACTGGATGAAGCAGTGGCTTTGGGAACTGTTCGATCTCGCGAAGAGGCTTTGGTTTACCTTGCGGAAGAGCAGGTAAAGCTGTGACCACTGACAATTTATGCACGGTGCTGAAAAAGGGGATAAATGGGAAAGTTAAAGACACTGATTCTTAACGGTTTAGTGCGACGGGTTTTGTCCGTCCTGATCGCTACCAGCGCATGTGTTGCGGTCTTAGGATTGTCCTCAGTAAATATTGGACCAATGAATTGGCGGGTAGGCGATGGGGGCTCTGGTCCGTTTGACTTGCGGTTGGGTCTTGATTTGCAAGGCGGGGCACATCTGGTTTATCAGGCAGTTAGCACTCCAAGTTTAGTTTCCTTTTCAATTCTAGAAGGTACATCTAGTCCCGATGAAATTGAGGCTGCTGCAAGTAAATTTTTGGCAGACAATGGATTTGAAATAGATAAAGTGATGTCTACGGGAACGCAAAGCTATCGAATATTTGTGCCGTGTGGCCTTAACGATGATGATCAGCAGCCCGGTTCCCCTGACGATAACCTGCTTGATCAGCTAGATACGGTTCTGACTAATGAGTTTGGGGTTATCGGGGATTTGGTTCTGACCCCAGGGTGTCAGGAACCATCGCCAGATCAAATAGAAGGAGTCCGCTACATAATTGAGCAAAGGATTAACCCTCTTGGCATTACAGAACCTGACATTCGAACACTTGGATCTGATCGGATACTCTTGCAACTTCCAGGTGCACAGGCTATCGATGACACTAAGAGCTTAATCGGGCAAACAGCGAATCTGTCGTTTAAGTTGCGTGAATTGCAAGCTGATGGAAGCTTCATAGATCGTGATCTTGATCTTAGCGGTGATGATCTCCTTAGGGCCTACCCTGGAACGCATCCTCAAAGTGGCATGCCAGTTGTGAATCTTGAATTTGACGCCGATGGGGCTAGAGAATTTGCTGAACTGACTGCCCAGATTGCCAATACCGTAGATCAGCTTGCGTTCTTCCTAGATGACCGGGAGGTTTTTAGTGGGGGGGCAGATGAGGCAATTCTTGGTGGTCGTGCTTACTTACGCGGTATCAGTGCTGAAGAGGCCCAGACGATCGCTATACAATTGGAATCTGGTAAGTTGCCCATACCGATTGAGTTGATTCAGGAGTGGGAAGTAGATGCGTCCTTGGGAGCCGACTCACTACGTAAGAGTCTGGTGGCAGGGGTGGTCGGTTTGATTGCATTGTTTGTTTTTATGACAGCATATTATCGTTTGCCTGGACTACTGGCTTCAGTAGCGCTGCTCATATATGCCACCATCACGCTTGGTATCTTTAAAGTCATGGGAGTGACTCTAACCCTCTCAGGTATTGCTGGGATGATTCTATCTATTGGTATGGCTGTTGATGCGAATATATTGATTTTTGAGCGTGTTAAAGAAGAATTGCGGGGGGGTCGGACGATTCGGGCGTCTATAGATGTTGGTTTCAATAGAGCATGGACTGCGATAAGGGATAGTAATGTGTCTACCCTACTAACGTGTGTAATCCTGCTTTGGTTTGGCACTAGATTGGCTGCGAGTTTGGTTTTAGGTTTTGCCCTCACGCTGAGTATCGGAGTGATAATTAGTATGTTCACTGCACTTTTTGTCACCAAGACTTTCCTGCAGCTAGTCGTTACGACTCGATTAGGTGCGCATATTAGCCTGTTCATCCCGGCATTTGCACCAAGGGAGCAAATGCGATGAGCATGAGAGTAAAAGGTGGTGGTACTTGGATTTCGTAGCAAAAAGAACTTGGTTTATGGCGATCTCATTGGTATGTGTTCTAGCTGGACTTGTGTCACTTTTGACGCCCCCGTCACTAGTGCTTGGGATTGAATTCACTGGGGGTAGTACCATGACGGTAGCCTTTAGCCGTCCCGTTGAGCAATCTGATTTGCGTAACTTACTCGAATCCAACGGGCACCCTGATGCAACTATTCAAAGTTTGGATGCGGACCGCTATTTTGTGCGAACTCGTACCCTCACCGATATTGGCGAGTCGGGCAAGTCGGACAAAGTGCTGCTTCTGGAATTGCTTGACAATAATTATGGAATCGCTGACGGGCCAGATTTCGCAGATGTTTCCGGAGTAGTGGCTCAAGAAACAGTGCGTAATGCAGCAATCGCGGTCGCCTTTGCAGTGGTTGGTATTTTGTTATATATAACCTGGGCATTCCGAAGGATTCCGAGTCCCTTCAAATATGGGGTATGTGCCGTCGTAGCATTAGTACATGACGTTGTTATAGTTATTGGTGCCTTCTCTATTTTTGGTAAAACTATGGGTGCTCAAGTTGATACCATGTTCATCACCGCCCTGCTGGCGGTTATTGGATATAGTGTCAACGATACCATTGTGGTATTTGATCGCATTCGTGAAAATATCCAACGGGGTGTTATTCGGGATTTTCGAAGTGTAGCAAATTTCAGCTTGTCTGAAACCCTAGGAAGGTCTTTGAACACATCTTTGACGGTCATACTGACTCTCTTGGCACTTTTCTTGATAGGAGGAGATACGTTGAGAGACTTTATACTTGTATTCTTGGTAGGCGTCACTGCAGGTACATATAGTTCTATAGGGGTCGCCACGCAGCTTCTGGTCGCTTGGGAGACAAAACAATCCGGCGGTTCGCCTCGCTCTGGTTTGTTAGGAAAGTTAGGACTGAGTCGCGGTTGATCGCATTGTAATCAGCGTTTGGGGCTTTAAGGGATAAGGCACACCCTGCCAAAGCTTTCACGAGCTGTCATGTGGTCGTATGCAAGGCTCCACTGATCTAAGGACAATTCTTCGGATATCACTGCGCTGACTGCTCCGCTAGATACTAGGGATCCGGCACGCTCAAGATTTCGTAGGGAGGTTCCAGATGACCCGCTGATTTGAGCATCTCGGAAAAGTATTTCAGCGGGGCGAAAAACAATCTCTCCGCCTGTTACATCTCCGAGGATTACCATACGACCGAACTGATTTAAGCTTGACACACATGACTGGAACACAGTTGGTCCAACACAGTCTATAACTACATCAACCCCCTCATCGCCCGTCAGAGCTCTAGCAATTTCACTGAAGTCGATGTCTTCCATTAGCAGTATATCGTCTGCTCCAAGGTCTTCAAGTTTCGCCATTTTTTCTGGTGAACTTGTTACTGCCATAACTCGTGCACCTACTGCTTTTCCAATTTGTATGAGGTGAGTTCCTAAACCGCCTCCTGCTCCTGTGATGAGTACAGTCTCTCCCATTTCAATTTTGGCAACGTCAAGCATCGCCTGAACGCCTACTCCAATAGGACAACCTAGAAGGGAGGCCGCTGTCATACTGATACCGTCTGGCACTAATATTAGGCTCGTTTCCATGATTTTTGTGTACTCGGCAAAACCCCCGTTGATTGCATGGCCTATTCCTTTTCCGTGTCTGCATCGGTGTTCCCTCCCTGAGCGGCATCGATCACACTCTCCACATGCCTCGGTTAGGATGGAAGCGACTTTCTGTCCTGGGGTGAATTTCGTGACTAGATCACCTACTGCTTCTACGTAGCCTGCGAGTTCGTGTCCTAGGACCACATTGGGAGATATTCCTCTTCGGAGAATGCCTCCGGCAGCGAGGATATCGTGATAGCACACTCCCGCTGCGGCTACTTTGACAAGTACGTCATGGGGTCCAAGTTCTGGTATAGGTATGTCTTGTACGGACATCAGGGGAGGCTGGACAGATTGGTCAAGGACTAAAGCCTGCATTACACATCTCCATTACTATCAAACGATCAGGTGTTTTAGGTTGTATTATCACCAAATAGCTGTTTCAGCTCAAAATTTGGATCACTGGAGTCAATGGAATCTACTGTGGCCCCGATAGATCTGTATGATTCCTCGGATCCGTATTCCCTTGTACGAATTACGATCGGCATTGGCACTGCATGCCCGAATATAAGGGCTTGTTGCCGAGAATCTAACCTTGATATTGTTGAGCGCAGTTCGCGCCTTGCGGGTGTGCCAGCCAGTATAGCATCGGTGTCCCGGTCGTCATCAAGTAAACAGCTAAGTTTTGTTCCCAACTGGCTCATGACCTCAGAGTCAATAGCTCCAGGGCGTTGATCTACTACTAGCAATGTGACATTGTATTTGCGCATTTCCCGGGCGATAGTCCCGAAAATAGTTTGGTTTGCCACAGACGGGTTGAGGAATTTGTGNGCTTCTTCAATAGTAATTACAAGAGGTATAGGCTCCTCATTTTTGTTTCCAGAGGCACGCTCTTTTTTNTCNCGATATTGCTGGTGAATTCTTCTGGTGAGAACGTTGGCCATGAGGATATACGCAGTGAGATTATTTGCATAAGGACCAAAATCCAGAACGACACTTCTCCCGTTCTCTAAGTAGCCAAGCANTTCTTGTATGCTCTGGAACCGGCCTGTTTCTGATATGAAATCCAGACGTGCTAATCGGCCTAGNCGGTTGTGCAGCGTAGCGAGAGCAGATTGATTGACTCCAATGGTGTCAGATAGCTCGATAAGGCTGTTACGGTTATATGCAAGAAAATCCTTAAGCCATTTATCTTGGCCCAGATGGCGCTCGAGACTGTATGCAGCATCCGCCGCAATATCGGAAAGGTTGAGAGTATCCTGAAGCGCTTTGATGTCTTCTGGTTCGATGTCGCTGTATGGTATCGATATAGTCGCATCAGGATTGCGGTTATTTGCTATCGGGCGCTTTGAATCCAGAGCGAACACTGCGACCTTGCTTGGGAAAAGTTGCTTGAGTCCTTTGACTCTCGTGTTGGATTCGCTATAACCCTCCCATCCGTATTCTCCGGCCATATCAAAGATNAAGTTAGTCGCAAGTCCGCTTTTCAAAATACCGATTAGGAGAAGACGGGTTAGGAAAGATTTTCCGGTTCCGGCTTTGCCGAAAACTCCGCTTGATCTCTCNACG
The DNA here is from genome assembly GCA_002717565.1 of Chloroflexota bacterium. GTDB lineage: Bacteria > Chloroflexota > Dehalococcoidia > Lucifugimonadales. Next base: position 93,650 of record PBAZ01000008.1, read on the forward strand.
AGCTGTTGAATGTCAAGGCAGATGTTAACGTTCATGTCTAGCGGAGTGCCTATGGCGAAGTGCGATCNGTCCTCATCGCTACCAAAAATAGTTTGTATGTCATGTTCAGATGCAGTGAATACANCTGAAAATGGCTCTGGTAGGGTTTTGGAGGCAGCCGGAGCTTTTTCGGCTACGTAATTCCAAGATAAAATTGGCCTAACTTCGGCTACGGAATAGGTTGTAGTGCCTTTTAGAAGACTAGATATNGAAGGATTGGATATATCCAATGCGGACCATTGAATTTGATTTGCTGATGATTGGATACTTAAGTTGGTAACAATGCAAAAGTAGACAGTTCCCGCACCTTGTACAACTGCGAAACTATCTACAGGCAGCTCTTCTGTAGCGATTGCAGGATCTAGTTTCACCTGTAATCCCTGTTCAAAGGATCCTCCAATAATGGTTCCTAGCTTGGTTCGGACTTTGTATTCGCTTTGCACATGAACCTCTACTCAAAGGGATAGGCGTCCACTACGCCGCTCCGATAGCGTGCAGAAGGATGTTCAACCTTGCTGGTTCAGTGTATAAAGCTTGGACCAATTGCTTTCCCACCGAGGCAAGATACGCTGTCGGATCCGGGTGGCATGGAGCACAAAACTGAATGCATTCGGCGATGAGACTGACGTTAGTGCTTTGAGNCGATTGCAACAAGATTCCTAAGAAATTAGGTCCAGTAGTCACTGCTCGAATTTCTTCAGATGTGCAGGTATATATGAAGCTATGAATAGGTGGTGGCTGAATTGGCAGCGATGGCTGAATCTCTTTCCCTTGAGTGCGTCCAACTACCAGNAGATCAACGTCAGTCTTGAAAAGCTGCTCAATTTGTGGGTTCTCCGTATGTAGCTGTGCTAAGGAGTCTACCTCTTTACCCATGGCTGTAGGTCGGCGTCCAGGATCGATGCTCTCGGTTCGGATTTCCTGTACGATGCAGTACGCGGCATCNGNAGCATCTCCGGCACGCGTTANAGCCCCGATCTGCGGAGCTTTGTATAACTCGTAACATTGGCCTATCATCGTCGTGGATGAGGTTGCTATTACTTCCCCGAATCTTGTTGTTATGTGGGTATCATTCATGTGGTTATTGCGTCCATTATTATCTTCATGATTACTCTGATGAGTCTACCGCAACTTTATCACACGCTGCACTGTGATTAGTTATTGATTTTGAGTGTGTGCCGGCGGACTGAGATGGATTCAGGGTCAGACCCACCGAGTTCGNTTAGATCGCTGCTTTTGGGATTCCATGGGATTGAATNTATTGGTCTCTAGGGAGTTTCGTATTAACGTCTGGAATGTATCACGGTCACTGGTTCGCACTACTGCCTGTTCATGGGCTTCCGATAAGCTGACGGGATAGCCTTGTCCTTTGATTATTTGTTCCACTATCACGGAATGTATGAGATCCACTTTTCCCATATCCTTTCCAATCCACCCCGGTATCTCGACGCGGGCGACTTCTTGTCCTGCATGGATATAGAAAAAAGCAACTTGATGGTCCTTGTAGTGCAGCGNAGACACTGCAGAAGTGCTGTAATATATTGAAGATCTTTCGAAGGGTCGGAGATAGGCCTGAAAGATGTCACGATCCAGTAATCCGTCGACAGAGTCGCATCCTCTTGANCCTGGAACTTGTTGCCCGCAGTGATATCCGCAGTTTGCNGTATCAAAGGGGCACTCCGATACTCGAAGCAGGTTTACGATGTCTTTTGCCATTGGGAGGCTAATGTAGGAGGCTAGGGCNACGTCTCGTGATTTGGATAATTCCTGTAATCGATCTAGTGGAGGCAGNAGTTGCTGGGCTATTGCATGTTCNCGTGTATGGGTATGCAAGTCGGAGTTCATCAAAGTCCAGTATATTAGGGTACCGTCAAGCAGCCCAACAATTGGGTTGGTGTTGTGATGTTGCTCAATCAAGGAGACTGTGGTTTCAAGCTCCATCAGGCTTCGCTTGAGTCCAAGTATTGTGGAGTCAACGGGAGTCGCTTCAAGTGGAAAATCTGGGTTCCCGAATCGGAAATCTTCTTCTCTTGAGAATAAAAACGGGGTACTTTCTAGCTGTGCCTGAGCATGGTGGCCATACGTTATGTCGCAAGATCCTATATTTATGAGATAGCAGTGCACAGGCATATTTCTATCTGCATCAACATGAGATCCATCGACNCCGATGACAGCATAGTCGAGTGGTGCATCCGGAGCCNTAAAACGACCCTTGAGATCGTGTGGGATTGATGCAGCCAACCATGTTAAAGTTCTCGCACTTGAGAGTCTTTTGGTTTCCACTATTGAAGGGTCAGTTGATTCAAATTTGGTGAGGGCATTTGGGAGTTTAGCATCAGNAGATTTGTCTTGTGCNTGAAATATTGACGTAGCTTCAAGGAGTTGCNAGCCAAGTTTAATGACGTTAAGTGACATGAGACGTGCCTCTTGTAGATGCTGNACTGGATACTGAAAGGTTGTAGCCGGCGGTGATATNACGCGCGGTTACTTTACTCCGTNGTGCCAATTAGCACTCTCCCTTCGCCGCTTCTTCTGGTGATTTGGAGTTGGTCCAGATATTCCAAAAAGGCCAATACGTATTTTCTGCTTGTANCAAATAAATCACGTGCCTGGCCAACTGTAATGTCACCATGATTACGGATGTAATTGATCGTCGTATTTACCATCTCATCGTATACGGTCTTTGTGACAATAACTTCCTCGTTCAATTTTANCACCTCTCNGCGATCAATCAGTAACATGATAAGGTCGGAATTCGGATGGTTGTCGGTTGGAGGTGAAAATTTACCAGCTTGGAGACGTAAGATGTAGTTNTGTATCTCCAACTCTTGCTGCTTCGANAATAAGGGAGAGTGATTGGCNGTTGCTATAATGTTCCCCTTATCAATGAGGAGGTTGTTTTTGCACATTTCACTGATTAGCGCGAGGAAAACTCGCTGCTGCCAACCCAACCTTGCCCGAATTTCTTCTTTAGATATCCCCATACGNAGNGGGTGGTCCCGGTGGTAGTCCTGAACGATCGTTTCAATGGTTGAGGCCTGTGATTCCCAAGTCGCAGCGTCAATATAACAGGTTTCNTGTGTGGTATTGTCATCAGAAACCGTCACGATTGCTTGTGAATGAGTTAAGTCTTGTATGACAGTGAGGAAGGTATCCNCGGTGCAGTCNATGAGAGTGCGCAAATCGGTATAGTCAAGAGGCCCATGCTCCTTAAGATGAACAAGCGCAAGTTCTCGTGGGGAACCTGTTGCAATCAAGCGCAGTCTGCNTAGCACGGATTGATCAGATTTTCGGTGGCGTTTAGGGTTGGTGTCAATGATGGTGCCTCCTGCCAGAGTAGTGTCACCACTGCGTAGAATGAATAGGTCTCGGACCATTAAAGGCAAGGGATTTTCCAATCGTANTTGGGCCCATCCAATTTCACCNGGGAACAAAACCTCTGACTCAAGAAGGCGGATGCGTGCAGTGGTTTCGGCAGTCCCCGAGTAGAAATTGATCAGGGTATTGTGCTTCAGAGTACGGGCCGTGCTTTCCGCAATACGTATTGAGACGTCTAACACCTTGGTAGTTTTGAGCCATCCAGGTGTTGTNAGAATATTCCCTCTATTGATATCATCTCGAGATAATCCAGATATGTTCACCGCTACACGGGATCCTGGGAGGGCTATTTGAAGTTCGGTATTGTGGGTTTGTAGTCCCCTGATCCTTCCACTTTGCATCGTCGGAATAATCTGGATTTCCTGTCCTATCTGGAGTGAGCCTCCGGTCAGAGTTCCCGTGACGACTGATCCGAATCCTGAGATACTGAATGACCGATCAATCCAGAGTCGCGGCTTGCCGGCGTCGGTCTGCGGGGTAAGCTTGTCTGTTGCAGTTACTAGNAGGTCGACCAGTGTTGAGAGCCCATCTTGCGTCACTGCAGAGCAACGTGCAATGGGGCTACCGTTAAGGGAAGAGGTTTCAAGCAACTCTTCAATTTCTGCTTCGATAAGATCTAACCATTCAGTATCGACTAAGTCGCATTTCGTGATTGCGACAATCCCGTGTCTTACCCCTAGTAAATCAAGTATCGCGAGGTGTTCCCTAGTTTGTTGTTGTACCCCTTCATCCGCTGCTACGACAAAGACAACCAGATCCATTCCACCAACACCGGCTAGCATATTTTTTACGAATCGCTCGTGCCCAGGAACGTCGATGACTGAAATTTCAACTCCATTAGGGAGNTGAAGCCAGGCGAACCCCAGATCAGTGGTCATTTCCCGTTCNNGTTCTTCCTTAAGCCGATCTGGATCAATNCCGGTAAGGGACTTCACTAGTGTGGACTTACCATGNTCGACATGGCCAGCTGTTCCAATTACGTACATTCTTGTAATCCCTCGTTCGATNCTAGAAGTGCAAATTCCAGTAAGGTGTCACGATAGATCTTATAGGTCAATTAGCGACGAAGCGCATGAACACTTCATTTCCTAGGAGCTTACCCTGATCCGTAAGGGTAAGTGCATCCCCTTTCCATCGCANAAGCCGTAGGGCTTCAAGNTCTTTGATGATNGTNGGATACGTGTCCATTAGGTTTTGATGAAAGCGTTGTTCAAATTCTGTGGCGGCNACCCCTTCAGATAACCGCAATCCCAGCATCATCGTCTCAGCCATCTGCATCTCAAGATCTATTGGTTCGAAGGTGTCAGCGAGACCNGAAGAGAACCANGAAGTTTCCGTGTTGGGTAAGGGATGTTCAGGCAAATGAGTGGCTTTCCGTATGTATTCTCGTGGTGATCGGGCAACGGAAAATCGGTATGAGGCCGTTTGTTTATTCATTCTGGTCATTTCATCCAAGGCATCGTGAGAGAATGACTNTGGTAATACTATTGTGTCTACNGGAAGGTGGGAATGGGCTCCGGGCCCGACACCTAGATAATATTCGTTTTTCCAGTAAACCAAGTTATGGAGGCTCGGTTGATTTGGTTTTGCCCAGTTAGATATTTCATAGTGGTTATAGTCANTGCGCGCTAGTGCTGTGGTGCAATATTCGTACATATCAGCTGCNAGGTCCGGNTCTGGTTCTGGTAAATGTCCACGCTTCGTCATTATTTCCATGGGTGTGTTGGGTTCTATGGTTAGGCAATAAAGTGACAAGTGATCAGGTGCTAATAATATGGCTTGATCAATAGTTTCTTGCCAGCTGACTAGTGTTTGATTAGGAATGCCGTACATAAAGTCTAAATTAATACGGTTGAATCCAGCTGAGCGAACTGCGTTGTATGCCGTTATTGCTTCTGCACTGGTATGTCGTCTGCCGAGTACTTGAAGCACTTGATCATCTAGGCTTTGGACTCCGATGCTGAGTCTGGATATGCCGGCATTCCGCAGNGCTAATGCCTTTTCGTAGTTCAGATCTCCAGGATTGCATTCGACTGTGGTCTCAGTTATAGATGCACAAGAGAAATNTTGGTAAATATGGTTCATAAGAGCATTGAGCTGCGATTCGGACAATAGGGANGGAGTGCCGCCTCCAATAAAAATTGTCGATAGTCGTGGGCGTGACAAAGCAGANCCCCAGTAGGAAAGTTCTGCGTATAAAGCCNCCATATAGTCTGGTATCAGTGACGAAATCCCTTCATATGTGTTGAAATCACAATAAGGGCATTTTGTTTCACAAAATGGTATGTGGATGTAGAGAGCTATCTCTGTGCTGTTGGCACGGTGAAGAGTCATATCATAATAATTTTCTTTCGCAGGATTCACACTTNATGGAGCGGACAGCGCGTAGAGCGTGCCTCCTTGCGAGGCTATAAAGAACATTCCATTGGCTGGTACAACGTCAGCAGTAACCTTGCCGTCTGTTTCAAACTCCCANAATTTGNTTCCGGTGAAGCGGTCAAGTCCATAAACTTTGTTTTCGCTTGTGCCAATATATACAGTTTCCCCTGCTATCACTGGGGATGAGAATATTTGTTCATCCAGATCAGTTTGCCACACTTGATCTCCTGTAGATGTCTTAACAGAAGCACATTTTCCTCGTATAGAGCAGTAGAAGGCATGTCCGTCACTAACAGCNGGACTACCAAGCACTGAGTCGCGTCCTTTGGTCAGTCTTGATAACCAAATAAAGCCAGTTCTTGATTCGATAGAATCAATGATACCCATGACCCACATCTGCATTCGTAGCTGATACCAGCGTGCCTCCCAGANTCCTTGCTGTGCAGTCCAGTCGATTGCCCATAGCGCTGTATTTTGGCTAGGAACGACTACCTTATCGTCCAAAATTGATGGAGTACTAGCGCTTGCAGATTTCAGGTCGAAAGCGAATTTACGGACGCCAGTTTTCCTGTCAAGCACCACGAGTTTATTGTCCCCGGTGCTAAGGGCAATTACTTCGTTGTTGACNGCTGGTGAGGCAAATGAAGCACCGCCGAGGTCTGTTTGAAGTATAAAGGAACCGGTAGCAGCATCGACGACGTGAAGTACACCATCGACTGAGGTAACGTAGAGCAGACCTTCGTAAACAAGTGGTCCCGCAAATATTGGATTCGTTGCCTCATAAGCCCATTTGAGGATGCCCGTGTGGCGGTCGAGTGCGAGCATCCGAGAATCTCGAAGCCCAATGTATAAAATATCGCCAGCGACTGCTGGCGGGGCATTAATTGGTCCAGAAGTTGGCTGTTCCCAAATTAAATTACCNGTGGTGGCATCAAGAGCGACTATACGTCTGTCTCCCGTTGGCAGATAGACTATACCATCGACCACTGCTGGCGTTGCGAAAAGAGGGCTATTCGGAATTTCTTCATCATCCAAGAAGGAGGATTCATCGTCTCCTACAGTCTGGANTGGCTGGGTATTGAACGTCCATATGACNTCCCCTGGGAGTCCCTGATTCGCGGTAGTAGCCCCAGACCTGATAGCAGATCCGCGATGCATTGACCAGTCATCGGGGGAAGAATCAGAGGTCAGCATGGGGTTGGTAGGTTCGGCAATGATCACTTCTTTTTCGAAAATGCCCANTTGGGNNGAAATNAACCCCATAAGCATTGCGGTTGCCACCACAACTCCCCCAAGTTTTAAAGATCGCCTTCGATTCCTTTTACGCTGAATCGCCACAGTGATTGCTTCNGCATCGCTATGCGTCATCTCAAGGGAGTCGTACATGCGTCCTCTACATGACTCACAGTGGGAAGCNCCTTGCAGATTCATGTGCCCACAACGCTGGCATTGCAGTAGCACTCCAGATGGAGAGGATAGGTTGGTTGTACGNACACTATTTTGCTCTACTGCTTGCGATGTTTGCGTCCGGGAAGGGTTTCGGTGGTCGAGGCNGGGGTTTGCTACGGACGATAGTTTTTGGAACGTCTCGATCAATTCTTCCCAAGAATCTTGTCGCGCTGANGGTTCGAGTGCAACGGCTTTCAGTAANGCTGCGTCGATATCTTCGGTAACTGAAGGTATGGATCTACTGAGAGGGCGAATGCGTTCCAATCCTTGTTCAGCAAAGATGGCNGCGGGAATTATGCTTGAGAACGGAGTGTTACCGCTACATAGGAGGTAAGCCATAATACCCATCGAATAAATATCAACGCTTGCCGCCTGAGTTTGTGCCATTCGCAACTCGGGCGCCATGAAAGCTGCCGAGGTTGATGACATNTGTACATGACCGGAGTTGTCTTCAGGGGTCGGAAGAGGGTGGATCCCAAAGTCTGAGATCCATATTTTGTCCTGAGCATCTATGAAAATGTTCGATGGTTTGATTCCAAGATGGTTGATACCTAGATTAGCGTACTGACTCAAGGCTCGGGAAAGGTCAATNAGGATNGTACTGACTCGCTCAANAGGAAATTCAGGGTGGTTCGCAATTGGAAGGCGGCTNTCTTCATATTCGGAGACGAGGAATAGGGATTGATTGTGAATGCCGAATCGTATTATNGGCATTACATTAGGATGTTCGATCTCCTGAAGGCGGGACNNTTTGGCTAGAAATGCCTTAACATAAGATTCGTCTAGAGANATATATGGACGCATCACTTTCAGCCGGACAGACCTTGATTCCTCTGGATCAAANGCCANATATGANGATGCCCAAGAGGTTGCCCCTAGGTAGCGTTCGATACGATATCTCTCAAAAATCTCTTCTCGTTTTTGGGTCACGNNAATTTCCTGTCGGAGTCGCGTGGTTTAGGCAAATATGTGTCGCGCNACTGGTATTTTGGGGTTACTCNTATGATAGGCTTGTTTCATCACNATAGATAGTCATACTATAACGCTTGATCAGGCTATAGTGGTCAGTATACGCTAAGGATCCGAGAAGTGGAACACGCTTGTTCGTATAGCTGATTTTATGGTGTGTATATGCCAGTAATTATATTCGAGGGGTCTGAAAATTTCTTAAAGCAACATGCTGTTACTGAGCTTCGGAGTAAGCTCGGGTTGACTATGCTTGATGATCCCAATGTGCTGACGGCTGAAGCTGCGGGATTCAGCTTTGAGGATTTAGTTATGTTTGCTAGTGCAACTCCTTTTCTTTCTGCCTCGAGGCTAGTCTGTATCTCTGGTTTGCTCGATAAGGTGTACCCAAAGGGCTCAGGGAATAAATCATCTCGTGGTCGTGGAAAATCACGTAGTCAGGGTGGGTGGGATCCACAGCAATTATGGCGTTATCTTGATGAGGACCTGCCGGAATCGACAACGGTACTGCTAATCGAGGATGCGCTGCCGACGGGAAAACTTCAGGAAGAACTTCATTCGGTTACTGAAATTCAATCGTTTTATCCGTTGTCCCGTTCAGATGTGCAGACCTGGATTTCTCGACGTGTTGCGGAAAGACAGTCGGCGATAGAGCCTGCTGCTCTGTCGCGATTGGCCGACGTATACAAACCTTTGGTCGGGGGGACTCGGAGGGAAGACAGTACGGGGATAGGGTTACGGCAGCTAGATCAGGAAATTGAGAAGCTGTGCGTGTATTCGGGCGGGGAGAGGCCGATAGGCCCAGGGGATGTCGCTGCATTTATTGAGATGGAACCGGAAGCGAATATTTTCAGGTTCGTTGACGCTGTATACGAGGGTAGGCTTGTTCCAGCACTCAATTTGCTGGAGCTTCTTTTAGCTAGCGGTAAAGAGCCGTGGTACCTATATAACATGCTTGCACGAGAAGCGCGGTTACTGGTTGGCGCTCATTATATGGTGAAGGATGGAGCTTCACATTCCGATATTCGATTGGTTTTAGGATTATCTCCTCGTGCTCCCCTTGATTCATTATTGAGGAGGGCAAGAAGGATGTCGGAGGGGGGATTGCAGCGCAACTATGATTTGTTGATTGAGTCAGATATGTTGAGAAAACGGAGTAGCGTATACACTGAGCGGATGTTGGTAGAGCAATTAACGGAAGACTTGTGCTCTAATGTGGGGTGATCAAGTGAGCAGTAATTGTTCATCGTGGTGATGACGAGAGGCTGAGGGGATCTCCACGAAATCCTCTCAGCCTCTCTTGTTCCCATGCGTTATCGCACAGTACTTGAAAGATAACTTTTGCTAGGCGTGGGCAGTAGCCCTTTGAGTTGTTCGATACATCAGGACTCCCAGCCAGAGGGTAAGTGCTGATGTTAATATAGCTATGACCGGAAGCGCGACATGAGCTATGTCGCCTATTGGGCCACTATAAGCTTCAAGAATCCCTGTAGCGAGAAGAGCAACTCCTCCGACAGTCAGAAGCCGTCCAATCCATCTTGGATAATCTTCGCCTTTGATAATTGCTAGTCCGAACGATACCAGCATAGTTGCGAAGGAAATTTCTGATACCCAGGTTAATGCAGAGTTCGTGATTCCAAATGTTACATTGGTCACAACAATGCCGGTGCCGAGAGCTGCTGCTCCGAGTCCCAGTTTAGCCAAGGACGCTCCAGATTCACTCTTGAGAGTGCGTTGGAGAGCGACCATTCCAGCTAGGATTAGCACTACTGAGAGTACGATGACGAGGGAATCACCCACGAAGAAACCTGTGCTGCGGGTGGCCTCCTTGACTTGAGCTTGAGCAATTCCGGTATCCTGGATACGATTTAGAATATTAGCAAAAGTGATAAGAACTGCGCCGACAATCGCTGAGATTGCTCCCAAACGAATCAGCATTCTGTCTCCCATGTATACCTCCTGTATAAAATTCGGGATGAACTTAAGATTAGTACAATTCGACTTTTTCAAAGTGCCGACTGGCGTTTATTAAGTGATCTCACCCTTAATGAAAAATAAAACAACGTGTGATTCCACTTCGCCAATTTCAGTAGTTGCGCATTTGCACCTCCAAGCAAAAAAGATTTGTCATTATAGACGTATTAACGCCGATTCGTCAAGAATGGATACTGAAATCGAAATCTCAGTGGCAACTTGGGATGCGAAATACGCAACGTATAATGCTTAGCTGGCTAGTAAAGTCGATTAGCAGTTTGATAGCCATACAGGAAGGAGTTTTGCGATTTATAGTCGAAGTTGCCGGCTATGGCGCCCGTCACGTTGGATGAATGTCGGCTCTTGTAGTTTGGTTTGTGCCTGTGGTTACTTGAATTAGGGTGCTCTATTATGCTATATTGCCTTTCGGTTTGGGGGCGGAATTAACACTTTGAATTTAAGGTCAGTCAGAGTACTAGAGTGACTGGGTGAGCTAAATCGTGGAAGCATACTACGCTCAATATGGTTTGGTTGCGGTGCTGACCGTGGTTGCCGTGGTGGTGCCAGCCAGCATGTTGCTGATATCGCGGATAGCCGCAATATTTCCGGTAAGGCCGAGCCGTCCGAGTGCGGTTAAACAGGATATGTACGAATGCGGTATGGAACCTATAGGCGGCAAATGGATTCAGTTTAACTTTCGATACTACGTATTCGCGCTTCTTTTCGTCATCTTTGATGTGCTTGCTTTACTGATGTATCCGTGGGCAGTTCATTTCAAGGATGCAGTGGTAAATCAGGGAGCTGGGGGTGTGGCATTAGGTATGCTTGTTGTGTTCATTACCCCTATTGCGGTGGGTTGGCTGTACGCGTGGAAGAAGCACGCACTTGAATGGGATTAGGTGTTATTTATGGTAGATGGTTTGTTTGACAGTCGAGATTTGGATCAATATAACTTGAGGTCACCGGAACTTGAGTCATATGAGGGAGATCAAATTAACCAGTTGAAGGCTGAAAGGACATCTCCGTATCCGGAGCCTTTGCTTCCAACAACAGATGATGATCTCCACAGAGGGTACATGCTGACCAGTCTGGATGCTCTATTCAACTGGAGTAGAAAGAGTTCGGTATGGCCATTAAGCTTTGGGTTGGCTTGTTGCGCTTTCGAGATGATGGCCTCAGCCATGGGAAGGTTCGATATAGCACGGTTTGGGATGGAAGCATTCAGGGCTACGCCGAGACAAGCGGATTTGATGATTGTGGCGGGCACGGTCACCTGGAAGATGGCACCGCCTATCAGGCGCGTATACGAACAGATGGCTGAGCCTAAATGGGTGATATCCATGGGGGTTTGTGCTACGAGCGGCGGTCCATATTACCAGTCTTACAGCGTCGTTCCAGGGGTCAATCACATCGTTCCTGTTGATGTGTATGTACCTGGCTGTCCTCCTCGACCTGACGCTCTTCTCTACGGGATAATGCAACTCCATGAAAAGATCAAACGCTATAGTCTGGCCGGTCGCCGTGCCGGGGAAGAGCGGTTCTGAATGCCATTGGTTGCAGGGTATGCGCTAGCGGAATCTTTTCAGGATCACAATCCAAAAGTTGCTACTACTTCGGATGAACATCAGGTATGGGTGGATCCTCTTTCAGTGTTCTCACTTCTGGAGCATCTTAAGAGTGCACAAGGGTATGAATTTGATTACCTATCGGCAATTACCGCAGTGGACTACATCGAATATTTCGAACTTGTGTATCACTTGAGAGCTATCAAGAGCAATCAAACAGGGGTTGTTAAGACGCGTCTATACGATCGGGAAAACCCATCAGTGGAGTCGGTTACAACCCTTTGGCGTGGTGCAGAATTGCAGGAAAGAGAGATATGGGACCTTATGGGGATAAGTTTCCAAGGGCATCCCAATTTAAAGCGAGTGATGCTTTGGGAAGGGTTCCCGGGACACCCTCATCGTAAAGATCATATGGGTGGGTAGGGAAGAAGTTTACCAGCTGTCACGTCGCAGATAAGTGCCTCCGCCGGCATAAGATTGTCAGCAAAGGACGATAAAAGGGAAATGTCAGTAAGTAGCAATCCCGTAACTGTAAATATAGGTCCACAACATCCGAGCACCCATGGTGTGTTTAGGTTAAAAGTCGAGTTCGATGGAGAGGAAATCCTGGACTTGGAGCCTGTGTTTGGATACTTGCATCGTGGCACGGAGAAATTGGCAGAAGAGCGTAACTACTCTCAAGTAATCACGCTAACTGATCGCCTTGATTACACTGCTTCCATGACTAATAATCAGGCTTATGTTCTAACGTGCGAAAAGCTTGGTCAAATAGATGTCCCTGAACGTGGTCTGTACCTTAGGGTGATAGCGGCAGAACTCCAAAGGGTAGCGGCCCATCTTATGGCTACGGGTTTTCTTCTACAGGACATGGGAGCTATGGGTACGCCACTGATGTACTGCTTCAGGGAGAGGGAGCGTATTCTCGAGTTGTTCGAAATGCTCTGTGGAGCACGTATAACCAATAGCTATATGAGGATTGGTGGCGTTTTCTACGACGCCCCGGAGTCATTCTGGCCGGCTCTGCGTCAGTTTTTGGCTGAGATGCCAGAGTATATTGATGAATATGAATCGTTAATGACAGGTAATGAAATTCTCTTGGGTCGAACTAAAGGCGTGAGTTCTTTGTCAATCGAGGATATCGTGAACGCATCTATCAGTGGACCTATGCTGCGGGCAGCAGGGCTTTCATGGGATGTCCGGAAATCAGATCCTTATGATATTTACAGTTCTCTGGATTTTGAAGTACCAGTTGGCACTCAAGGAGATGTCTACGATCGTTATTGGGTTCGCCTGCAAGAGATGCGACAGAGCCTGAGTCTTGTTGAACAGTGCGTTAGTAGGATTCCTCAGGGGCCTGTTCGTGCGGAAGTTCCTCTCATATTTCGTCCACCAGAGGGAGATGCCTACGTTCCTATCGAGGCGCCCAAGGGGGAATTAGGCTTCTATATCGTAAGTGATGGCGGTATCTCTCCCTACCGTTGCAAGATTCGCGCTCCATCATTTATCAATCTGACACTTCTCAAAGAAATGCTTATAGGTCGAAAAATGGCAGATCTTGTTGTGATACTAGGGAGTATTGATATCAATATGGGGGAGGTGGACCGCTAATGTCACCTTCCGTGTTGGAAAATAACGCACTATACCAGAGCATTTATAGTGCGATTAATTGGGTGATGCCCGATTTTCTGGATAGCATCGTTGGGTATGCGGCTGCTTTTGCTATGGTAATGCTGGTTGCGAATTTGGTGTTGGTCATAACGCCACTTTTTATATGGTTCGAACGGCGGATACTAGGCCGGTTCCAGCAGCGCTTGGGGCCCAATCGGTGGGGGCCATTCGGGCTACTACAACCCATAGCTGATGCTATCAAATTGATCATCAAGGAAGATATTGTTCCCCGTGGCGCGGACCGATTGGTCTTTAACGCGGCCCCCGTCATACTGTTCATGCCAGTCATGCTTATGGTCGCAGTAATTCCCTTCGGAACTCAATTTTATCTTGTGGACCTGAATGTTGCAGTTTTGTACATTATCGCGGTTGGGACACTGGAAACTATTGGAATCTTTATGGCAGGTTGGGCTTCTGGCAATAGGTACGCGCTAATGGGAGCTGTGCGATCTGTTGCAATGTTAGTGAGTTATGAGGTTCCGTTAGTTATGTCCCTTGCAGCCGTATTGTTATGGGCTGGGTCAATGTCTCTTGTGGAAATTGTGGACAAGCAGCCGGTTCCGCTCATCCTTTTGCAGCCGCTAGGGTTTTTCGTATTCATTGCAGCTACGATAGCTGAGATGAACCGTGCGCCTTTTGATCTCATCGAGGCCGAATCAGAGATTGTTGCGGGATACCATACGGAATACAGTGGCATGAAATTTGGAGTGTTTCAACTTGCCGAGTTTGCTAGTGTAGTAGTGGGTGCTGGATTCATTACCGCGATATTCCTCAAGGGGGCAGCCGGATGGTCGTTCTTGCCGTCTCCTGCATGGTTTAGTCTGAAATGGCTCGCAGTGATTTTTTGTATTATTTGGATCCGTGCGACACTGCCAAGGGTTCGCGTGGATCAGGTGATGGCTTTCGCCTGGAAATTCCTTTTACCTCTAAGTGCGATTAATTTGATTCTTGTAGCTGTTGAGATGGTTATTTGGCCGTCGCCCAATGGTGCCCAGTTATGGATGATTGGACTTATCAACTTTGCGGTAGCCGCAGTTGCGATTGCAGTACTAGCTACTGCGCTGGGGCATAGGAATTTCGCTCCGCGGAGTCCTCAAATTCCCACAAGCACAGTTGTTGGCGAAAAGGTGGTGTAGGCTATGTACGGTATTGGCATTGCAAAAGGGTTGCTGGTCACGCTTAGAAATCTTTTCAGGACGCCTTCAACGGTTCAATATCCTGAAGAACGAGTAGAGCAACATTCGCGATTTCGAGGACAGGAATTCTCATGGTATGAAGAGAGGTGCACTGGGTGTGCAAGCTGTGCTAAGTACTGCCCTCTTGGTATCATTGAAATAGTGACTGATCCTAGCCAACAGGCAATTCAAGATGGGGATAAGTACGCTATTGAGAAATTTGATATAGACATCGGGAGGTGTATGTATTGCGGTCTCTGCGTTGAGGCCTGCCCGTATGATGCACTTTTCATGGGGAGCGGGTTTGAAAGAGCGCGATACACTAGGGATGAGCTCTTTATTCCAATGGAAGAGCTAAAAAATGCCACGAAGCGTCCGAGTACTTGGTTCCGACCTCAGCTTGAGGGTAAGGGGTACGACCCTCAGTCCGGTCAACCTCTGGGATGGAAAGACGTGGGTAGACATGAAGCACCTGATTACGAGGCTATGCAAAGGCGATGGGCTGACCGTTAGCTGTTGGGTGCATCGGGATATATGAGTGTGGTGGAAATTCTTTTTAGGAGATTGAAAAGTAAGCGATGAGCGTCTTAACGGTTGCATTCTGGGTTTTGGCTGTCTGGGGAATAGCTAGTGCGCTTATGGTGGTGCATACCAAGGATATATTCAGGGCAGCATTATTTCTCGTCTCTACGTTTATTGCGGTTGCAGGCTTTTTCGTAATTCTGGGAGCAGAATTCCTAGCGGTCGTACAAGTCCTGGTGTATGCAGGAGGAATTTCTGTCTTGATTATCTTTGCTGTGATGTTTACGCGGGAGGTTGCTCAAGGCAATCAACCTAACCGATATTATGGGATTGGTCTGTTGCTCGGGGCTGCACTTTTCTTGGTATTAGCATTCACGGTAGTATCTACCAACTGGTTCCCGGAATTTCATAACACGGAGGAAGCTGACGCAATTGCGAGAGGGGCATTTTCTGATAGCTCTGGTGGATTAGGCGCATTGCTTCGAGAGAAATTCATCCTGCCGTTTGAATTAACGGCTATATTATTGCTTGCAGTTCTTGTGGGGGCTGTGGCTTTGGTAAAGGAGCGCTAAGGTGCCTCCATTAGAACATTTCTTACTTGTGGCCGCCGCCATATTTTCCATAGGCTTATATGGTGCACTATCTAGGAAAAACATTATCACGGTATTCATGTCGGTGGAATTGATGTTTAATGCAGTAAACTTGACGGCAATAGCTTTTGCTAAGTTTTTAGTGCCGGTATGGTCTAATAGATTTCTTTTTGGCCCAGAATTGAGTGAGTCGGTCCGGGCAGCTGGGGATATTGCTTTGAGTGGTCAGGTTCTGGCGATATTCATAATAGCTGTCGCCGCAGCTGAAATTGCTCTTGGTTTAGCTATCGTGATCGCGATATACAGGAATCGTGAGACCATAGATATCACTGACGTTGCATTAATGAAGAAATGAGAACGTAGCCAGATGTGGATTGAATTTGATCGTGCTCCCAACCTTATAGTCGCTGAAATGTGGAAACTGGCGATCGAGGGTGAAGGGCTACCAACAAAAATTATGCCTGCAAACGGGGATATAACTGTTTGGCACGAGGATCAAGAGTACCTGATTATGGTGCCCAAAGGTCGCGCTCATGTTGCAGAGGAAATTAAGCGAAAGTTATAGAGATGGTCTTGTTGTGGGACACTATGGACAAGGCTGTAAAGTATGGGAATGAGGAAGGAATTTTGAATAGATGAGTGACGTCGTCGCTTGGGGAATATTTCTGGCTCCGCTAACGGCTTTCCTTGTGATCGGGTTGGTAATACGTCCGTTCCTTAAGGAATTTCCTAAGCTAAGTGGCTACATTATAATCGTGGCTTTGGGAGGTTCACTGGTCCTTTCCTTGATAGCCTTCCGATCTGTGGTGACCGATGGTACCTATCTGTCTGCTGAATACACGTGGCTTAGTATTGGCGACTTAGTTCTTAATGTAGGGTTGCATATTGATCCGTTGACTGCTGTGATGATTGTCGTGGTTTCTTTCGTAAGTTTATTGGTGCAGATCTATTCACAAGGATATATGCAAGGAGACTCAGGTTATCATCGCTATTTTGCGTATATGTCTCTTTTCACTGCCTCGATGCTTGGTCTTGTCATGGCCCGAAACTTAGTGCAACTCTTCGTTTTTTGGGAGCTTGTTGGGGCGTGTTCGTATCTTCTAATAGGTTTCTGGTTTCATCGCCCATCGGCAGCAGCAGCGGCAAAGAAGGCATTTTTAGTGACTAGGGTCGGGGATTTCGGGTTCTTATTAGGACTTCTGTACCTTTTCAGTCAGAGTGGGGAATTCCTTGCAGAGGGACTGAATGTTCTTGACATATTGGATATACATCATGCTGCGGAAATGGGTTACATAGCAGTGAGCACAGCGACTTGGGTCTCCGTTGGTATACTCGCCGGAGCTATAGGTAAATCAGGACAATTCCCTTTGCATACTTGGTTGCCTGATGCGATGGAGGGACCGACGCCTGTCAGTTCTCTAATCCATGCTGCGACTATGGTGGCTGCCGGAGTGTTCTTGGTTGCTCGTATGTTTCCCTTGTTTGATGCATCTGGATCTGCACTCCAGCTAGTTGCAATAGTTGGGGCATTCACGGCGCTTTTCGCGGCTACCATGGGTCTCGTAATGAACGATATCAAAAGAGTACTTGCCTACTCTACGGTCAGTCAGTTGGGTTATATGATGTTGGCACTCGGGGTCGGTGCATATGTGCCAGCTTTATTTCACCTTGCTACACATGCTTTTTTCAAGTGCCTTTTGTTCCTGGGCTCAGGTAGTGTCAATCATGCCACGGGTACCTTTGATATGAGGTATATGGGGGGGCTTCGGAAGGTGATGCCAGTAACCTATGTCGCGTTTACGATAGGCTCCCTTAGTCTTGCAGGGATTTTTCCTCTTGCGGGTTTTTGGAGCAAGGATGAAATCTTTGCGAACCTTCGGATTGAATCAACAATACTACTGGTAGTGGCTGTTATCGCTGCTTTTTTCACTGCTGCGTATATAACCAGAGTTGTCCTCATGACCTTTCATGGTTCATTCCGAGGTGGGGCAGACAGTGATCCTAATGCAGATGCGCATGTCCACCTAGGCGAGTCCCCTATGGTCATGCTACTTCCTATGATAATGCTCGCGGTGCTCGCTGTAGTTGCAGGTGTATTGGCCAATCCAGTTATTGATTTAGGGATCATACCTGCCCATTGGTTAACTCACGATGTTTTCCATGAGCATGCGGAGAAGTTTGATATGGTAATTGCCATAATCTCGACGATGGTTGCCGTGTCTGGGATCGCGCTCGGTTACTTGATCTACAGGCGGGGCATTGATGAGGATTTCGTATCCGTTACACTTGGTCGTAAGGTTTCTGGCATTGTATCGCGTAAATACTATTTTGATGAATTATATGAAGACGTGATCACTACTAACTTTCTGTACAGGGGCGTGTTCAAGATATTAGCTTGGTTCGATATGAATGTGGTTGACAGGATAGGTGACGCGATTGGGTGGCAAGGTAGAAATGTTGGGAAAATTATTGCGGTGATTCAGACTGGGCAAACTCAGATATATATGGGAACTGTTTCCGCAGGTTTGCTCACACTATTTGCCGTGCTAATCACAAGGGGTCTCTAACTATATGGCTGAATTTCCAATTTTATCCGCTGCAATATTTGTCCCGGCAATCGGTGCGCTCATCATTCTCTTGTTGGGAGGGAATGTTCGTAAAGTTCGTGCAATTGCTATTGGAGCAGTACTTATCGACTTCCTTATTTCTGTGCAACTTTTCGCGCAATTCAAGGAGGGCTATCAATTCGAGGAGAAGATAGAAGGGTGGATCCCGCTACTAGATTCCTCATATCACTTGGCAGTAGACGGGTTAAGTGTCACATTGATCCTATTAACTGGCCTTATAGGATTGGTAGCGGTACTTGGTTCTATGACTGTTAACCTGAGGGTGCGTGAATATTTCGTCTGGCTGTTGCTGCTGCAGACGTCGGTTATGGGGGTATTTGCAGCGCAGGATTTGATACTCTTTTTCGTATTTTGGGAGCTTGAATTAATACCGATGTACTTCCTGATATCAATTTGGGGAAGTGGGCGCAAAGAATACTCGGCTATGAAATTCCTGATATTTACCTTGGCCGGCAGTGCTTTTATGTTGGTGGGGATACTGACCTTGTTCTTCTCAACAGGCACTTTTTCTATGCAGGAACTTTTGGCACAAGATCTCTCGATGGGTCTTTTGCTTCCTACCTCTGTTGTTTTCTGCCTGTTCTTCCTTGGATTTGCAGTGAAATTACCCTTGTGGCCCGTCCACAGCTGGTTGCCTGACGCGCATACCGATGCCCCAACCGCAGTCAGCGTAATGCTCGCTGGGGTTTTGCTAAAGTTAGGCGGGTATGGTTTGCTTCGGATCAATATTGGTTTCTTTCCGGAAACTAGCGCAACGTTTGCTTGGGCGATGGCTGTTCTTGCGGTCATTTCTATCTTGTATGGCGCCGCGATTACTTTGAGGCAGACGGATCTGAAACGGCTGATAGCCTATAGCAGTATCAGCCATATGGGATTTGTAGTTCTGGGCGTTGCTTCTGTTGGGGCAACTGGAGGGGTTAATGCGATCGGACTAACAGGAGCGGCATTACAGCTGTTTACCCATGGTACGATTACGGGACTTCTGTTCCTGCTTGTTGGATTAGTGTATGAGCGTGCGCATACCCGTAGCATTGCTGAACTTGGAGGTCTGGCCGTCCGGATGCCCTTCGTGACGGTCGCTTTCTTGATTGGTGGTCTGGCTGCCCTTGGGTTACCAGGTCTCAGTGGATTTGTTGCTGAAGCCTTGGTATTCCTTGGGACCTTCCCGGTATATGGTTGGGCTACCGCAGCCGCGGTGGTATCAATTGTACTGGCTGCTGGGTATATCCTCTGGACCATCCAGCGAGTTCTGTTTGGTCCAAGCCATGAAAGATACGCTGACTTAAGGGATGCAACGTGGTATGAAAAAATTCCTGTTGCCCTTCTTATAACCTCGATAGTTGTCGTTGGGTTATATCCTTCTTTGGTAACAGACGTGTTAAATGATGGAATCACGGGCATGTTGGGGAATTTTCTAGGGTAACTATAAGTTAGTTTAAGGAGACAATCAGAGGTAAATGCAGACGAATGATCTCATATTAGTAGCGCCAGAATTGGCGCTTGCAATAACTGCCGCAGTGGTGTTGCTTACCAGTGTTCTTCGCCAGGGGAAAATGTTGATATTACCGATCTCGCTGATTGGTATTGCGACCTCTTTTGGCTTGTTATGGAATCTGCATGGCGATCTTTCGGCAACTGGTGAATACCTTGAAGCGTTCAATAGCTTTCTCGTGTTTGATCAGTTCGCGGAATACCTCAAATTTCTCATATTAGGTGTGCTTACGGTTGTCGTGCTTGCATCGTGGGGATACTTGGATCGGGTTGACGGGTTGCGGGGAGAATATTATTGCATTCTCTTTATATCTGTAGCAGGAATGATGTTACTACCTTCAGCAGTCGAGTTGATAACGATGTATGTAGCTTTAGAAATCGCTACTCTCCCAATTGCTGCGTTGGCAGCTATATTTCGGACAGATCGATCTACTGAAGCAGGAATTAAATTTCTTTTGATTGCTGCTATTAGTAGCGCTATTTTGCTGTACGGTATCGTTCTGATTTATGGGTTGATTGGATCCACTGAATTCGTTGACATTGGACTGGGTGTTAGTGAGTATCTTCAGGTCGGTACTGGCGGAGACAACGTAGCGATTATTGTGGCACTTGTACTCGTGACTGTGGGGTTTGGTTTCAAAATATCCGCAGTGCCTTTTCATATGTGGGCTCCTGATGTGTACGAAGGGGCACCTGCTCCAGTTACAGGATTTTTGTCAGTGGCGAGTAAGACAGCAGGGGTTGCGATACTCTTGAGGGTTTTCTATGTTGTGTTCGGATCTCTTGATATTGATTGGAGCGCAATATTCATAGGTCTCAGCGTATTATCGATGATTATCGGGAATCTTGTGGCGGTCGCCCAACGCAACATCAAGAGAATGCTTGCCTATAGCACTGTTGCCCATGTCGGTTATATATTAATCGGGCTAGCCTCGGTTCCTGCAAGGGCTGAGTCGCTCGTTGAATTCACTGCAGTAGGAGCTGTACTTTTCTACTTGGCTGCCTATGCTGTGACAAATTTGGCTGCGTTTTTTGTGATAACTTCGCTTTCCCGCACAGAGGATTTAGAAGAAATCCAAGACTATCGTGGGCTTGCTCAAAGTAATCCCTATCAAGCTGGTGTGATGGCATTGTCTATGGTGTCACTGACGGGTATTCCTCCGACCGCAGGATTTATGGCGAAGTTGATGATTTTTAGTTCAGCTATAGCGAGTGATCTCGTTTGGCTAGTAGTGATAGGTGTCCTTACGAGTGTGGTTGCTGCCTACTATTACCTTCGCGTTGTCCGAGTCATGTATACTGTCCCGGACGAATTGCCTGATACAGCTGAGACTCCAGTCAGTATGAAACTAGCTCTCGCAGTAACAGTAGTGGGTATATTGTCCATGGGTGTTGTTCCTGCAATTTACATCCAGTTGGCGAACGATGGAGCTGCTGCTCTTCTCGGGAGCATGCCATTTTGACACGCCATGAATGCAATGCTAGACTTGCGGCTGCCTTACCTTATCCTGTGATTCAACGACTGGGTGCTTGAAATCCCTATGCAGCATGACTCGAAGATAGGAATAATTCATTCCCCTACGCAAGATGCAAGGAATTTCGCGCAAGATCTTGCGAAACACATCTCGCCTTCAATTCTTGGCTGGATCGCTGAAACGGGTGATTTTGCGAATCACTTGCCTTCATCGGATAGTCCTGATATTTCCGGTACTGCTCTTATAGTCACTGTAGGGGGTGATGGTACTATTCTTCGTGCAGCAAGGGTCGCTTCTCCCCATCGCATCCCAATTGTTGGCGTGAATTTGGGGCGATTAGGGTTTATGACAGAGCTAGGTGTAGATAATGCCCTCGAAAATATTACGCGGTATTTCAATCAAGAGAATGTTACTGTTGAGACGCGCTCAATGCTCCGCGTCACGGTACGTAAAGGGCGTGAGGATATTCGTGTTGACGCCCTCAATGATGTTGTAGTTGGTCGGGCTGGGCCACCACGCTTGGTCCACCTTGATGTTAGCCTGAATGGAGTTGCCCTAACGAGATATTCAGCTGATGGGGTGATTGTAGCCACCGCCACAGGGAGTACCGGGTATGCTCTGGCCGCGGGCGGGCCGATACTTCATGCATCCTCTTCGGATGTTCTGGTTATCCCGGTTGCACCTCACGTTAGCTTGTCTACATCGTTAGTGCTTCCCGGAGATACGACTATAGGGTTGAATGTTGCCAGCGATAGCCCGGTGGTGGTTAGTGTTGACGGCTTATCTGACATCGAGGTTGATTTGAATGATGATATCCAAATTGGCCAAAGCCCGTATCAGGCTCGATTTCTCCGTGCGAATGATCCTCGTCATTTTTATGCCACTCTCATTCAGCGGCTGGGTCTGATTCCTGGCGCAAGAGCGTAAACAATATCACTATTTTGGGCTCTTCAATGTAGCTTGAAATATGAACTCTAATATAGTGGTGTCGATATGAATAGTGAATTCCTTCTGCAAAGTGAAGTTGTGTACTCAGGGACAGCCTTCAATATTCGTCTAGATTCGATAGCGTTGGATGATGGAACTGCAGTCACTTCAGAAACGGTTGATACTAGCGACTCTGTCATCATATTGCCCCTATTAGGTGATAGCAAAATAGTTCTTATTCAGCAGTATAGATACGCAGTGGAAGGATGGGTTCTCGAAGCACCTGCCGGAGGCATACAAGATGGGGAAAGCCCGTTGGCTGCTGCTGAAAGAGAACTTTTAGAGGAGACAGGCTATCGGGCTGGGGAAATGGAAGCATTAGGATCCTTCTGGCTGGCTCCGGGGATCTCTAATGAATTCATGCATGCATTTGTTGCTCGCGATATGATACTAGAAGGATCTCAACTTGAAAAAGATGAATTGATCCATACTGCAATTCATGATATTGAATTAATCACCTCACCGAGTTCGGCAGGCATCATACAAGATGCGAAAACTTTGGGATTACTGTGGCTTTTTCGTCATTGGTATGATGGGAATTGAGTAGCTTAGCTTTTCGCGGTTACGTCTGGAGCGAATTTGAGGTACAATTTAGGTTCACACGACTTGTAAGTGGTTTTACAAAGTAAATTGATAGGGGTTAGATATGGATTATGATGTATTGGTGGTCGGGGCAGGTCTTGCAGGGATGAGGGCAGCACTGGCTGCTCAGCAGGCTGGAGCCGATGTCGCAATACTGTCCAAAGTGCATCCAGTGAGGAGTCATTCTAATGCGGCTCAGGGGGGTATTAACGCTGCCCTGACTGATAGGGGTGATGATTGGCAAGAGCATGGCTATGAGACAGTAAAAGGTAGTGACTATCTCGGAGATCAGGATGCGATAGAAGTGTTAGCTGAGGAAGCCGGTAATGAAATCATTACACTTGAGCATATGGGGGTAATCTTCAGCCGCAATGAAGAAGGATACCTAGGCACCAGGAGATTTGGTGGACAACAAAGGGCACGGACGTTTTTCGTTTCTGACTTTACTGGCCAAGCCTTGCTACATGTCATGTTTGAACAGCTTCTCAAGTCTGGGGTAAGAGTGCTTGATGAATGGTTCGTGACGTCACTCGTCACCCATGAGGGGGTATGTACTGGGGTGACTGCCTTGGAGATGCGGACGGGTCAGATTCACACAGTTGGTGCTCGTTCAGTTATTTTNGCGACNGGTGGGCTAGGACGAGTTTTCGAACCATCTACTAATGGATTGGTTTGTACTGGTGATGGAATGTCTTTGGGGTACAGAGCAGGAGCTCCTTTGATGGATATGGAGATGGTTCAGTACCACCCCACCACGCTCAAAGGCAATGGGTTGTTGATTAGCGAAGCAGCACGTGGGGAGGGNGCCCATCTTCTGAACGCTGACGGCGAGAGATTTATGCAAAAGTATGCTCCTAACATGCTTGAGCTTGCCTCGCGGGACGTTGTATCGCGAGCTGAGCAGACAGAGATTAATGAAGGTAGGGGTATTGATGGTTGNGTGCTTCTGGATTGTCGCCATCTTGGTCGCGATTTCATCCTCGAAAAACTTCATCAAATTCACGAAGAGGGTATGACTTACGCGAACGTTGATCTTACCAAAGAACCCATCCCGATACGTCCGGGTATGCATTATCAGATGGGTGGNTTGAAAACGGACGTTGACGGAAGGTGTTGGGATGAACTTGGAGGAGGATGGGGTGGAGTAAAGGGTCTTTTCGCTGCAGGTGAAGTAGCTTGTGTGAGTTTGCACGGTGGCAACCGANTGGGTGCGAACTCATTGCTTGATACCGTTGTGTTCGGTAGAAGATCTGGAGTAGCTGCAGCATCCTTTGCGAAGGATATTGCGGGTCGAGGTATCCCGCTTCCTGGGCAACAAGTTCANGCGGAAGAAGAAGCTCGTATTAATGTCTTACTGGGTAGNGGTGGTGCCGGGGAGAGCGTTGCCGGTATGCGGTTGGAAATGGGTGAGGTCATGAATGAACACNNCGCAGTTTTCCGTAACGAAGAAGGTATGAGGGTTGCCTTTGANAAGATTAAGGATTTGCAACGCCGATATGCATCTGTATCAGTNAAGAACTCAGGCAGGATATATAATACNAGCCTTATCTTTGCACTTGAGCTTGGATTCATGTTGGACTGTGCCGAATCTATTGTGAGTGGTGCGCTACAACGAAAGGAAAGCCGAGGAGCCCATACCCGGACTGATTTCCCGGATAGGAATGACACTGAGTGGATGAAGCATATACTGGTGTATTACGAAGAGGATGCGGAGNCGCGCACGTCCACTTTGCCTGTGGTAATTACTNGGTGGGAGCCGCAAGTTCGGTCCTACTAATAGGAATATTGGNAACACNCAAGGAGGGTCTGAATTGAAGACGAGTCTTAAGGTGAAACGCTACAACCCCGAAGATGAGGNCAAGGGAACGTATTTCGAAGAATTTACTGTCGATATGGAGGAATACAATACGGTTCTTGATGCACTGATAGCAGTCAGAGAGTATGAGGATGAGTCACTCGCAGTTCGGTGTTCATGCAGGGGATCTATTTGTGGGTCATGCGGTATAAAGGTTAATGGNAACGGGGCGCTTGCATGCAAAACCAAAATCCTTTCTGTTGCTCCAAATGAAGAAACNATAACTGTTGAGCCCATGGGTAACATGCCTGTGCTGCGCGACCTCGTTACTGACATGACTCCATTTTGGGATAAATTGCGTGGAGTTGAGCCATGGCTTCAGGTTGAAGGCCCTGAACCCGAAGGCGAATACCTTGCATCAGCAGATGCCATGACCCATTTGAATGGGGTTATGAGTTGCATAATGTGTGGCGTGTGCGTGTCTGACTGCACATCGCTAGAAGTCTTTGACCAGTTTGTAGGACCGGCTGCTTTGGCTAAGGCATATCGGTTCGTTGCGGATCCGCGGGATGAAGCGGACTTAGAGCGTTTAGGAAGCCTGAACGAACCAGGAGGGATATGGGATTGCACTCGCTGTATGGCATGTGTGCAAGTGTGCCCAAAAGGGGTTGCTCCTATGGAGAGGATTATGAAATTGCGAGATGCCGCGATAGNAGCGGGATTTGATAATACTTCTGGTGCTAGGCATGCAGAAGTTTTTACTGAAATTATCAAACAAGACGGTCACCTGGATGAANCGATGTTGACGGTCGGAACTATTGGCATGTTTAACGTCGGTCGTATGATGTCATTGTTACCCATAGCAGTTCGGGCTTTATTGCACGGGAAATTACCCTTGATGTATCCCTTCACCCGTGTTNCCGAGGGGGTAACACAGATCAGGAAGATTTTTGATCACGTGGAGGCGAAAAAATGAAATATGCTTTCTTTCCAGGTTGCGTATCCCGAGGGGGATGTCCAGAACTTTATACAGCTGTTATGAACGTTTGTGGAACTCTGGGCATTGAACTCGAGGA
This sequence comes from Chloroflexota bacterium, assembly GCA_002717565.1. Lineage (GTDB taxonomy): Bacteria > Chloroflexota > Dehalococcoidia > Lucifugimonadales. The sequence continues at coordinate 119,388 of PBAZ01000008.1, forward strand.
AATGACCAGTGCNTCGTGCACTGGTGCTGGGGTTCTTCAAGAAAAGAATTTACGANTGGGCGACACCCTCAATGCTCGTAACTTCGCGCTTGCTGAGCAGATGGGTCTGCCAATTATGACCATCTGCAGTACNTGTCAGGGTGTCATGGCACAGGCTAATAGCCGTCTACTTGCGGATCCACACTACCTTGCAGAGATCAACGAGCCTTTGGCTGACGAGGGGCTCGAATACAAAGGTACGGTCGAAATAAAGCATATGTTGTGGGTTCTNCTTGAGGATGTTGGTGCTGAGGCACTGAAGGAGCGTATAGAGATGCCACTGTCTTCTTTGAAAGCTGCTCCTTTCTATGGGTGCTANATAGTACGCCCTACCAATGTACTTGGATTTGATGAGAACCCGGAGCGCCAGCAGTCTCTTGAGCAGTTAATTGAAATTGTCGGTGCGGAGGTCGTAGATTTCCCTGGTAAAACNAAATGCTGTGGATTCCCGATACTTACCATCAACGAGAATGCATCGTTGAAGATGGTGGCTAATCATACAGGNGATGCGCAGGAACTTGGTGCAGACATCATGGTCACTCCTTGCCCACTATGCCACCTGAATCTGGACGGATTTCAACCAAGGGCTGCAAGGAAGAACAAGAGGNAGATAGAACTGCCCATTCTTCATTTACCGCAACTCATTGGTTTAGCACTTGGTCTGGACCCTAAAGANTTAGGTTTGCAGCGACATATAATGTCACCCAAAAAAGTGCTATCAGGATTAGGTGTTCGAATGTAACGACTAGTTATGAAGAGTGAGGNCCCTACTCTTCTATCTGTACTATACCTGTTGTTCCATCTACAACCAGAATTGCCCCATCGGTGATGCTGGTTGTAGCTCGTTTAGTAGCCATCACTGCCGGAAGGCCGTACTCGCGTGCGACTATCGCTCCATGAGACAAGATGCCGCCNGCGTCNGTTACGAGTCCCCCAATCGTAGCGAATAAAGGAGTCCATGGAGGCGTGGTGGACTTGCATATCAAGATGTCCCCTGGTTCGACCTTNGCAAAGTCTTCNGTTGTGAGTATTACCCGTGCTATGCCTCTATATGTNCCTGCNGATGCCCCTATCCCNCTCAGCACGTTCGGGNNCGATGGGTCTTCAANGGATTCCACATAGTGGGGTATAAATTTGGTCGTTTCCATTTTCTCCTGAAGCAACTCATCTGTTGGGGGATGACCCAAATATTGCGGNGGAGTAACNGTGAGGAAGTGGTTTCGCTTTTCCTTCCTATCGGCGATCAATGCCGTATATGATTCAGACGTTTCACTTGCCGGAGGGAGTGTAAGNGCTTTCCTTATTTCATCAAGTTCCAAATAGAATATATCCCTAGAATCGGACATTAGTCCTTGTTGTACCAGAGTTTCTCCACACCGTAATGCTATCCTGCGCATCTGGGCCCCGGTCGCTTGCTCGATGTAGAAAGCGTGATCTTCTCGTATTGGCCAAATGTCCTGACATATCTTCAGTATTCTGAAGAATAGGTCGTAGTTGCTGTCGTTAGTATCTAAGGAATCCCTCAGCGCTTCTACTGATTCTTCTCGTTTTGCTGCGAGATCTTGGTTTGTACTATCTCCAGAGTTTAAGGGGCTTAGAAGACTCTTGATAGTCAGGAATACGAAGGAAGGNTCCTCCTGCCAGGTTGGTATCGATAGATCTAAAGAGGAAGAGCGGAACCCATAGGAATCTAGAAATCGGTCAACTGATGCGATATATTCNGAACATTGGCTGGAATTTNTCAGTTCAGTGATCATGGAATCCACATGTNTGTGATAAGACATAATCTGGTGAACAGGTGGCGTGTGTAAAGCCTCATTTGCCAGAACTCGAAGGGCTTGGTCGGTCTCTAGACTCTTGTTATGAAACCCTTGAAGTAATTCGTATGGAGCGAGCGGGTTATCCGAGGATGTTAATTGATCGTACAAAGATGATAGTACTCCTGTCGACTGAAATATCGGGCCGACTGCCTGCATATGAATTTGCCAGTGCTCCCTGTGAGTTTCCACGAAAAGTTCAAGCGTGTCAGGGAGTTGGCTTGCTTCTGTGCGTGCAAGATCGATACTTCGGAGTTTCTCGAGATTTCCCTGAAGTTTAGGTAAAAGGTCTGTATCCCATTTGTTCCGTGCTTCGGATAATCGATCTATTGTTGACTCAACGGATGGTGGGTCAACGGGAGGTTCCGGTTTAGGAACGCGAGGACTATAGGCGTATCCGTTTATGATTCGTCTGCGCGGGAGAGCAGGAGTCGTTGAAGGCGGTGGAGTTGGAGTTTCTCCGGGTCTGGGGCGAGACCATTCAGAGCTGAATGAACTTGTCAGGGGGGTGTTGGGGATTGGGGTGTGGACGTCATCCCAAACCCATGTGAAGTTCCGCTCTTCTTCGCTGTTCCATATGACAGGGAATGATGGGGGCTCAATATATTCGATGCTCATTGATGAATGATCCTTCGTTTAAGAGTCCTGCGGCATTTTAACACAAAGCTCATTTGATTGTTAATAACATGCGCATAGCAGGGTTGATCTATCTGGCTACCAATGTGACAATTGTAGTGTATTGCTATTTAATATCAGGAGGCTTTGGGATGCTGCGTAAACTTGTTGCTGAGGCTTTTGGAACTGCATGCCTCGTATTTGCTGGCACAGGGGCTGTCGTTGCGAATGAGGTGTCCGGGGGCGCGATTACGCATGTCGGTATCGCACTCACATTTGGATTGATAGTTATGGTGATGATTTTTGCCACTGGGCATATATCGGGTGCTCATATTAATCCAGCAGTAACACTCGCCTTTGCCTTGACCAAGCACATTCCGTGGGCTACGGTCCCAAAATATTGGCTTGCACAATTGGTGGGAGCCGCTTTGGGGAGTTTGCTGGTATGTGTCGTGATAGGTGACGGGGCAAGCCTTGGTGCTACGATGCCTCTGAATGGGGATGTGACAAGCTCTCTCGTTCTGGAAGTGATACTGACTATGATCTTAATGTTCGTGATTATATCTGTAGCAACAGACGAACGAGCTCAGGGATCACTTGCTGCCTTGGCAATAGGGTCTACTGTTGCTCTGGAGGCGATGTTTGCGGGGCCCATTTCAGGAGCATCAATGAATCCAGCTAGATCATTGGGCCCTGCCTTGGTAGGGGGACACTGGGCTGATCATTGGATATATTGGATAGGNCCGATAGTGGGGGCAGCGGTAGGTGCTCTATTATATACCTACATTAGAGGGAAGAGCCCTGCAACCGATTGATTGAGTTACCGGTGCACTGTTANTGCCAATTCAGTTCCCGGATTTGGCTTGCCTTTTGTTTCTCCTAGGCAAATTATGTTGGCTTGAATTGTTGTACTAGTTATATCAAGNAGGCCGACGGTACCGAGTCGAAGATCTTTGTGCCGAGGGAAGGTGATACTACCACTGTTCATGATCAAGACGCCGTCTCTATATTCCAGTACTTCCTGGTGGGTATGACCACATATCATGATGTCTACTGGCTCGGGGAAATATGTCTGTAATTCAGATATGGGTCTGTTGGTTCTGGGTAGGCTATGGATCATNCCAATGGTCAACCCAAGCACAGTCAAAACCTGNGTATCCTGTGANCGTTTGTCNGCAATCGGGTCGTTATTCCCNGTTGANCAGAGAACTGGCGCAAACTGCTCCAACCAGTCAAGGATTGNAGGAGATGTGACNTCCCCGCTGTGAAGAATCAGGTCNGCATTAGAGAAAAAATGTTCTGGCTCATTGCCAAGGTCATCCAACGTTCGGAGAGCGCCNGGTAGGTGTGAATCAGATAGAACTGCTATACGCATTGNATGAGAATATACCGTTCAGGGGTTAGGGTCAACAAGNGGACTAAATTATGACTNCGCTTAGATGTCTGTTTGCGTAGTAGATCATTCAAAATATGAAGATTCTCGCTGTGGGTTNGCCGATAGCGTTGCGTTAAGCACAACGCTATGATACCGTCGCCATTATCCAGAATATCCAATGTTCAGAGGAAGTGAGGATATTGATTATGGCACAAAAACGTGACGCGGCTATAGTAGGTATATATGAATACCCATTACGTGTCGTGGGACCAGGCGTNAGTTCTCTGCAGATTAAGGCGGAATCTGCAGCTAAGGCCTTAGAGGATGCCGGTCTTGATTGGAAGGACGTTGATGGNATTTTTGATACTGCAGAAGGNGGTGGGGGCGGCTTAGGTATTGCTGAATATCTTGGACTGAACCCCACATACATCGATACCACCGCGTTGGGGGGTAGTTCGTTTGAATTTCAGGCGAATCATGCGGCTCAGGCGATCGCTGCAGGGAAATGTAATGTTGCGCTACTGAGNTANGGATCTACCTCTCATTCAGATATGAATGCTATTGGTACTGCTGGGCCAGGNGCGGGTAGGCCAAATATCTTCACTAACATGGAGAATCCCTGGGGTCTGACATTGATCTCCGGTTATGCCATGGTGAAGGAGCGNCACAAGTTCCAGTATGGAACGACCGATGAGCAGTTCGCTGCAATTTCTATTGCTACGCGACGGCACGCCATGCGGAACCCAGAAGCGGTGCAAGCGATGCATGATCTNGAATTTGTCGATATCAGGGAAATTACTACCGAGGATGTGCTTGATTCCCGTGTTATCGCTTATCCATTGCATCTACTTGAGTGCTGCATGATTTCGGACGGTGGTGGTGCAGTGGTGATCGCNTCGGCTGACGTCGCNCGCAATGCTAAGAAGAAGCCGGTATGGATTATTGGTACCGGTGAGGCAACGAAATATCGTGACAATACTGCCGATATCACCGTGTCGGCTGGGGCTCAAAGNGGACCGATAGCATTCGGGGACGCTGGGGTCNCCCCTTCCGAGATTGATGTCCTTATGGCATATGATTCTTTCTCNATAACCGTCATGACACTCATTGAGGATTTGGGGTTTTGTGCAAAAGGTGAAGGCGGTGCGTTTGTTGAGGATGGNCGATTGAATTTCGATAGTCTGCTGAAACCGACATTGAACACNGANGGCGGAGGGTTGTCNTCTAACCATCCGGGTATGCGGGGCATATTCTTGCTNCTTGAAGCTACAAGGCAGTTACGGGGAGAATCAACTTCTCAGGTTGTCGATGCCCAGTTAGCATGTGCAGTAGGCAATGGTGGGCAACTAGGTGCCCGNCACTCAACGGCGGTCACTGTACTTGCCGCAGACTAATGAGGGTTTGGAGGAATTTTAATGACTACATTGAGACCACAGCCGCAATTTCCTGAGCCGGATACNGAGGCCTTTTGGGAGGCGACGAAACAGCATAAACTGACCTACCAGACCTGTGATTCGTGCGACAGTGTAATATTCTACCCGAGGAGACATTGTCCGACCTGTGGAAGTGCTGACACGAGTATCAAAGAGTCTAAGGGTGAAGGCGTCATTTATACCTTCAGNGTGATTATGCAAAGTCGTCATCCGGCGTTCAAGGATTTAGGTGCTTTCGCCGTTGCCTATGTCGANTTGGATGAAGGGTTCAGAATGATGACGAATATAGTAGGTGTGCAAGATCCGGTCAACGACGTGCGATGTGGTATGCGCGTTGCGGTGGATTGGCAAGATCAGGGTGATGGGCACGTCTCATTGCCGATGTTTCGACTACTTTAGGNAGTCCTGCAGCTTTNGTTACCNCNGGGTTTTTAATGCTGCAACCGTGGCCAATAGGGCGTTTCCTAATTGCTCTGCGGATATTGAATCGAGTTCAAGACATACTCCAACGATATGATCNGTATTCTCGGGGTTGAATATATCGAGGACTATACCTTCATTGACCTGAGCNTNGATAAAGTGGTCGTGGTAGACTTGTGCATCACGAAGCTTAAACCAATTTCCATTAGCTCGACCGCTGCCACTCAAGGTCATTTTCTGGACTTCTCCAAAGTCACACATTGCTGAACGCTCCTGTTTAAGATATTAATTGGCTGTTTTTCCAAGTTTTAGCCCAAATGTTTTCCGAAGAATCGGAAAANNTGGCTCCATCCATCGACTGCAGCTTCTTGATTATAACTTGGTCTGTATTCGCAGAAAAATCCATGTCCGANTGGATCTGGGTACACGGTGAATTCGTACTGCTTATTATTGGCAACAAGGCTTTGCTCTAGCTGATGCACGTGATCGGGAGTTGGGTTGGCGTCTGTTTCTCCAAAAAGTCCTAGGAGTGGGCACTGGAGATTTTGGATCATATCTATCACNGCTGTAGGCATTGCTTCAGTGAATTCTTCCGTTATTACCCTTCCTCCATAGCAATCTACTGCGGCATCAANCGAGNTTGTGTTGCAGGCAAAGAGCAGAGAATGTCTTCCNCCAGAGCAATGTCCGATCACGCCNACTTTTCCGTTGCTGGTCGGTTGTCGTTTTAAGAACTGNGCTGTGCTCTCCATATCGGCGATCGCTTGACTATCCGATATACCGCCCATTCTCTGCATCACNGCACGCATATCTGTAGGATCTAATGCCCCCTCTCTGAAGTAAAGATCTGGAGCAATGGCAAGATAACCGGCAGCTGCGAATTTCCTTACCATTTCCTTGGTATGTGGCATCATGCCGAATGCTTCAAAAATTACTATTACTCCTGGGAAAGGGCCNCTTCCTAATGGGCGGGCATAGTAGCCNCTAATAGTGCTACCCTCGAGTAGGGGGATGTTTATGGTTTCTGCCAAAAGCGCATCGTAATTCACGGGGATATTCGTTGTCATAGTTTCTCCTGTGTTTATGGTTCGGATTGCAGGCCAGTTTAACAGGTTGCATATGGGCTAGCAATTCTCTACNTGCCCATGTATCGTAACNGTGATTNCCNTTAGCATCAGATAAGTCATGAGAGNTTGCAGCCTGTGAAGATTTGAGGAGTNCTTGATTAACCAGTTACGCAGCGGGAAGAATTATAAGTGGATAGCGATAGCAGTTATTGCAATAGGATTGTTCGCCTCAGTTGCTGATAATCAGGGAATGGTGGTTTCACTACCGACAATCGCTATAGAATTTGACACTGATTTGCCAGTAGTGCAATGGGTAGTTGTCGGTTACAGNCTCACNATCACAGTATTACTTTTGCCTATGGGAAGGNTGGGAGACATNATAGGGCGCAAAAAAGTCTATATTTGGGGCTTTCTCATTTTCGTGCTTGCAGGTTTTGCNGCGGGACGGGCTTCATCTGTTGAGTTTCTTGTTATNGCTAAGGTGTTGCAGGGGGTAGGGTCTGCGATGACTCAGGGGACAGCAATGGCGATGGTTATCGCTGCTTTTCCACAGGAAGAACGAGGCAAGGCNCTGGGTGTTCAGATGAGCGTCGTGGGAGTTGGNGGNATATTGGGTCCGACAATAGCCGGCTTCCTGATTGCATCCTTTGGNTGGCCATGGGTTTTTTATGGCACTGCAGGAGTTGGGTTAGTGGCTNCGATTGGCGGCTTCGTGGTTCTGAAGTCTGTTGACGAATCTGAATCACTTGGTGTGGACGAAGGTTTTGACTGGGGAGGAGCAGTTCTGTCTGCAGCGACCCTGATAGCCTTTCACGCCATTCTCTTAATGGGACCATTATTTGGGTGGATATCGTTTGTTTCTGCTGCAAATGTTGGTATTTTCCTCANATGTATCGGTCTTTTTGTGTATTGGGAACTTAGGGTCGACTCTCCGATGCTGACCTTGAGTTTATTTCGTGATANTGTGTTTGTGGTCGCTTCCCTTGCTCGGTACACNGCGTTTCTTGCCATGTCATCTGTTCGCTTCCTGATGCCGTTTTATCTGGAGTGGGTTCTCGGTTTTGGGACGGGGACTGTGGGTCTTATTCTGGTGCCAGCTGCTATTTGNATGATATTAACAGGNCCGATAAGCGGNCCTCTTGCTGATAGATATGGTTGGCGGAGATTTTCAGTGAGTGGCTTGTTGATAATCTGCAGCGGNCTNGGTGTAAGTGCATTACTTGGCATGCATTCGCATGTGAGTATGCCAATACTGATCATGGTTCTTGTAGGGCTGGGTACGGGGATTTTTAATCCTGCGAATGGTGCNGCAATCTTGAATCGTGCTGACAGGGCGCACTATGGAGTGGTNGCTGGATTTACCAATCTCCTTCGCAATTCAGGGAATGTCAGCGGTATATCTCTGGCCACCGCGATAGTGAGTGCAAGGTTGGTTCANCTGGGCTACGATNCCGGGATGACTGGGGTTTCCTCTACTATTTCAGGAGGNCCGTTGGGGATAGCGTTTCTTTCAGGTATGCAGCTAGCTTGCCTTGCTGTGGCGGGAGCACTACTCGTAGCAGTTTTGCTTATAGTGGTATTTCGGTCAGCTAGAGCAAATATGGAACAGCCAGTACTATCCTGAATCATGAAGCAATGACTGTACCTTGTCCAGGATTTTATGTCCCACCTCATATTTGGTGAGTAACGGGAGTTCCTCGGACATTCCGGTTTTATCAACGAAGGTTACACGGTTGGTATCGACGTTGAAGCCACTGTCGGCAGCAGTTATGTCGTTAGCTACAATTAAAGCCATCCCTTTACGCTCCAATTTTTCCGCAGCATTCGTGACAAGATGCTCACTTTCCGCTGCGAATCCTACCCGTAACACTTGGGGGGGGATTTCAAGGAAGAAGTCATTTGTTTTTCTTACTTCGATGGACATCCGATCGGATTCTGTGTCTTTCTTAATCTTCTGGGTGGCTACTGTGACTGGGGTATAGTCGCTGATTGCTGCTGCCATAATGACTACGTTGGCATCCTCACAGGCAGCGAGAACGGCATTCCGCATTTCATTAACTGTCGTGACTTTTGTGACTGTGTGGACTGCAGGATCTGGTATGCCTTTGGATGCAGTTACAAGGGTCACCTTAGCCCCACGATCCCTAGCTGCTTCTGCTATTGCGTATCCCATTTTTCCTGAAGAATGGTTTGTTATTACCCGCACGGGATCAATGGGTTCTTGGGTGCCTCCAGCACTGACTACTATTGAGAGATGTGTAAGGTCACCTTGGCGACCAAGAATAACTTTGATTTCCTCAATCAACGCAGTTGGTTCGACGAGCCGTCCAGTTCCAGTCAGTCCGGACGCGAGGTGCCCTGATGATGGCCCAATAATGTGGATGTCTCTCTGTTCCAGTAGATTAATATTTGCTTGGGTTGCAGGATTGTTGTACATGTAGCCATCCATGGCTGGAGCAACGAGCAGGGGGGCCCGAGATGCAAGAACTGTCGTGCTCAGGGTGTCGTCTGCGATGCCATGAGCCAGTTTAGCTAGAGTATTTGCTGTTGCAGGGTATATTGCGATTAAGTCAGCTCGTTCGGCGAGTGCGACGTGGTGAATAGCCAAGTCGGATGAGGAGTCAAAAAGGTCAGTGTATACTTGTCGATGGGTAATGCTTTGAAAGCTCAGCCGTGTGATGAATTTCTCCGCACTTGCTGTCAGTATGACATCCACAAGAGCTCCGGCTTGAGTGAGTTTACTTGCAGCATCTAAGGCCTTGTATGCGGCTATGCTGCCTGTTACGCCCAGAACGATATTCTTGCCTTCTAGTGCAGTTCGCATAATTCCCATACCTGTTCAGAATATACAGTTTGCATGTTTGCCGACTACGTCCTCTATACTTGATTCATTTCGTTGATGATTCTAAGTCCTATAAGGGTTAGGTCCGGGCTCACTGCGTCAAATACGTCAACTTCCTTGGCTATTATACCGGCCAACCCGCCTGTAGCTATAACTTTTGGGGATCCCCCCATCTCTTGCGCGAATCTTCGGACCATCCCAACTACTAGTTCTGAGTATCCGAAGAGCAATCCAGATTGCATTGCATGTACGGTACTTTTCCCTATTGCGCTAGGAGGAGCGGCGAGTTCAACCCTTCGAAGTTGTGACGTGTTAACGAAGAGCGCTTCGGCCGCAGAGTGCACTCCCGGCGCTAGAGCACCACCTAGATAGTCACCACTTTCTGACACTGCATCAAAGACTGTGGCTGTGCCGAAATCGACTATGACCACTGGGCCTCCATATAGATGGAATGCTGCGACAGCATCGACTACTCGATCTGCTCCAACATCTCTGGGTGGTTCGTATAAAATTCTTAAACCCGTGCGCACTCCCGGTCCTATCAGCAGGGGCGTTATGGAAAAACATCGCTTGACTAGATCCTCAAACACGGTGTTGAGTGGAGGAACAACACTGCATATAACTGCCGAGTCTATTTGGTCGGGTTGAATACCTTTCATTGGGAGAAGTGTCATAAGAGATAGCATGTACTCGTCTGACATTTTCCTAGCATCAGTAGCAAGACGCCAAGTGGCCTTTAATTCCTTTTCTTCAAAAACTCCTACAGTAATATTTGTGTTTCCTATATCTAGCGCGATTAACACCACGTATGCTCCTGACATGAGGATTCGCATGCATTATATACCAAGGGGACAAGGCTACCTTTAGGGATGAGGCTCATGCTAGACAGTCTGGTCAGTATTTCGAAGGCTCAGTATGAACGGAAGTGCTACTATTCCAAGGATCGCTGCCAGAATGAAGGCAGCTTCATAAGAACCGGTGTAGTCATATATTCGTGCCCCTATAATTGGTCCCATGAAGCCTCCAAGGACTCCCATAGTCATCATGAGCCCAATTATAGTCGCATAGTTTGATACTCCGAAGTACTGTGCGATGATGATTCCTTGCAATGCAAGCCATCCACCAACTGCCCACTCGTATCCGAGTGCGTAGATTACTAGATGAATCCAAGAGCTACTAAAGGCTAGTGCAAAAAGCCCTAGTGATTGAGAGAGGAGAACGGCTGTCAGCAATTTCTTCGAGGATACATTATCCGCAAGCCAGCCTGCTGCTATTCGACCAGGAATACTAATGAGGAAGAAGATAAGCATGAAGTTGCCAGCCTCTTCGCGTGTATAGCCTAAGCCTTCCATGTGGGGTATCAGGAAAAGTCGGACAATACCGTGGTACAGACTCCATATAGCCGTTGCAATCCCCAGCATCCAGAAGGCGTGGACGCGGAGTGCATCTTGCCAACGGATGCCTTGATCAGTGATCCGTTTAGTGGGGGTGTCGTTACTTTCGCCAGATTCGGTTTCAGTGTCTGATGGCAAGTCCCCATCTGGGAGCAGTCCATACTCGTAGGGATCATCGCGGACTACAAACGATAGTGGCACGCATACCACCCATATCGATATACCGAGTATCAGCAGTGCATCACTCCAGCCTAGTCTGGTAATGAAAAAGGCAACGAGGGGCAATAATAATTGTCCAGCTGATGCTGCTGGTGTCATGAATCCCATAGCTTTGCCTCGGGTCCTTACAAACCATCTCACGATGAGTGCCCGGCAGGCAAAGAAGGAGCCAACGGCTGACCCTGCATTTGTCAGCATCACCGCTGCATAGAATTGCCAAAGTTCGGTTACTTGGCTGGTTAGTATGAGGCCTAACCCTATAATGAATTGGCCACCTATAATAATTTTCTTTGGTCCCCATCGGTCAATAATGAAACCGCCTATTGGATCAAGGAATCCTCCTTCTAGGCGTACGAATGACAATATAATCGCTATTTGGGTGACTGACCAACCGAATTCAGTCGATAATGGATTGATGAAGAAGCCAAATCCAAAAGAAACAAATGCGATTGGCATTATGCACAGTGGGTAGCAGATAATTACCATCCACCAGCCGTAAAACATGGGTTTANTTCTTGTCATNGTNGTTAGCTGTATCCAGAGGATAGGATAGTTGCGGTTTGCAACTCAGAGTTACCATNCTAAGCCGACCTTAGACTATNTTATCATCGTCGTCTATAAGTTTCGTGCTGCTAATGCTTGTTCNGATNCGAGGANCGGCACAACCATATTCAACCTGGACGTCTTTGCGAGAGGCGAAATTGAACACCTTCGCCAAGGCCCTTCCAGTGTTTAATGATGAATAGAATCAGGTTCATTATCCATAGTGCATAGAGTTCTANAAACGGGAATCGNAGGATGANAAACAAAACAAATATGGACATGCTGAGGACAACGGTCCAGCTATTATTTCGTTGGGCNAGGTGGCATAACGCGAGAAGCGAGCATGCTACAAGGAACGCTTCTCCGTATGTGATGGCAGTCCATACTCCGGCAGAGACCGCNACAGCCTTTCCTCCTCGAAATTTCAAGAATGGGGAATATGCNTGCCCNACAATACACGCCGNACCCACTATTGCTACGATGCTAAGAGGTGCGTTGAATAGCATATCCGCAATTAGGACAGGAAGNNCCCCTTTNCCTGATTCGAACACCACAGTCATCAATCCAATTTTCCACCCNGCAACAATGAAACTGTTGGTGGTTCCNGGGTTCCCATCGCCGANGGANCGAATGTCTGTNGTTCCTCGATATTTGGTGAAAATCACTGCCCATGGTACTGATCCACTGATAAATCCTGCAAATACCAGCGCGGNATTTTCGAGTGTGAATTCCATTTATTGGCTCGCATAAACGGTGTAAGTGATAGTAGAATAGCGTGTGNGTCNTGGANGTTNGGTTACCTACTACCGCAGTGTAGCCGACCATGTTGGGTCCCGCAAGATCTAAGNNATATGTCTTGTGCATAGACGCTATNTTNAGNACAGGTANTGGAGGAATTATGACTGTNAGNATCGTGACAGATAGTGGGTCAGATATACCGTCGGAGGTTTGTTCGGATCTGGGTATTGTGGTTGTCCCGCTGACAGTGTCTTTTGGAATTGATTCATATCGTGATGGCNTTGATTTGGCAAGCGAAGAATTTTATCGCCGTCTCGTAGAGGAAGACGTGATGCCGACCACTTCTCAGCCGTCGGTTGGTAGTTTCGTTGAGGCTTATGAGTCTCTTCAGGGATCTGCTGATGATGTGTTGTCGATTCACGTTTCCTCCAAGCTAAGTGGGACATTGAATTCTGCTACCCAGGCTGCATCACAGGTGGGTCAACAGGCGTCCATTCAGCTTTTTGATAGCAAGCAGGTATCTATGGGATTTGGGTTTAGTGTTATGGCTGCTGCTACAGTAGCCAAGCGTGGNGGGACAGTAGATGAAGCGGTGGCTGCTGCCCAGTCCGTATTGGATAGGACGAGTGTGTANGTGTTGTTTGATACNCTGAAATACCTTGCCAAGGGTGGAAGAATGCGTAACGCGCAAGCTCTCGTAGGCACTGTCCTTCAGATAAAACCCATTTTAACANTGGATGATGGGGAAATAATTACGCAACAGAAAATTCGTACGTTTCGAAAGGGCGTACAGACCATGGGNCAATTAGTAGAGCAGTGTGGAGCCCTTGAGAGTGCAGCAGTCTTGTACACCACTGAACAGTCGGAAGCGCATAATTTCGCAGATAGCTTGAAGNCAAATCTCCCANCAGGTACGAATCCATGGACGATTAGGCTTAGCCCNGCAATAGGAACGCATGGTGGTCCAGGCGTACTCGGAGTGGTATGTGTTTCTNCTTGAAAACAACGGGCTAATAGGAGCCGCCCTCTATAGACGGTAGGAAATGGATCTCGCTGTTTTCTTGGACGCGAGTCAGTATGCCTAGAGGTGAGGCNTCACCATCAACGATGACTGCAAGACCNGGGGCAATATCTCCGTCTCGACAGAGGTATTCTTCGATACCAGGGTATTGAGCGTCCAGATTCGCGATGATCTGACGNACATTGGTTCCTTCAACTTGGATTTGTTTCTGCCCNCCAGTGTTGTGCTGCAGTCGCGTTGGTATCCATACTTCAGCCAAGATGTGTGTACCCCCTGCTGGTTGTAGTTCAATCCTCAGGGCATATCATAAACTGTTATGCGGGTTATCTCAACGTGAACTGATGATACTTCCTANGGCGAAGTGAGGATTCTCTTGCAAGCGGTGCAGATTGGCAGTACTATCACACGAGTCTAGATNTTTNAATTTACATATATGCTCCAGAGGAGGAAATCATGGCTTTACCACAGCCCCAAACTATTTCGGTAAANGGAGTAAACATTTGCTATTTTGAGTGGGGTCGATCTGATGCCCCTGTGATNATTTGTCTCCACAGCCATACNGCTCATGCTGGTATCTGGGACGAATTTGGCCCGTATATGGCTGATGNTTACCATATTTATGCNCTGGACCAGCGAGGTCATGGGGATAGCTCATGGGCNGATGGAAGTTACGACCGAGATCGGTACGTNGAGGATCTNACAGCNTTCATGGAAGCGCTTTCAATTAAGAAGGCCATCTTGGTCGGTGCGTCNATGGGGGGATGGAATTCGTTNCTGTACACTGCGGCGAATCCAGATGCTATTGAAAAGATAGTTCTTGTTGATATCGGTCCTGAACCATCCCTTCCACCAGGTGGAGTCGCTCCGGTGCGGCCGCCTCGACCTTTGGAATTTGATACTTTTGATGCAGCGTTTGAATATTCACGCGCTGACAATCCATGGCCTACAGGTGAGCGATTAAGGGCGGATCTTCGGCGTAAGCTGAAACANGATGAAAGCGGTAAACTTCGGTGGAAAGCCGATACGCTTCTCTTTACGGTGCCTCTTTCGGATATGCAAGACGAGGCGCTGATTGCCAGATATTGGGATGCGTTGGCATCCATACCTTGTCCTATCCTTGAGTTGCGAGGCGAAGAGAGTGTCACAGTATCTGATGCGGTGGTTGGCAAGATGAAGGAAGCAGCATCTAATNTGGAATGCATTGATGTTCCTGGAGCAGGTCACGTGGTTAGTTTGGACAAACCTGATGAATTTAATGCAGTGGTGGGAAAGTGGATTAGAGGATAATACAGATACTTACTCGTGGAGTTACAGTGCAAGGCTTCAGTAGACTANGTCTGGCTACTGAAGCCTTCTCTTTTCATTTAAGGCAGGGTTAAGGATGGAGNNGTTTCGGCNCTCTACGGGTATTGTGGCATGTCTGAAACGCGTTGCATGTAGCAGTTCNNAGGAAGGATTTTGCGTCTACTTTATGATAGAATGAGTTCCTGCATGAGCCTTCATACGCAGGCTGTCGCAAACAAATAATCGCAAACTGGAGGATCCCAAATGGATTACAACCCTAACATGGTTCTATCGACNGTGGAATACGATGTCGTGGGTACAAGACCAATCCGTCACGACGGATTAGACAAGGTAACTGGTCGCGCACGTTACGCTGCGGATGCTCAGGTAACTGGGGCTTTGTACGGCAAGATATTGAGGAGCCCTCATGCNCATGCTCGGATTCGGTCGATTAACACATCNAAGGCCGAGGCACTTGCAGGGGTGAAGGCTNTTGTTACTTCTGCTGATCTTCCTGATCTATCAAATAACATTAGCGATCAAACNGCAGGGGCCATGGTGAATTATGGTTTCTTCACTCGAAATATCCTTGCTGTAGAGAAAGCACTATACAAGGGGCATGCGATCGCAGCNGTTGCAGCAACNTCTGTTCATATCGCTGAGGAAGCATTATCGCTTATNGAGGTTGACTATGAGGTGCTTAAACCCGTACTGAACGANGGTGAGGCTACTGCCGAAGGTGCTCCTGTTCTACACGAAGGATTGGTTACCATATCTGATCAGGCATATCGTTCTGGNGGTATTGATGCTTCCAATACAGGATCAAATATCGCAAGNCATTTCTCNTATTCCACTGGGGANCTTGAGAAAGGGTTTGCAGCTGCTGACGAAATCGTGGAACATGAGTTTCGTACCAAGGCTGTGCATCAAGNGTATATAGAACCTCATTCNGCTACNGCACTNTGGAACAAGAATGGTACGGTAACCATATGGACCAGTACCCAGCAGTTATTTGGNTTACGTGACCACATGGCGGTGGTACTGAANCTCCCTGTGTCTAGCGTCAAGATTATTCCGATGGAGATTGGCGGAGGNTTTGGTGGCAAAGGAGTNGGTGGCTGCTATCTAGAACCTGTGGCTGCAACCCTCTCGCGTAAAGCTGGNGATGCGGTTAAGATGACGATGTCTCGTACAGAGGTTTTCGTTGGCAGTGGCCCGACATCTGCAGCGACAATGAAAGCGAAAATCGGCGCTACGAAAGACGGNAAGATTACCGCTGCCGAGGCTGAATTGATCTACGAGGCCGGAGCTTTTCCGGGTTCGCCTGTGCCTTCAGGGTTGCGGACAATGTTTGGTCCGTATGATATCGAAAATGTTGCTGTTGATGGATATGATGTTGTGGTAAANACGCAAAAGACAGCAGCATATAGAGCTCCGGGTTCCCCGGCAGCTTCCTTCGCAGCNGAAACAGTTCTTGATGAACTTGCAGAAAAACTTGGTATAGATCCTGTAGATTTCCGCTTAGCAAATGCTGCGAAAGAAGGTACTCGTCAGGCGGCTGGTCCAGTTTTCGGTAAAATAGGATGTATCGAAGTGCTGGAGGCTCTCAAGGATCATCCGCATTACAACGCTCCNATTGAAGGTAAGAATCAAGGCAGGGGTGTTGCACTGGGATTCTGGTTTAATGGGTCGGGGCCTGCCACTGCAGTTGCCAGCGTTAACGCTGATGGGACAGTTGGTCTGGTGGGCGGAGCACCTGATATTGGTGGCACTCGAGTCGCCATGGCGATGCAGGTTGCCGAGGTTCTGGGCATAGCGGCTGAGGATGTGAATCCTTCTGTCGGTGATACGGATTCCATAGGATACAGTAGTGGTGCTGGCGGTAGCAGCGTTGCGTTCAAGATGGGTACAGCGTGTTATGAAGCAGCACAGGATGTACGTCGCCAAATCATCCAGCGTGCAGCCAGGATATGGGATGTTGACCCAGAGTCCGTAGAATATGATAGGGGAACAGTTCGGCATCAGTCAGACCCAGAACTTAAGATGACGTTCGCTGAAATCGCAGCAAGGCTCAATGCAACCGGAGGGCCTATAACTGGTCGGGCTGCAGTGAATCCGACTACTGTTGGGAATGCTTTTTGCGCTAATATCGTAGATGTGGAAGTAGATCCGGAGACTGGCAAGACTCAAGTGCTCCGTATCACGACAATACAAGACGTTGGTAAGGCGCTGCATCCGTCGTATGTCGAAGGTCAGATTCAAGGTGGGACAGTTCAAGGGATTGGCTGGGCTCTAAACGAGGAGTACTATCTGGATGGGGAAGGGCAGATGGTTAATTCAAGCTTCTTGGATTATCGGATGCCTACAGCACTGGATTTACCTATGATTGATACCGTTGTTGTTGAAGTGACAAACCCAGGACATCCATTTGGAGTTCGGGGGGTCGGTGAGGTAACTTTGGTTCCGCCTATGGCTGCTATTGCTAATGCAATTCACGATGCGGTCGGTACTAGGTTGACAAATCTACCAATGACACCTGGTGTTGTGCTCGAGTCTCTTGGTGTAAAGTAGCTTCAAGTTGAAATGAGTCGAAAGNNCCATCTGAAATTTTTCGACAGGGCTTTCGACTCNTNNCAGNTTCNTTGTCTAGTTACGTGTTGNATTCCTTCCGCCTATNACAGCTAGCGCGATCAATCCCCAGCTTGCCATAATGCATAGGCCNCCAACGGGTCCAAGCGGGGCAGCATCTGTTATCCCAAGAGATTTTAAGTACAGGCTTCCACTAAAGCAGGCTATGCCAATTAGGGCAAATCCAAAGGATGGAAGCCAAATGCTACTTTGCCATAGCATACTGCAAATTGCGCCTATAACTATGGCGAGTGATGCATAAAAGTGATANGTCGACGCNGTTTTGAATGCTTCACGTGCTAAACCTTCTTCTACCATGTGTGATCCGANTGCTCCTGCCATCAAGGCNAGCACCGCAAGAGTACAGCCGATGCTCAGGATCNCTTTGCTATAACGNTNTTTCATTNAATGACTCCATCGATGTAGATTTGTTAGTCGCTGAGGCTTTGGTAGTTAGTACCTATAGAGGCCTCACAGGATTTGGTAAGGAAGGTATCCGCACTTGACTCAAGTAGCGTGTGTGCAGACATCAGGTGTCCGTTGCTTTTGATACGTGATGCTTCCGCTATGGAATTTTCGCCCTGCAGNAANTGGAAGACTGTTTGGTGAAATGAGGTGAGATACCTCAGGAATTCAATCTTTAANGGCTCAGCTTGAGTTTGGTCGTCAAGCTTGTTTACCGTTTCNATTATGCCCTCTAGTTGACTCATGAATGCAGNGTGATCCCATCCATCAAACGAATTTTTTTCGATGACANCATTCCATTCATCCCGTAGCTTGTCAGAATCGAACCATTGGCGTGCAACTTTGCATACTAAAACNCCAGCAGCCTCTTCCGGCAGGGGATGTACCAACCATTCATTTAACACAGACAGTACTAGTTCTTCTAGAGTAGCGTCGTCTGGTGGGGTAGCAATCAGGTCAGCAGCATTTGTGAAATTTGGCACTTCAATAGTGCTCCAAATAATTCCTGTGCTGAGTTCATATANAGACGCAAGGTCTCNATAACTGGTTGCGCCAACAATCCAGTTCTTCGCATTGAGTTGATCAATCGTCGGNAAGGATCGGTTGAGCGCTTTGCTGCGCAGGGAATATCNGAGTTTGAGCTTTTCTTTCAGGANTGACTCACTTGGAAGAATGGCATTTTCCATATATTTTGCCAAACCTTCGTTGAGCCAGAAGGGAACATCATAGGGCATTAGGGCCAAATGGGTGAGTTCGTGAGCAGCGACTNTTCGTGTGGTTGTTTCAACATTTTCGCCGCGCCATATATCCTTTGCCTTCTCCGTTGTACTTGCACTCCATAGAGCACCTACNGCCTTGTTGATAAAGACAACTCCTTCTCCTGAAGGAGTTGGTCTGTACGCCACCCCCTGCGTCCATTCCGGGTGGAGATGTATACCAATCACTTTTNCCAGGATTTCTAAATATTGATCTTCTTCAAGCAAATATAGGGTAGCAGTCTCTAAGGGTATGCCTGTGACCNGATCCANTGATTCCCGCACAGTGTCATAGGTTTCTTCAATCCATTCTATTTGGATNTTAGCTGTGTCGTTGCTATGGTAAATATGCAGGNCTTTGTAGCGGGTTAACGCTAATGGGTAATCAAGTTTGAAAGAGTTAGCTTGAATCGGGGTCGGAGTATCTTGGACGGNGTNCTTTCGTGTAGCTGTTGGAGATGGCACACGTATGGTAGCAGTTATTATGGGAGAGGGAGTAGCTATNGGTGTCTGCTTTNGGGAAGGAGTCGNTGTAGCTTTTGGCACCGACGTATCNACTATGCTGCTTGGAGTTGCGGTGAGAGTACCAANCGGTTTCTCGGCNAGNGCAGTAGGGGAAGGGAGNGCTATAGGTGTTTCTGTTTCCTGATGAGCGGGTTTTTCGGCGCAAGCAATCATGANAAGTAAAAGCGACAGAGCCAAGGCTGAAACAGTGGTTGAGTACATGTGATATAGGGCGTGGTGGAGTTTGAACATAGGCATCNCTAATAGTGTACTATTGNGAGGCAATATTCAGTGGGGTTCTATAGGATGTATGGCGCTGTGATACCATACTAGCTAATAGGANCTAAGGAGGGGAATAGTGAAATGTCCGCGATGCAGCCAACCACTTGAACATAAAAAGCTCAAAGGAATAGAGGTTGATCGATGTAGTGGATGTAAAGGTCTGTGGCTGGATCATCCTGAACTTGATCAACTTGAAGATACTGTCTTTGACGACGATCGACTTAAAGGNACNATGGTTTATGCTGTCAGGCCAAGCGATATTTCATGTCCAGTGTGCGATGGTGCGATGCGAACTTTTAATTATCGCGCATATGATTTGCCNATTGATGAGTGTGAGGTTCAACATGGGTTCTGGCTCGATGAGAATGAGGAGAAGCGGGTACTTGATCTCATGAAGCAAAGGACAAAAGATTTGAAGCGCTCAAGAAATGCTGAGGCAGAATGGGCAAATTTGCTGGGGTCGATGAAGACGAAATCTTTCTCAGATAAGATGCGTAACTTATTCAAGTAATGGTCATATCTTCTATGGCTTATTCGCTATAATATCTCACTGTTTTGTCACTCCACTTCAGTAGTTTTTTGCTTAAGTAATACAAAACCGATAGTTTTGTCACGGCACNATAAATATGGTAATGTCTTCCCTAGANGGCTTTTATAGCATAGACCTTGTGCATTGATGGAGGGGGGCATGAACGACGAACAGTACCGAGAAAAATTAACCTCAGAGCAGTATCAGGTGACTCGTCTCAAAGCNACGGAACCCGCGTTTACTGGGGCTTTACTTCACAATAAGGAAACAGGAACTTACGTTTGCGTGTGTTGTGATACCGACTTATTCTCCTCTGACACTAAATTCGACTCNGGAAGTGGATGGCCGAGTTTCTGGGATGAGATGGAAGGTGCGAATATCACGAGGGAAGAGGATTTTTCATATGGGATGCANCGTATTGAGGTTATGTGTTCTGCGTGTGGAGCTCATCTAGGACATTTGTTTCCGGATGGACCACAGCCTACTGGCTTGCGGTATTGCATCAATTCACTCTCATTGGATTTTCACGCAGACTAATTAAGTAAGCATCGCAATGTNTGATATTAGTTGAGACTGGGAGAGACCCCTTCTTCGAGTTCTACGTTCAATCCATTGATTGCGAGGCACATCATTGTGTAATACCCTATGGTTATAATCAAGTCCACTGTTCCCTGACNTCCCAAGAGATGCTCAACAGCGCTNTAGGTAGCATCGTGAATTCTTTTGTTGTTTATGAGTTCTTGTGCGAATTGGATGAAAACACTTTCTTTGGGCAACAGTCGTCTGGGGCGTCCACCTTGTTTGATCGCGTNGACGACCTCCTCCCGTACCCCGGAATCTTTGGCTGAATTGCAATGATGTGTCCAGATATATTCACAGTCCAGTGCTTTGGCGGTTGTGAGCGTGACAATTTCCCTGACGTCAGAAGCAATGGTTGGGGACAAGTACCGCAGTTGCTCTCCTAGTGCTGCGACACGTGATGCCACCCCTGGACTGTTGAGCAGTGCTTCGAAAGGCCGTGCGACATGTTCTCGCTGTGCTGCTATTTGGTCATAAAACGCCNGATGTTCTTGGGGTAAATCTTGNTGGCTTAGATAAGGTACTCGAGCCACGTTATTTCTCCTTTATTGGTTTAGCGGACTGAATATTGTATAGTGGCTGATCCCGTTACTCCCTCAATAGTGTCTCCAACAAGGAAAGTAATTTCGTAATTATGGTCAAATTCGAGAGGCATTGGGACAAACGCCTGACGATCAGACATTTGGAACCAAGACGACGGATCAACTGCCGATTGCTCTCCCTCAGTCTCCAATANTACTTCTATTAACTGTCCGGAGCTTGAGAAATACAGTTCGACGA
This sequence comes from Chloroflexota bacterium, assembly GCA_002717565.1. Classification (GTDB taxonomy): domain Bacteria; phylum Chloroflexota; class Dehalococcoidia; order Lucifugimonadales. Next base: position 140,717 of record PBAZ01000008.1, read on the forward strand.
AGAGCAGGCAGAGGTTTTCATCGGTAACCTGTGCGCACTTGGNAGGATCAAGTTCTGTAGAAGGCTCTTCCTGTTCTTTNGTGATCTGTGAGTTGCCCGGAGGGCTTATCTCTACTGTCAGGCTGGTTTTGCTGATCGCAATTTCCGTTACCAGTTCGGGTGTTGGCGTTGCGGTCGCAGTGGCAGTAGCGGTNGCAGTGGCCGTCGCAGTGGCNGTGGCGGTNGCAGTNGCAGTGGCGGTCGCAGTGGCAGTCGCAGGTATGTCTGTGGGTGTCAACGTAGCAGGAACAGTCGCAACCGCAACCGANGGTTCGATTGATGATGGTTCTGCAGAACAACTTATTATCGNGGTTAACGCTAGCGATATGGCNATTAGTAGTTTGAACAACTTCATATCGGTAATCTTAGTAGAAAGAGAAAAGGTTTTTCAATATGTCCCAGCACCTTATACAAGGATGTGAAAAATCGGACTCACGGGTTATTGATTTTGCATTTGCCGGGGCATTCGCAACGTCACGGATAGAGGGATAGCCGCACACACGCTGATAGTGATAATCCATAGAGCCGGGATGTAAGTTGTATATTCATCGAAAACCCAACCCAGTAGGATTGGCGCTACCAAACCTCCAATCATTGAACCACTTTGTGTGAGACCGCTAATGAATCCGAAATGTTTTCTCCCAAAGTAGGCACTTACAAGCACTCCTCGGATTGGAATCATGCCACCGAAAGCGAGNCCATGGAAGAACGCGAAAGGAACAGTATCCCAAAAATCAGGNGATGAGTAGGTGGAGACCTGAATCAGAAAGAACACTCCGATAGCTTGACAAACCATTAGTCCACCTAAAACGTACCGATTGTCGACATAATCGGTTATCCATCCGCCGCCTAGCCGGCCGATGGCGCTTAGCACTGTAAAATTACCAAGAACNGAAGCTGCAAGCAGTGTACTAAATCCAACATCAGGTCCTTCTAAGTATGGGATGAGATGCACAATAAGACCATTAACCGGCATGGTTTGGATGCCGAATATAAGGATAAGAATCCAGAAAGTAGGGGTTCGAAGTGCTTCCTTACCAGATAACCCGGTNAAGATNACCTGGCCTCGTTGTTGATTTAATGGTTTCTCAGGGTCGGGTTGATCCCCATCAGGCAATAATCCATAATCTTCGGGCTTTGTTCGGTAGACAAATGCAAGAGGAATAATGATGACCCAAGATGCGATGCCAAGTATGAAGAATGCCTCGCGCCATCCGAACGCTTCGACGAGCCAGACGACTATCACGAGCAGAGGTCCACTGATAACAGCCCCAGANGAACCTATACCCATGACTCGACCGCGCATACGCGTGAACCACTGGACGATGGCCCAGGTTCTAGGTACCCCAACAGCTGCGCTTGTTCCCCCGGACACCACCAGGGTTCCTACATAAAATACCCAGAGGCTATGCGTAAAGCTTAGGATGATNAATCCTGCTCCTACTAAGAAACCTCCGGCTATCACAACTGGTCTCGGNCCAATGCGGTCAACNAGAAAACCTTCAAGTGGCGTAAGGATACTCCCTTCAAGACGTTGAAGGGCGAACGCCCCCGAAATCAGCGCCCGACTCCATCCGAATGCATCCGCTAGCGGAGTGAAGAATACCTGCATGCCGTACACCCAGCATATCGAGACCCACAANTGGATGGTCATACCTGCACTGACAATCCACCACCCGTANAATATCCGAGGGCGGCGAGGGATACCTTTGTTCGGTTCCTCTGCTTCACGCTCAGGGGACATAACACCNCCCTCTCGAAGGATCATTTGTTCTGTTGCGACNGGAATTGATTATCTNGATCAGGGTACTACTTTTCGATAAGTTTNACAGTANATTCGATCAATGTATAGNTTCAGTTTCGAATGCCCCGGACATCGCTGTGCGGCTCCAAGCGAAGTGTGCGGANANTGGGGTGAAAAAAACCTGCATACCATAAAACCATACGATGGAATACCAGAGATCAATNCCCATACCAGCTGCAACGATTATCCATCCATAGAAGATTCTCCGGGGCGGNGTACTGGCTTGGCTCAACGCGTTACTTTCTGGAAAAGTCGAGGGANGACGTTTCGAAAGAAAAGAAAAGCTCCCATAATCATCAGNCTTGCTCCGGCAAGTTTAACCAGGAATTGAAAAATTGGGGTAATGATAATGAGCCCGAGCATGAAGAGTATAAAACCGACTCCNGNACCTGATATTTGCAACATGTGAGCGTTTCTCCGTTTATCTAAGTATCCCTATTATATCAAAATACGGAAAAGAGANTGCTTTCCTGCCCAAGGAATGNCTTCTCTTNGATATTGANCAATCGTGCTATAGTTCGGAGAGAACATATCGTATTNCAAGGTGATGAACAACGCTATGCCGTGGATTCTTCCAGCACTACTCAGTCCAATGTTTTACTCAGTCGCTGTTATTACCGATAAACATCTCCTGACCAAGGGATTTCCGAGCGTTTCAGCATTCAACGTAGTTTTTTCCCTGCTACAGTTAATAGTTATCACCATTTACGTTGTTGGCACATCACTGACTGTTGGNTTTGATAGCGACCCAACGGGTATATTCTGGTCCCTNCTGAGCGGAAGCCTAGCTGCAGGAGGGATTGTTTTTTTCTTTCATGGGTTGCAGCTTGAGGAAGCGTCACGCGCTACTCCTATTCAAATGACTGCTCCAATTTTTGCCTCATTAGGAGGAGTANTCCTTCTGGGTGAATCAATCAATATTATCCAGTGGATGGCCATTCTTTCCGTTATGGTTGGAGCCACCCTGATATCGACTAGACTTCAGGATGGGTTATTTCGTATAGCGAGGGGTCGTGCACTTGGCTTCTTGTTATGCGGTGCGCTTGTCATGGGTATGGCGTATGTTGCGAACAAAGAGGCAACAAATTACGTTAATATCTGGACAATCATGCCGCTTCGATCTGTTGCCATGGGAATAGGGGTGATGATCTTATCTGCGCGTCCAAAGGCGATAGCTGAAGCACGGGCTGCTATTCGTAATCCGCGAGTTCTTGGATTGACTGTAATGGCTGAGGTTATCGTAGCTCCATTTGCTGGACTTCTGTTTACATATGCTCTGTCTCAAGGTCCGGTGTCACTGATTAGTGCCGTGCAGGGAGCGAGGCCACTTATTGTGCTAATTCTTACAACAGTGCTTAGTACTAAAGCTTTGAACATNCTGGACGAGCCTCTGGATAGGAGAACGATTGGGACGAAGCTTATTGCCATCTTNCTCATTGTTGGCGGTATAGCAGCCATGAATGTGGCGGCATAGATCAAGGAGGTTACATGCCTGAGAATATGGGGGTTGTGCTGCAGTCATTGAGGCGGAGAATTCGCACGATGCACCTTCTCTGGAGCGCCGCAGCATCAGACATGCAGGGAGAACAGGTTAATTATCATTTCAAAGACGGTGTATTACCTTTAGCTTGTAGCTTTGCTCACAATTTCATTGGTGAAGATGCGACCGTATCATGGTACCTGTTAGGGCAGGAGTCGTTGTGGACTAGGGAAGACTGGCAGAACAAGGTGAACTTACAAATACCTGTGGACGCCTCTGCGGCAGTGAATGAGTATCAACCGTACCCAGAGGGCTCTCCCTGGGTTGGGATTTCCGTTCAGACGATGCAGTATCAGCGTATAGGTTCTTGGAATTCGTGGTGGGAGTATCAATCTCAAGTAATCAAACAGACTGAAGATGCGCTGCAACAGGTCAATCTGGATGACCTCCTCCAGGTCGCCATTCCGAGTTTGCCTTCTTCCCTAGACAAAGGGTACATTGGCCAATTGGTAAATAACCCCGCTGGCTCTGTGACTGTGCTTGAAGTTCTCGAAGCTACCGTCTATGCTCATGGACTTCGTCACATAGGGGAGGTCGAGTATGGGCGCGCGATAGTAGGCCGTGGTGGGCTTACGATGTGAATCAAGCTAGCTGATTATTCCTTTCAAGTGCCGAGGCAATTGTTGACCCCTTTGCAAGATCGACAATCCCTTTTGAATAGCGTACAGATGTTGTAGTGCAGGTATGAAATCAATTATTCACTGATAACAAGATCACTGCCTGTTAGTTTCGCTGACAGGGCCCAGGCTTTTTCACGAAGCTTTGCTTGTATAGCCAATGGGTTAATTTTGGCGGGTTTGGGGGCACCACTCATTTCTCTCCATCCGTCAACTCCCCAGGATTCACCTCCGTGTACATGTTCAGACAGGGCAGCGTGGAGTATGGGTATTGCGCCTTGATGGGTGCTCATGATAAACGGGCTGATTAGTGGTTTAATAAAAAATGGCATGTGCCTTGTGAGATTGGAACGTGCTACACCCGGGTGGGCAGCTACTGATATAGCCTTGTGCCCGTTACCTGAGAGTTTTTCGTTGAGCGTGATGGCAAACATAAGCCTTAGTAAGTTAACGGCTCCGTATGCAGCATGTTTCCTATAACCCTTTTCCGCGTTGAGATTCTCGAAATCTAACGATTTGGGGCGATTAGCAGCGATGCTCGTTAGGTTGACGATTCTCGCATTCTCGACATCTTGTATCAGATCTAGTAATTGAAGCGTAAGCATGTAGTGCCCGAGGTAGTTAACTCCAAACGTCAGTTCAAATCCATCAGTGGTTCGGGTTAACGGTGGGTGCATCGCTCCAGCATTGTTGATGAGGAGATCAATTTTGGGGAAGTTATCATGGATGGTTTTGGAAAATGTAGTGATGCTTGCAATGTTTCCAAGGTCAAGCTTCAGGAATCTGGAGTTCTTACCGATTGCGGTTTGAGCCTGTGCGCCCCGTTCATTGTTTCTGCAAGCTAAAATGACAGTTGCACCATCTTTTGCGAGGAACTTCGCAGCTTCGAGTCCAATGCCGGAATTAGCTCCAGTGATAATGGCAACTTTATCTCTAGGGAAGGTAGGCAGTCCTTGTGTGCTCATAGTGGAGTGATTGTATCAGAGATTGCTCTCCCAATCGCACTGAGCGAGTATATTCCGGGGTAAGGCATGTTGTGTTGGTCTTGATTTCAGTGCACAATTAACAATAAGAGGCTTCATATTAAGTTCAATAGCTAGGGGCATAAGCAGGAGAAATGTTTAGACATAGTGTGTTGCCGCATAAGATGATTTGGAAAATTTTCCCAAAACTCGCAGTGGTAGCAGTGGCGCTGTATAGCATGATTGTCGGGGTATCGATGCAAGTAGATGCTGACGGCCATAAAGCTGCCATTATAGAACTTGATGGCATCATTGCACCGGTTACGCAGAGATATCTTGAGAACTCATTGGAAGCTGCTACCAAGGTTGACAGTGAGGTTGTGATTATAAAACTTGATACACCAGGTGGTTTGCTTGATTCTACTCGGGCTATGGTTGGCTTAATAATAGAATCAAGTTTGCCGGTCGTGGTGTACGTCGCACCGTCGGGTGCTCAGGCTGCTTCAGCTGGGACATTTATTGCTGCAGCAGCAAATATTGTTGCTATGGCACCTGCGACGAGTATTGGTGCCGCAAGCCCAGTTCAGGCGAGTGGTGGCGATTTTGAAGGAGCGCTTAAGGAGAAAGCCTATCAGGATGCAGCTGCAGAGATACGGAGTATAGCTGAACGACGAGATAGACCAGCGGATGTTTTGGAGTCAACCGTTTTCGAGGCCAAAGCTTTTTCTGCTCAAGAAGCGGTTGATTTGGGGATCGCTGATCTCATCGCAAACGATTTAGACGACCTTTTGCGTGAAATTGATAGAATGAGTGTTGAGGTTATGGGTTCTACCGGTGAAACCCAGAGAATAATCAATACTCAAGGCATTAGCCTGCATTATATTGAGATGGGATTTTTCAACAAAGTACTGGCGTTCCTTGCTAATCCAAATCTAGCTTTCCTTTTTCTTTCTTTAGGCGGTGTGGGGTTATATGCTGAAATCAGAAACCCTGGGATGATTCTTCCTGGGGTCGTTGGAATTATATGTCTTATCCTTGCATTTATGGCACTTGGAAATCTCCCAACGAATTGGGCTGGTGTTGCGTTGGTTATATTGGGATTTATTCTAGCAGTGTCAGAGGTGGTCGTTGACGGGTTTGGCATACCCGGGGTACTGGGCATCGTTAGCTTTATCCTTGGAGGATCAATACTTTTCGCACATTTTGGTACTCCGGACCCCTTTGAGTTTGGAGTATCATTAGATGCATGGATGTTTGGGTCTATGGTTGTCCTCGTGACTATAGTACTGGCGGTGCCGTTAATAGCCATAGCGTTTGCGAGAAAAGTGAATAGAGGCATACCGATTCCACAGACCATTGGGCTAATTGGCAATGCGTTGACCTCTATTGACCAGCAGGGCAGGGTTCGTGTCCGAGGGGAAACATGGAACGCGCGTGCCGATCAGCCTATAGCAAAAGGCAGGGCTGTACGAGTTCTTGCTGAAGATGGGGATGTTTTGTTAGTCACTAGTGAGGACGATTAATAAAGGAGGCAGTTATGGGATGGGGATTGAATGTTATAAAACAGTATGAGCGGTTGGTAGTTTTTACCTTGGGAACATATAGCGGTACGCGTTCACCGGGATTGCGGTGGATATGGCCATTTATCAACAATGGATCCACTCGGGTCGACATGCGGGAAGTTCCGATTATGATACCTCGGCAGACAAGTATTACTCGAGACAACGCACCAATTGCTGTCGACTTCTTTGTTTATATGCGTGTTATGGAGGATCGTCCACAAGATACGATTTTGAATGTGAGTGACTTTAGAGCTGCTGCTCAGGCTTTGGCGATGACAACTCTTCGAGCTGTGGTAGGCGAAATGGACCTTGATGATGTTTTATCCAAGCGCGAGAGAATTAACACTGCGCTTCAGACCAAATTGGATGAGGTGACTGTCAACTGGGGCGTTAAGGTAACGCGTGTTGAGATCAAGGAAGTGGATCCACCAGTTGATGTTCAGGAAGCTATGAACCGGCAGCTTTCCGCAGAACGGACACGGCGGGCTGCAGTCACTGAAGCAGAAGGAGAGCGTGACGCAGAGGTGAACAGAGCAGAAGGTGAGCGTAACGCGGCTATACTGCGCGCGGAAGGAGCCAGACAGGCAGCTATCTTGCAGGCCGAGGGTGATCGGCAGGCTGCCATTTTGGCGGCCGAGGGATATAGCTTAGCACTTGAGACGATTAATTCAATTGCACAGGGTATTGATCCAAAGACAATGAGCCTTCAGTACTTTGATACCTTGAAAGAGATGGGGGAAGGGGAATCTACCAAGTACATCTTCCCCTTGGAATTTACCTCAATGCTGCGAGGATTTCTTCAGGACAACACGAATTCCGCCAATCAGTAGCGACAGAATAATCGTATTATATGACAGCAATTTGGTGTAAAACGACATTTATGATGGCGTAAATGCCTGTTGGAGGAGGATTGGTCTCATGACCTTGTTTCATATAGAGCATAAGCATTTCTGGGACACGTGCTTTGGTTTCGACGAGAGTAAACTGGATCTTTGGCGTCAGGTTGTAGCGCTAGCTCCTGAGAACGGGGTGACGGTTCACTATTTTACCCTGAGCGCGTCACAGCACGTGTTTTTCTTGCTTCTAGAAGCTCCGGATTACAGTGCGATAGAAAAAACCATCAACCATTGTAGGCAGCTTGGACCTCTCACGATAACTCCTGTGACGCGATTTGGAGAGTAGAGGATTAGTCCCACGGGAAAAGTAGGGTGAGCGATTTGGGGACTCCCTGAATAACCAATAAGCTTATCTGTCTCGCTCAAGTGTACCCTCAATGGCTGCCTGTGCAGCTGCGAGTCGAGCTATTGGTACCCGGAAGGGTGAACAACTTACGTAGTTGAGCCCCAATTCATGGCAGAATGCCACACTATCGGGATC
>PBAZ01000009.1 GCA_002717565.1 Chloroflexota bacterium
ATATAGCCGAACCATTTAGACACAGTCTTCATTGCAGAAACGACATCGTATTGACTGTTTTGAGAGCCACCGATGGGAACGCCATCAGTAATACAGAGAACTGGAGTACCGTCCTCATAGGCTTGGGCCATTCCAGCGTACGCATACTGCATGCCCGCCGCATTCACGCCTCCTTGAAAAGTGCATACTCCAATGCGCTGGCCTGCAGTGATTCTCGAGAAAGCATCGGCTAGAGCGACAGCATATCTATCATCACGCATCATAACCATGGGTACACCTTCCTGTCCCAGTGCATTGTTTACCCGGCAAACCGGAAAAGTTGATACCCACTCGATTCCTTCTTGCTTCAATATACGAACAATACCAGTAGCAACATCTATACTCATAATTTTTTCTCACCTATTTGATTGAAGTTCGTGTACTTTACCACTCCTGAGATATTACGGCCATAATGGTTTAGAGGATGATATGATCTAGTAAATATACAAAACACACTGTACGAAATTACAGGATCGAGGTTTGATGAATCCCTTAAAACTAAATCCCAATCTCCCTGAACTCGATGGGACCATCAGGGTCTCAGGATTAAAGGGACAAGTGGAAATATTTCGCGATTCGTATGGAATCCCTCATGTTCGTGCACACTCCACCCTCGACGCCTATTTTGGACAGGGGTTTGTAACCGCCCAGGATAGGCTCTGGCAAATGGAATACGATCGACTCAGAGGATCAGGGAGATGGGCCGAGGTCGCCGGCATAGCGGCGAGAGAACACGACAAAACAGTACGCAGGTTCGGCCTAAGGAAAAGTGCAGAACAAGACTATAATGGGCTAGACCAACACTCTAAAACAATATTTCAAGCATATGCTAGCGGAGTGAACGCATTTATTCAAACAACCACATCTTTACCCCCAGAATATGCCTTGTGTGATTTTCAACCGGAGACCTGGGAGCCATGGCATGGCCTTATAATCTATAAAATACGCCATATTCTAATGGGCGTATTCGAGTCAAAACTCTGGCGTTACAAGTTGCTACAAGAACTTGGGCCTGATAAAACAGCGACTTTATTTCCGGAATACAGAGACTCTGAGTTTCTTATCCTTCCGCCCGAACAAAGATACACCGCCGTGTTATCCAGTTTAACGGAAGACCTTGCACAGGCCATGAGCATATTAAATACAAACCATGAATCAGATTCGGGGAGTAATAGCTGGGTAATATCGGGATCCCATACTGACACAGGATTACCCATTCTCGCTGGTGACTCCCACCGAGCGCTAGATACACCTAACGTTTATTATCAAAACCATATAACATGCCCCGAATTCGACGTAATCGGGCTGTCCTTCCCAGGAATCCCTGCCTTCCCACATTTCGGCCATAATGAAACCGTTGCATGGTCGGTAACTCATACGTTTGCCGATTATCAGGATATATATCTGGAAGAATTTGATCCTAACGATTCACGTCTCTACCGAACCCATAATGGCTGGGGGAATGTTGCCCAATCCGAAGAGGTGCTCACCATTCGGGACCACGGAACCGAATGCCTAACTGTATGGAGCACTGAACATGGCCCCATAATTTCTGGGTCACCTCAAGATGGCTTTGGACTAGCCCTAAGATATACCGCCACAGATGGGCCCACCACATGGGCGGAAACACTGCATAAAATGCTCATCTCTAAAAACATAAATGAGCTCAAATTATCTCTACGCGACTGGGAGGACCCCTGTAACAATCTACTCATGGCGGATACCGAAGGTAATATTGGTTATTTCTGTAGAGGACATATTCCGATCAGACCAAGACAAAACGGGCTGACACCGGTCCCAGGATGGGACACTCAATACGACTGGACCGGCCGGATACCGTTTGACGAGCTGCCATCCCAGACTAACCCACCCAATGGATTTATCTCTACGGCCAATAATAAGCCGATCGGAGATGAGTATCCCTATTTTATCGGTATCGACTTTGCTCTCGGCTATCGTATTGAAAGGATTAATCATCATCTAATCCAGAGTTCTTCTCACCAATTAGGGGATATGAAAAACATTCACTCCGACAAAGAATCAATACCGGCCTCAGTTTTTCGTGATAAAGTTTGTAGATTAGACAAAGCTGAAAACGATATTACCCAAGCAATAGAGTTGTTACAGGCGTGGAACTGTAATATGGATAAAGACCTAGTGGCTCCCACGCTCTATAGCATCCTACGAGACCACGTCATCGAAGAACTATTGATACATAATGTTGGGCAAACACTCTACACCCTGGTCTGGGACCCCACAGACCGTGGAAGAGTGACATTCTTAAACCGCTTTAAGGGTCTGGTAACAGAGCACATGAGCCAGGATAAGGTCGATCTTCTGCCAGTCGACCAGACCTGGTCCGATGTGCTGTCGCGCAATCTCTCTAAAACCGTAGACACAGTTAGTAAAACTCTAGGGACTGATCCCTCTAGTTGGGCTTGGGGGAATATCCACAAAGCAGAACCAACTCACACATTGAGTCCTATACACCCAGAGTTGGCTGAAGTCCTGAACCCGCCTAAAATGTCTGTTAGCGGAGACGGAGATACTCCGCTCGCCGGAAGCTATGCTCCAGCGAACCCGGCGAGGGTGACCAGTCTCTCCGTGGCTCGTTACGCTTACGATTTATCGGATTGGGATAATTCACTATGGGCAATCCCGTTGGGTGCATCAGGGATTCCGAACAGCCCACACTACTATGATCAATCCGCGGCCTGGCAAAATCTGGAAATGATACCTATGTACTACAACTGGCAGGGAATAATAGCCAATTCGCAACACCACCAGACTTTGCAACCGTAAACTCAGTTGGGCTAGTTTTCTATGAGACCTAAGCTTCCGGTATTACTATCGGCAGATTGGCCTCTTTCCAACCATTGAATCCAGGATTCATATAATATACATTCGTGTAGCCCATCGCTTTAAGTGTGTGCCCTGACAGGGCACCTCTCCCAGCGCCCATTCAATGGGCCACTATGCAGGTATTTTTATCTGGAACTAGTTCTTCTATTCGCCCTTCTATCCGCCCTCGGGGTAGAAGTACAGCCCCTTCAATATAACCTTTGTCTGTCTCGTCTGGCTCCCGAATATCCAGAATTATGACACCTTCGCCAGCTTCTCTTCTATCGTGTGTTTCTTTGGCTGAGATTTCTGGGACAGTCAGTTGCGCCAATTCCACTAACTTACTTCCAATATTCTCCATTATCATCCTCCAATCCGTATCAGGGCCACGAAAGCGGGGCATTCCTCAAAAGAGGATAATCACACCCTACAATACTGTTTGAGCATATTCCTTTGTCTTTTGCATTGTCAATTACAATTGGTAGCTAATATTTTGCCATCAATCCTTCCAAATGCGTCTTCACCTCTGGCCAATCATCGTCCACAAATCCAAATAACACCGTGTCCCTATGCGATCCATCTTTCCGAATCCGCTCTTTCCGTATAATACCCTCTTGGATGGCCCCTAATCGCTCAACAGCCTTCCTGGACTTCATATTTTGGATGTCAACGGTCAGACCTACTCGATGGGCACCCAGGACCTCAAAAGCATACTTTAGTAGCAGATACTTACATTCGGTGTTCATACCGGTCCTCTGATACTTTGTCCCATACCAGGTAGCAATATCCAGTGTTCGGTGTTGCCGATTAATATGAGAGTATCCCGATGATCCAGCGAACCTACCATCACTCATGGACATGACAGCACAGACGAGACGGCTACCCGATGCCTGATCCTTGAGTCGATTGGCTATCCATTGTTCGGCTTCAAACAGAGTGTTCGGGCGATTATTTCCTAAAAAGGCCCATATGGCATCATCGTCACCTGCTTCTAACACGCCCTGAGTGTGCTCAAAAGTTAACGGTACCAACCGTGCAATCTTACCTGTCAATTCAAAAGGTTTCGGATCAAAGACTGTCGTGTCAGACATTTTTCACCCTCCCTGTCCATCAACGCGGTTTTAGGTAGTTTATACAATCTCCTGCCACCCGCATTGTTTGTCAATTATATCCCTCAGGATACCCGCATGTGAACTTGACTGGGTTTCCCCCGCGCACTATCCTCGTCTTATAAATACTTCAGATACTGCAAATGCCATACTCTACTCATATGGAGTCAAACATGAAACTTAATATATTGTCTCCGGCAGCTAACAGGATAGATTTCAAAGTCCCACAAGCCAAACGACTAGACACTTTAGCAGGCAAGACCATTGGCCTATATAACAATATGACAGGCGGTGCCGACGTGGCCGTTGATCGAGCTGCGCAGTTAATTTCAGACCGATTTTCGAACGTCAAGTTTGAACGCTATGGGGGGCCTGTAAGAGAAGGGCGGCCGGTCTTGAGCAGAGCCGTTCATATTGATGAAGACGAAGCAAATAAGATAGCCACAGAAGTCGACGCTATGATCGGAGCTACTGCCCATTGAGGCGGTTGTACGTCATGGCTTGCCCATGACATGGTAGCTATAGAAAAAGCAGGTATCCCCGCTGTAGGTATTGCTGCAAAGAGTTTTGCCCGAGCATGGCAGTCCTGCGTTGACGGGTGGGGCCAACCAAACACTGCTTTTGTGACTATCCCGCACGCAACCACTGGACAGCAACCACCCTACATCCACCAAATGATCGATGGACAAATCGAGGAAATAATAGCCGGATTAACAACGACTCCGTCTTTACCACCTCTACACCAACTCTTGACCGAAAATTCCCCAACAGAAGTGTTTACCGTGGAGATGGACTCCACCGCATCTGGGTTAAATGCGGTGAACGATTTTCTAGCAGAAAGAGATTGGAGTGATGGAATACCAGTCATACCCCCCACACCAGAACTAGTAGAAGCTATGCTCAAAGGGACCAAACGTGCGCCGCAGGATGTATTAATGATCATGGAGCCAGGTTTTGGTATAGCAACTGTAGAAAAGATCGCCATTAATGCAGTTATGGCAGGTTGTAAACCCGCCCAGTTTCCAGTCCTCTTGGCCGCAATAGAGTGTCTCGCACAACCACAAAGCAATCATAGAGACATGCAAGTGTCTGGACACACTGAGGCACCATTAATCCTTGTAAATGGTCCAATAGCCCAACGTGCTGGTATAAATTGCGGAACATCAGCAATGGGCCCCGGGGTAGTTAACTCAGCCAACACGGCAATAGGTCGGGCCCTTCGTCTGTGTTTGATCAATATTGGGTACTGTAAAGCCGGTACGGGCGACCCGAACTTCATCGGCCTGCCCACTAAGTTCGGCATGTGCATCGCCGAAAATGAGGAGGTCAGCCCGTGGGATCCATATCACATGGACTTGGGTTACGCTCGTGACGACAGCGCTGTTACAGTAGTAACAGTAACAGGACCGGCAGACATTCTGGATGCAAGATCCAAAAACGACCAGGAGACTCTTTCCAACATTGCTTCAATGATGTTCTACCCAGGTGCAGGCAATGGGAGTTACATTCGTGGTCAGGCATCTGCTCAAATCGGGCACACTAATGAGCGAATATCTTACCCTGGGCCGTACCATCCAATAATATTAAGTCCGTCCAGAGCCGTCATCCTTAACGAAGCTGGTATCGGAAAACGTGCAACGCAAGAATGGCTACACCAGCACTGCCAAGTGACAATGGAATCGGTCCTCAATGGAGGCCCCATTCCAACGGATCATAACGGTAAATGGCTACATCATCCTGAATTACAAAGTCTATCTCAGGTACAGGGCGCAACCATCCCTGCCCTAGAAAGCCCAGACCAGTACCTCCTATTCATATCCGGAGGAACCACGCACTACGGCAATTTCTTCTATGGAACTTATGGCATAGCTACAGTCGGTATCGACGAGTGATGACTTGCGCTGAATTGCAAGAGAAAAGGCGAGTTAATGAATAAAACCGAGCTCGGGATCGGAATTATCGGTGCGGGACGCATCGGAACACTAAGAGCTAACATGGTTAGCAGACATCCGTCTGTCCAATTCTTAGGCATCTCAGATATTGACCCAGAGAAGGCCGGCCTGCTCGCACAACAGGTAGGAGCGGACTTTACATCAAGCGACAATTCCAGCGTTATCAACCACCCTGAAGTTACTAGTGTAATAGTATCAACACCCGAACATGAACACGTGGCACCTATACTCGAAGCGCTACACTTGGGAAAACCAGTATTTGTTGAGAAACCATTGGCATTAACCCTGGAGGATACAGACATTCTTGTAGAGGCCTCAGACAAAACTGGTGTCGAATTAAGAATTGGCTACTCGCGCCGGCATGATAGGCGTTGGATGATGGCCAAAGAGCAGATACAGCAGGGGAGGCTAGGTACCGTTTTAGGCATCCAGTCGCGGGTGTACAACACCCGGTCTCATATGGGCGAGATATTAAAAAGATCTCCTGACGCCACACCTGTACTCGATGCTCTCACTTATTACGTCGACATGGCCTGTTGGTATCTAGAAGACAACAGACCTGTGGAGGTTATTGCTAGAGGACATTCAAAGATTTATAAAGAAATGGGGTACGATATCCACGACGTAACTTGGGCAATAATCACCTATGAGGACGGCGCATTAGTCAATCTCGGTATTTGTTATGCCCTGCCATCCAAATACCCAACCTATGGACAAAGTGCTAAATTCGAAGTATTGGGAGATGAGGGAGTAATCCTTCTCGATGTCGATAATAAAGACAGTTTTCTCTTTACTGAACGCGGAATACCACATGCCTACGTTCCAGACCATGACGTGACGGCCTTGTTCATGCAAACCAACTCGTCTGGGGACTGGGCTCTAGGAGAATACTGGGGACCTATCGCCAACGAAACTCGATCATGGCTAGACCATCTCGCAATTGGTTCTCCATGTTCTCACACAACGATACGAGAAGGACGTCGGACCGTGGAGGTGACGTTAGCTATAGAAGAAGCCGCTCGAAGCGGAAAAGTAGTCACTCTCTCGGGGCGCTAGCCTTGGGAATAAAATTCGGATAACCAAATAAAATCTAGAATCTTTACTTAGACAAAGAGGAAACATGATTTATAACGCGGAAAAAGCAAATATATCCATTGCCGTGGGCGGGGACGCCATGATAACGAGGCGCATGACACCTTTTAAAGAACCAGAATTTCTGGAACTTGTTGACATCCTTAGGGCTGCGGACGTTAGCATAGTAAACCTAGAAATGCTCTTCCATGACTATGAAAGCAGCTGGCAATGGAGTGGGACTACATACACCCGTTCCGACCCCCATAACCTTAAGGAACTCCAGTGGATGGGCATAGACGCAGTGACGACCGCGAATAATCATTCCTACGACTTCTCAGAGGGAGGCTTTCTCAAAACTCTTGAGCACTGTAAGGATCTAAATCTACCCCAGGCAGGCGGCGGCCGCAACGCAGACGAATCCCGTGCTCCGGCGTACGTAGATTCTGATGCTGGCAGAGTAGCTGTTATGGCAGCTACCAGTACCTTCAGTGAGCAATCACGATCTGGGCCAGGCAGACCAGATTTTCCCGGAAGACCTGGTGTTAATGCCTTGAGGCATGAACTGACTCACCATGTGAGAGACGATGTTTTTGAGGCACTAGAGAAAGCAAATCTTGAACTTGGGTACAAAGAAGAACAACTAGCCAGAGACTTTTTTGGCTTCAGAGGAGTCGAAAAAGATGGGCATTCAGCACAGGATCTAGAATTCCTTGAACATAATTTTGTTCGTAGTGACCACTTCGGTGTTCACACCGAGATGAACACGTCCGATCAGTCCGGTATCGAAAAATGGATCAGAGGCGCGCAGAAACAATCTGATTGGGTAGTGTATGGCGTCCATTGCCATGAGAGTGGTAACACTGGCGATTTCCACGGGCTCTCTCGTATCTCTCCACCTCAATTCCTAGTGGATTTTGCTCGATGGACTATCGACCAGGGTTGTGACATGTTCGTAGGGCACGGGCCACACTTTCTACGTGGTATAGAAATATACAAAGGCAAGCCGATTTTCTACAGCTTAGGAAACTTCATATTTCAGAATGAAAGCGTTTTATGGTTACCCGATGAAGCCTACAGAAGATTCCAATTAGACCATAATCACACCCCAGGAGACTACCTTGATACCAGATCCGGAAGCGGAAGCCGAGCTTTTGCAGCTGACCCTGTATTTTGGCAAAGCGTGGTCGCGGTCTGCAACTACGAGTCCGGCTCGCTTTCTAGTATAGACTTACATCCCATCGACATGGGTTATCAGAGGCCAATCCCTCAACGTGGTAGGCCAGTCTTAGCCAAGGGACAAATAGCGAATGAAACCCTTAAGTGGCTTCAGGATGTTTCCACGCCATACGGTACACAGATCGATATCAGCGGAAATGTCGGTCGGATTACCCTATGAGACTCGCACACCGTATTGTCCAAGCTATCCTAATCTTCAAATAATATAATAGTTTTTAGTAATACAAATGAAAGGTCCCGAAATGAAATCCTATCTACTCCTACTCCTCTGTCTACTTTTGGTCTCATCCGCACTGGCATGCGCTCCTAAAGATGACTCCGACACACAACCATTTAGCCAGAGCAATCAAAGCACCACCTCTGACGAACATAAAGAGTCTACTGATGCTAGTCAAGCCAAGAAAGATACCGTAGACATTGCTGTGGCTAAATACCGCACGGATCTGGTGGTCACGGTGATGAAACTGTTCCAGCATTCTGCATGGGTTCTCGGGGACGAAGATCAGATCCGGAAAACTCTCAGCGAAAACGATTTGAACATGTCCGGTGCTCTTATACGGGGAGAAGACCACTCTTCATCCTCAAAGGAAATATGGGGTGTCGAATCTCCACCTATGAGCGGTGGCCAAGCCTACGTAGCATACAATGATGATAGTCTCTTTGTTATATACCGCTCTACAGACGCAGAAGACGGCTGGGATCTTACTTTAAATGTACTGACCGACCTCAAAGCCTACTACACCGATTTAGACTTCCTTGATGACAATCCCGAATTAGCTAACAAATTTGGAGATTTGAAAGTACATTCGGGTTTTCATAAAGAATACCTGCGCTACAGAGAGCAGGTATTATCACAAACCCAGAAGCACCCTAATAAACGCATATATGTCAGCGGGCACAGTTTAGGCGGGGCACTAGCATCATTGACTAGTCTGGACATAGTCGCCCAAACCGGCAGGGACGTAACCCTAGTCACATTCGGAGCTCCACGTGTGGGGAACAAAGCTTACCAGCAGCTTTCTGACCATCTGATTCCCGCAACTTACCGAGTGGTAATAAATGGCGATCCGATACCCCGCGTTCCGGGTTCTGTGCTTGACTACCAGCACTCTGGAAAAGTGCTACAAATAGACGAGAAAGGGAATCAAGTGAGTCCCCAAGACCTCAAATCCAGCCCGATGTTCCAATCATTTGACTTCCCAAAACACCATCTGAAACCCTATCACGCAAGCTTAGTTAAACTCTTGAAGCACTGCATAAATGACCAGAAAAATGAAGACATGCAACCATGCATAGATTTAGCCTGGTTGGAATCCTCATCCAAGGCGGAACGAGAGGCTTCGCGCAAAGCATGGCAAGTTGTGCCGGAAGGAACCATCCCTTGGCAATCAATAGATCTTAAGGATCTACCCATCGATACACCCAAAATACCTGATATAAAGCAAGCCTTACCGGAATTGCAGTTCAGTAATATCCTCCCTGTCTTACCTCTCGAGAATTTTGTAATAGACGGGATATCGCTCGACGATATCCCAATTAATAGTTTGCCCCTAGACAACATTGATATCGATAATCTCATCCCTGATCTACCAATCGAGAAGCCTGATCTAAAAAATCTCATCAAATAGCAACGGGCAGGATTAGGTATAATGGGCAATGATTCACAATAAGTCCCGACATAAGCAAATAACATTAACTGCTTGCCCATGCCGACGGCTACATATGGTAGACCTCTGAGAACATACTTCTCAAGTGGTGGATACACTCAACGAGACCATCCTGGAGGCTTCTATGGTCTCTGCGTACGGCCGCGATGTTCATACTAACCCCATCAAAACCCTTGTCTCTTAACTCGCGGATTCTGTCTACACAGTAATCTGGAGTCCCAGCAATCGCGTACTGATCGATTATCTCATCGGTGACGATATTCTCTAATTCTTTAGGATAAACTACATCGGATTCAAAATACCAACCCTGCGTTTGAGAAACCAATTCTTTTAGCCTAGCAAACTGGTTGTCGTCCAGAAGTTGTTGATACCCCTCACTAAGCGCCAAGTAATGAGCCGCATATAGCACCACACTTCTTCTAGCCAGCGCAGCATCTTCTGAAGCACAAATAGTGACNCGCGGAGAGATTTCTATATCCGACATGTCTCTTCCAGAGGTTCTCAGACCTTTCCCGATCCATTGCCTATATCTACTGAGTCCCTCATAGGATAAATCCCTTGTCCCGACCACGACTGCATCNGCCCACCGTCCGGCAACCTCGCATACTAATCTGCTACGNGTCCCTATAACCACCGGTATTTCGAANGAAGGCTTCGGCTTCAACNCNANAGNNCTAACCTCTGTAGNACTGGAANTGAACTCTATACTATCTCCACGNAATAGTCNTACTACTCTACCTAGTGTAGTATCCAAATGTTTAGCCGTCCCTATTTGCTTGATCCCCAAAGCGCCAAGCCCTGCCCCCACTCCGATTCCTAGGAATGCTCGCCCTCCTGAAATCTCCGCTAAGGTGTTCACTGCAGAAGCTATCACTGATTCGTGCCTGGTATACGGATTGGTGACGAGACTCCCAACTGCAACATGCTCAGTCGCCTGAGTACAGAGCGCTTGTATCAAATAAGAGTCGAAGAACATCGCAACATCGGATATACCTAATCGTGATACGTATGGTGAGTCTATCTCCCTAGCGAGTTCGACTATTCCATTTACACCAATAACAGGACTAAGTTCTACTTCTATTTTCATTAAATGACTCTACAACTACATCTACCAAATCANCNGGCTCATTCACNTTAAGCAGNTTTGACTTAATACCTTGCCTCTAAGGATTCCCTGATTTGTTGTATCTAGACGATACAAAGATANAAAGATAAATAGTAGCAGGGCAANTATTGCAATTGCAGGAAGANTGATCCCCAGNNATATNTTCAATTTATCCTCAGACGATCCTTATCTACAATACCTTCTTCATCCCTGCTGCGATAATTGCGTAAACGCTTCCCGCCAAACAGAAACATTACCACCNCCCATTACTTCCCGATAAGCTANTGTCCCGTCGGCCTCAATCCCAATCTTTGTCGACTGAGTNAANACTTCCAGNTCCTGCAAAGTATCTCTNGAGGTCCGCCCCATTAGCCANGGATANTCCTGTGTTTCACCGAAGTTTACTAACTCATCTAGGGANACGGTTGGAGTAATATCTACAGCGATTATGTCAACCAAACCGATAAACTCAGAATGAATTACCTTAAGTTCCTGCAACTCAGAAACACAACTCCTTCAATTGGGGCTGAAAAAGAACAGAAACAATGGTTGCTGCTTGGCCAGGTAATCTGCTTGTGTGACAACCTCTCCACTACCAAGGGTAATTGAATATACCGGTTTATATTTTGACGTTGCTTGCCAGTTATCTGCATCGGTTCCCGACCCGATTGCTTTGCTAGCACGCATCCCATCTTGTCCATCCTTACTAACACAACTTGTTGCACCAACCATAATACATACAATACTGATCCAAAGTAATCCATGAACAAGGAAGTGGGTCTTGGTAACTATTCCGTTATCCCTGCTCCCAACGCGCTTCATCAATTATTTTCCTTCCCAACTAGATTACATTCAATACAGATGGATTCCGGTATAATTCGAAGACGCATCAATACTCTGAATATGTGACATCCCGCGCAAAATCCAAAAATACACTCCAAAGCCGCAAACACTATTAATACCCCAACTAACCCACTGGCATACAACTCGAATCCCAACAAATATACTAGAGCAGCAGCGCTCACCATAAAGACACCGATTCCCTGAGCAAATCTCTTCGGNGGTCCTGCAACTGGTTTGTCGCCGAAAGGTAAGCGTGGGACGATCACATGGATCGCAACCCATGCGGTAGGGCTATAACGTGGACCGCTAGCGACCCTGACTAAAAACCCANATAAAAGGAACACGAGCACCCAGAAAGAACTGGTAGNAACATAGACAATAGCTNTTACCAGAACGAAACCNGCAACGGTNCGAGCAACCACTTCATTCACNGGATTAGGAAACGTAAACATACTTCCAGAATACCATCNAGGCNAGCAATAGGCTACGCNGTTACTCNNGANATACTGTTANTTCNGCGGCCGGTGAATTTAGTCGCAATTACTGCGACCGCACTTGCCGCGCTCAACCCACCTGCATAATAGAAAATACTTCCATACCCACCCATATGCTCAATGATCAAGGAGGCAATAAACGGCGTACCAATGCCAATTGTCCCATTGATNCCGAAAAGGAGCCCTATGGCAGTNGCCTCATTTCCCTCTCCGACTACGTCAAGGACTGCGGCCTGTATGATCTGATGCAAAGCAAAGCTGAACAACCCAATACCCAACATAACAAAAAGGAGGCTAACCTGGCCATGCACCACAACTACTAGGAACGTAAACATGGCCGACAACAGCAACCCAGGTATTAAAACAGCATTCCGACCCAACCTATCCGAAATAATCCCCATGAGCGGGGCTGAAACTATACCCATGCCCGTGAGCAGNGCGAAATACAACCCAGATATCCCTACGCTAAACNCTAAAGTTTCACGCAAGTAGAATGGTGTCCAATCGAANAATGCGGTTAGCCCTATCCCTCGCAACAACGCTGCAAATATTAAAAGTGCGATAACGGGATTACGAAGAAGGCGAAAGGCGTTGTTAAATCTCCTAAGTATATCCTCTGGGCGCTCCGTAGAGGTACCAGATCCCACAGCACGCAAAGAAATCCAGACAAACACTGCCGCCACTATGGCGATACCAGCATATATCAAAAACACATCATTCCAATCTAGGAAGTTAACGGCCAACAAACCTCCGGCGAAGACAGGCCCTATCAAATTGCCTAAATTAGAGCCGAAACCGTGGATGGACATCGCAAAACCACGTTTGTCAGGAAAAAGCTGCGAAATGGAGGCTGCAGACGGCAAATGCCATAAATCTCCAGGCATAGAAATAATAAAAAAGACGGCGATAAGCACCATGTAGTTAGTAGACAGACCAGCAGCACCGAACGCTATTATGTGGCCTAGCATGCATGCCACCAATATCTTACCCCAATATGGCTTCAGCATATCTACTATTGGCCCTCCAGCCAAACTACTCACACTTGACCCCGCGTGGCGCATCGCTAAAAGTCCAGCAGTATGAACGGTGCTCAATCCCATAGAGCTNCTTATTGCTGTTAGCAAAAGCGGTATNCCCAGATCAAANGTATGACACACCGCGTGGCCTATCGACATACATGACAGAATTAGGCCTCTTCCTGACCGAACTTCCCCATTATCAACTATATTAGAACTCAACACGTCCACCTTCTAGTAAAACTTNCATCCGGCATAAAGCAAAAAAACNCCCCTTCTANCCCAAAGGGGTGTTTTCTGTTTTGGATTACCCAAACTGGCTCCCCAGGTTGGACTCGAACCAACGACCGATCGGTTAACAGCCGATTGCTCTACCGCTGAGCTACTGGGGATCCCTCACCCGCCATCGAATCGACAGCGTAGAGGATTTTAGCACCAATCGAGGTAACTCTCAAGATTCAGGCTACCAGACCAGTCCGTCGGACTACTTTAAATACTATCCCATTATTTTTAACTTCGTAGGCTGAGACTTAGCAGACTTCGCTAGGCAGACCTCCAAAATGCCATTTTCCAGCCTTGATTCAGACTTATCTGCTTGCACATCTTCCCTAAGTCTAAAGCTACGCCTCGTCAAAACATCCACGGGCTCATTCATCGACCCCTTCTCCGTCCCTTCAGAGTCATGTCTTGTTTTAGACACCTCAATATTCACTAATCTTTCCGAAACAGTCACACTTATGTCTGATTTAGACACCCCTGGAACCACCGCTTGAACCACGATGCGATCCGCTTCATTGTAAATTTTCACTGGAATACCAAGCTGTGCAGGGAACAGGCCTTCTGAAAATTTCCCCTGATATTCCCCTTCCACCGGTACCCTCAGTCTATCCGCCCCACGAGCAAATGGATCCCACAATGCTATCCCGTTCATATCTTCCTCCGATAAATATTCGTTGTTGCTTCGCCATAACACTACCCTATAGACTTGAGTCGTACTTGTCAAGTTTCCTTATACTCATTTAGTGGTTTCCTTGATTTATACCCGTAATATATGTTAATCTGTGTATATCAATTAAAGGACAACTTGCATGCCGGATTATTACAATGTGCTAGGAATACATAAGACAGCCGACGACAAGACAATTCGCCAGGCATATCGTCGACTAGCCCGAAAGTATCATCCGGACGTCAACCCCGGAGATAGTTCAGCTGAAGAATCATTCAAGAATGTCAATGAAGCATACAGCGTACTCTCCAATTCAGATAACCGACGCCAGTACGACCAATATGGGGAGCAGTGGAAAAATAGGGCTCAGTACAATGAACAACATTTTTCAGACTTCAATACGGGATCCGGATTCAGTTTTGACCCATGGTCCATGTTTGGGGGGGCCCATAACAGAGCCGGATCTTCTTTTCGAGAACATACCAACCCAGAACCAGAACCTGTAATTGAACCGAAAGAATATCCAATAGAAATTACATTGCAAGAGGCTTTTTCGGGTACGACTCGCACCTTGAGATTGCTGAATGAAAAACGGATAGAGGCTAAAATACCGCCTGGGGTGGCTAACGGTTCAAAGATCCACATCAGAGGTTTAGACGGGGCTAATGACGCTTTCTTTCTTATCATAGGCATATCGGAGCATCCTACTTTTCGTAGAGAAAATGATGATCTACATATGAGAGCCTACGCTTACCCCGACCAATTGGTATTAGGAGGAACAATTTCGGTATCTACATTCCTAGACACTATCTCATTGGACATTCCTCCTCTCACTCAGAATGACCATACATTCCGCATTGACGGCCACGGAATGCCGTCGTTGAAAGATTCAACCACACACGGGGATATGTACGTAACCGTCAGTGCCAAGTTTTCCGAGTCTCCCACATTGTCAGAAATAGAGCTATACCAAAACTTACGATCCATTAGGACTTCAGAGGACGATTAAAGCTATGGTATCACCAGGCCAATTCCAACAGGACCCATGTTTCGTTATCAGCATCGCGGCCCGCATGGTGGGGGTCCACGCCCAAACTCTACGTTACTATGAACGGGTCGGGCTTATTTGGCCATCAAGATCAGTAGGGCGCCAGCGCTTATATTCACAGGCAGACATTGAACGATTAAGGCGAATCAAGACATTCACCGAAGACATGGGAATGAACTTAGCCGGTGCGGAAGTCGCATTAAAACTGGTGGAACGGATTGAAGAACTGGAACTTCAAGTACAGGCATTAGAAACCAAGCTGCTCCGTGTCAGTCAACCCAATACGACACGACGTAGAAGACGCATATAAATCGGTGTATCAGGAGAATAGATATGGTGCTACGTCCCGATAATTTTACCGAACAAGCCCAGCAAGTTATCAGCCGGTCTCAAGAACTCGTCCACAATTATCAACATACACAATGGGACTCCGAGCATATGCTACTGGCACTGATCTCCATAGAAGCTGGCGTTCCGGTTAAGATTCTAGAAGAACTAGGTGTTTCTCCAGAAGCTATGAAAACCCGCCTGCACTCGTCTCTCGAAGAATCCCCAAAGGTAGTGCAAGGTTCACAGCAGATTTACGCCACCCCCAGAGTACAGCGATTATTAGAGAACGCGAAGGAAGAATCAAGACGCTTAAATGATCAATTCATCAGTGTGGATCACTTATTCATTGCTGCCGCCATGGAATCCCAAGGAGAGACTCACACCATCTTCACCGAATTTGGTATTAATTCGGACATGATATATCAGGCTTTACTTAAAATAAGGGGTAGCCACCGCGTTGATGATCCCAGGGCAGAAAGCAAATACAGGGCTCTAGAAAAGTATAGTATCGACTTAACCCAATTAGCCCAAGACGGCAAACTCGATCCAGTAATTGGCCGTGATCACGAAATCAGGCAGGTGATGCAAACCCTTACTCGTAGAAAGAAAAACAACCCGGTAATCATCGGCGAGGCGGGGGTCGGAAAAACATCCATCGCCGAAGGACTGGCTTCACTCATAAACTCTGGAGACGTACCCACTGGCCTGAAAGGACGCAAAGTTATAGCTCTTGATATGGGCGCACTTGTGGCAGGGTCCAAATTTCGAGGTGAATTTGAAGAACGCCTGAAATCAGTCATGGACGAAGTCTCGCAAGCACAGAGAGAAATCATCCTTTTTCTGGATGAAATTCACACAATGGTAGGCGCGGGGGCAGCTGAAGGTGGCATAGATGCCAGCAATCTCCTCAAACCCGCCTTAGCGAGAGGAGAACTACAAGCTATCGGCGCCACTACCCTGGATGAATATCGTCAACACATTGAGAAAGACTCCGCGCTTGAACGCCGATTTCAACCTGTCTACCTCGAAGAACCTACTGTAGACGATACAATTGAGATTTTAAAAGCTCTCAGGCCCAGGTACGAAGCTCATCACAAGGTTGCCATAGATGATTCGGCCTTATCAGCTGCAGCTCGTCTTAGTGACCGCTACATAACTGATAGACAACTCCCGGACAAAGCCATCGACTTTATAGACGAGGCCGCCAGTAAGATTCGGATAGACGTTGAGACGCCCCCTGGACCGCTCCAATCTCTAAAGCGCCGTATGGCCCATATTTCAGATCAGGAAGCCTCATCCGCTGAAAGGGCCGACTATGAAACAGCCGCTAATCTAAAAATGGAGCGGCTTGCTCTAGAAACGCAATACTCGCAAGAAACTAAGCGTCTTAGTTACGAACCGAAAACAGATTTGATCGTCACGGATACCGACATTGCTGAATTGGTTTCCAATTGGACTGGTATTCCAGCAGGAAAACTTATGCAGAATGAGAGTCAGAGACTGATCAATATGGAAGCATTTCTTCAACAACGCGTGGTAGGGCAAACCGAAGCTATCTCAGCGGTATCTGAAGCAATACGAAGATCGCGCTCTGGTCTAAGCGACCCAAGACGACCTATGGGCAGTTTCATTTTCCTCGGACCAACTGGTGTTGGCAAAACCGAGCTCAGTAAAGCTTTAGCCGGTTTCCTATTCGACAATGACACTAATCTCCTCAGGGTAGACATGTCCGAATACATGGAGAAACATACTGTCTCAAGGCTTATTGGGTCCCCACCAGGTTACGTCGGCTATGAGGAGAGCGGCCAACTGACAGAAGCAGTGCGACGACGTCCATATCGCGTTATTCTGTTCGATGAAATTGAAAAAGCCCATCCAGATGTCTTGAATCTACTTTTGCAGGTTCTTGACGACGGAAGACTTACTGATGGTCACGGACGTACCATCGATTTTCGCAATACACTAATCATTATGACAAGTAACCTCGGGACATCCGACTACGGGCGGCAGCGATTCGGATTTCGCTCCGACGACCATGATTCCGAGTCTGAACAAACCAGACTGAGAGAGTCTGTGAATGACGCGTTAAAGAAAACCTTCCGACCAGAATTCTTAAACCGTATAGAAGACACTATAACGTTCCATCCTCTTTCCCAAGAAGATATAGTGCAAATCGTCGAGTTGATGACATATGACCTTCAGAATCGCCTCGATGACCTAGGAATCTCCTTTGAACTGACTCCAGGAGCACAGCAATGGTTAGCGACAGATGGATTTGATCCTGTCTATGGGGCACGCCCACTGCGGAGATCTTTACAAAGACATTTAGAAAATCCTATCTCCAAAAGGATCCTATCTGGAGATATAACGTATGGTGATAACCTGTGCATATCAGAGAATAATGGGATGTTGGAGATATCAAAGAGTCCCTCTAAAGCCAATCTCATTTCGATCTGACACAGGTTTCAAATAGGCCGCCTAACAGATTTTCAGTTGCAATAACTAGACTTGTGTCTAAACGTGCATTTGTTCCTGTTCTTTTGCGTGAGATTTTATATCGACAATAGAATTCCATTCCCGCTCATGCATCAATGTTAGAAGCTCGTCCTTAATCTGAAATGGTGCAGACAGGTTAGCCAAATTAGCGCTCCCCACCTGCACTGCTACCGCTCCAGCCATCAGGAATTCGACAACATCAATCGCCGAGAAGATACCACCTACACCTATGATTGGAATATCTGTGACCGTCGAAGCCCTGTAAACCAGGGCGAGAGCAACGGCTTTTAGAGCAGGACCGGATAGCCCACCAGTAATGCCACCCAATACAGGCCGTCCTGATACGTGATCCCAGGCCATGGCCGGTATAGTATTGCACAGAGTAATCGCATCAGCGCCACCATTTTCGACGGCTCTCACTATCTCAGTAATGTCAGGAACATTCGGAGCCAATTTGACGAACAGTGGCCTATCAGTTTCGGATCTTACCGCTTCTGTAGCTGCTCTCGCCAGGCTAGGTGAATGGCTGAACATAGCCCCATCCTCGATATTCGGACAACTCAGATTCAACTCTATAGCATCAAAGCCATTGACTCCTTTGGTCATACGAGCCATTTCCCCAAATTCCGGACTTGAGTCAGCCGACATACTTAAAACAACTGTCGCATCCCAAGCCGCCCACTCTGGGGCCATAACCGCCATTGCGTGTTCTATACCAGGATTCGCCAGGCCAATAGAGTTAAGATATATGGAATCCTTAGCATCTCTAGCTTCCCTGAAGGATGTTGGGAACCACCTAGGTTCTGGGTTGCCCTCCCTCTCAACTCTAGTTACAGTTTTGGGTATAACAGCACCAAGATCCTGAAGTGGCATCTGGGGAGTGACTCCCCGCCCGTATCCGTCATATCCAAAGGTACCAGAGGCGATCATAATGGGATTTTTTAGGTCAATCTGCGTACCGGCTTTGCTACGTATGACACTGGTCAGATCAATACCTTCCATACATCTCCTCTGGCGCTATCCTTCTACAGTTTATTCTTCAGTTGGTGAGAATATGTTCGGAGAGTCAGCATCCCCATTTAGATCGATCTCTTCATCGTCCGAACCTTCTGTGCCCCCGGTTTCCACCTCTTCATCCACTACTGATATCATACTACTGGTATCTGAACCGACATCTGGGGAAGCACCGATAGGCCCTAATCCTTGACTAGCTATCTCGAGCCAATCATCCGCACTACTCTCTACCATCGACAGCACCGGTTCC
>PBAZ01000010.1 GCA_002717565.1 Chloroflexota bacterium
CATATTTGACTTCCACGTTGATACCATTGGATTCGGAGAATTGCTCAATGATTGGACCAACCAGAGATTCTTTTCTCCCAGAGTAGATGACCAAGTTTCCAGGGTCAGCAGCAACCTCAACGATCTTTTCAACTTCGACTTCCTTGATGACTTCGACTGTTTCAGGATCACTGCTACAAGCAAGCACCCCTGATGTAAGGAGCCCAATGCCTAGTACTGTCAGTAGGTACCGCGTTTTCGAGGCTAATTGTTTCATTTCTTCCTCCGTATAGTGTCTATGCGCTGCCTAGAGAACCTTCATGCACAACTGCACGAGGCTTGCGCGCGATGATTATAATGGTGGCGCACGTATTAAGCAATACGTATATACGTTTTGTATAAAAGTGTGCACAAGTCGGCATTGCTGTGTGCGGAAGGAATTCGTGTGAAAAAGTCGTATTAGGGAGACTCAATCGGTGGGTTTGCGTAGATTATTCGTATTTTGAATGCAAATTTACGTATATCGTAGTGTTTCTGTTTTGACTAGTTTGCTAGAATTAAATGGGCGTTGATCACAGAGGACGCTCGAAATTTGCGTATAAGGAGGCATGCGTATGCTGGATATTTCCGTCAATAAACTTGGGGGATTGGCTCTTATATTGGGTCCTGCTATTGCGGTGATTAGCTTCTTGTTCCGGCCCGGAGGTGGTTTGATAGGAGGGACTATTGATCCTGCAGATTCGGTAGCATCAATACAGGGATTCTTGGATAATTCAGGTGCAGCCACGATTTCTTTCTTATTGATTCCTATTGGGTTGATGATTATGTTCTTTGGCTTTACTACTCTTAAGGATCATTTGAGAGGGCAGGCAGGTGAAGCTTGGAGAAATATTGGTTGGCTTTTTGCTCTTACAGGAATTCTAGGATGGATAACAGCGAGTGCTTTGGTTGCGGGGATTATTTCCATGGATGCAAGCGCAGTTGCAAATGAAGGAGTTTATACGGCACAGGCAGGTGTAAATGGGCTTGCCACTGTGTTGGCGGGAATAGGATTTACGGCCTTTGTGCTGGGTATATTGCGCAGCGAACAATACAATAAGATTTTCACCTTGGTTGTTTTGGCGTTGCAGCTTGTGGTGGTTGTTACAGCGGTAATAGCGATGGTGGACATCACTTTCATACAGACTGCAGCTATGATTGGTGGTATCACATACGTAGGAACAACAGCATGGGCAGTCATGATAGGATTGTCGCTTATGAAAGCTGAGTAGATTCCGCGTGAAGGCATTCTTGAAGATAAGAGAGTGGTTGATGACGATTTGAGATTCTGCCGCTCTCTTACCTTGTCAACTTGCCTGATTTCGCTAGCACGAAGGTCAGAGGTCAGTCTTCTAACGTGCCCAGGTATCTCTTAATGTAACTGACCGATGAAATAGTGGTACTTCCTCGGATTCGTTCTCGGTATCCTTAGTAAAATAGCCCAATCTTTCGAATTGGTATGTATTCCCGCCGTTCGGATCAAGCACGATAGTTTCAACTTTGGCGTTTCGAACCACTTCTAATGAGTTTGGGTTGATCACTTCTCGAAAATCATCGCTTTCATCGGGTTTCTCTACGGTGAATAGAGTATCATACAGGCGGACTTCTGCATCAACGCAATTGTTTGCTGATACCCAATGAATAGTCCCTCGCACTTTCCTTCCATCGGGAGCATAGCCCCCTTTAGTGGTGGGGTCATATGTGCAATGGACCTCGATAATTTCTCCTGATTCCGGATTCGTGACAAAGCTAGTACAGGTTACGAAGTATCCATAGCGCAATCGGACTTCTCTTCCAGGCGCAAGCCGATTGAATTTTGCAGGAGGATCTTCAGAAAAGTCGTCTCGCTCTATGTACAGTTCTCGTTCAAAAGGTACCAGTCTCGTGCCCATTGATTCGTCTTCAGGGTTGTTGGTTGCTTCAAGATACTCAGTGGTATCTGTAGGGTAATTGTCTATAACTAATTTGAGAGGGCGCAGTACGCCCATGACTCTGGGGGCGGTCAAGTTAAGCCCCTTTCTCAAGGAATGCTCCAGTAGCGATAACTCAATCGTCTTCGGGCGTTTGCTGACACCGATGAGCCTGCAAAACTCCTTAATTGATTCCGCAGTGAACCCTCGTTTTCGTAATCCAGATAGAGTGGGCATGCGTGGATCATCCCAGCCCTCGACAAATTTCTCATCAACGAGTTGCGAAAGTTTTCGCTTACTCAGGACTGTGTATGTGAGATTTAGCCGTGCAAATTCTATTTGTTGTGGATGGTGTATATTCAGTTCCTTAATGAACCAATCATACAGCGGTCTGTGGTCTTCGAATTCTAAGGTGCAGATTGAGTGGGTGATGTTTTCTATAGAATCAGACTGGCCATGCGCGAAATCATACATTGGGTAGATACACCATTTCCCCAAAGTTCGCTGGTGGTCACTTTTAAGGATTCGATATAAGACAGGATCTCGAAAATTTAGATTGCCGGAGGACATGTCTATCCTCGCACGCAACACTTTTTCCCCTTCTTGGAATTCTCCGTTTTTCATTTTTTCGAAGAGTTCGAGGTTTTCATCTGGGGAACGATCCCGGTACGGGCTATCAGAACCTCCTTGGGTGAGTGTGCCGCGATCGATTCGTATGGTTTCAGCATTTTGGTCATCAACATACGCCTTGCCGTCTCGTATCAACCGGACGGCGAATTCATATAACTGGTCGAAATAATCGGATGCATAGTAGAGATGTTCATTCCATGACCAGCCTAGCCACTCAATATCACGCATTATGGAATCAACGTAGCGCTGATCTTCCTTGGTTGGGTTGGTGTCATCGAAACGTAGGTGGCATTGCCCCCCAGTTTCCTCTGCTATACCAAAATTAAGGCAAATGGAAGTGGCGTGACCGATATGGAGAAACCCATTAGGTTCTGGCGGGAAGCGAGTGATCGGCGATCCACCCCATTTGTTAGCAGCCAGATCTTGTTTTACGATTTCCCGTATGAAGTCGACAGGTTCGTTAGTTTGCGT
This sequence comes from Chloroflexota bacterium, assembly GCA_002717565.1. Lineage (GTDB taxonomy): Bacteria > Chloroflexota > Dehalococcoidia > Lucifugimonadales. The sequence continues at coordinate 3,030 of PBAZ01000010.1, forward strand.
CATTAGTCAAACATCCTTTTTGAATCAGGCCGTGACGAAGGAGGGACGGTGATCTTACGCAAATACCTGTGGCAACGCGGTTGCTCCCATGAGGTATTGGTCGACATGGTGTGCTGCTTCTCGTCCTTCCGCTATGGCCCATACAACTAAGGACTGACCTCGGGACATGTCACCAGCGGAAAATACCCCTGGTACTGAGGTCATCATCGTTTCGTCAACTTTGACATTTCCTCGATCCGTCAGTTCTACGCCGAGATCTTCAAGTAGTCCATTGCGTTCAGGCCCCAAGAATCCCATCGCTAGAAGTACTAAATCTGCATCGATATCAAACTCACTGCCTTCGACTTCGTTCATGGTTTGTCTTCCAGTTTCTGAGGGCTGCCATTCTAATCGTACAGCATGAAGTTTACGTACTGACCCATTCGCACCGCTAAAGCTTTTGGTTGCTATACTGTAATCTCGTACGCCCCCCTCTTCGTGAGCAGCTGAGGTTCTCAGTATCATGGGCCATTCTGGCCAGGGATTGTTTTGTGTTCGGTCCGTAGGTGGTTCCGGGAGGAGTTCAATTTGCAGCACAGAGGCAGCACCTTGTCTGTGAGCGGTTCCAAGACAGTCTGCTCCAGTGTCTCCTCCACCGAGAATAATGACGTTTTTCCCATGGGCGTCAATGCGTTCCGTTGCGTCAACGCTCTCTCCAGCAAGCAATTTGTTCTGTTGGGACAGATACTTTACGGCGAAGTGAATTCCATCGAGTTCTCTGCCCGGTACGGTTAAATCTCTTGGTTGTGTGGCTCCGCCAGTAAGGCAAACAGCGTCGTATTCTTGCTTAAGATCCTCTGTTAGTACGTTTACGCCGACGTTAGCATTGGTGCGAAATTCGACGCCTTCTTCAGCGAGCTGGTTAACCCTTCGCTGTACCACAGACTTCTCCAATTTAAAGTCTGGAATACCCAGGGTGAGCAACCCTCCGATATAATTATCGCGCTCGAAGACAGTAACGAGGTGACCGGCTCGGTTTAANTGTTGGGCGCAGGCAAGACCAGCAGGGCCTGAACCGATGACAGCGACGCGCTTTCCAGTCCTGATTTCGGGCGGTTCGGGTTTGATCCACCCCTCGGCAAATCCGCGGTCTGCAATGGATTTTTCTATGTATTCTATCGTTACGGGATCACTATTAATGGAAAGNACACACGCTGGCTCGCATGGAGCGGGACAAATCCTTCCGGTGAATTCAGGGAAATTATTGGTTGCATGGAGTGACNTCAGGGCATTTTGCCACCGACCGGTATATACCATGTGATTCCATTCGGGGATGCGGTTNCCCAAAGGACATCCTGTATGGCAGAAGGGAACCCCACAATTCATGCAGCGAGATCCCTGTTCTTTTACCTTTTCTTCAGGCCATGCTTCGTAAATTTCGTTCCAATCCTTGATACGCTCCATGACTATCTTACGATTAGGCGTATTTCGGTTAAATTCTAGGAATCCAGTTGTTTTACCCATCCGATCCAACTTTCGTGTTTGCCGCCAATTTTCGTGCTTCGAGCACCCTGCGATAATCTCGGGGCATAACTTTCACAAATTTCTTTTTCATGTCTTCCCAGGAGTCGTTCATGGTTTGTGCGGTGGTACTACCAGTGANCTTGGCATGGTCAGTGATGAGTCGTCGAAGGAGTAGTTCATCTTCTTCCGAGGTCACAGGCTCTAGATCGACCATCTCCATNTTACANCGCTCACTGAACGTGTCATTTTCATCATAGATGAACGCCNTNCCTCCACTCATTCCAGCAGCGAAGTTTCTTCCNGTGGATCCCAGTACTACTACTGTTCCTCCCGTCATGTATTCGCAGGCATGATCACCAACACCTTCTACGACTGTCTCTGCTCCACTATTTCTNACGCAGAATCGTTCTCCGGCTAATCCTCGAAAATATGCTGTTCCTCCCGTAGCACCGTACAATGCAACATTCCCAATGATTATGTTTGATTCGGGCGTGAAGGTTGACTCTTTTGGTGGAAAAATCGTCATTACCCCACCGGACATTCCTTTACCTACGTAGTCATTAGCATCACCCTCAAGCGTTACATTGATGCCTTGAGCTACAAAGGCTCCAAAGCTTTGACCGGCGGATCCTTTGAATTTTATGTCAATAGAGTGATCCGGGAGNCCAGCTTCTCCGTAGCGTTTTGCAATTTNACCGCTGAGCATAGCCCCAACTGTTCGATTGNAGTTACTTATAGGGAGATCGATCTCAACGTGTCCTCCATTGTCCAATACAGGTTGTGCAAGTTCTATCAGCGTATGATCAAGAGCATACTGTAGTTCATGGTCCTGCGTTTCTCTGCAGTAGGTTGCGACCTCATCTGGCACGTCTGGACGCAAGAGCAAATCGCTGAAATCGAGACCTTTAGCCTTCCAGTGATTGATTGCTGTGCGTGTCTCGAGTTTATCCACTCGNCCTACCATCTCGTTCATGGTTCTGAATCCTAAGCTTGCCATGATCTCTCGTAGATGCTCAGCTATGAACATAAAATAGTTTATTACGTGCTCAGGCTTTCCACTGAATCGCTTTCTGAGTTCCGGATCTTGAGTTGCTATTCCCACTGAGCAGGCATTCAGATGGCATTTTCGCAACATAATGCATCCGAGGGTTACCAAAGCTGCTGTTGAGAACCCGAACTCTTCTGCTCCGAGGAGACATGCGACGGCGACATCTCGCCCGGTCTTAAGTTGTCCATCAGTCTGTACGACGATCCTGCCTCGGAGATCGTTCATTACGAGGACTTGTTGTGTTTCAGCTAACCCTAATTCCCAGGGTAATCCTGCTTGTTTGATTGAAGATTCCGGAGAGGCTCCGGTACCTCCACTGTCTCCACTGATAAGGACCACATCTCCATGTCCTTTGGAGACCCCAGCAGCAATGGTGCCTACGCCTACTTCTGACACGAGTTTGACGTGTATCCTGGCTTCAGGATTAACGTTCTTGAGATCATGGATCAGTTGCGCTAAGTCTTCTATTGAGTAGATATCATGATGTGGCGGAGGTGAGATTAATTCTACCCCTGGGGTAGTATGGCGTACCCATCCGATATAGTCATCAACTTTGTGCCCTGGGAGTCTTCCNCCTTCGCCTGGTTTCGAGCCTTGTGCCATTTTGATCTGAAGGTCTGTGGCATGGACAAGATAGTTAGTCGTCACGCCGAATCTTCCGGAGGCAACCTGTTTGATAGCGCTGTTGCGGTTATCTCCATTCTCGTCAAGGATGTATCTATTGAAATCNTCTCCACCTTCACCCGTGTTGCTTTTTGCCCCGATCCGGTTCATAGCTATTGCGAGGGTTTCGTGAGCCTCTCTGCTGATGGCNCCAAGGGATATTGCTCCTGTGGCAAATCGCTTAACGATGTCAGATGCAGGTTCCACTTCATCAAGGGGTATAGGATTGGAGGATTCTTTGAAGTCAAGCAGACCACGGAATGTCGATAATCTGCGATCTTGTTTGTCAATNAGNGTGGCAAATTGCTTNTACAAATCGAAATCATTAGTTTTCGTCGCCTGTTGTAGCTTGGCAATAGCATCGGGGTTATACATGTGGTATTCGCCGTCCCGACGCCATTGGTATGCTCCTCCGACATCGAGGTTATCTCTCCAGCTCGCGTTTCGATCGATATACGCACTGCTATGACGGCGCAGTGTCTCTTCTTCAATCTGATCGAGGCTGAGACCTTCGATTTGTGAAGCGGTCCAGGTAAAGTACTTGTCGATCACTGCAGAGTTCAGCCCAACAGCTTCGAATATTTGGGCTCCACGATAGCTTTGAATAGTGGAAATTCCCATTTTCGATATGATCTTCAACAAACCTTTATCGATGGCTTTGATGAAATTCTTTTCAGCTGTCTTATAGTCAACAGTGGTACTAAGCAACTCACGNTCAACCATGTCCTGCATCGTTTCGAATGCGAGATATGGGTTTATGGCCCCAGCGCCGTATCCAATAAGGACGGCCATTTGGGATACGTCTCGCGGTTCACCGGATTCAACCACTATACCCACCTTGGTACGAAGACCTGTTCGTATGAGGTGGTGGTGCACGGCAGCNGTGGCTAAGAGACTTGGGATAGGTGCGTTATCTCTGTCTACCCCTCTGTCTGAGAGTATGAGTATAGCGCTTCCATTGTCAATGGCGGCTGTCGCTGCGTCACATAATCGATCAATGGCGTCTTCGATAGTTCCCGCGGTCGGGGGGAACAGAGTCGATAAGGTTGAACTCTTGATTGGTCCGGAGACCAAGTTGCGAATTTTTTCGAGTTCTTCATTCGTGATAATAGGTTGGGAGAGTTTTAGCTGCTGACAGTGCAGCGGGGTCTCTTCAAATAAGTTCTGTTCGGATCCGANAAATATCTCAAGTGAAGTCACGAGCTCTTCCCGTATCGCGTCAAGAGGAGGATTGGAGACTTGGGCAAACCTTTGCTTGAAATAAGAAAATAGGGACTGNGGCTTGTCTGANAACACTGCTGGCGGAGCATCATTTCCCATTGATCCGTCAGGCTCTTGGCCGTTCACTGCCATCGGGTCAAGTATGTGGTGCAAGTCTTCAACCGTGTAGCCAAAGGTTTTTTGGCGCTCGGTTAGGGTATCNCCATCAACTGTTTGCGTGATTTTAGGGTCTGGGAGGTCGGCAAGGGTTATTTTGTTGAGNTTTAACCATTCCCCATAGGGCTGTTGATTAGCCAGTTCGTTCTTTATCTCCTCGTCTCCTACGATTCTCCCTTGTTGTGGATCAACGAAGAACATGCGCCCAGGATGAAGTCGTTCCTTGTACAGCACGTTTTCTGCCGGAACGTCCAAAACACCAGTTTCTGATGCCATCACGAGCATGTCATCTTTTGTAACCAGATANCGGAACGGGCGTAACCCATTGCGATCAAGGATTGCNCCTATACGCTCCCCATCAGTAAAGGCAACTAGGGCAGGACCATCCCACGGCTCCATCAACGTAGCATGATATTCATAGAAGTCTTTTTTGTTTTGCTCCATTGGAGTCGCTTCAGTCCATGCTTCAGGTATGAGCATCAGCATTGCGTGTGGTAGTGATCTTCCGGTGGAGAGGAGTAGCTCTACAGCATTATCTAGGCACGCAGTATCNCTTTGGTTTTCGGGTATAACGGGAAACAGTTTATTGATATTGTCGCCCAGAATCGGTGATTCGAACATGGATTCTCGTGCTCGCATCCAGTTGATATTGCCGAGAACGGTATTTATTTCACCGTTATGAGCAACGTACGTACCGATATGGATGGGCAAGAGGCCAGGAACCTAGCGTGTTGGTGCTGAAACGAGAGTGNACCAATGCGAAAGATGATGTGAAAGTTTCATCGGATAGGTCTTTGTAATAGTCACCTAGTTGTGTGGCCATGAGCAAGCCTTTGTAGACTAGCTTATTACTTGATAAGCTTGGGATGTAGAAGTCCCGTTCTGTCACNCCAAGTGCTTGAGCCTCAGTTTCAATNTGTTTNCGAATAAGGTATAACTGTAGCTCGAACGGAACATTTTGGTCGTAGGCATCCCCTTTGCCAATGAATATTTGTTTGATGACCGGNTCAACATCTTTGGCTATGTANCCAATCATTGAGTTATCACAAGGGACNTCGCGCCAGCCTAATATTGATTGCCCATTTTCAGTCACTACTCNTTCNATCAGCTCCACGCATTGGTTGCGTAGNAGTTCAGATTGAGGCAAGAAAACCATGCCTATNCCGTAGTCTCCTTTATCAGGAAGNGAAATATTGAGCTCNGCTGTTTTGGNGCGGATGAATGAGTCAGGGANTTGGACTAAGATTCCGGCGCCATCACCCGTCAGTGGGTCNCATCCGCACGCACCACGATGGTTAAGGTTTTTCAGTACCTCTATCCCGTTCTTGACGATATCGTGCGAATGAATGCCTCGTATGTTTGCGACGACTCCCACTCCGCAGCCATCATGTTCGTGCCGAGGATCATAGAGTCCGTGTTTCGTTTGAGGCAACTGTGGTATATACATAATTTTCAACTCCGATGCACTGGTGAGTCAGATTAACTGAGTCACTACGGTATTTACTTTTTAGTGTGGGTTAGGCCTAGAGTCTGGTCCAGAGCAGCCAACACTAGATATTNATCAGATTTTCCTGCCNTTAGGCCAAACCGCGGGGATGCCTTCAATTCGCCACAGGTCACATCTGATACATCTCTGAGCTTCCTGCTTTGCCGTTTCNTTGTCAAATCCTAGTTCAACTTCATCCCAAGAATTAACTCGTTCGGGGGCCTCAAGNTCTGCCATTGGGAATATTCCTACTCCTGCGGGGTGCAGGTGNTCAGGATAGCGCATTTCGGAACCCGTAGAGGCAAATACTTCNTCTATNTCGCCAGTCCCCCCTANGTATTGATCTATCGCTGAAGCTCCTCGTCGACCCGCNGCAATCGCTTCAATTACATTCACTGCTCCCGTGACAACGTCNCCACCGGTGAAAACTTTGTCGCTATTGGTCCCCATAGTTTCGTTGTCTGAAGCAATGGTTCCGTTTGCGTTAAGCGATACTCCCCAAGCTGAGTAGTCATCCACCGTCTGTCCGNTGGCAACCAAGATATTATCTACTGGCATATCAAACTCGTCACCCTGAATGGCGGTTGTGCTTCTGCGACCACTCTCNTCAGGCTCACCCAGTTCCATTCGCTGTAGGCGCAGCGTGAGGGCTTGATCCATTTGGGTTATACGTACGGGAGANGCAAGNAACTCAAGTTTCACGCCTTCCTCTTCCGCTGCATGAACNTCGAAGTCGTACGCAGGCATTTCCGCCCGCGTTCTCCTATACACTATGGTGACCTCAGATGCTCCTAATCGGCGGGCAGTCCGGGCTCCNTCAATTGCTACATTGCCTCCGCCTATAATAATGACCCTCTTTCCAAGGGGTTTCCGCTGTCCGAGGTTGGCCTCTCTNAGGAAGTTCACGCATTCTTGAACCGCGGGCAAATCCTGACCTTCTATTCCGAGTCGTTGAGGGCGGGACGTTCCCATAGACAGGAACACTGCGTCAAAATCATTTAAGTCGTCAAGGCTACCTATCCTATGATTAGTCTTAACGTCTACTCTGGTTTCAGTAATCACGCCAATTTCATCTTCAAGTACTGTTCTGGGTAATCGGTACTCGGGAATTCCGATTCGAAGTTGTCCCCCAAGTTCAGGCTGTTCTTCAAATAGTGTCACCGAGTGACCAAGTCGTTTGGAGAGATAGTACGTAGCAGTGAGACCCGCTGGGCCTGACCCCACCACTGCCACTGTCTTGCCAGTGGGAGATGCTACTGAGCTCGCCCAGTCTCGTCTCCATACACTAGTGTCGTCCCTATCTGTGGCAGCTCTTTTNATGGCATTTATNGCTACCGGAGAGTCCATAGATCCCCTGCGGCATCCGGGCTCACATGGGCGATAGCATACGTGACCNCAGACCGCTGCNAGTGGCATGCGCTCCCTGACAACAGCTGCAGCTTCAGCGAACATCNCTTGTTCAACGAAGCCGATGTATCGCGGGACGTCTATGCCCGCAGGACAGTCTCGTACGCACGGTGCCACTAGTCTCTTTGGTTGTTTTTTTGTGTTTTCCATGCTCGAGGCCTTTTATGGGNGGTACCTTCNTCACGGTAACGGTGGACTCAGTTGTTAAATAGGTNCCCNNGGTGAGATTTCTCACCCTATATCACAAGAGTACAGGGACACAACAAACGTGTCAACATCGTTGCAACTAACGACTGGACTTTAGGTGAGGTGCTTATGCCTCAACAGCGGTGTCAGACTCGGCGTCCATGAGTTCTTCNGGGTCGCAGCTAGCCCTNGGTCGCCAGAAGATGGTCAGGCCAGAAAAAATAATAGCAGGAGTGATTANTACTCCTAGTGCTGGACCTTGTAAGCTCGATGTGAAACACGCCACAGTACAGCCNAGATAGCCGGAGTTACCCCAAGCATTGCCNATAGCATATCCTGCAATCATTCCGAGGGGTATGCCTAATATCAACGACATCCAGAACCGTAANCGAGACATAGATTGCTAGTGCTCCTCGCTCAAAGACTTGGCTACTTGCCAGTGAAATTAGGNACCCTTTTTTCAATAAAGGCTTGTCGGGCTTCCTGCGCGTCATGTGAGCTTGCGAGGATATCTGAAGCATTGGAGGTTAACACCATAGTCGTTTCTAGNGAGCTATCTAGTGCTGATCGCATGATGCGCTTACTAGTCCATTGCACGAGTGGAGGTAGTGCCACTATTGCATCACATATGGATTTCGTTTTGTTTTCAAGCTCTTCTGAGGGGACAAGATGATTAAGTACACCCCANGAATAGGCTCTCTGAGCGTCAAGATGGCCGGTGTAGGCAAATTCAAGTGCTCNCCCTAGGCCAGCCATTTTGGGTAGATAATANGATCCCCCATTTTCAAATATCTGTCCTACCTGGTGGTACCCCACGAACCGAGTATTTTCGCATCCTATCCGGATATCGCACTGCAGTGCCATATCCATACCAGATCCAACTGCTGGCCCGTTGATCATNGCTATNGTAGGCTTTCGTATAAGGGATATGTCCCGGTGCAGCTTGGTGAATCCATGGAAAAAATTTTCCCGGGTCGCATCAGAACCTTCTTGCATTCCTCTGTTACCACTAAANTTTTCCCCAGGGTCTTCACCTTCTCTAGGACCTCGCAGATCAGCACCTGCACAAAAGGCTCTGCCTACGCCAGTTAAGACTATAGCTCGGATATTTGGGTCATCATCNCCGGCNCGCATGTATTCACCGACCTTAGCCACAGTCCCTTTCTCTTGGGAATTTCCGACGATNGCATTCATTCTTTCAGGACGGTTGAATTTGATCCAAAGGATGCCATTATCATCCGGTTCGTAAAGAAGGTACGGTACAAGATCAGGTGTCATAGGACCTCCGTTTTGGTGATATGCCTGAGATTTGGTCATATCGACTTCATGCATTCCTTATTAAGGAACGACAACTATCCGATTATATCAGAAATTCTACGTTCGTTTTCCCTGTACCTCTGCGAATCCTCATGTCTCAGAATTTCCCGAAATACCTTGATTTGCTATCTGTGAATTTCCATACCATGAAATCATTAGGGTAGAATACAGTCATCCTTAGAGTATTGGAGCATACGTGAGAACCCCTGAACGAGATTCTGCCAATGAANATGTAGTTCAAAGGATTAAGCGGGACGTTAATGAATGGCAGAGATCTGGCATCATAACCTCCGATCAGTCANATGCGATACTTGACTACTATGGCGATAATGGCAGTCATCATTCCAGAATTTTTCTTTACGGTAGATTGTCTTCCATGTTGGCAATCATGGGAGCGGTCTTTAGCGGTGTAGGACTTGTTTTGCTCNTCGGGGCAAATTGGCAGGATATTCCTGTTANTGCTCGGATTGGAATGATTATTGCAGCAATTATCGCNACNAANGGTATTGGATACTACTTACGCTATCGTCGAGGGTATGTTCGAGCAGGAGAGGCCATCCTGTTGTTGGGGTGTTTTGCTTTCGGAGCTGGAATTGTGCTTGTCGCTCAATCCTATCACTATGATGCAGATGGTTCGGTTCTTACTTTATGGTGGTGTTTAGGNGTGCTTCCGGTGGCNTATCTTCTAGCACTTCGCAGTGCCTTAGGGTTGGCACTGATTCTGTTTATTGTNACCTTCGTCTGGGGTGTGGATGATCTTTTAGGGGGTATTAATTATTTAACCGAGTTTACGGCTATAGTCATCGCGCTGACGAGCGTTTTCTTTGCAATTGGCAGTAGTCATCGTCAGTGGGTGGGTTATCAGAAATTCCTTGGGATATATTTTGCTCTNGGAACCCTAGCATTTTTGATCGCACTCTACCTGCTGTCATTTGAGGGATTTCATCAGGAAGAANTTCATGATGTTGTGCAGGACAGACATGGCTTTGTTAACTTCCTGCCAGTGGTTTTGCTGTCATGTCTCGGGCTTCTGGTTTATTGTGCAGCGTACGTGTTTACNTATGGTATTAATCTTGGTNTGAGAGAAGTATTTGTNCGCGATACGAAATTCGCACGAGATGGAGTAGTTGTATTATATGTCATCGCAATTGCGATAGTTGCNTATTGGTCGTCGTCGCTTGAGAGTTCNATACTGTGGGCGGCAGTCTTTAACTTAGTTTTCTCTATTACTATTGTAGGCATCATTATTATTGGNGTAGCGGACCGAAAACCCTATTTTGTAAATATGGGACTTTCTTTCTTTGGACTTTTACTTGTGACGAGGTACTTTGATTTGATGTGGGGAATGCTCAACGGAGCGTTATTNTTCATTCTTGGAGGGGTATTGCTCGTGGTTTTGGCTCTAGGCTTGGAAAGAGTTCGCAGACGGTTAACCATAACGACAACCGATAGGGATGATTAGGTATGGGTAACGCCAGACGATTGACATGGATGGGATTGTTGTTGTTCCAGATAATCTCAATAGGTTTCTTCGTGGCATATCAGGAAATGAGGATACGACAAGGGACAGAGNTTATTCTTGAAGCGGCCGTGGTTGATCCTAGGGATTGGTTGCGNGGCGAATATGCAGATCTGAGATATGGTATNTCAGAGATGATCGTATCNCCATNTTCTACTGTTACCCTNGACGGGTTTTGTTGTATTGATGCCCATGCTAGAAAAGGCGATCATGTTGGTGTTAATCTTTGGGTAGACCCAGGTGACGGTATAGGAGTNATTGCGAGNAGTCCTATTGAAAACCTTGACCCGGNTACGGACACGCTGCCNGAAGATGGAATGCATAAGGTTTGGTACATTTCGGAGGGAGCTGCTGTAGATTNCGAAGACGTAATTACCATTAAGGGTACTATCGAGAATATTGAACAAATTGCTTTAGACNAGCGTGGCGAACAGGTAAATCNATATACGATATCGTATGGTATAGAAAAGGTTTTCATGCCGGAAGNTGAGCCTCGTGAACTTGAGGAGGCGACTGATATTCGTACGATAGTTTCAGTGGACGGTACAGGCAAAGCTAGGGTAAGTGGTATCATCGTCGACGGTGTAACCTGGCCAATCCGTTGATTGCCTAGATTAATGTNGGGAGACANGTTGANAGTATTTNTTGGCAAAATTGCGAAGCCGCTATTTTTCGTGCTCGGGATGTTTGCGTTTATAGTGGGATTGATTGGGATNGTGGTTCCTGGTCTTCCAACTACTCCTCTGATGATAGTGGCCGCCGCTTGCTTCGTAAGGTCTTCGGATAAGTGGTATAACCGAGTAGTTAATAACAGGTTGTTTGGTAAGGCCGTCCAGGATTTNCAGGAAGGTAACGGTATGCCGCGAAGGGCAAAATTGTTGGCCTGGAGCATGATGTGGGCGTTTGGGGGNTATGCGATCGTATGGGGTATTCCTGATAGACTTCTGTATGTCCGCATTTTGGTATTCGTTTTGTTATTAATTGGAACCGTTTACATATTTCGGTTGCCGACCAAGTCCAGATCAGGNTGACTCGTAACTGCAATACTAGCGGGTTGGNTCCGGTAGTGTGATCCACCATTTGTAGATTTTGTAGAATCTCCGAAGGATTATCACTATGACTAGTGCGATAATCAGGATATATATCCGAAAGCCCATAATTTCGAATTCCCTGAAATCCTGAAGATCCCAGCCCAGGATATAGGCAAGTACTAATATGGATATTCCATGAATTGATCGAAGTATCAGGAATAGNCCAAGTGTTTTAATGATGTGGTTTCGGCTTTGTTTCAGTTTGCCTAAGAAGCTACTCATTAAATATAGGTAATTCCTTTATGATATGCATGATGCAATGTCTTTANCCTGAGACTGCGTTGACATGGGTATAGAAGCGTTGGACCCAGTTGTCGCTATCGTTGAGAGATGGTATCAGTTNCATTGATTCACCTCCTGCTTCGACAAAAAATTCCATGTTTCTAATGGCTATTTCCTCTAGTGTTTCTAAGCAGTCAAAAATAAATCCCGGACAAACGACCGATATGTTCGTGATNCCTTTCGCTGGTAAAGATTCGACCACGTCTGTTGTATTCGGCTTAATCCATGAATCCATGCCAAATCTGCTTTGAAATGAAACGGTGAAAGGTTTCTTGGTAGTGAGCTTGGGGATCACCTTGCTGACGATTTGGTAACAGTGNTGTCGGTAGCACAGCGAATTGTAGTCCGAGTCATTAAGACAACAATTTGGGTCAGTGAGGCAGTAGCCTCCAGACTGATCCATCTTTTTGATNTGTCGTTCTGGTAAGCCATGGAAACTAAAGAGTAAAAAGTCACTGTTGTGGTAGGAATCAGAATTTTCTATTGATTCGGCAAGTGAGTCAATGAAAAAGTCTTCACGGTAAAAGTGGTCGTTAATTTCATACGGGATGTCGATTCCATGGTGCTCAATCAGATCTATAGCTTTTCTGAGGCAGGAGCCTGTTGTTGCCTGAGCATATTGAGGGAACATGGGAGCTAAGATTATCTTGTCTACTTTAGCTTTCTGTAGATTCAGTAGACCTTGTTCGATGGAAGGTTCCCCGTACCTCATGCCTAATTCAAATATATAATTGGAATTCATGGCTGATATCTTTTTGACGAAATTTTGGGAGTACACGAGAAGTGGGGACCCTCCAGCCATCCATACGCTTTGATATTGTGGTAAGACTCGTCTAGGCCTGAATGGCACGACGAGCAGATTCACAATAGCCCAGCGTAATATGGGGTGTGTGTCGATCACATCAGGGTCGGATAAGAATTCTTTGAAATAGGTTCGAAGACCCTTGGTAGTAGCTTCGCTTGGNGTCCCGATATTCATTAGAAGCCAACCGACTTTGTTACTGGTCACCTAANTAGCGTCCTTTTGCAGATTTTACGACTGGTAAGGATAGGGTTGACTATACTTTAACCATTGCGTATGCGATTTCAGTATACGCGATTTGTGANCAATCTGCNTATTCTCATACTTAGGCGGACGCAGCGCAGTGGGAAGCCTTTATCGGATTTTATTGTCGTGGTAAGGATATTACGAACGTAGTTCCTGGGGATTCCGTTGGTGNNAAGGTTAAATGACCNCCTTGAGCCTCAGTGAGTCCTCGGGCAATAGCTAACCCGAGACCAGTTCCCCCGGTGCTTCTGCTTCTGGATTTGTCTGTCCTGTAGAAGCGCTCAAATATTCTTTCNCGNTCTTCTGCTGGTATGCCTGGCCCTGAGTCGGTTATAGAAATAGCTACGGTAGTTTCAGTGGACGTGATACTTANNGTAANGTTCTGTCCAGCATCCAAGTATCTGATAGCATTGCTGATNAGGTTGGCCAATACTTGTCTAAATCTCAATGGATCNACTGTACAGTGAANGATTTTTNCAGAGGGACTCAGGCTGAGCACGATATTCGCTTCTTCAGCAACTGGTTGGAAATCTTGTATAACNGTTGTCGCGAGATCATTGATTGAACACAACTCAAGGTCTAGTTGTAATTCGTTTGCATCCGTGAGGGATATGAGTCTCAGGTCATCTATAAGTCGATTCAAGGATTGTGTCTGGTCAAGGGTGGACGCGATGTTATGCTGATCAGCAGGTATCACATTGTCGATCATTCCTTCTAGATTGGTGCTTATGACCGTTAGTGGAGTGCGNAGCTCATGAGCTACATCTGCTAACAATTGGCGTCGTTGNTCTTGTACNTGATGAAGTCGNTNNGTCATTTCGGAAAAAGCCTGTTCAAGTTGTCCTACTTCATCTTTACCAGGGGAGGAGGTAGGCGTNTATTGCCAGTCTCTATCGGATGCGTGGACCGTTGCACGCGTTAGTCGACGTATCGGGGCAGTGAGNTGNCTTGAAAGTAGGAACCCAATGAGAATGGCAAGTCCACTTGCCATTAGTGCTACGAGTACGACTCCCTGACGAAAGTCAGTTTGAAACTTATNCGTAAGGAATGATTCCTGNGTGGAGCCGATGAGGGCATATCCNGCAGGCTCTTCGCTGGNCGTTTGACGGATTGGTACGGCTTTACTTCTGACTGATTCTGTCATGAGTGATCCTTCAAGCTCTCCCTGAGAATCAAACACTATTGTTGATGCCGAGTCAGCTACGATCAATCTTCGGTCCTCAAGCCAGAACGGTTGAGCAGGGTAAGGGATTTTCGATCGCTTATCATTTGAAACTAGCCATATGGGATCTTGGAATATTGTGTCGATTTCGCTCCAGTTACTGGTGATGCCATAATATCGTGCCAGAAGTGGTGAGAGGAGTTCAGTTCGATGACGGGCTTCACGATCGACGAAAATTGTTAATTCAGAGCCAAAAGTTCGCGNGACNAAGAAGGTCATAATTGCCGCAGTGGCAATAACTGCCAAAATAAGTGCCCCAGTGATTTTCCAATAAATACTAATTNAATTNGCTCCAGGATCTTGAAGTCTATACCCAACTCCAAAAACTGTGGTGATGTAGGTNGGATTCTTGGGGTCTGGCTCTAATTTCCGNCGCAGATTTCTTATGTGGGCNTCAATTGTTCTTTCAAAACCTTCNAATGAATATCCTATGGCATCTTCTATTAGTCGNGANCTGGTCAGTACCCATANGGGNTTTTGCANCAGAACNCTNAGGAGATNAAATTCTGTACGNGTTAGATCAAGNNTNACATCCTGTCGGGTAACAGTTCGTGCNTTTATGTCCATATGGATGTCAGAAAAAGATACGATATCNTCGGATANCTTNGGGTTGTTGNATNCGNCGTATGCCTGCNCGAATNCGNGCTACGAGCTCTCTTGGGCTAAATGGTTTCGTNACGTAATCATCGGCTCCTAACTCGAGACCAACGACNGTGTCTGTTTCTTCGTCGCGGGCNGTGAGGAGAATNATTGGNGTNGTCGANGTTGTTCGAAGCTGTTTCAATACATCNAGTCCATTCATANTAGGCATCATGATATCGAGCAAGACAATATCTGGGGGNTCAGCNTGGAANTTGTTTAGGGCCTCTANTCCGTCTCGAGCAGTTATCACCTCGAACCCTGATTCTTGAAGGTACGAGCTTAANGANACNAGNATATNGTNGTCATCNTCAGCNAGTAATACTTTTGATATCATTCNACNCTCCGTATTTGACNGTTGGAGATCCANAAGGCAAAATTGCCTAAGAACATACTAGTTGCTATTTCTGAAATTTTGCACAATACGTTGTGAAATTTCAACTAAGAATCTCGTTTTGGTGTCACGTTGAGATTACTGTAGTTAGTCATAGGTGTTTCGTGTTACAAGTTTTCNTAAATGTCATATTGCCAATATTTGTTGTCGTGGNTGTCACATGGCTATTTCAGCGGTGGCGCCGCCTTGACGTCTCGGTGCTGAGTCAGACNACGTTGTGGCTNTTTAGTCCAGCTTTTGTCTTCNCTAATATATTGGATCAGCAGGCNTCTTTGTCAGGCTCCGNACGAGTTACCGGANCTATCTTGTTGGCTACGGTACTGNTGCTNATGATTGGCTTTGTNGTTTCAAAATTGTTTCGGTACGACAGAAAATCNACGAGNGCATTTATGCTATCAACGGCATTTCCGAATGCTGGCAACATGGGACTACCTGTTTTGCTNTTGGCTTTTGGGGATCCTGGGATAGAAGNAGGGATACTGATTTTTGTTGTTCATGCTATCGTGGGTTTCTCNGTNGGTATATTTGTTGCAGCNAGTAGTGATCAGGTTGGACTTCGTCCGTTGATTTCGGTGTTTCGGCTTCCGACTATGTATGCATTNGGTTTAGCNCTTTTAGTTAAGTACTTGGGNATTAGTTTGCCAGTAGTGATTCTTGAGCCAGTNAGTATTTTAGGGGCNGCTGCTATTCCAGTAATGATTACTGTTTTGGGCTTTCAGTTGGGNTCTGGCGTAGAAACTCAAAATTTGCGAATGTTATTTATGGCAGTTATTGGNCGCCTGATTGTAGCAGTACCAATATACATGGTGGCAACCGTGCTCATGGGATTAAGCGGNATAACACAAGGAGCTGTGATTGTCATTGGGGCTATGCCCAGTGCAGTGTTTACGACTATTCTGGCTGATGAGTTTGGTGCAAACCCTCGATTTGTTACGTCTTCAGTGGTACTGAGTACAGCAGCGAGCGTGGTCACCTTAACCATTCTCGTTACCCTGATTAGGGACGGTATTCTGCTCAGTTAGNCACGTTNCTGTGCNCNAGCGAGTTGTCTCTAAGGATTATTTCTGTTCTTGNAGTACCGGAACGGCNCGTAAAGCNGGCATGAGAAGTAGGGTGACNACAGTGAATACTATGCATAAGAATCCCATAAGTACTAANCCTTGCTGAGGNCCTAAGCGTTCTGCGAGAACTCCTAAGAGTAGGATTCCGATCGGNCCAAGTCCCATGATTATCATGCGAAATCCT
The DNA here is from genome assembly GCA_002717565.1 of Chloroflexota bacterium. Taxonomy (GTDB): domain Bacteria; phylum Chloroflexota; class Dehalococcoidia; order Lucifugimonadales. The sequence goes on from PBAZ01000010.1 coordinate 19,457, forward strand.
ATTACACGNCCTCTCACTNTATCTGGTATCACGAGCTGGACCAAGATGAAATTACTTGTCAAGAACATTTGTAACGCGAGCCCAAGAAGTGCAGATAGAATAAGGGATACCCAAAACACGGACGACACAGCGAACAAGACCACCCAGATGCCGAGCAATACTCCTGACCATTGCATGAAGCGNCTGATGCTCTCAGGGGCATTGATTGCAGCTATTAAGAATGAGCCTAGTATTGCTCCGATACCNGNTGCGGCACCTAAGAATCCTAGCCCGTCTGCTCCGATGTTAAGGACTTTTTCTGCAAAAATTGGTAGGAGAGACTGGTAGGGCATAGCAAAAATTGTGCAGCCTAACCCGAGAAGCATTAATCCGACAAGNAACGGACTGTCCATAGTATAGCGTACGCCNTCTTTGAGACTGCTAGAAAGGGTNCGAATAGACAAATTCTCTTGACGAGTTGTGGTTTGCNTNGGGATTAACCCCATGATTGCAATGGAGAAAAGTAGTATAAGGCTAGGTGCTAGAAAGGAAATCCATAGGTCAAATTGGTCAAGCAGAATACCTGCTATTGCTGGTCCAATTAATTGACCNGCACTGAAAATCGTACTGAAAAGAGCCATTCCGCTGGGAAGTTGGGCAAAAGGGATNACATTTGGGATCATGGCAGATCGTGCTGGCATCATGAGAGAAAAAGATAATCCACTCATTAGTGACAGGGCGAATACCTGCCATAGAACTATTTGGTCTGTGACGAGCAAAGCCGCCAATGCAAGGAGAGATGCGACATTGAGTAGTTCTCCTAGTATGAGTATGTACTTTCTTTCAAATGAATCTGCAATAACTCCGGCNATCGGGGAAAAAAACATCATTGGAATCATTGAGACTGCCTGTATAGCAGCGACTAGAAAGGTGCTATCAGTCATTTGNAAAACGAGCCAGCCTCTTGCGATGATCACCATGAAGAACGTGGTGATTGAGATGAGCGATGCAAGCCACAGTGTTCGAAACGCAGAATAATTCAGCGATGCGAGTGGTCCAGACGCGAGTTTTTGGCTTAGTTTTGGCATAGCAACCCCAGAGTAGCAGCAGCATTAACGATGAAGGCCAATCGCACGTTCAAGCGATTGGCCTTCATCGTTNTGAGCAATGTTTCTTATTGACNTAGGACTTTCTNCCNTGCCTCATGTAGTATCCGCNNGANCCTATCAAGACTACCGATCCTGCCATGACTAAGGCTAGTAGTAGTGATGATGGAGCGGTACCACCTACTTCAACAACGACTGCCTCAGGAGTTGGGGTAGCCTCCACTGGTGGAGGAGCTATACCGATGGCAAAAACACTGAGGCTTGAACATACCTGAGCCGTCAGAGTGCTGGTGATGAAGTTGGCAGTGGTGTTGAGAATGACCCAACGCCCTGCTTGCTCATCGTAGCGCATCATTTTCAGGGATGCGTGATGTCCGTTTGCTGCTTCTAGGTCAGCTGCGGTATAGGGTGACTTGATAGTTATACATTCGCCGAGAGTAGGCCGAGCGATTTTCTCACCAGCTGAGTTATGCATGTCAATTGAGAACGCTGATATCACGGAAGTGACTGCAGCAGGAACAGCCGCTGGCAGTGCATCAACACTGACATCCTGAATGACTAATTGGCTGGTTTCGCGAACGGTGTTTGACGGCACTGCGACTGTTACAGATACAGAAGCACTAGCATCAGAGGCGGCCGTTGATGGTGTATTCGGCTGAATGACCGTCACAGAGCTTGTTGCGGTGTCCGCTACAGCAGTGATGTTGGACTCAGCTATGACAGTAGGTACAGGAGTATTAGTTGGTGTTGGCGTGTTGGTAGGCGTAGGAGTATTAGTTGCAGTTGGTGTGCTTGTTGGCACTGGTACCGTCTGCCCTAATTCGGTTTGCCCTGCGCCGGGTCCCCAAGTCGCTTGTGTCGATCCCATCAGAATCGGTGTTATTGCGAGGGTTAGCGCCAGTAGCAAACCTGTCGCGCTGAGCGACACCCAGAAACGTGATGGGGTTCCTGTTACACTGTTTTTCATAGTCCATCCTCATTAGGCTTATGCGTAATAGATTAGGAAACATAAGCGCGTATGTCTTTTCCTGTATAGTGATCCACGCTCAATAATACTCACTTCCGTAGTTCTATGTCAAGATATATTACCGTCGCGAACAGTCACTAATTTGGATCTGATAATCACAGGCCAACTTGTGTATTATATCACGAATCTAGTCAAGGAGTAACAGGTATCGGCATGTGGATTGCTCAATTATTTCAGAGTCAACGGATCTTTGATTCGACAGGATGCCGGAAAAGCGGGGAGTTATTTTCCAAGGATTTCTTGTGGCAAGTCCCAAACACGCCATGGCGGTAGAGTGAACCATACTTTTCCTGTGATATTGTGTGCCGGAAGCGTTCCCCAGCTTCGAGAGTCGTTGCTGTATTCCCGGTTATCTCCCATAACGAAATAGTGTCCTGACTCTACTTCAAAAACGTTGCTTTGGGACATTGTCGAGGATTCAGTCAGATCATAGAAGGATCCAGGAAGGTAAGATTCCACGTGTCGCTGTCCGTTGATATACACTCCGTGGTTGTTAATTGCTACTGTATCACCTGGAACTCCAACGATCCTTTTTACTAGCGCATGGCTATGAGGGACGTGGCTCGGAGGATCAAAAATGACTATATCACCCCGATCGGGAGCAGAAAATACGAAATTGAGTGGTTCCTGATTGGTCGTATTGGCGCTGTCAGAAAAAAAAGGCACTGAGAACCGGGCATAGGCTAATTTGTTGACCACAAGGTGATCACCATGAACGAGCGTAGGGGCCATGCTTAGTCCTTCTACGCGAGCATGCTGCATTGCCCCTTGTGTGATGACGAACAATGTGACCACAACTACTGCGAGTTGAAGTAATTCTTGATATGTTGAGGCGTATTTCATAGTAGATAGAAACTCGCTGGATCGCAGCACCAGTTGTTTATCACGGTTCTGATGATTGTAAGCTATTGTACTCCATTAACCCAGCATAATATCTCTCCAGATGAGTTGCCCCTCTCTTCTCGCATTGATACAATACGTGGACGATTGGTGGTGAGCGTGCCTCATTAACCAATGAGTCGTAATCAATTACGGCATATCAACGAATGTGGATCTGATTTATGGTTTTGAGTGATCGTTCAATTCGCAGAGCCTTAGAGGCAGGGCGTATAGTCGTCTCTCCTCTGGGGGATTCAGCAGTGCAACCTGCCAGCATAGATGTTCGCCTTGATAGAAACATCTTGGTGTTTCGTAATTCACGAAAGCCTTACATTGACGTTCGGAAGGATCTTGAAGATCTGACTGAGTTAGTCCCAATAGATGATGACGAGCCATTCATCTTGCATCCGGGAGAATTTGTTCTTGGCAGTACATTTGAGCATATCGAAATACCTGCGGATTTAGTAGCCAGACTTGAAGGCAAAAGTTCTTTGGGAAGGATTGGATTGCTTATCCATTCTACTGCCGGATATGTGGATCCAGGGTGGAAGGGGCATCTAACGCTGGAACTCACTAACGTTGCGAATTTGCCAATTACCTTGTACTACGGAATGAAAATAGGTCAAATTTCTTTCTCGCAGCTCACAGAGGCTGCTGAGCAGCTGTACGGATCAGCTGAACTCGGCAGTAAATATCAGGGACAGACTGAACCTACCGCTAGCCGAGTCTATAGGGATTTCAACAAGCTTTAGCTTAAGCTATTAGGAATTAGTGTGAGTAATCCGATGGAACGAGCTCTCGAATTGGCTCAGGCCTCAGCAGGCCTGGCGAGTCCGAATCCCACAGTAAGCGCTGTACTGGTTAAGGATGGCGAAGTTCTCGCGGAGGGCACGACAGAGCCAGGTGGCCTTCATGCCGAGGTTATCGCTCTCCGAAAAGCAGGCCTTGCTGCTAGAGGATCCACTCTTTATGTCACGCTGGAACCTTGTTGCCATTACGGAAAGACTCCACCGTGCACTGATGCGGTGATTCGGGCAGGAGTGGCGTCCGTACATATGGCGATGCTGGATCCTAATCCATTGGTGGCGGGTCACGGTAGCGAGTTACTGACTTCCGCTGGTATTACGACTTCGGTGGGGACCGGAAAAGACATAGCAACCGTCCTGTACGAGGCACATGCTAAATACATTATGACCGGTACTCCATTCATTACAGCGAAATATGCTATGAGTTTAGATGGGAAAATTGCGACTCGCTCAGGCTCCTCCCAATGGATTACTGGATCAGAGGCCAGACGATATGCTCATACTCTGCGAGGGATGAATGATGCTGTTGTGGTAGGCATTGGGACCGCTATTGCCGATGATCCGTCGCTTACTGCACGGACAAAGGGAGGAGACCTCCAGTCTAGACAACCCTTACGCGTTATTATCGACACTAATGGGCGACTGCCGGTGCATAGCAAGGTTCTGGATCAGCCAGGCAGAACGCTTATTGCATGCTCCTCTATAACTGAGGACAAGAAATTACACCTGGAACAGCGTGGAGCTGAAATACTGCAGCTTGGTTCGAGGGAAGGCGGAGTTGATCTTGTAGAGCTTATGCAGGCCCTTGGTTCAAGGGAGGTAACTTCGGCTCTGGTTGAAGGGGGAGCTATGATCTTGGGGGCCTTATTCGATCAGGGCTTAGTCGATAAAGTGGTAGCTTTCGTGTCTCCGAAAATCATTGGAGGCAAGGATTCGTTGACTCCGGTAGCGGGGATAGGAGTCGATCTGATCGACGAAGCAATCACTATTGATGGAGCAGNCATGAAGCAGGTGGGCCCTGATATGGTCATTACAGGATATCCTGGAGGTAGANGTGTTTAGCGGAATTATTGAGGAAGTGGGAACAATAGTGTCCTTGAAGAACAGCGTTCTTACGGTTAACTGCGAATTAGTNTTAGGTGATTTATCNCTAGGTGATAGTGTCTCNGTAAATGGAGCATGTTTGACTGCTACTNACATTACAGAACAGGGCTTTTCTGTAGATCTGAGTCCCGAAACGATNCAGAGAACCAAGTTCGCGAGTACGGATCCTGGTGTCACTCGGGTTAACCTTGAGAGAGCGCTTCCTGTCGGTGGNCGATTTGGAGGTCATATATGTCAGGGGCATGTCGACGGTACTTCAGAGTTGTTAGGGATTGAAGTGGATGGGAATTCTTCGCTTTTAACCTTNGCTTATCCATCAGGTCTTGAGATGCANTTTGTGGAAAAGGGGTTTGTTGCTGTCGATGGAATTAGTCTCACGGTCGCAAGCTGTGACACTTTCTCTTTCACAGTGTCCGTGATACCATTNACGCTAGCTAATACTACCCTGAAGGATTTGCATCAAGGTGAGTTAGTTAACGTTGAGTCAGATATTGTCGCGAAGTACATAGTGTCACTGTTGCCGGAGGGGTTAAGGTCCCNGTGACGGACAGCGGATAATGTGTCAGGTGTTGACTGGCACCATGTCTCTGGGTGGACACAGAACTTTAGGAAGGCAGGCTGTAATGCCAAAAGCTCAGATTGAACAGGCTATTGAGGAGTTTCGAAAAGGGAAATTTGTCATTATAGCCGATGATGAAGATAGGGAAAACGAAGGGGACTTATGTATGGCTGCAGAGTCTGTAACCCCTGAGGCCATAAATTTCATGGCCAAATTTGCCCGAGGGTTGATCTGTCAGCCTATTGTTAAGGAACGNCTTGATGAATTGCAACTNCCCATGATGGCTACTGATAACACCGCTCGACTAGAGACTGGTTTCACTGTTAGNGTTGACGTTAAAGTTGGTACGACGACAGGGATTTCAGCNCATGATCGCTCGGAAACCGTTCGTGCTCTCATTGATCCGGAGGCTAAGCTTAGCGATTTTGGGATCCCAGGNCATATGTTTCCCNTGCGCTATGTTGAAGGCGGAGTTCTGGTCAGNTCTGGNCAGACTGAGGCCAGTGTCGATCTTGCTAGANTGGCGGGTATGTATCCGTCTGCTGTTATATGCGAAATTATGAAAGAAGACGGCACGATGGCACGCATGCCTGATCTCGAGGAGTTTTCTGTAGAACATGATATATGTATAGTTACCGTAGCCGATCTGATTGCATATCGGAGACAGCACGAACAATTGGTGCAAAGGGTAGCTGANGCNCGACTTCCAACGAAATATGGGGAATTTCGGCTATGCNCTTATCGCAGCGANGTTGANCCTGACGAGCATGTCGCNCTTGTGAAAGGTGATATTGATCCTGAAATTCCAACTCTTGTAAGGGTGCATTCGGAATGTCTTACTGGGGATGTTTTTGGCAGNAAGCGATGCGACTGTGGNGATCAGGTAGGNCTAGCACTGGAAGCAATTAGNGAGGCAGGGCAGGGAGTTCTTGTGTACATGCGACAGGAAGGTCGGGGAATTGGATTGCACAATAAGGTTCGTGCCTACGCTCTTCAGGACAGCGGTTTAGATACGGTTGAAGCTAATGTAGATTTGGGGTTCGCCCCGGATTTGCGCTACTANGGTATTGGGGCGCAGATCCTTCTGGATTTGGGCGTCAGAAAGTTCACGTTTATGACCAANAATCCAAGGAAGATAGTTGGATTGGCAGGGTTCGGGCTTGAGCTCGTAGAGAGAGTGCCATTGATTGCGACTCCAAACGATGAGAACAGTCGTTATTTAGATACCAAGGCCGAAAAGTTAGGTCATCTATTGGACAGGACAGACTAGATAGGTGGTAGTCTGGATGTCNGGGGCTTAACTNGTGTTTGTCAGGAGACAATAAGTNGTGGATGTGATTCGCGGGAAACTCAATACAGGGGNCCTTGCAGTTGGTATCGTTGTAGCTCAGTTCAGNGAATATATCACGAGCAAGCTCCTAGAAGGGGCGATATCTGGGCTGACAGAGAACGGTGTTAGTGATGAAACNATCACGGTAGCATGGGTTCCTGGCTCNTTCGAACTCCCTGTCATGGCCCAAACGATGCTTGAGTTAGACAACTATGACCTAATTATCTGCCTGGGGGCGGTTATNAGGGGAGAAACTCCGCATTTTGAATACGTTTCTCAGGCTGCTGCTATGGGTATTAGCAGGGTTGGGTTGGATTATGGGNTCCCNGTGATCTTTGGAGTGCTTACTACGGATGATCAGGATCAGGCAATGGAAAGGGCTGGAGGCAAGCTTGGCAACAAAGGTCGCGATAGNGCNGTTNCGGGGCTTGAGATGGTTAGTGTTATTCAGCAGTTGGATGACAAACAAGAATCACTCGCTGATTANCAATAATTCGAAAGAATTTCCCGTGCTTGTATAATAGTAATGAGTTGTAGTTTTCGNGGCGACTTCCGGGGTCATTCCCCATTAATTGAAAGGAACAATCGTAATTGTGATGATTTGATCACATGCGATTAGGANAGCGATATGCCTAGTTATTGGATGTTGGTAACGACTAAGGACAATTATAATATAACCCGTGAGATGGGNTTTAAGGTTCAGGGAGTAAAATCAAAACATCGGAAGCGNGCNCAGCGAATGCTTCCAGGTGATAGGGTTTTGTACTTTATACAATCCTCGAAGTGTTTCCCGGCAACAGCAACTATTGACTCTGGGGNACGAGAGGAACACGATGAAATTTGGGTGAGCCATAATGGTAAAGAGGATTTCCCTTATCGAGTGGACATTCATCCCAATNTAGTCCTGGAAGATCGAGAACATCTCGATGGATATCAATTAGGACCNGGATTGCANTATGTGAAAAGATGGGCACCGGAAGATTGGGATCTAGCTTTTCAAGATCACTTGCACTTNCTGTCGCAACGGGATTTTGGATTGATTGAAGATGAAATGCGTCGAGTGATGCGTAATCGCTAGGCAGATTCCTGNTATAGNTTANNGCACNTGACTGGCTCANCTTTANGCTACCTCTCGNTATTGAGCTTAAGTTTGTTTGTGGCNTTTCTTGTAGTAGTACTTATGACTTGTTGNAAGGGGATGTTTTTGATTTCCGCTAGGNCTTGAGCAATTTCTAAGAGTAGTTTTGGCTCGGTCCACTTCTCGCGGTTTTTTTTGAACGGTTGAGGATGAGAGTCNGTTTCGAGCACGATATATTCTAAAGGTACTTCCTTCGCAACTTCTTGTAATTCCTCAAGCTGCAATAAGGGTTTAGCAAGTGATATGAGGAATCCTAGGTCNATACAGCGATAAGCAGTTTCTANACTGCCTTGGAAATAGTGAGCAATACCCCCAACAATGGATGCATCTTCCGTTTTCAGGATTTCTAAGGTATCTGGNTATGCGTTGCGAGAGTGGTACACAATGGGAAGTCTTAATTCTCGCGCGAGCTGGATTTGNCNGGAGAACGCTTCAATTTGTGCTCGTTTCANGTCTTCAGAAGCNGGGTAGTCTAACCCAATTTCGCTAATAGCGATAACCTGAGGNGTCATGGCTATATTTTTCAANGCATCTAGNGACGACTGGAAAGGCTGNACACGAATCTCCGANGGATGAATGCCAACGCTTGCGAGGATACGAGGATTGTGTGTNGCCAGATCGACTATTGTTCTGCTTGAATCAATGGTAGTACCTGCGATTACNACCTGTTCAACTCCAACCATTTCAGCTCTTTCTAAAATNGCTGGGATTTCATCCTCTGGATATTGATCTAGATGAGTATGGACATCAATTAACATTACCATGGNATTCTTTCATAGANTAGGACAGATAATCCCGATAGATATATTTTACGCTCTGCAGCAAGGGGAAAAGGTCATTAGCAAGAACATGCGTCGTACGTTAATAATCGGGCTNGTGGCAGTGGTGGTGCACTGCTTTTTATTTGTTGGCTGTANTGGTGAGANTCAGGACAATACAGAAACNCTGGATTCCATCGCAANTGTAACGCCTATACCCATCAGTACCAGCGTAGCTATAGAGCNCGANGCNGATAACATTATGGCNTTAGATATTGCCAGCCCNGATNAGNCTTGGAGCTATGACGTCCATCAGTCACTTTCATCCTCTCTCCATTTGACTGGTNCTGGGTTAGTGTACAGTCGGCTCTTAAGATTTAAGCCCAATACCAACANTNCAGATTTGGGCAGTATANTGGAATGCGATCTTTGTTCTGACTGGGTGCAAATTGATCAGACCACGTANNGATTCACTTTAAGAGATGGTGCTAGATGGCATAACATTGCTCCTTTGGATGGCAGGTTGGTAACTGTTGAGGATCTTGTATACAGTTATCAACGGCAGAAAACAGAGGGATGGCCTAATGCAGGGTTGCTCCAAAATGTGAGTGACGTGGTCAAGATAAACGATGCAGTATTGGAGATTCGCACACACGTGCCAGATGCGGATTTTGTTTTATCTGTGGCTGCAGGGCATTCGAAAATTGTCCCAGTGGAAGTGCAGTCAAGTTATGAGGATGTCATAGCGAAAGGTCCNNTCGGTACGGGCCCATGGGTTTTTGTTAGGGGNGGTNCCTCANATCAGCATGTNCTGGAATCAAACCCGCTNTATTACGAGGCAGGATTACCGNNAATGGACGTTTTAAGAATAAGTGTTATTCCTGATCAGACGGTAAGATTTGCCTCNATGGCCGTTGGGGAAGTGGACTTCGTGGATTTGACGGCTGAACAGGNTCAAACTCTTNGGAAACGGNAAGGACAATTTGGCGTTGTGACGNTACCATATGTTGGACANGGTATGGAATTCGTTCTCAATACGAGTAAGAGGCCATTGGATTCGCTGGAAGCGAGACAAACCATATTCCAAACCATTGACCCTTGGAGATATTCTGAACTTTACTGGCCTGACCAAATTTTCAATGGACTGGGATTCCCTGCGAGACATNCCTCNTGGCAGATGACTGATGAGGAACTCAGGNCGTACGTAGGANNATCCACNGACNGGGAACATATTTTTGATTTTTCGGNGACTGAACTNACTCTGTCAGTTGGGAACTACGGAACAGATTTNACTAANTTGGCTGAAGAGATTGTTAACGATCTGCGTGCTGCAGCTATATCGGTTTCTGCTGAAAGGATCTCTATAACGGAGTATGTGGAGATGGCAAAGGGCCAAGGATCCTATGACATGTATTTGGGTCCTAGCGTTCCCNTGCTCACGCCTAATCAGTATTTCTTTGGAGTGCTTCATAGCGAAGGCACGTATAANGCTTCCNAATATNNGGATNCGGGTTTGGATTTGCTNATAGAGTTGCAAGCGCAAGAAATNAATCCATTGTCNCGTACCTCAGTTATCAAGGAGATNGATCGGCGTNCCATGCATTCAGCCACTCGCCTGATGGTGGCGACGGACAATCTGTATTGGGGGTGGGATGGAACTCTACGTGGGGTTTCAATGAACCCGAGGGCGCAGGAGTATTTNCATTATGCCTATTTTTCTTGGGATACGACACNATAGTTCAGATGCTACGNNGTTTAGTGGTCAGCNTTTAGTTTTGANACTCCATCTAGCAGGGTGACCCAAGGAAGAAGGGCACATTTCACTCTGACGGGAAATTGCCGCACACCTAATAGCACTTGGCTATCGCGTAGAATATCGAGTTGTTCTTGCGATACCTCTTGACCTTGCATCATGTCCCGGAACAGTTGAACCATTTCAGATAATTCGGAAGCAGTTTTACCGATGACAATTTCTGACATCAAGGATGCAGAAGCCTGACTAATAGAACAACCACGCCCCATTATCCCCGTTTTCTGTACCGTATCTCCCATCCCGATCAGCAGCTCTATATGAGTCTCGTCTCCACAGAATGGGTTGTTGCCATCAGCAATGGCAGTCGGATTTTCCAAGTGTTGGGCATTTCGAGGGCTTCTATAATGGTCTAGGATAATTTCTTGGTACAAATCGTCCAATTCGTGGAATGCGAATTCGGGAGATGGCATAAGNTTTCCTACCTTAATGTTCCTTTGGNGAAGACTGTGTTACTGGTACGAGGTTTTTGAGACGCTANGATCGATCAGGCACGAAAGTAGCGAATAGCTCCTTTTACTCCTTCAATGAACTGCTCTACTTCCTCTGAAGAGTTATACAGGTAGAAACTGGCCCGAGCTGTAGCGACCAATCCGAGTCTATCACGAACCAACGGCATTGCACAGTGATGACCAGTCCTNATCGCGATGCCCAGATGGTCGAGAAATGTTCCAAGATCATGCGGGTGCAGATTCGGGATGTCAAAAGACACTATCCCNCCGCGTACTGCAAAATCACGTGGGCCAACTGAGTTCACAATTTCAAGTTTATCCAGTTCAAATACTGCCTGCNCAGTTAGTGTCTGCTCATGATCATGGATATTTTGCAGACCTACATCTTCNAGGTAGTCNATTGCAGNNCCTAGGGCTATAGCATCAGCTATGTTTGGGGTTCCGGCTTCAAACTTCATAGGAATATCNTTCCAGGTAGCCGTTTNAAAACTTACATNACGTACCATCTCCCCACCGCGAAGGAATGGGTCCATTTGATCCAATATTGTTGGCTTAACGTACAGAACACCTATCCCTGTNGGTCCCAGCATTTTGTGTCCAGAAAAGGCCAGAAAATCGCAGTCGAGATCTTGGACATCTAGCGCAATGTGNGGGACACTCTGTGCTGCATCTACCAAAACAGCTGCACCAACTGATTGTGCTAATTGCGATAATTCTTTAATTGGATTGATGGTTCCTAGTACGTTGGACATATGGATTANTCCCAATAAACCTGTATTCGGGCCTATGANTGTTTTAGCAACTTCAAGGTCTAGCAGTCCATCGTCTTTGACGGGAATAAANTTCAGGTTGAGGTTTCGTGTTTTTGCTAGATGNTGCCATGGAACAAGGTTACTATGATGCTCCATTTCAGTTAGGACTATATCTTGACCAGCTGAAAGGTGAGTCTGAGCCCANGTNTAGGATACGAGATTGATTGCTTCAGTCGTATTTCTGACCCAGACAATAGTTTCTGGTGACTGAGCATTGAGAAATTTGCNAACTTTCTGTCGCGCTTCTTCNTAGTGGTCAGTAGCTTCCATACTGAGGGTGTGAACCCCACGATGCACATTAGAATTATACGANTGATAATAGTCCNCTATAGAGTCAATGACTTGTCTNGGTTTTTGTGATGTCGCTGCGTTATCCAGATACACNAACTGGTGTTCTCCAACGCGTCTTTGTAGTATTGGGAAGTCGTTTCTAATTGCGGTCAGATCTAGCACGGTTATCCTCTGTGGCAGAATGTAATATTTATAGATANCGTTTNAGTGGAGTGGGGATATATATCATGCGTTAGATTTCAACGANGACAAACGGTCAGAGACTAGAGTTTCGACATGACTCTTTACTGTGGGTGAGGTAACAGATTCAGTTATTTCTGCTAGAAATGCTTTGGTTAAGATCTGCNTTGCTTCAGCAGCCTCTATCCCTCNAGATTGAAGATAGAACATGGCAGCAGGGTCAATCTGCCCACATGCTGCTCCGTGNCTGCATATAACNTCGTCGCAATACACCCAAAAAGCTGGCTTNGTGTCCGCCTCGGCTTTATCGGACAATAACAAGTTCTTGTCAGCTTGATCAGCGTTTACTTTAACGGCCCCTTCTCTTACTATTANGCTTCCATGAAAAACGGATCGGGACTCATCGTCNAGTACACCTTTGTAAAGTTCCCTGCTAGTTGTATGGGGTGCCGCATGATCGATAATTACTTGGTTGTCGCAGTGCCTGTCACCGTCAACTATATATAGACCGTTCAAGATACATGAAGATCCCGGTTCTGCAGTTAGCACATCAAGGTTGTGCCGTATCAGACTACCTCCAAGGTCAACATTGACAGACAGAAATTTACTATCAGCTGCCANGTGAACTCCTGTATTTGATATATGGAATGCCGAAGAGTTTTGCGTTTGTATTAGGTAATGTTGTATGTCTGAATTCTGCCCGACGTATATCTCAGTCACTGAGTTGACGAAGTATTNANTCTCTCCAGTACCTTCATGAGTTTCCAGGATGATTGCGCTTCCACCTTTNGGTGCAACAATGAGGATCCGTGGNGAAGTGGTGAAGGAACTGTCAGTGNCAGTGTAGAAATTGGCAATATGTATAGGAGTCGAATCCGAGGTGCTNGAGTCTATTTCAATGAGCACGCCATTGTCTGCTAAAGCTGTGTTGAGGGAAACAAATTCGTTGGAGGANTCTTTNACATATTGTCCAAAGTGTTCTTCCAGTGTGGATGTCTCACCTGACTCGTATAACTCGTGAAACGTTTGAATGCGAATGCCCTGATTNTGAGACGATCGATTTGAAAGNTTCGGTTGGTATGTTCCGTTAAGGAATAATATGGAAGGAATTTGCTGTTCANTTGCNTATGAATTAGATAGGTCTAGCTCACTNATACTATCTACAAATNCAGGANTTNNTTGAGTAGCGACGGTTTCTAGTTCAGCCAATNTTGTTAGGTTGGTGTACTTCCACTCCTCATTTCTGGATGAGCCTACAGGGAACCCTTTGGCCNTAAAATTCGCGATACTTGCTTCTTGGANTTGCAGCATCCATGAAGGAGTNTTTTCTGTGTTCCGTGAATCGTATTCCCTGACGTACGGNCCGATGCCTTTANGGGCATTTTCTCGCATTGTTTCTTACGCTCTCTTACTACGACTTTANGANCTATTTTCGAATTGATCGTACCCTGATCGCTCAACGTCCAAGGCAAGGGATTTGTCTCCTGATGTGACAATCCTGCCTTTGATCATAATATGGACATAATCAGGGGTGACATAATCTAATATTCTTTGATAGTGAGTTATTAATAGGGTTGANTTCGAAGCTTGGCGCAATTGGTTAATCCCGCTAGCTACTATTCTNAGTGCATCTACATCAAGTCCAGAATCGGGTTCGTCGAGGATTGAGATTTTCGGTTCAAGCACTGCCATTTGCAGGATTTCGTTGCGTTTTTTCTCTCCCCCAGAGAATCCGACATTCACTGCCCGTTTGGCCATATCTCTAGACATATCAATGACTTGGACTTTCTCTGACACCAATCGGTCAAACTCTAGTATACCTATTTCACTCTCACCACGATGCTTGCGTATAGGGTTCAATGAAGCTCTCATGAAGTGATCCATTCTCACNCCAGGAATCTCCACTGGATGTTGAAACGATAGGAAAAGACCCNNTCGAGCTCTATCCTCGGGCATAAGTGGCATCAAATCTTCACCGTCAATGCTGGCACTGCCATTCGTGACTTGGTANGCAGGATTTCCGGCAAGAACATTCGCTAGGGTACTTTTCCCTGANCCGTTTGGCCCCATAATCGCATGAATTTCACCTGGGTTTATAGNCAGNTTNACTCCATTTANGATNTTGGTTTCACCTACCGATGCGTGCAAATCATCAATTTTCAGCAATGAGTCCATATGAAATTTTCACCCCACTGTGCCTTCTAAGTTGACTTCTAGTAACCGAGTAGCCTCNACAGCGAACTCCATTGGTAGTTGGCTGAAAACTTCTCGGCAGAATCCATTTATAATGAGAGAATGCGCATCTTCTATGGACATCCCTCGNTGATTACAATAAAAGAGTTGATCTTCACTTACCCTAGAGGTAAACGCTTCATGCTCTAGATGCGATGAACTGTTTCTCACTTCAACATATGGAGTGGTGTGTGCTCCACATTCATCTCCTACGAGCAACGAATCGCACTGAGTGAAATTCCATGAATTGCTCGCGTTNGGCATGATTTTAACCAGTCCTCNGTAGGTGTTCTGNCCATGACCNGCAGATATCCCTTTAGCGATTATTGTGCTGCGTGTATTCTTGCCAATATGCGTCATTTTAGTGCCGGTATCAGCCTGTTGATATCCCTTGCATAACGCCACGGAATAAAATTCACCGATCGAATTGTCTCCAATCAATAGTACGCTTGGATATTTCCACGTTATAGCAGATCCTGTCTCAACCTGAGTCCATGATATTTTTGAGTTCTTACCTTCGCATTTGCCTCGTTTNGTCACGAANTTNTAGATACCACCTTTGCCATTTTCGTCTCCGGGGTACCAATTTTGGATGGTTGAGTACTTTATTTCAGCGTTATCAAGTGTTACTAGTTCAACTACTGCAGCGTGTAATTGATTAGTGTCTCTCATCGGGGCACTGCATCCTTCTAGGTAACTGACATAACTGTCGGTATCCGCAATTATTANGGTTCTTTCAAACTGNCCTGTGTCTTGAGCATTTATCCNGAAATATGTGGTTAACTCTANCGGGCACCTAACCCCAGGTGGTATGTAGCAAAAAGANCCATCTGTGAACACAGCTGCATTCAGCGCNGCGTAGAAATTGTCAGTGTATGGTACTACTGAACCTAAGTACTCTCGAACGATATCTGGGTGTTCTTGGATAGCTTCTGANAAAGAGCAGAATATAATCCCTTGTTCTGCTAGNGTTTCCTTGAANGTCGTGGCTATGGATACGCTATCAAAAACTGCGTCTACGGCAACNCCACTAAGCATTTTTTGTTCTTCAAGTGGTATCCCTAGCTTTTCATAGGTTTTCAATATCTCGGGATCAACTTCATCTAGGCTATCCAGNTTAGGNTTCTTTTTTGGTGCTGAGTAGTAAATGATATTCTGGAAGTCTATTGGCGCGTGTTGAATGTTTGCCCACTCAGGNAGTTGATCTTCGTCAAGCAGCGACATGAAATGCTTGAACGCTTTTAGGCGCCACTCAAGCATGAACTCAGGCTCAGATTTTTTTGCNGATATCCATCTGATAGTATCCTCGGTAAGNCCCCTNGGNGCTTGCTCTTCTTCTACATCCGTAACGAAGCCGTANTTGTATTCTTGGCTCGCTACATCTTTAACGTATTCGTTCTGAGTTGCCAATTCGGGCTCCTTTCNTTAGGACTTGGAACATCCTTGNTGANANNCTAGGATGAATTTTAGTTGTGCCCTTTGCGCTATAGCNGACCTANTTTANATATTGTTGACCTTTTGGGTCCACATCACGAGTGAGAGTCTAGCANTNCACGCCTGTTTGGTCAATCCAANATACGTTNAGATTGANCCTATGTGAATACCCGCCCTAGTGNNAGTGCTTGAGGTANGGGTTGTGGCGTGGTNGNTAGTTTATGCGCCTATTACTTGAACTAAGTATTCTCGCGACCGAGGTCCGTCTAAATCTACGAAGAAGAGTCGCTGCCATTGTCCTAGTTGCATTTCCGAGTTGAGAATGGGAACTGANTCGCTTGATCCTAGTAGGAGATGTTGGCAATGTGAATTGCCGTTAGGAGGCTCNTGTTCGNTGACNTTGACTGTNCGGATTGTCATATCGTTGTGNTGGTAATAACTCTCACGTGGGGCNAGACGTTCTAACATTTTGGTAAGATCGTTAATCAATAANGGTTCGTTTTCGATGACTCTGATCGCTGCGGTCGTATGTTTGGAAAATANTGTGGCAATGCCAGTGACTATTTGTGATTCCTGAATTAACNCTTCCAATTGNTNAGTGATATCAATGAACTGNGGTGCTGANTCACTACTCAGNTGTATGGTTCGAGAGAANNANTTCATTTGCTTNCNAGTNNATTTATTGNTCCNATGNGNTACATCCCCCACGAATANNNAACGGTATCACANTGTNAGAAGTTTTACAATCTAACTGATATCATTNGCAGTNCACCNGTGTAANNGCTTGTGGTANGACGAATTTGATGGAGCGGGCGATGGGATTCGAACCCACGACATTCTGCTTGGGAAGCAGATACTCTGCCCCTGAGTTACGCCCGCTTGCTATTTCCCGTATTCTGTTTTGGTATATGAATGTTCTGTGTTGAGAATTCAGTTGGAGCNAGTTGATTATGGNGCGATTCCGTCTCGCTACAAAAGCGGAAGATATCGTTTNAGTTCGTAATCACTCACATGTTCTCNGTATCGTTCCCACTCTATTGTTTTATTTTGGATAAAGCTCGCGAAAATATGNTCTCCAAGAGTGCGNCGCAATAGTTCACTTTCCTTGGCAGACTGTATGGCTTCGTGCAGGCTTCCTGGTAATGTCGATANTTGCATTTTTTNCTGAGTCTCTTTATCTATATCTTCNATGTTGCGATCTGCCGCTGGAGGCGGCTGCATTTTGTTCTTAACTCCATCCAGTCCTGCGGCCAACATTACAGAGAATGCGAGATATGGATTGCAGGCAGGATCAGGAGCTCTATATTCCAATCTTGATGNCCANGGATGGGTATTNTTGAGCGAAGGTATTCGGATAAGAGCAGATCCACTTACACGCGCCCATGANACGTATATAGGCGCTTCATATCCTGNTACGAGTCTCTTATAGGAGTTGACCCATTGATTGGTTACGGCGGTTATCTCTTTAGCATGAGTAAGCAGCCCAGCTATGAAGGATTTCCCTANAACGGATAGATTCCANGGGTCATTTTCATCAGCGAATGTATTCACTTCTCCATTGAAAAGAGCTTGGTGTGTGTGCATTCCTGACCCGTTCTGGTGGTTAATCGGTTTCGGCATGAATGTTGCATACACTCCGTGTCGCATCGCTACTTCTTTAACAACCAATCGGTACATCATCACGGTGTCTGCCATGGTAAGAGCATCGGTGTATCGGAGATCAATTTCGTGTTGGCTGTCTGACACTTCATGGTGGCTTGTTTCTACTGGTANCCCAAGAGTCTCGAGAAATAGTACTGTTTCTCGCCGGAGGTCAGTNACTAGATCAAGGGGGGTTTGGTCGAAGTAACTGCCGGAGTCCAAGGGGNCGGTTTGGGTCGAATCCTTGAAGTAATAATACTCTAGTTCAGGGCCGACATAATAGCTATAGCCTAATTCTGCAGCCTCCTCTAGNTTGCGGCGCAGCACGTATCTCGGGTCCCCCGAGAATGGTTCGCCTTCGGGGGTGAGAATGTCGCAAAACATACCCGCCACAGCGTTTTCCTGAGGGCGCCATGGTAATATTCGAAATGTGCTNGGATCTGGCAGGGCNATCATGTCGCTCTCTCCCTGNCTCGCAAATCCCTCTATAGATCCGCCATCGAATGGTACNCCTAGTTCTAGTGCGTCTTGNAGTTCGCTAGAGGTAATNGCTACCCCTTTGAGTATACCTAGTATGTCGGTGAACCATAGACGTATGAATCTAACATCTCGTTCTTTGGCTATTGATAGGACATATGCTATTGCTTCAGGATCTCTATACATGGCACACTTTCGATAGGGGCAAACTATTTTTGTTAGAGTAGTGTTCCCTCGTAATAATTGTCGGCACTATTCGANCTATNTCTCTTAATTGTAGGAGAACGAACCTTGAACTGTAAAGAGATATGTTGATTGGCTGGTATGTTTTANNGNCGGGAGACTTTCACCACCATACTTTTCCTGCGACTTCATTTTCGAGGTCAGAATATTCCTGAGACCACAGGCCAGTGCTNAGATATTTCCATCCTCCGTCAGCGAGCAAACAAACTATTTTCCCTTTATCAAGTCGCTTTGCATATTGCATAGCACAGGCTACGGCTGCNCCAGANGAAACCCCTGCGAAGATAGCTTCNTCTTGTAGAAGAGCCTTGGTGTAATGGAATGCATCTTCACTNGGAATCATAAGTCGTGCGTCAAGGACGTTAAGATCCAGTATAGGCGGGATGAATCCGTCTTCTAAGCTTCGNAGACCTTGTATTGTGTCATCAGGTTCTGGAGCAGCTGCAATAATTTGGATATCGGGATTATGTTCTTTAAGCTTTCTTCCCACCCCAGTGAGNGTTCCGCCNGTTCCGAGACCGGCTACAAAAACAGATACATCAGGTATGTCTTGAATTATTTCTGGTGCTGTNGTCTGATAATGAGCATTAGGGTTGGCATCATTCCCATATTGGTACGGCATAAAGTACAAATCAGGGTGTTCGGCTACCATGGCTTCAGCGTATCGAACGGCACCNTTAGTCCCCTCACTACCCTTGCTAAAGTGGATCNTTGCTCCATAGGCTTGAAGCAGATTGATCCTCTCTTGGCTCACATTTTCAGGNATTACTACTTCTACNGCGTATCCTTTGTATCTAGCAATCATTGCGAGTGCTATGCCTGTATTACCGCTAGTGGGTTCAAGGATGATCTTATCGCCTCTAAGCATATTTTCTGCTTCTGCTTTTTCGATCATGTATTTAGCTATTCGATCCTTGACGCTTCCCGTAGGATTAGTTCCTTCAAGTTTGGCAAACACCTGAACNTTGGGTGANGGGCTTAGCTTTTTCAATTCTACTATGGGTGTNTTACCAATAGTTTCTATTATGTTATTTTGGGGCATGAATTAGAANCTCCTCAGGGCACATTGACCCTCAGTTGTAGTNNAGGNCTTGTTTAGATAGTCTGATATCCTGATGTTATTCTCAGCGCAGCTACTAATGTGCTGCCATACTAGTTGAAGGNAGCCCGCAGAATACCTCATAGTCTATCAATTCAGTAACGGATGGGGAATCACCGCATAGAGGGCATGCAGGGTTTCTTCGCAGTTTGAATTGTCTGAATTCCATAGACAAGGCGTCAATGATAAGGAGACGCCCAATAAGATTCTCTCCTGCTGCAAGTATTAGTTTAATTGTTTCAATAGCCTGAATGCTTCCCACTAATCCTGGAAGTGCCCCAAGTACACCAGCTTCAGCACAACTNGGAACCTCACCTGGAGGTGGAGGAGCAGGAAACANACATCGGTAGCATCCTTGTCCTGGAATGTACACCGTTGCTTGTCCGTCAAACAGCAATATGCTTCCGTCAACTAGGGGTTTGCCGGCTATGTAGCATGCGTCGTTAACAAGGTATCGTGCTGGAAAATTATCTGCACCGTTTATGACGATATCATATTGAGGGATAATGTCCATGGCATTTTCTGATGTTATTGGGGCCTCGTGAATCACCACATTTACGTTGGGGTTATATGACTTGAGTGTATCTGCTGCGGAGTCGACCTTAGGTCTNCCGACATCCTCTGTTTGGTGCAGTATCTGTCGTTGGAGGTTACTGAGGTCCACNACGTCGAAATCCACGATCCCAAGCGTGCCAACACCAGCAAGCGTTAGATANACGCAGACAGGCGACCCCAATCCACCTGCACCAACNACNAAGACTTTGGATTCAAGTANTTTGCGCTGTCCCGTGCTACCGACTTGGGGCATGATTATATGTCGGCTGTAGCGCTGTACGTCCTCAGGGGTCAAAGTTGTGTTACTCGCCATCGNTGTTACCTCTTTCAGTTTTCGATATCTAGTTTGGCAATTTGTTTGNGGATAGAAACCTTGTGATCNATGTAATCAGTCGACNTTAGCATCANTGNTTATTNTGGGTCAGAATGATTTAATATNAGTTGTAAATTGTGATTGTTGTGTGGCCATAGATCCTATGGTTACCTCGTTCAGTATANCATCAATTGCGGNTTCGACGCTTCNCCATACTTCGCGTTGAGCACAGGCACTAGACAGNGTGCAACAGTCCGGTGCAGCTATGCAGTTGACNGGGGCCGTGGGNGAGTCACNGAGGGCTTNCATGACCATCGTGACAGTAACATTGTGTGGGTCTTTACTCAGTTTATATCCTCCGTGAGGNCCGCGGGAGCTTGTAATCATTCCNGCTTGCTTAAGCGACAGNAGTATTCTGTCCAGATATTGTTTTGGGATTTGTTGGCGTTNAGCTATGANTGNGGTCGCCACACTGGTAGATCCATTTACTTCTTGATGGGTGGCGAGATCAACTAGGGCCCTGACGCCGTAATCGACTTTCATCGGGATACGCATGCACACCTCCAAGGCAGGCGGAATTGTATCATGCATTTTGAATCTAGTGCAATCCTTACCGTTTGGCTAGGATCTTTTAGTTTTTGGCCCGAATTACAAGCTAATTTCATTCAGGGAACATGAGTAAAATTGCTATTACACTCAATATCCATCCCACTGCTGTGACGACAACTGGTTTATCATTTAGTAGAGCATCCTCCGGCTGTTCCTCAGTTGTTGGTTCTGTCACGATTAGGATGTAACGGAATACGCCATAGATCACGAACGGTATGGTGGCCATCATTGAGTTGTTGTGTGGCAAATTTTCAGCAGTGAAGGTATAGATCATGTAGGCCAATATCAGGGATGAAGCGGAGATACTGATGAGGGTGTTCAGTAAATCTTGGGTGTAAATTGATAATACACGGCGTTGGGTATGTGGGTCGAGGATATTCTCATGAGTCGTGGTAGTTGATGGTATAAGTTTGTTTAGTTCACTTTTTCTTTTCCCGAATCCTAGGAATAATGCTCCGAGCCCAGTTACTACATACAACCAAGCAGATACCGGTGCATTTATTGCGATTGCGCCAGATACTGCTCGCGCTACGTACCCTGAACTGATTAATATCACATCAAGGAGAACTAGGTGTTTTAAGTGGTACGAATAAAATCCCATTAGGGTCAGATACCCAGCTATAATAATGCCAATCCAAGGCGTGACCAAGAATCCTATAATTACACCTGTTATGGATAAGAGGACCGCAAAAGCTATGGCCAATTGGGGAGATAATTTGCCTGATGCTAAGGGGCGAAGTTTCTTCTTCGGGTGGGAAGCATCTGCAAGGCGGTCGCAGATATCGTTCCATGTATAAACAGCGCTTGAGGCTAAAGTGAAGGATAAGAACGATAATGTGCTGTCGAGCAACAGTGAAATAATAGTTGGTGTTTCTTCAGATACGTTCCAGTGATTGTTGATAGTAAATACTAAGGGTAAATACACGAGGAAATTTTTGATCCACTGCTTAGGTCGCATAGTTGCCAAGAGAGCGATTGCGTTGGATCGTGATGAGGTGGCTAAAGTGACTTTTTTGGTGCTGATACTCATATAACGTGGATGCCGTTTAGTGCCCTAGCCTGAACGATTGATTTGTGCCTGTATTCTGCCTAATGTGGCATTTTCGTGACAGCTAATTTCATGATAAGGATAAATGGGGCTATCATCCGACGTCAAGGGAAGTTGCTAGAGGAAGTTGTTTATGCCAAACTGCAGGGGTAATTAAATAGAGGATGGATTATGAATCTCAAGGG
>PBAZ01000011.1 GCA_002717565.1 Chloroflexota bacterium
AGGAGACACATACACCTCTTGCCTCGAAAGTAGCGGTTACTATTGAGGTGCCAGTCTTGTTTCCTGATCCTCCTATTGTGACCCCAGCCCGAGAATTGTCAGGATCCTCTACTATGGTAACTCCAACAGCTCATAGTGAATCTACGGAACAGACTTCAGGGTCGATAGTTTCTTCTCTGACTATGTCTCCCGATCTTTGTATGGATGATGAAGGCCCTGACTGTGCTACCCTTAGGCTGGGAGACGAATACTTGACGACCGAAGCACCAAGGCAGAATTTCCTATATTCGTGCGAAGGCCCCAATCCTACTGCACCAGGCGCTAGAGAAAGCAGGATTACGTGGATAAATTTCGCTCAGAATACATGGAACTTCTTACAGAAGTTATGGTTGCCTGCTGGGGAATTCACACCTGCAGCTGGCACGTATTCCCAAGACATTACTGACAAGGAACGCAAGATTACATTTAACAACCTCCCCCTTGATGGCAAGATAGGGGATTGGCCTATGACTCAGTATCCAGATCTAACCCGCATAGATGGAAATCCAGGAGTGCCTGCCGCGAGAGAATCATCATTTGTGTATGCGCTGAATCCAGTCTTGGCAGATAAACCAAGTTGTTTACCACTTGGTACGATTGGTGTGACGGTTAATGGAGTTGCTCTTTTCAATGCAGCAAATGGAAGAGGAGATGACGCTGTAGCGCGAGAGATTGTTGACGTTTTTGGTGGACATCCAGCGATGACTATGTACCATTATCACTTTATTCCACCTCGCCTTGATACTGAATTTCTGGAGGATGGGCACTCAGGGGTTGTTGGTTATATCAATGATGGCTTTCCAATTTATGGTTATCTAGGCGAAAATGGAAACGAAATGTCAAATAATGACTTGGACGAGTGCCACGGCCATGATCATGGCCACCTTGGGTATCACTATCATGCGACGATTGAGTATCCTTATACAGTCGGGTGCTATAAGGGAATTGTTTCTGATGGGAATAGAGAGAACACACGACCCAGACGCCCATAAATTCGGCGTAGGATGAGAGGCTAATACGATGCCATCCGTTATGACCCATTCCTTGGTAGGAGCAGTTGTCTCTAAGCTTGTGACTACGAGGTCAGTCCCAAAAAGATTTTGGGTGCTGTCTATTGTTTTACCTAGCTTCCCCGATATTGATGTCATCGGGATGGCGTT
This sequence comes from Chloroflexota bacterium, assembly GCA_002717565.1. Taxonomy (GTDB): domain Bacteria; phylum Chloroflexota; class Dehalococcoidia; order Lucifugimonadales. The sequence goes on from PBAZ01000011.1 coordinate 1,200, forward strand.
TGGGGTTGCCGGAGAAGACCTTTTTGGGCATCGCGGTATTACGCATTCCTTGTTTTTTGCTGTGGTTGTAGGTGTTTCAGTAGTTGCCCTATTTTTTAGGAAGAGTAATCTCACAGCAAGGATGACCTTTCTTCTTGTGCTCTACTTTGTATTCTTGACTGCATCACATGGTGTTCTTGATGCGTTTAACGATAGCAGGTTGGGCGTAGCATTTTTCGCACCATTTGAAAATACCCGGTACTTCTTTCCGTTTAATCCGATTGTTCCTTCCAGCATATTGTTGTTCGAGGAATCCTCTTTCGGAGTTGGGTTGATGTTTGAGAAACTTTTCGTTCTGCTGAGAAGCGAAATACTGTGGATTTGGATTCCTTTGTTTGCGCTTTTGGTCGGTAAATTTGTGCTGCCGCGGTTTATACATAGGAGTCGATCATAAATTCGTTCTTGAACTCACCAGTTATTATCATGGCCCTATTTTCTATAACTGCTGCCAGTGGTGTTTTGTGTGTGATTATGGGACTGGCTGGACCGAATACGAATGTATTGTTCGGCGCTTGGATCTTTGCTCCAGCACCAATAGTGGTGCTGCTGGTGCTGGTTCGCAAGTTTTCCTTGAAATTACAGAAGGTTGCGATTGGTTATGCAGGCATGAGCGTGCTCTCGAGCGCATTACTTTTGGGTGCTGTAGGTTGGACGGGTTCGCAAACGGCACTTCACCCTGAACCATGTGAGGGTATGGATAAGCTTTCGGATTATCCATACCTAGAATTGGGAATTGAAAAAGTGTCGCTGAATGCCTCCGACGGGACCAGACTGGAAGGGTGGCTAGCGAGAGGGTCTTCGGAGGCTGCCGTTATTTTGCTGCATGGTTACAGGTGTGATAAGCGCTCGATGCTTTTAAGGGCTAATATGCTGTACCAATCTGGGATGACAGTGTTTCTTTTTGACTTTCGTAATTCAGGAGAAAGCGAGGGGGAATTTACAAGCTTTGGCTACTACGAGAGACTAGATTTGGCCGCTGCAGTTGCATTCTTACAGGATCAGCAGACCGTCACGAACAATCAGGTTCCAACTAGAGGGCCCATTGGTATTCTAGGGCTATCTAATGGCGGTGCTACGGCTATATTGTATGCAGCTGAAAACCCTGGAATGGTGGATGCATTGGTAATAGATTCTGCATTCAAAAGTTTGGATAGCGCTGTTTCGCAGAGTTTCACCCATTTCGTGGGACTTCCTGCATTTCCTTTCGCACCGATAACAGTTTGGATTACCGAGATGCGAACAGGCATTAGCCGGAAGGCTATAATGCCTGAAAAATCAGTTCAGCGCCTGCAAGATGTACCGATACTGGTTATTCACGGGATAACGGACAACATTATTTCGTTCAAAGACAGCGAGGCAATTTATCAGGGTGCTCCTGAACCCAAGGAATTGTGGTTGGTTCCTGATTCGGAACATGGCAATGCTTCGGAGATAGCTGGACCAGAATATCGAAGTAGAACGGTAGAGTTCTTTAAGCGCCACCTACTGGACTAATCTTTTGGTAAACCCAAGCCAAACCTTGGTCAATTCTGTCAAATCCTCGCCATTCACCGAATTCAGGACGCAGGGCCTCCCGAACTCTTAGGACTGACTCGGATTCACTTTTTGTCTCAAGTTTCGATTCTTTCATTAGTTTGATAAGTTGATGAATGAAGTCGCGAGCTTCAATCAGATGTGCGTAAGTTCCGACAGGTCCATGTCCAGCGGTAAACCTTTCCACATCAAGTTCGAGCATATTGTTGTCTGTAAGGGGCCAATCTTCTGGATAACAATCCCCAAAATAGGGAACCCCTTTGCTTTGAGCAACGTCTCCAGTAAAAAGTAGCCGTTCCTTGGGCAGATGGATGAACGTGTCTCCGCTGGTGTGTGCTCTACCGAGATGGTGGAGTGCGATTTCCCTTTGGCCAAAATAAAGACGCATACTGGTAGTATAGGTAAGGTTGGGTGGGGTAATGTTGACGGATGACGCTTCATCTGACCAAGGTGCTTTATCAGCCATGACCGAGCGTCTCCATGCGTCGTTCCATTCAATATCAATCATTTCGTTATAGCAGTTCTGATGGCCGATTATCGTGGCATCTGGAAATACTTCATTGCCCCATGAATGGTCCCAGTGGGAATGGGTGTCTATTACATGCGTGACAGGCTTGTTGGTGATGCGCTTAATGTCACTTAGGAGCTCTTTTGCGAATGATGGAACGCGTAAAGAGTCGATGATCAATACACCTTTATCCCCGATAACAAATCCTGCATTTGTTAGATCGTGGTGTAGCCAGACGTATACGCCTGTATCAAGTTCTACAGTCTCTTTTGTGAAACGCTCAGTCAATTTGCTATCCTCACTATGTACTGGAGCCCTGAGACCGGTTTATGTAAATGCGGTACCCTCAGGGCTTATGACTTCTCTGGCAACTTAACTGCTGGGCGGGGAGTACTGTGCTCCTCCAGCTTTGCCTAAAGCAGCAAGTAAGTCGTCCATTTCCATAAGCGGAATAGTTTTGATGTTTGTCACTGAGCCACCGGCTGCGAAGGCTATAGAAATTGCTGCTGCGCTTACATTGTCAGGCATATCCATGATAATCACGATATCTGATTCCCCGAATGATCCATAGGCGATTTCCATGGAACCTCCCATTCTTTCGAAAACCGGTCGGACGAGTTCAACTCTGTTCTGGGGGTTTTTGACTTGTGCTGCCCAGGCTTCACCAGTGTAGGACGCCATTAAAAGGTACTTTGCCATACTATCTCCTTTTGGTTTGATTGATAAATCATACACGAACGGTGCAGTTGCTAAAAGAGGCGAGTCGGTTCGCTCAGTTAAGTAGGTTAGTCCTAGATTATCGATGACATGCTGCTAGGGTGTTAGTTGCTTGATGCGGGTGACGCGATAACGGGGTCTAAAACGAGTCCTAGTAGGAACGATATAACGAGGGCCATTCCAAAGCAGGCAGGGTACGTTACGATCCACGAGAGAACGATATTACGCGTAATGCCCCATCTAACTGCAGATAGGCGCCGGGTTGCACCGACACCGACGATGCTTGATCCAATCGTATGTGTGGTGCTGACTGGCAATCCTAAGGTTGAAGCCCCTTCAATAATCCCACCTGCTACCGTTTCGGCTGCGAATCCGTGAACTGGCCTCAGCAAGGTTACTCGCATACCAATGGTTTGTATGACTCTCCATCCACCGACGGCGGTACCAAGAAAGATCGCGAGAGCTCCCAGTATTTGCATCCAGAGTACGATCTCAACTACAGGCTGCTCGGGACTCTGGTACACTGCATATGCAAGGGCGATCATGCCCATGGCATTTTGGCCGTCATTCTTCCCATGGCTGAAAGCCATAAACACAGCGGAAACTACCTGGAGTTTTCCGAATATGTTGCTGACCCATGCTGGCCTGCGGTTTCTCAACAACCAATAGAGTATAGTCATGAATATAAATCCACCAATAATGCCGAAGATCGGCGAGAGTGCGAGTGCAGTCATGACTTTTTGAATAGTTGCAGTGTTGACAGCGGCGAAACCTGCTGTAGCTATACCAGCTCCTAATACGCCGGCAACGAGCGAGTGACTTACGCTCACTGGATAGCCGAAGCGTGTAGCCACAAACACCCAGATAACGGCAGCGAGTACTGCAGCCATTACTGTAGCTTGAGTTATCTGGTCTGGATCAATTATACCTTTGCCTATTGTCTTGGCCACGGCGGTTCCTGAGAGGGCGCCTATGAAATTCATTACAGCACCCATAACAATAGCAGTGAATGGGCTTAGCACCCGTGTAGAGATGACCGTTGCTATCGCATTGGCTGCGTCGTTCATGCCATTTGCATACGCGTAAGCTACGGTCAGTAGAATAGTAATAAGAGCGATTATAGCTTCAGGACTCATGGTTGCATATCCTTGTCTTCAACTAAGCATTCTTGAGTACGATGCCTTCTAGAACGGTGGCGGCTCCCTCAGCTTGATCAGCTGCCAACTCCAGAGTACCGTATATTTCACGCCACTTCAGAACTTCAAGTGGCTCGGTTCCGCCAGAGAATAAGTCACCAAGGGCTTTACTGGCGACTTGATCAGCTTCGTTCTCTAGTCGGTGTATCTCGACAGTGACGGGTAGGATTTCTGCGAACTTGGAGGCACCTCGGTTTAGCATACGTACCGCTTTAGTGAGTTCATCAGCGCTAGAACTGATCAACCGAGCCATTTCCACTGCCGAGTCGGTTGGAGCCTTGACTCCAAAATCGAGCATGTATCGGGCAGCTTCTTCAATAGCATCAACGACATCGTCAATTCTTTCTCCCAGCAGTGCTATGTCTTCACGGTCAATGGGTGTCACGAATGTTCTATGTAAGCGCCGCATAATATCATGGATTAAATCATCGCCGACGTGTTCGACGGATTTAATGTCTTCCACCTTTTTTTCAACATTTGTGTAGTCGACCATGAGCTCTGTTAATTTTGTTGCAGCTATCTGCATGTTTTGAGAGCTTTCTACGAGAAGGTCGAAGAATTTCTCATCTTTAGGTAGTAGCGAGAACGAGGGCATGTCAGCCTCCAATTATTTGTTTGGGTTTCATTCACCTAGTTTATTTGATCCTGATGATGCGATTATGAATTCAATGGATTTCAACAACAACCGAAGTCTACCATAGTAAAAGTAGGATGAAGTTAATATAAAGGGGAGATAACGTTAAGGTTTGATTAAATGTTTCGCAGTATTTGCAGTATTATAAATATGCCATTAATCTTACATAGATATCGGTGCAGATGAAGTGAGGCAGGTAAAAACATGGTGCAACTCAGGGCTGTAAATTACAGAGGGAACGCGAATCAGTTCTGATACGAGGAGGCAATAGATGGTTCTGCATGGTGCGCACCTTTCTGGTATATCGGTTGGTAGAGTGATTGCAATCTTGGCATTCATAGCAGTATCGGCTTATTTGGATGTTGTGCATGTGTCAGCTGATCACATATCCAAAAAGGAAAGCCGCGTATATCTCGAAGAAATAGACAGAGAATACAAGGATGGCACCCTGTCAGCGGAGGATTATAAGGCCAAGTTGCAATGGCTTGAAGACCATGATGCAAAACTGGGTGAAGGCTCTGATGTAAAAAAGGATGTTCGGAGTGTATCCTGGGCAATTCTTTCTACACTGATATCGATAATAGTAGTCGGGGCGTTTTTTGCAATGAGAATTCGATTAAGGAATCGTAGTCATGAGCAAACGCAATTATTAGGGGGGAAAAAGATGGGTATGGCCGAACGCTTAAGGGATAAAAATCGAGATACTCTGACGCAGTCATTGAACGCTATAGGAATACAGGCGACTATGCTTGACCGCGGCAGGGCAGAAGAGAAAATACGCGAAAAAACCATGGGTATATTTGGGTCATCACTTGGAATTATCCAGGTCGACGGAGACCGGATACCATGGATAAATGTGGTACGTCTCCGCCGACAGGACAAGAATGGGCCTGCTAAGTATAGAGCTGTTTTCGGCATCCCCGATCCTACTTTGCCTGTGGGGCATCATCCGTTAGAAATCAAGACAGTGCGGAAAAAGTCATTTCCACTGTTTGGTAAGGTGATTGATGTGCATTGGGAAGCGCGAGATGCCTTGGCTCCATTAGTTAATGTCTTTTCTCAGGATGAAGCTATAATCAATTTTGTTAAAGACGTTGGAGATATCGCGGTGCATACTCACCCCAGACAGTTCCAGGGGTGGACGGTGGAAGTAACGACCTTACACAAAGTATTTACTCCTGTAGTCTTTGATCAGTGGCAGGTGATACATAAAATAGCAGAGTACGTTATAGCGTCTCCAAGAGATTAGCTAGTGGGATCACGTTGCTTTAGTCACTGGCGATTAACGGAACTATCCAGAGGTTTGAGAAAACCTGTGCTTGCCAGTATCTAGAGTCAGGTACAAGTTTGCCGGGTTATATTTGGGAACGGTATTGACTTTTAGTGGAGGAGTTGGTGATGGATCGAGAAACTGCTTGGGCTTTGGTTGAGGAATTTGCTCAGTCTGATCGTTTGATTAAGCACTGCACTGCAGTAGAAGCTTCAATGAGAGCGTATGCGAGGAAGTGTGGTGGCGATGAGGAAATATGGGGTATCGCTGGTATGCTACATGATTTCGATTGGGATGTTTGCCCTTCGCCTGAACTCCATCCACAGTTTGGCGCAGATATCCTTCGTGAACGGGGATATCCTGAGGAGATCATCAAGGCAGTACTTGCACATGGTAATCACACGGGCGTTCCCAGAGAAACGGAAATGGAAAAGGCGTTGTTTGCCCTTGACGAGTTGTCCGGGTTTGTAACCGCTGTAGCACTAGTGAGGCCGACTAGGAGCCTTGCAGATACAACTGCTCGGTCCGTAAGGAAAAAGATGAAGGATAAGGCCTTTGCTCGCAATGTGAGTCGGGATGATCTTGTGCAAGGTGCTGCGGAATTGGAAGTGGACCTTGATGAGCTTATAGAGTTCGTAATTCAGTCATTGAAACCTGTTGCTCAAGAATTGGGACTTAGTGCTGATGAATAAATGGTCCTCATACGTTGAAAGGCCACCGCATAAAATGTGGTGGCCTTTCAAGCTGGATATCTCCTTACGCTATCTTTGAGGGAAGCGTTCCAACTATTGGTCCGGGTCCGACACTAATTCCCTTCGGTGTTTCGCTCCACATCTCCAATTCAACGAGGTTGTTGCCATCTTCCTGCCATTTGGCCGTGACTTTACCTCGGACTACTGTGGGTTCACCGACAACATTGAAGATGCGCATTCGGAAAGGACCAACTTTTTGTATCCACCCTTCAACGCCAAAAAACTCGCGATAAGCACGTTCCCACATGCCTTGGATAAAACCGTTGTTGGCATACATTGCCGGTGCTCCGCCAGCACGAGCGATATCGTCATTGTGATGGATTGCATTGAAATCGCGATTGCCGCCAGCCTGATAGACTAATCTTTGGACAGTTAGGTTGAACGTTACTGGAGTGATAAGATCGCCGATGCTTACGTCTTCATAGTGCTTTTGGTCTGACCAGTCCATGTAACTCGCTCGCGCTTCAGGCACATCGAAGGGAGGCCGTGCTACTGCAGACGTAGATGCCTTGCCTTTATCTGGGGCAGATCGATCTGCTGAATGAGGGTTGTACTGATACCCGCCACTACGAGATAGGGCGACCGTATCGCCGTGCTGATTGATCCACTCGGTCTCGAAGATGGTGAATGCTCCCAAGCCAACACTGGTTTCCCTGATGTTTACCGATAGGAGTTTTCTGCCTCGTGATCCGAGGTGATCTCCGATATATACAGGTTTCAGGTATTCAACTTCTTTATCTGTGGCAAATGCTGCGGTGGTAGTAGGTGCTGGCACAGGGCGCGTGCTAGCCTGATCTACTCCGGAGCTCGTGTAATTACGGTCTGATGTCGGCCATCGGGTGGGGTCTCCGGGCCGCCACAGCCCATTGCCCGTATGATTCTGTATGTGGCTTGTAGGGCAGATGATTCCTTTATATCCGTATTTTCGTGCTTCGTCGTCGCTGTGAAACAGCGGGAAATCGGACTCGATTGATTCACAATATCGGCGAATAGATGTCCACTCTACTGGTTCAAGTGCCCAGTGCACTTCACCGTCTGAAAAATCCTCTCCTACAGCCTTTTCCAAATCTTCCCAGGTGTATTCAGGTTTCGCTGTCATATTCCCCCTCCGTTCGTGCCCTCTCATGTTCAACTCTGATAGTTGTAGCCTCAGATGCACAATCGTGATATCTCGCTCGTGCGATCGCCCCAAAGCTACTCCCGTGAGTTGTGGGTTGTCAAGATCAGATTCGTGGGTATGGCAAAACTACGGGTGTTGTGGTTTTTGGACTGTTCACTGTTCCATTCAGCGCTCAATAAGAATATAATACGCCGTAAATTTGGATTGCTTCTGGAGGACATTATGGCTATTACTAGAGTTCACCACGTTGGGTTGGTGAATGGAGATTTGGACCATGCGCGTCAGGTATTGGTCGAAGGATTTGGTCTCGCAGTCGATGAACATAGAAGTCCACTTCCTGGGCGCACAGGATACGACGGAACGACTATTCTAGAATTTCCAATCGGGGAGATGTATTACGAAGTAGCCAAACCGAACGGCTCTACTAGTGATGCTGCGAAATTCCTGGAATCTACCAAGGGAAGGGGCGGCATGTACTATATATCACTTGCTAGCAGTGATATGGCAGGTGATATACAAGGGATATTGGATCGGGGTGGGAGACTTCAGGGTGATTGGGATGGACAGGGTCCGGTATGCCTAGATCCAGACACGTCCCTCGGTTTACAGATAGAAATTACCCCGGAAGACAATTACTTCCCCCATCCCCATTACAAGGGGAATGGGGTGTGTATGGGTATGGCTCATATTGGGATAGCTGCACGCAATCCACATGAGTCACGATCCTTTTGGAGCACCATCCTGGGCCTTCGAGAAGATCTCCGAGAAAGAAGTGGTGGCGGGGACTGGGAGGAACGACTTGAGAAAGATGGTAGTGACCCAGATCGCCGCCGTGGAGCTGCAGACGATCCAGTGTATATCCTTGAGTACCCTATAGGAGGTACGGTCATTGAAATAAGTCATCCGACTACTTCAGATAGTGGCACTGCCCGACTAGTTGCCTCGCGTGCAGCGCTTGGAGCAGTTTATCATCACACTGCTCCGTATACGTGGAATGTCCACCGCTTTGTCGATCAGGCTGTAGCCGCCGGGATGGAGCAAATCGGTAGTATTCCGCCACGCGAAGTGTCTACTCGTGCAACTGGTTGGTTTCACCCGAGGGGCTGTCTGGGAATGTTGTTGGAGCCATGGAATAGGCCCCCTGGAGTAGAACATTATCACGTACATAATTAGTCTTGGGGTCGTGCTGCGAGTATAAGGTGTTGCAGTGATTAACTATGACTAGATGGAGTCCATCTTCGTGGGCTGGATACACGCCTAATGGGTTAGGGAAGACAAAGCCGAATCACGTCCTCGAAATGGTCAAAACTGCCTGGACGAATCGTGACCAGCTTGCGTATTCGTGGAGGATATTGAGTAGGGGCGTGTGCGATGGTTGCGCCCTAGGTACGACTGGGATGCGTGACTTTACGCTACCAGGAATACACCTTTGCACGGTTCGCTTGGATCTCTTAAGGCTTAATACGATGGGAGCGATTGAGGATAGCTATTTTCAGGATGTCGATAGGCTGCGTCAGATGGATAGTAGATCCCTGCGTAGCTTAGGTCGGCTTCCCTTCCCATTAGTACGGTACAAGGGTGATAGGGGATTTACGAGGACGAGTTGGCCAGCTGCGTTAGAGTTGATTGGGCGGAAAATCAGGCAAACAGATCCTCAGCGTTTGGGATTTTACCTGACCTCTCGTGGAATTACTAATGAAGTGTACTACGCAGCCCAGAAGGTTAGCAGGTTCCTTGGCACTAATAATGTTGATAACTCTTCGAGGGTGTGCCACGCATCGAGCACGACAGCTCTCAAAGAGACACTTGGCGTGAGTGCATCAACCTGTTCATATACGGATTGGATAGGTACGGATTTATTGGTTTTAGTCGGAACTGACCTAGCTAATAATCAACCCGTAGCCACCAAATATCTTTACGAGGCAAAAAAACGAGGCACGAAAATAGTTGTTATCAATCCATTTAAGGAGCCTGGATTGGAGCGATATTGGATTCCATCTGTGCCAGAGAGCGCGGTGTTTGGTACCCGTTTGGCCGATCGGTTTTTTCAGGTCAATACTGGTGGGGACACAGCATTCATGAATGGTGTCCTGAAATACTTGGTGGAAAATTCTCTAGTTGATGATGCATATATACGGGATCATACTCATGGCTTTGAGACTGTGGCGAGAGATGTATCTGCCACCAGCTGGGGCGATATTGAAAGGTTCTCAGGATGTGAGCAAGCTGATATTGCTGAATTCGCTCGTCTGTATGGTCAGGCTAAGTCTGCGGTGTTCGTTTGGAGTATGGGGATTACCCAGCACCGGTATGGAGTCGAGAACGTTAAATCGATAGTTAACGTTGCACTTGCTAGAGGAATGTTGGGTAAAGAAAAATGTGGGCTCATGCCTATTAGAGGCCATAGTGGGGTGCAAGGTGGTGCCGAAATGGGATGTGTCCCATGGAATTTCCCGGGAGGGCAAACTGTGAATGCGCACTCTGCCCAGCAAATGAGCGATAAGTGGTCATTTGCCGTACCCGAACTGCCGGGTATGACTGCTGTGGAGATGATAGCTGCAGGGGAAAATGGATCGCTGGACATTCTATATTCTGTTGGCGGAAATTTTCTTGAGACGTTGCCTGAGCCTGATAGGGTTCAGCAATCTCTGGAGACTATTCCATTTCGTGTACATCAGGACATAGTGCTATCGTCACAAATGCTGGTTGATCCTGCGGAGACAGTAGTTGTTTTGCCTGCTGCAACCCGATATGAGCAACCCGGAGGTGGTACTGAGACCTCTACAGAGCGTCGGGTATATTACAGTCCTGAAATTCCAGGGCGTAGGATTGGTGAGGCTCTGCCAGAGTGGGAGATTTTGGTTAAGATAGCGCAGGCAGCATACCCCAGTGAGTGTGCGGTGTTGGGGTTGGAAACAGCACAGGATATCCGTAACGAGATTTCAGTGATCATACCCTCGTATTCCGGTATCGAACATTTAGCGGCTCAAGGGGATGCTTTTCAGTGGGGTGGTCCAAGGTTATGCGAAAATGGGAGATTTGATACAGAGGATGGGAAAGCTGTCTTCACCACTGTGGTGCCACCTGAAATGGGGCTTGATGATGGTCATTTTGTTTTATCAACGCGTCGGGGAAAGCAGTTCAACAGCATGATTCATAAAGACAAGGATCCCCTTACCGGGGCAGGACGAGATGCAGTTTTTGTTTCAAGGGCTGACGCGGATCGGATGAACATTGAGCAAGGAACCAGAGTTTTAGTACGTTCAAGTACTGGGGTCTTTGCTGGATATTGCCACATCGCTGAAATCAAGGAGCGAAATGTGCAAGTATATTGGCCTGAGTCAAATGCATTGATAGAGAGTGGGAGAACTGATCCGTTGTGTGGTATCCCTGATTACAATGCCATAGTTACCCTCGAATCATTATCCGGTTAATGCCGTGTTGATGACACGGATCCGTATGGGATGGCAATAACATGGTCAATGGAAATCGCGAAAGTAGTACTCAAAAGGTGCTCAATATTGGCAAAGATTTTGTTCGGGAGTTTACTGACAAAGTCGCCGTAGAGGAACCTATGGAAATTCGCCTCGTTTATCCTGATTCAGGAGGATACAGTACTGAGGCGGTCACGACCCTCATGCGTACCCCAGGTGAAGATTTCGAACTTGCAGCGGGATTTTTGTATACGGAAGGTGTCTTGGATTCTTATGACGCAATAGCAGATATTAATTACTGTGTTGGAGAAAATGGTTTCCAAGAATTCAACATGGTCAATGTTACGATCACGTCGAAACAACAGGCGCACTTCCATAACGTTGATAGGAGTTTCTATACCTCATCCGGATGTGGGGTCTGTGGAACGAGGACTATTGAGGGGTTAAGGGAGAAATACGAGAGAGGTGGGGCTCTCGATCTTGATGAGTCCTACCCCCTCCTGGGAGAGGAACAGATATTCGAACTGCCAGATAAGCTGCGAGAGATGCAATCGCTCTTTGATACGACAGGTGGCGTGCATGCGGCCGGACTGTTCGATGGCGAAGGCACTTTAATAGATATCAAAGAGGATGTTGGTCGGCATAATGCGGTCGATAAAGTGATAGGATCCCAGCTTCGCCGTTATCGCATGCCGCTGAGCGAATATGTACTGGTCGTTAGTAGCCGTGCAAGTTATGACATTGTGCAGAAAGCTATAAGGGCAAGAGTCCCATTTGTGGTGGCCGTTGGGGCTCCTTCATCTCTGGCCATTGATCTATCTGCGCGATATGGATTAACTATGGTTGGGTTTGCCAGGGGGAATTCTTTCAACGTGTATGCGGGTCATGGACGGATTCGTATCCCGGGCCAATAGCTGCCTTCCGTGCTAGCTTAAGGCTACTTCTTTTGCAGAGAGATGATGTGCCTTTTCGCCGTTTCTAAGTCTTCCTTATTGTCTATGTCGAAAAACGACCACAGGTCACTATCTGTACGTAGAATATCCTTTTGATCCACAAAGAGAACTCTTAACTCTTTGAGAATACTTGTGATACCTAAGGTACGGGGTTCATCACTGGAGATCCTTCGGATGGTTGCTTCGATCCTTCTGTGATAGATGGAATGAAGTACCTGCGGTTTCCCCTCTATAACAGGGACAATTGCATCAAGACTTTGGTTGTTTGGACACATTGCTGCCATACGTTCTATCAGAGAGCTACTGAGAAATGGTACGTCGCAGCTCGCGATAAAACTGTATGGGGTGTCACTGTATGGGAGTGCACTTTGGAGCGCTTGGAGTGGCCCCATATTTTTCTCCGCGTCGATGATCTCTCTCATCGGGTATCGGCTGGGTAGTTCCGGAATTATAGAATCAGCTGAAGTCACGACAAGTATGGGGTCACATGCCTTCGCGATGCTTTCAACGACGCGGTGGAACAGACTCTTACCAAGGAGGATCTCTGTGGACTTATTCCTGCCTAAGCGAGAGCTTTTGCCCCCTGCTAGTATTATTCCTGTTAGTGTAGGCAAATTGTCAACCTCTCGGTATTTTGAGTTGTTAGACGCAATATTGACAGCTTTTTGCGAAACAATAATACTCACTGGCGTTAGCAAATTTAGTTCATGATAAGAAAGAACGGTGATCAATGAAAGACCAACTTGATGTTAAGAACCAGCATTTTCTGCAGAATCTGTTTCAACCACAATCTATAGCGGTTGTGGGGGCATCAGCCAGTAGGGGGTCAGGTCATGATTTTATCAGACATCTTCAGGGATTTGGGTTTGCTGGTCCAATATATGCAATTCATCCTGAAGGTAAGGCTGTTAGGGGAGTGCCTTGTTATCCAACAATATCGTCTGTTCCACAGGATATTGATTACGTGATTTTTGCGGTCCCTGCCCACACTGTGCCAGAAATCATGGCTGAATGCGTTACCAAGAACGTCAAATTAGCACATCTTTTCACCGCTCGATTGTCGGAAACGGGCGTATCTGAACTGGTCGACTTGGAGCAGCGAATCGTCCAGGTAGCTCGTTCAGGCGGTATTCGGATATTGGGATCGAATGGCATGGGGTTGTATGACCCTGGTCATGGCATGTCGTTCAAGGCAAATTTTCCAAAAGAATCTGGCAATGTAGCGTTCCTTAGTCAAAGCGGAGGTAACACTGGGGAGTTCGTATACAGGGCAGGGCTTCGTGGCATACGGTTTAGTAAGGTTATCAGCTACGGTAACGCCTGTGATTTGAACGAAAAGGATTATTTGGAATATTTCCTTGGAGATGCCNATACNGAAATAATCACTGTTTACCTTGAAGGGATTCGGTCTNCGGGGACAGAATTTGNCCAAATCTTGAAGGAAGTAGCTGCAAAGAAGCCTGTAGTCATATTGAAGGGNGGACTGACCCCNGATGGGGCGAAATCAACCTATTCTCACACNGGGTCNTTAGCTGGNAANCCTGAAGTTTGGAGGGCTCTTNTGCATCAATCTGGNGTAATTCAAGTAGAAAGCTTGGAAGAGTTNGAGGATATGGTTGTAGGCCTGACNATGCTNAGAGGTCTATCAGGNTCGCGCGTGGGGATGTATGCGGGTGGNGGTGGTGGTATGGTCGCTGCGGCAGACATTTTCCATCGATACGGGATATCCCTCCCTGACCTAAGTCAGGAGAATATGGATGAACTTAAAGAATTGATTCCTGCCACGTGGATGATGATGCGNAATCCTGTGGATGTATCCGCAATGGGTAGTCCCAAGGCTGGAGTCAGACTCAGAGAAATGCTATTTGAAAATGCCAATTACGATCTAGTGNTTAACGATATGGGAATTGATTGGGGNCTTGACGAAGAAAGAGGAGTTGAAGGTGCCTANGAAAATGTGAGAAGGCTTCTTGAATTACAGGCATCCACNGAGAGGTCGCTGGCTATNATACTTCGATCATCCGATGCAGNTGAACCTTGGCGGCAACTGGCAGTCAACGCCATTCGAAAGCATTTTGCCGATAGGNGAATTGCGACGTACGCTACTTTGGGCAGAGCAGCATGGACGATTAATAAGCTCACNAATTATCANGATCCACGATCGTGAATCGTATTGATGNCCGGAATACAGGATGTTGCGCGAGGNANTTATACGGAAAAGGCTCCTTCTCCTGCTAGTTCGTNTATGTAATCCATTGAGTATCCCAGNACCCGANTGAGTACGGNNTCTCTGTGTTCCTNNGGTACCGGGGAGTGAGAGAAAACCGTACCNGGCGTCTTAGAAAGACCTCCGTACGGAGANCCAGTCAATGTTATAGGGCCGGCTCGTGGGTGNTCCACTGTAGGATAGAGATTTCTTTCTTTCACATAAGGTAGCTCCACCATTTCTTGGAGCGTGAGGACGCGGGCNGCGGGAATTCCTCGAGATGTTAAGAAAAATTCCCCATCAGCAGCTGCGTATTCCTTGGCCCAGTCGCTGATAATCTGGCGTGTCTTGTTTGGATTTGTGATCCTTGCATGGTAGTCAGTAGTTTCGGGGTCGGTAGAGAGTTCTGGCTTGCCAATACTTTCGCAGAANGCGTGCCACCATNCGTCGCGATGAACATCGATAGCAATGAGATTGGNATCCTTTGCATAATAGACGCCACATGATGCTCCATGGGTCAAGGATTCGTTTCCTTGTCTNGACGGNACTTCATCATCATTCAATGTGCGTTCTACATATCCTTCAAGTGTCATAAATAACCCTTCGAAAAGNGCAATGTCAATTGCCTGACCNCTACCGGTGCNATTNACGTGGTTAAGNGCCGCAAGAATACTGAACGCTGCAAGGAGNCCNGTAAAGTANTCTGTTATGGAATTACCTGCTCGNGTNGGCGGATCATCTGGAAATCCAGTTACACTTGCAAATCCCGTTCGGGCTTGGGCAAGGATATCGTATCCTCGATGATGACGATATGAACCTGTTTGTCCAAAGGCACTGACGGAGGCGTATACGAGCTTTGGATTGATTTCCTTCAGAATTTCATATCCAATACCTAATCTGTCCATTGTACCTGGGGAAAAATTTTCNGTGACTACGTCAGCTGTTCGTACAAGCTGAAACAAAATNTCCAGNCCTTTNGGATTATGGAGNTTCAAGCTCATAGCTTCCTTGTTTCTGTCACGGTAGGAGCCNACCGGTACTANATCTGGAGATTGATATCCAATAGCACCAGCACCAGGAAGGTTGCGGCGTTCAGCCGCCCCAGGNTCTTCTATCTTGATTACTTCTGCTCCNAGNTCNGCCAGTTGCATTGTGTTATATGGTCCGGCTATAACCGTCCCAAGATCTACGACTCGAATTCCANTGAGTGCTCCTTTGCTCATTATNCGCCTCCTTGGAGNTTCGCTAAAATTGATGCAGCCTCGTCGGGCGATTTACCGAGGAATTCTGTGAGAACATATGTAGAATCCTGCCCGGNAATAGGAGCAGCTCTTCGCACGGTTCCAGGGGTTTCTGTCATATGTAATGGGCTACCAGTTATNGAGATTCTGCCGCGAGNGTTGTGATCAACTTNTACTATCATGTCNCGTTCACGNAACTGGGGTTCNGCTACTGNGTCTTNTAGGGTNTTAACTGGGGCAGCTGGGACGTCATGGGCAACAAGGTGGTCAACAATTTCCGTTCGGGTTCTNGGTAAACAAAAGTCGTTAATTGCCTCTCNGACGACAGCNCCCCATTCATTTTGTTCTTCGGGGGAATTAAATTCNGGCCTATCTATAAGGTCTATTCGGTCGATAGCGATACAGAACCGAGGCCATATGTTAAACCCAGGTGTTGCCGTTGCCACAAAGCCATCTGATGCTTGGGTAAATCCGTACCCTGGGAGAGCAGGGTTCATATTACCAGTTCGTGGTCTCACTTCCCCGGTTCGAAAATATGTATCCGGAAGCCCCTCAAGTGCAGTGATCAGAGCGTCCATGAGTGCCATATCTATGATTTGCCCTTCTCCGGTAGCATCGCGGTGGCGGATGGCAGCAAGAAGTGCAACTGCTGTAGTGATTCCAGCGTAATATTCTGCCAAGGATGTCCCTGCACGGGTGAATGGGTTTTCAGGCAANCCCGTCATGCTCATGAANCCACTAGTAGCCTGTACTATCAGATCGCTAGCAATTCTGGGTTCACTGCCTTCATTCTTGAAAGGGTCGATGCGAGCGTAAACTAAGCGTGGGTTGCGCTTGCAATANCCGATCGGTTCAATACCCCAGTTCGTTCGCGTAGCGGGCAACAGTTCATCAATAACAATATCGGACCAGTCGATAAGTTNTTCTACAATTTCCAGATGCGTTGGGTCGGTCATATCCAAGGCGATTGAATACTTATTACGGTCTAGATATAAGCGGGCAGTTTCGGGNGGATCTGGTTCCTCGATTTTGTAGTCACTCGGTATGACTACCGTTGCTCCCATGTCGCCCAGCANCATACCGCAATAAGCTGCCCCCAGNCCTTGTCGTAGTTCCAAGACTTTCAAGTCACCCAAAGCCTGTGACATAAGCACCTCCTGCTTGACGATACCTCCGTAAGAAGATTCCTTTAGAAAAANCCCCGAAGGCTTTNATNGAATCNNGGATTACGGTATATTCCGNTTTGGGCACGGGNAAGTGATNATTGCCCNTANTCTGCCAGCAGTATAACTGTATTTCGTATTAATATGCCATATTATTAGATGATNCCGTTCTTTTTGGAAATGCACAATTGGTATGATCTATAATGTAGTCCACGAAGTNGCATAATTCTTGGGGTCAAATATGAGTGGTANGTTTTCAGTTGCATCATTCTACGAATTTACGTCGCTGCGCGACCCAACTGCTGTTGGGAATGAAATTGAGCAATATTGTGCTGAACACAAGATTCGCGGCTCGGTGATCATTGCTACTGAGGGAGTTAATGGCACAGTTGCTGGGCACCCTCAGCACGTGGAGGATTTAGTTGTCTATCTTAGGGATTCAACTTTTCCCAATCTGAATTGTAAGTGGGCACTGAGTGATGTCATGCCGTTTTACCGGATGAAGGTTCGGAAAAAGCCGGAAATTATTAGCCTCCTTGATTCCCCCGTTGATCCAATGGCCAACCGCGGAATTCCGATTGCACCGGATCAATGGAATGACTTCATCAAACAGGAAGATGTCTTGTTAATTGACGTTCGTAATTCGTATGAAACTGATATCGGAACCTTCAGGAATTCCGTTCAACCGGATACAGCATCTTTTCGGGAATTCAAGAGATACATCGACGTTAATTTAACTCGATTTAAGGATAGGAAAATAGCTATGTTTTGCACTGGGGGTATCAGGTGTGAAAAGGCATCATACTACATGAAAGAGACGGGGTTTTCTGAAATTTTCCAACTCGAGGGCGGAATATTGAAATACCTGGAAGTTGTTCCGGAATCCGATAGTGAATGGGAGGGCGACTGTTTTGTTTTTGATAATCGGGTATCGGTGAATCATCAACTTGAAAAGGGAAATTATGAACTTTGCCATGGGTGCCGAATGCCCATTTCTGTTGATGAAGTGGGGAAGCCAGAATACGAAGAAGGCGTGAGCTGTTCACGTTGTTTCTATGATAGCAGTGAAGAGAAGAAGCATGGTGCGCGAGAGAGATCCCGTCAAATTAGACAGGCAAGACAA
Organism: Chloroflexota bacterium; assembly: GCA_002717565.1. Taxonomy (GTDB): domain Bacteria; phylum Chloroflexota; class Dehalococcoidia; order Lucifugimonadales. The sequence goes on from PBAZ01000011.1 coordinate 19,089, forward strand.
TTAGGAAGGTCCTCAACGTTTATATTAGGAACGTTGGAGGACTTTTCCTGACGGCTCTATGGAGATATAAGGCTTACCTGATAGAGGCGCAACTGCTTTAAACTTCAGCTAAGAATGTCACAACTGGAGGGGCTTTTACTCCAGCGCGTTTTTGACGCTCCTGCATCTCCGGTGAGGAGAAAAACTCGATGAAACTGTCTCTCGAAGGCGCAGTTCCAATTAGGTGTGCTGTATTAGGATTGTCAATGTTTTTATAGGCAGTAGCGACAATTCCTGCTGCAGTCCGGGCATCTGATGATGCATCGAATACATTGAACCAAGTGTCGAAGTCATTGACTTCAAGTGCAATCAAGATTGTAAGGCTCATAAACAGACCTTTCTTTCGCTAGTTTATCAATGCCGGCACAATTTCTTTGGCATCGATCTTCATTTGGGTTACGTCCTCATAGTTAGGATAACGACCCATAGTATCTCGGTCAAATATTGTATGACCATCAATTGACACTTCAAGTATTCCGGAGCCCCCCGGTATTAGTGTTATTGCCAGGTCAGCTCCAAATTCTCGATTGAATTCAGCCCCTATCCAAGAGGCTTGTGAATAGTATCCTCAGGCCACACAGTAGGTGATTGCCAAGAGAGCTTTACCTTCCATGGTGTCCTCCTCAAGCAGTTATGTTGCGATATAGCATACCACGGTATCAGTCACTTGACTTTGTATCGATATGAGGCAGGGTGGTAATTCGTATAGAATGATGTAGATTTCCGGATATGATGAGCGTGGAGGTGTACAAGTAGTATGGAACCAAACCTATCGCCAATGATCAGGGATCGCTGGAGCCCTCGGGCTTTCGATCCAGGACACCTTGTTGAGCCTGAAAAGATACAACTGGCATTGACTGCTGCTCAGTGGGCTCCTTCCTCGAGCAACCTTCAGCCATGGAGTTTCATAGTTGGGATAAATTTTGACATATGTCATGAAAAAATCTCATCTGTTCTCAAGGATAGTAATCGGGTATGGGCGCGCAATGCCCCGGTGCTGATCCTGACAGTTGCTCAAGTACAGAGGGATGGGCAGCCAAATAGATTCGCATTTCACGATGTCGGATTAGCTACACAAAATTTATTGTCTCAGGTTACAGACTTAGGGATGTTTGGTCATTTTATGGGCGGGTTTTCGCAGGAGGCAGCGACAGAAATTTTCAGGATACCATCGGGATTTGAACCAGTGGCTGTTGGTGCTATTGGTTATAGGGGCAGGGAGGATTTGCTGTCATCTGATTTGAAAGAAAGGGAGCAACGAATCAGAGTGCGAAAGGATTTCGAGGCATTTGTGTTTACTGAGTCATGGGGAATACCGGCCAAATTACCACCAATGGATCTCGTCTAGTGATTCCAGGCCGTCTACGGCAGCGTCCCAAGGTTTTGCAGGAAGATATTTCCAGCCTCCGTCTGAGAACATGACTACGATATTACCGTCTTTCATGTCTTGTGCTACCCGGAGAGCGACTGATAGAGTCGCGCCGGAGGAAATACCAGCAAGAAGCCCCTCTTCCTCTACAGCTACGCGGGCAGCGTTTGCTGCTGTGGAGGTGTCTACCAGAAACCGGCCATCTAGATAATCCAAATCAAGCAGGGGAGGAACGTATCCCTCCGAGAATGTACGAAGCCCCTGTAATCGTTCACCCATTCGGGGGGTAACTCCTATTAGTTTTACTTTAGGATTCNCTTCTCGTAGGCGTCGTCCGACACCCATAATTGTGCCACCTGTTCCTATACCTGCTATAAACACATCTACCTGTGGGAGTGCATTGCAAATTTCGACTCCTGTTGTTTCATAATGGGCNTCTACGTTAGCATTGTTNTCAAATTGGTCAAGATAGTGGTATCCNTTATCCTTTGCTAACTTGATAGCTGTCTCAATCGCACCTTTCATGCCCACACGGGATTCGCACCAAGTTACCGTCGTTCCATAGAGCTTCAGNATATCAGCAATACTAGGTGCTACATCGTTGGGGATNACGACATGTATNTTGTAATCACGCTGTTTCCCGATCATCGCCAATGCGATCGCAGTGTTTCCACTGCTTGCCTCAACGATCGTATCCCCGGGGTTGATGATAGCAGCCTTTTCCGCAATCTGGATNATCTTGTGAACGATCCGATCCTTTATGCTTCCAGTTGGATTTTGGCTTTCTAGTTTCGCGTATATCGTCACACCTGGTGGGGTTTGGAGATGGCGCATTGCAACTAGGGGGGTATTGCCAATTAGATCGGTGAATTCGGTAGTNCTCATGATCTGATTGTACATCATCACNTGGTTGTAGTGGATAGGNNCATTTNTCCCAGTCCATTTTCCNCTCAATANATAGGTGCAGTGTATACTGNTGGTTGTACATATCGCTCATAATAATGATTGGAGTGCNGCATGCCTGATGGGACAATTTTGNTAAAGAGNGAAAAACAAATATTGGAGGTGGTGATTAATAGGCCACCAGCTAACGCAGTGGATGCACCAACCAGTCGTGAGCTTGGANAGGTGTTTCAGTCTTTCATTCACGACCCAGAATTGCGGGTTGCAATAGTTACAGGGGCGGGTGAAAAATTCTTTTGTGCAGGATGGGATCTTCAAGCAGCTGCGGGAGGAGAAAGCCCTAAAGCAGATTATGGTGTCGGTGGATTTGCCGGATTACANGAACTTCCGAATTTGAACAAACCGGTAATTAGCGCGATNAATGGTATCTGCTGCGGAGGTGGATTGGAGTTGGCCTTGGCCAGTGATATTATTTTGGCNGNNGATCACGCTACATTTGCGTTTCCTGAAAANCGTGCAGGGATTATCCCAGATGCAGGAACTCTCAAACTTCCCAAGCGAATTCCGTATCATATAGCAATGGAATTTCTTTTGACCGGACGGTGGTTTGATGCCGAAGANGCTCATCGCTGGGGCTTAGTCAATGAGATCGTACCCGCTCAAAAACTACTGACTCGCGCAAGAGAGTTAGCTGAACATTTAGCCGCAGGACCTCCTTTAGTGTATGAGGCGATCAAAGAAGTGGTAAGGGCTGCAGAANCGATGGAGTATCAAGACGCGATGCATAAAATNCGCAGGGAAGAGTTNCCGTCTATCAGGAGGCTATATAGCAGCGAGGATATGTTAGAGGGAGCACGNGCATTNGTGGAAAAACGNGATCCAATNTGGAAGGGNCGATAAACAAAGAGNNNGTGGGGTTAATGTGATCGGGGTTCCATNTCNACNACGGTGACACCCGCGTCACCTTCACCTATGAATGCGTCGCGATAGCTACGTACTAGGGGATGTTTATCGAGTTCTTCGCGCACAGCCGCCTTTAGCACACCTGTTCCCTTGCCATGTATTACTCGGATGGTTCGAAAATTTGCGACAAACGCTTGATCCAGATACCGATCTAGTATGTACAGGGCATCTGCAACTGGCATCCGCCTTAAATGGATATATTCTGCCGGCGTGGAATCGTGATTATTATTTGTGTTGTTCATTTATCAATTGACACAGGTTACGAAAAAGTGAAAAGGGTGAGATCGTTTCCAACGATAACGCTACCAATGTTTCTTGCGTAGTGCAAGCTTTGGGTATCTGTCAGTATGGAGACAAAAAGCAAAAATTGGGGGACGGATATGACTTTGGATGCCCAGTCTGAAATAGCTCGGCTAAGAGGGGTGGAGATGGGGCTGTCTCCGCTGCATAGTATTTCTCCTATCGAGGCTAGGGATAGAGAATTCGCTGAGATTAGGAATTGGGGACCACCTATGCACGAGGTTCGTGATTGTTTGATTTCAGGGGCAAGTGGAAGATTGACCGGGAGGATCTACACACCGAATGAACTGGATTCGCTACCGGTCGTAGTTTGGTTTCATGGCGGCGGATGGGTTCAAGGAGGTATCCTGCAAACTGACAGCGTGGCTCGAAAGATCGCTCAGGCGTCAGGATGTATAGTCGTGTCAGTAGGGTATAGGCTTGCACCTGAAACGAAATTCCCATATCCGGTTGAGGATTGTTATGCTGCCACCCGATGGGTTACCCAAAACCTCGCGGATTTGGGATCAAAGAATGGGCAAATTGCTGTAGCGGGCTATAGTGCCGGAGGGAATTTAGCAGCGGCAGTCAGTATTATGGTTCGCGATAGACTGGAATTTGAGTTAGACGCTCAGGTGTTGCTGTGTCCGGTTTTGGACAAAAATTTCACACTTTCATCGTACTTGGAGTATGGTCAAGGCTATGGACTGACCATTGAATCGATGCAGTGGTATTGGAATCATTATCTCAGCGATATGGATCAAGCCCTTGATCCATATGCAGTTCCTATGCAGTGTAATGATTTGTCTAATCTACCTGAAGCCTTGATTATAACCGCGGACCATGATCCGTTATGTGATGAAGGAGAAATTTACGCAACTAAACTAATTGCAGCTGGTGTCCGAGTCAATCTATCACAATACCTAGGCGTGATGCACGGGTTTATATCAATGAGCGATAGCATTGACCAAGGTATGCGTGCACTAGAAGAAACAGGCAATTTCCTTAGGCGTCGGTTTCTTCATGACACGCCATAGACAATTAACACAATCTCTAGTATGGGTTGGGGAAAGCTATGTACGTCCAAGTATCGCGGGTGAAAATTCACCAGGGGATGATGGAGGATGCCATAAGAATGTTTAGAGAGTCTGTGCTACCTCTCTTGGTGGAACAATCAGGATTCATAAAGTTCTACCTGCTCTCTGACCCAGCAAATCACGAGATAATCGTGGAAAATTTCTGGGAGGCTATCGCTGATATCGAGGCGCTTCAATTAAGTGGATTTTATAGTGCTCAAGTAGATAAATTTGTTGGAATTTTTGCTTCGTCGCCTGAGCGAGCAGTTTACGAGTTAGCAAGCGAATTTCAGCTCTGAAATTCGCTGTAATTACGAAGATATCGATCGGTTTTGGTATTGGCCGTTGGCCACTTGCCACATGTACCATGCTGCTATTGTCTTATACGGTGCCCACATCGAGACGATGCGTTCAATTTCAGTGGGATCAATAGGATTTCCGTGTGCGTAGGTTATTCGGATGCCGCGCATGAGACCCGCGTCTTCTAGTGAGAAAATATCCTGCCTCATTAGCCCGAACATTTGAAACATCTTAGCGGTCCATGGACCGATTCCTTTTATCTGACAGAGCACACTTGAAATTTCGTCATTGCTTAGATCTTTCATTCTGATGAGGAAGTCAGCATCACTGCAAATTTTGGACGAAATCTCATGTAACGTTCTTGCCTTAGCCATGGAGAGACCATGGGACCGAAGAGTTTCGACTGTGGAATGCATGAAAAAATCTGGAGTGAATACATCCGACCCACTAGCAGTCAATATATTGGATTGAATTTTTGCTGCTGCCTTTGTGGACAGTTGCTGCCCAATTATTGAACTAG
>PBAZ01000012.1 GCA_002717565.1 Chloroflexota bacterium
ATGGTGGCACCAACATGGGTGGCAATAACGATGGTGGCACCAACATGGGTGGTATGAACGATGGTGGCGCCAACATGGGTGGTATGAACGATGGCGGTACCAACATGGGTGGCAATAACGATGGTGGCACCAACATGGGTGGTATGAACGATGGTGGCGCGAACATGGGTGGTATGAACGATGGTGGCGCCAACATGGGTGGCAATAACGATGGTGGCAATAACATGGGTGGCAATAACGATGGTGGCAATAACATGGGTGGCAATAACATGGGTGGTCCACCAGCCACTGAGCCACCAGCTATTGCTCCAATTGAGTTGGGTCCGATGTATCTGGTGTATTCACCAACAATGAACGTCGTGACGGATGTGGTTCACGGGCAGGCCCCTGCTAATCCATATGGCTACGATGACTGTCCGGCTTGTGGTGGCGGCTACGATATGGGCATGAATCAGGGTGGCTACGACATGGGTATGAATCAGGGTGGCTACGACATGGGTATGAACCAGGGTGGCTACAACATGGGTATGAACCAGGGTGGCTACGACATGGGTATGAACCAGGGTGGCTATGACATGGGCATGAACATGGGTGGCTACGATATGGGTATGAATATGGGCGGCGGAATGAACATGGGTGGTGGTTGTATGAACTTTGACGTTTGGGGCGATTGTATCGATGGAACTATGGGTATGGGCGGGGCTCCTGAGCCAGTAGCAACATATGGTGGAGCTGCGGCTGATGGAGCAACTTCGTTGGCTATGGGCTATGATGGCAAGCTGCTTCTAATTGTCGGAAACGAAATCAAAGAATTTGAAATTACTGTGGCTGAGAAGGAATTGGAAGCGACAGATTTGGATTGGGACACGGCCTACTACATGACAGGTGCTGTGTACACGAACAACACTCTGTACGCTGCAGAAACAGGGGCGAACAGGATTATGGGTGGTACTCACACGCTTAATCAGCCTGAGCGTACGACTGTAGGGTCCTACACTGCCCAGCTAAGCTTGAGTTACTTAGCTGGTGAATACCAGACAGAGGCAGATTCCCATACATTGAGTACGTTGAGTACGTTGAGCACATTGCCTACGGCGACCCCAACCTCAAGCACGCTGAGTACCTTGAGTACCTTGAGTACCTTGAGCACGTTGAGTACCCTGAGCACACTGCCTACCTCAACTGCAACTGCGGCAGCCACAAGTACTGCAACGCCGACGGCAACTGCTACACGAACGGCTACTCCTACGTTTACGCCTACGGCTACGTGGACACCGACTAACACGCCTACGGCAACGAACACACCGACGCCGACGTATACGCCGACGCCGACATATACGCCGTTGCCATCGCCAACGCCGACTTCGACTAATACGCCTACGGCCACGGCAACGCCGACTGCGACTAATACCGCAACGGCTACCCCGACACAGACGCCGACGCCAATTCCGACCGGGGTACCTGGATACTCCAGTACCACGACTATAGATAGCGCTGTGGTGAGCTTTACGATTGTGAAAGCTACGTCTATGACGCTTGCAATCACGACTCCTGGGGCAAACGAGACAGTTCTGGAGACCCCAGTGTTGGTGAAGGGAACCGTTGATGATCCATCAGTGACTAGGGTGGGTCTAGGTGCAGAATTGGCTAGCGGAATTATTTTGGCGGACTATGCTAATGCTGCGGCCAGCGATGAGAACTTCACCGTGAGTAGCGGGATAACGGGCTTCTCTGCTGCTAATAGCTCGACGCCTGGATGGCATCGTGACTGCGATGGTAAGTCGGCTGCGGTGCCAGATGATGCACCGGCAAACGCGAAGAATCCTACCCAGAACTGTGCTTGGCACTACGCGAAGGTCGAGTCTGGAGATTCCAACTTTGACCTCCCAGGGGAAGCCCATTATGGTGAACTGACTCTGGACGAAACGATAACTGTGAAGAAGCCGAGTGCGGAGACTGGCGAGGGTGGTACGACCATCAAGTTTGATACTTGGTACAACTCTGAAACCACAATTGACTACGACGTGAAGCAATTGCAGGTCGACGTGGTCGAAGCTGAGGGTGTTACAGACACTGGATGGAAGACATTGGTGCAGATCGTTGGACCTTGGGAAAAGGATAACAATCCTTCAGCTCCTAACGACGCACATACAGCGTTTGCTAACGCTACAGGTGGTGCAGGTTATAAGTACCTTAAGGAAATGAATGCGAACTTCGTTGAGACCGATTGGGATACGGTGAACCCCGAGACGGGCATCATGTGTCCTCCGGACTGTTTCCCGACATTCCAGACTCAGTGGGATACCGTCTTTATCGACCTAGCAGAGATTTTCGCTGAGGATACGCAGATAAAACTGCGTTGGAAGTTTGACACGAAGGACTCCATGGCAAACGATCAGGAGGGATGGTATATCGACAACATCTTGGTTGAAGGTGAATCTGCCGCCTCCGCCTCGTTCGCTACGGTAACGTGGAATCGGGATCTGAACATTGGAGAATTCCAGAAGCAGGTTGTGATTGTTGAGGGTGAGAACACTGTTCAGTTCTCGGCTAAGTTGCCGTATCAGATACCGGATGAAAATGACGTCTTGAGTGATGTGACCTCCACCGTGAAGCGGGTGATCTTCCTAGATACGATTGTTCCTGTTGTGAAGGTGGCGCAGAATACCCTGACGGGTGCTAATGAGTGGGACATCATAACGAACCAGTCGACCCAACAGATCACTGGTAAATTCCAGGATATGACTGCTGATTTGGTCAAGATCAATGTGGAAACTGTTGCTGGTACGTCTACACCGTACGTGAACAAGAATCCACAGAGCGAAGCAACCTTGGACGTGACGTTGTCACTAGTTCCTGGTAAGAACATAGCAAAGGTGACGGTGATTGACGAGGCTGGTCGAGAAGGCTCTGATACCGTGCGGATCTACTACGATAATAAGGGACCGGTTGTGGCACCGTTGGGTACGATTTACCCGTCCGGTGTGACTGCAGCTCGAAGTGGTGATCCAATCATCTTCCAGCTGAACGCGTCTGATGCGGGTTCGGGTATACAGTGCGCCGAAGTAGTGTACGCTGCATCATCGGAGAATCTGCCGACACCATGTACAGCTGATTCGTATAACTCAGGGGCAGTGGAACCGTTCAAGAAGCCTGCCCAGATACCGGAGGCCGTTCGACAGTCATGGGGTACTACTGGTGAGTGGTTGTATCCGTCTATCGTGCCGGCTGGAACACCTCCAGGCGCTTTGGATATTACGGTGAGGGTCATTGACCTAGCTGGTAACTCTACCGTGACGACTGTGCCGGCATCTGTTCAGGCTAACTTGGTTGCAATAAACATACCTCTGATGCCTGGTGCGAACTTAATCAGCCTACCGCTGATTCCGGATGACCGGGATTCTGGTAACATTGAAAGATTGCTTGAACTGGCGACCGCCGAGTACGACAACACTACGGTTAAGGACGTCACAGATAAGATTTGGTACTACGACGCCACGCAGACACAATTAGCAGAGTCGGAACGTTGGAAGGTCTACTCGCCGTCTGATGTTGGTGTGGATACCTTGGATACGATGGGTACTGGTAAGGGGTACTGGTGGATTACCAAGGATGATGCCTTCACTATGCTGCCACCGTTAGCTGGGTTCACGCAGCAGACACCTAAGGTTGAGAATTTTGCCTACGAGGGTGTCTTCCTGAGACAGGGAGCTGAGGCACCACCTGTGTATGAGATTAAGAGTGGGTGGAACCTCATAGGTCTACACTCCGAGAACTTGATAACTGGTAAGAATTACCTGGCCGCTCTTGGTAGAGGGGATTCAGCAGGGTGGTCATCACTACTGCGCTACGATAACTACGTAGAGTTCCCAATAGGAACAGAGGGGCGACCAAAGTATGAACTGGGTCACTTCACAAGAGTGTTTGAGGCCGATAACCTGAAGCCTGCACAAGGGTTCTGGCTGTATTCGACAGTGGATGGAGTGATCACACCGTAAGGGTGGTCGCAACTATCCAGGTGTGATGTGGGCATGCTAAAAAAGCGGCTTGCCTAGGGAAAAAGAGGAGGGCTGGGTGCGAAAACCGCTACAGGCGGTTTCGTAGCCAGCCCTCTTGTAGTACAATTACGTGGATGATTGCAAACTCTAGGATCCTTTGGCCAACAATACTCGTAGGAATCATCGGCGCTTTGGCGATATTTTTGAATGTCGTCAAGGCACAAGCACCGGTCGTTCCCATGCAGATATCGGGGACCGTATCTGTCACCTCTGGCGCAAAGTGTGCCGGGACCAAAGTGACAGGACGGTTTGGTACCTTCACGACTTACGCGACAGGCTATTCTGATGCGAATGGCGTATATTTCTTTAATGCTCCCGCTGATAATCCTGATACTAGTACGCTTGAAGGATTTGGCAACGGACAAACTATATTGGTTTATGCATGGGAGGACTTGAAAGGGTCTGTGACTATGCAGAGTACGGGTATAGCTGAGAGAGATATCGTGGTGGACGACTGTGTGGTCGCTACTCCGACACCAGTTTCGGCAGGTATGGGTGGATTCATACCCGGAGGCGGTGGGGGTGGGTTCATACCTGGTGGAGGAGGAGGTGGTGGTGCCACCACTGGAGGAGGAGGAGGTGGTGGTGTAGTGGTGATGACTCCTACACCAGTTATCACAGCTGAGGATTTGCTGGGTGATATTGAAGAGGATGCAGAAGCTGCTGGAGAAGCCCTTGCTGGGATAGCTGGTGAAGATGCCGAAGCAGCCGGGCAGGCCATAGCTGGCGCCGCTGAGGAGAATCCGGACGCAGCAGGTGCTGCGATTGCCGCTGCCGCATCTGAGGACGCTGCAGCGATCGGTGAGGCGATCATTGCCGCCGGAGGATCTAATGCCGCCGCGACTGGAGCAGCTGTTGCTATTGCTGCTGGTGCAAACGCTTCGGCTACTGGATCAGCCATAGCTGCAGCTGCAGCTGCAGACGCTAACGTAGCTGGTGAAATTTTGGCTGCAGGAGCTGCCGCTGACGCGGCAGCCATTGGAAGCGTACTGGCATTCTCGTCTGCAGCTAACTCGACTTCCACTGGTCAGGCACTGGCTGAAGCAGCAGTAAGGGATGCTGATAGTATTGGGCAGGCTTTGGCGAGTGCTGCTAGTGTGGATGCTGTTAGTGTTGGAGTGGCGTTGGCTATATCTGCTGCCGAGAATGCTGATGCTGTTGGTTTAGCGGTAGCTAGTGCTGCCAAAGAGGACTCAGCTAGTACTGGATTGATGTTGGCTTCCGCAGCCGCACAGGATTCAGTAGTGGTTGGTGCAGCAATGGCAGTTGCAGCACAGACCCAGGCTGCTTCAATTGGTAAGGCACTAGTCGTAGCTGCGGAGATTGATATTGAATCTATTGGTAAAGCTGTCACAGCAGCTGCCGTGAAAAATGCGGCGGCGATAGGAGTCGCTATGGCTGTAGCTGCAGACGAGGATGCAGCTAAGGCCGGTGATATCCTTATTGTTGTGGCTGTAGAGAACATTGAAGCTGCTGGTGCATTGCTTGCTGCGGCTGCAGATTCTAATGCTGAGGCTCTGAGTGATTCGCTTATCCTAGCAGCAAAAGTAGCGGTTGATGATATCAGTAAAGCTGTTGCAAGAGCTGCTGTGGCCAACCCCGACGCGTTAGGTGAGACGATTTCAGCCGCATCAGAATCAGATACTGTCACTACGGGACAAATCCTAGCCACTGGGGCTCAGGAAAATCCAGTTGCTATTGGGAAAGTTCTGGCAAAAGCTGCTGACTCCTCTCCTGTTAGCATAGGTCGTTCTTTGAATACTGGTGCGGTGGTCAATGCGAATGCTATTGGTGGTGCACTGATAACGGCAGCAAGTGAGGATGTTTCTGCTATCGGTGAGGCTTTGGCATTCGGTCCTGCTAGAGATGCAGTGGCGCTTGCCTCATTAGGAAAAGAAATTAGTGTAGAGCCGTGGATGCCAGAGAAAACACCAAAGCTGGGTTTGACTAAAACAGGGGACAGTTATTGGCTTGCGGTGGGATCAGCTCAGTCAATTAGTTCTTCATTCGTTGATCAAGTTTTAGGTAAGTATAAGGACGAGTCGGCTGGTGCTCAAGTCATTGTTCAAGATGTGGGAGATAGGCCGGAAGATGTTCCAGTTCCACAGGATGGAGATGAGGTCCTAAGTTACCTAAAACTCACAGCAGACAATGTCGGTGATGATGCGTTACAAGCGTCACATGTTACCTTAGTAGTGGATAAGTTATGGCTTCTAGATGAAGATATTCACCCGTGGTCCATTCAATTCAATCGTTATGATGAAGATAGGGCGGTTTGGACTCCTCATCTCGCTAAAAGATCTGGAGAGAATGCCTCAGAGGTGTACTACACGGTAGCTCCTTCGGGATTCTCCTTGTGGTCTATATCTGGACGAGAAGGTGAAATCCCTCCAAAGAGATTTCTCGTAGAAAGTATGTATGCCAGTACTGCTTTGGATGGAGAAGAGTTCACAGTGACCTCTAGGGTAACGAATCTTACAGATTCTCCACAGAACTATAATGCGGTTTTATGGCTCAATTCCGAGACTTATATGACGAGATCAGTACTTATACCAGGCGGACTTACTAAGGAAATTCGCTTCGCCCTATCTCTTCCTGCTGATACGTATGATCTTCGTTTGGGCAGAATAGTGCGTACCGTTACTGTCAAGCCATCTCAACAGGTTGCAACTGCTGTTCCGGTTGTCACTGTAGTCGCCCAACCAACAATTAGTAAACCTGCTACTCCGATCGCTACCGCAAAACCGGTGGCCACTGAGCAAGCCACTCCAGTCGCTGCTCCGACTGAGCTTGCTCCAACAGCCATACCAACAGCTATAGAAGCACCAAGTACTAGTGGGGGAGGATTCCCGATTATTATCGTTCTTGGAGTTGTGGCTGTTTTGGCACTTGTTGGAATTGGATTTGTGGTCATGAAGGGTAGAGGAGGAAACGGGCAGTCTGAGGACTGACGGACCTGCTGACAGAGAGCCGGAAATAATAGGCTCCCCTGAATTATGTGTATTTATTGTGCGTGAGGTGCCTACTATTGATATCTGTTGTTATACCAGCCAAGAATGAACAACATAATATTGCCGCAATGATTCGCTCTGTGAGACCCTATGCAGATGAAATTGTGGTTATTGATGGGCATTCAACGGATGCTACCCGTGAAGTGTCGGAGANNGAGGGAGCGAAGGTTTTTCTTGATGAGGGTAAAGGTAAAGGATCAGGAATTCGAAAAGCAATTNAGGTTGTGANCGGAGATGTTATAGTTTTCATAGACGCCGATGGTTCACATGACGCAAATGACATTCCGGCTCTTGTCAAACCAATTGTGGAAGATAGGGCAGATCTTGTAGTAGCTTCTCGTATGACGGGTGGTAGTGATGAACTTCACTCTACTATTGGCGAGGCGATTCGTCTTTTTGGTTCCACGTTGATTAACCTAGCTATCAACTATAGATTGAACGTCCGGATAACGGATGCGCAGAATGGATTTCGTGCTATCAGAACAACGACTGCTGCGGCCTTGGATTTGGAGGAGGATGGGACCACGATTGAGCAGGAAATGCTTATAAAAACCATCCGGAAAGGCTTTAGAAACGATGAAGTTCCTGGGCATGAATATCGTAGGGTATATGGAACTTCCTCTATCAGCGTTAGAAGGACTGGACCTCGNTATGTCTATAGTTGTATNAAGTATTTGTTTTTTAATNTCTCNAGGTCGAGATAATGNCNNCCGCGACTGCTGATTGCCCAGTTTGCGGCAGTGTCAGCGTGCAGGAATANGGACGCCGTAAATTATGGTCCTTGACTCAATGTTCGCAGTGCGCATCAGTTTATCGAACGGTGTTCCCGACACAAGAGGAACTGGATGAGATTTATGGATCTGATTATTATGATTCGTGGAATATAGAGGCGAATGCCGAATCATTTTGGCAAATGAAGNTCAAGAATAGCNCCAGCTACCTAATGAAACTTGATAGATANCTTCCCCATCATCGTGATAGAACGTTGTTGGANGTGGGATGTGCACATGGGTTCATGTTGGAGGCTGCTTCTCNACTAGGNTATGNCTCTAGTGGATTGGAAATATCTCCTGCNGGGGATATTGCTCGAGAACGTGGNTTCCATGTAGTCGGTTCAAATCTCGAAGACAGACCTTTTCCTCCAGAATCGTTTGATGTCGTAACAATGATTGATGTTATTGAGCATCTTACTGATCCACTTGAGGCNCTTAGGTGNGTTTATGCGATGTTGAAACCTGAAGGGATTGTCTTCCTAGTTACTCCTGATATAGGTAGCCTTTCCGCAAGAATAATGCGCAGTGCATGGCCACACTACTTACCGGAGCATCTTATTTATTACTCCCCTACATCGATGCATACATTGCTTGATAGGACGGGATTGGACGTTATGGAGATAGGACCCGGGTACAAGTACCTTACGATAAGTTACATTGTGGGTCATCTTAGCAGCTCTTTAGGAGGGTTCATTCCAANGGGACTATGGTCAATTGCAAATGCNTTGCCGTCACTGTTTACAGGAAAACCCTTGCGGTACAGGACTGAAATGATAGCAATTGGTCGGAAAAAGGCCCTTTGATTTCAGCGACACAAGATTAAGGGTATGAGGNTAGTTTAGAGGGGCCGATATGCTTCGTGGGTTCACGAATATAAGAAGCNATTACATAGCTGCGCGCGTCGCTATAACAGTGATTGTGCTGTTCTTTTTGGTGAAAGGGACGTATCTCGCTATAACCGTTCCGTTGTTTGATACCGCGGACGAAATGTTTCATTTCGATTATGTCTATCAAGTATATCAAGGTGAAGGTCCTCCACATATTTTTGATGACAGCATTCATGAAGATGTTTTCTTCGGTGCCAAGGAGGCTGGTCACTGGGTTAAAGAAGGATATGCAACGCCGGAGACGTTGGGATTACTCACTAGTGATTTACTNGATTCGGTGACGTGGTGGTATAAATGGGATATTTCGGGAGGGCNTTCNTATGAGGGAGTTCAACCTCCATTGTACTACCTAGTCTCAGCGGGTGTCCTTTTCGTTATGCCTGTAGAAACGATATCNAGTCAAGTCATCGNCGTTCGCTTAGTGAGTGTGGGATTAGGAATGCTATTGCTTGTTCTTACCTACTTCATGGGATATGGTCTTTCAGGTAGTCGATTTATTGGNGTGTGTGCAACGGCATTTGTTGCAACGTTACCAGCGGAAACAATGATTGGTATGCGGGCGAGTAATGATGTGCTTGGACAGNTTGGAGTTGCCGCACTAGGTGCGTTCTTGGCATGGAGAACTCTCAATAGACCCGATGGGAAATTNGACACTATTACAGTAATCGGGGCTGGNGTNTTGCTAGGATTAGCGGGACTTGCNAAGGCTAATGCTGTGCCTGCTGGGGTAATTATTTCCGTTATTTTTTTCTTTAGTGGGAAAGGATCTTTGGNTTCTAGAATTGGTTCGNCCAGTACTGTGATTGGGATCGNGGCGATCGTTTGTGGGTGGTGGTATTTGCGTAATTACGCGCTTTATGGCGATGCTATTGGTGGACAGGCCCTCGTCCGGGCAATATATGTTGAGCTGCCCTGGGTCGCAGATACNGTGTGGGGNGCTTTCTCTTATCATGTGGATTTGGTGCGAGAATTGGCATTTCAGCCCTACCTTCAGTTCTTGCCACAGAATNGGTATTGGATTCCTAAAACAGTGTGGCTGCTTGGCTTGTCGATCGTTTTATTACGTCTCATTGAAGGAAGTTCGGTATATATTTGGAATCGTGTTTGTATCTATGTAGTAAGCACTGGGAGCCGTAAGTTTGTTCGGGGAATTTATTTGCTTAGGACCATTTTTAAAAGTAGACTCCCAGTTCCAGCTGTTTGGATTATCACCTTTATCATTTTCTCACTATTGATATCAAAGGGCGTACTTGAACANCATGAAGTTCTCGTGTTGGGTGCTGGAATAATTTTTGTNATCTCGCGACTCCAACCTCTTTCTAGATCTATAGGGAAATTGGAACTGGTTTGCGTGAGCGGATTATTACCNGCTTTGCTTAGCGGCATTTACTTTACTATGCAAATNGGTCCTAGTTCTGAACGATATCTTTTGAATGGAGTAGTGCTCTTGGCTGTATTGTGGGCATTTAGTGTGCAGCAAATCGTCNAGGAGCGNTACCAAATTCCTTTTGTTTTGTTCACAACGGGTGCTTTTGTCGCTGTAGATTGGGNGCANAAAGTGAATATGCTAGAAGTACTTAGTTATCGCCTTGGTANCTAGAATATCGGAGAATGATTCTTGCCTTTGAAGGTATTGATGAATAAAGGGTTTACAAGNGTGCTCAAATTAATCGGACGCNCTTACATTGTCTACGGAGTTCTGGCGCTTTGCATCCTTGGNCCATTACTCAANCCAGGATATGTGTTGACNTGGAGCATGGTGNCAGGACCGGGTAACTTCGGGGTCAATACCTTGTACGGTTTCGAGGAATGGGCACATTCACTATACCCTGGTTCTGCTCCGCTTGATGTGCTGNTTCTTNGTGCACGAGCATTNCTNCCTGACTGGGTTGGTCAGAAAATCTTNCTGATTGCGGTTTTCTGTCTGAGTGGGCTCGGCGCTTATCGTTTGGTTGGCCTCGCTGGAGTTGGTGNGTGGGCGAAATATTATGCCGGATTCCTGTATGCNGTTAATCCATTTATTTACACACGATTTCTCGCTGGGCAGTGGTGGATATGCCTNGGATATGCACTTACCCCATTTGCCTTATGGTCGTTTANTACCTTCCTNCGAGATCCTTCTGTGAAAACTTCNNGTCGGTGTGTCTTATTAACGTCTGTTGTTGGAGCTGTTTACCCTCAAGGGTTGTTATTGCTTTTGGTGATGTACATAGTCACGGGTATCATGAATCTAGCATATTCTCCNCAGAGGATTNTNGATTTCAANAGGCAATTGGTATTTGGGATACCTNCAGTGGGTTTNTTNGTNCTNGTCAACTGCTACTGGTTACTACCCTTGTTGACTACTGAAGGAACACTATACCACCAGATTACAGATGCGGATAAACACCAGTTCGCNGCAACATCGCTTACTNCAAGGGGACTTCTTTTTGATATNGCATCAATGCATGGGTTTTGGCGTTCGGGATATATTTATGCNGTTGATCTTCTGCCNTTGTGGGAGATTTGGTTTCTCGTCATATTATTCCTTGCAGTNCTTGGTGCAATGTGTNACGCAGTTCGNGCGGTGGAGCACCCAGATAGTTCCGAGGAAAGGTATGCNCNATATCAATCCGTTTCGCTCTGTCTTTTATGGTTCTTGATGTTGTTNCTTGCNGCGGGNGCTGCAAGTGACGTTTTGCGACCAGGTTACGAATGGTTGTGGGATAATGTGGCCCCTTTAAAGGGGTTTCGGGATTCNCAGAAATTTGTAGGTGTTATATGCCTCGGATATGCATTCCTTGGGGGACTTGGAGTACATAAAGTGCAGGTATTTTTATTGAACGGATTTAAGGGTTTCACTAGAGGGATTCCTCATTTTCTGTTGACCTTATTGGTTTGTGTTCCACTNGTCTATACGTTTACTATTTTTGGTTTTTATAATCAGGTGAAATCTACAGACTACCCAGAAGGTTGGTATCAAGCGAGGGAATATTTTGATCAGGATCCAGAGGAGTATCGGATATTGTTTCTTCCGTGGCACTGGTTTATGGATTACGAATGGCTTCCAAACAGAAGTAAGCGGCTTATGAACCCTGGTCCATCTTTCTTTTCTCAGCAGGTACTTCATAGTCAGGACCATGAAGTACCTGGTGTTCCTAGTCAGAGTACCAGTCCGGCTAATGACTATGTAGAATTCCTTTTGAAAAACCGTGNCGATATTTCTAATCTAGGCGAACTGCTTGCGCCNATAGGGGTTAAATATATTGTACTAGTGCCTGAAGTGGATTTTGATCAGTATGGCTTTCTTTATGATCAGACGGATATTGTNCTAGGTCTGCGAAACCAAGAGATCAGTGTGTTTCAGAACGCTGCTTTTGCAGGTATCGCATATGGGAGTAATAGTGTTAGACACGTGGATGATTTTGAAGAGTTTCTTGAACTTAGTCGTAATGAAGATATAACCAAGCACCTTTTCCTNCTTGGATCAGGGCAGGATCAAATGTATGGAGATCTGATTTCTCCACNAGTCACTGCNTCTCGTGAAACCCCAGCACATTATCAGATTAGAGGTGCGAGNACTGCCTATTTAGCTGCTAGTGGTTATTTGGGGCAAGGTGGAAAATTCTGGCGATACGGNGCGNCCCCAGAATTTTACAGCTTGGGGGTAGTGCCTGTGTTCCTCACGGATGCTCGTGAGACTTCTCTTACCTATTCNAGGTATTACAATATCTATCTTCCCTCAAGGATCGTATCNCTTATGGCTTTTGGGGGGATGATAGTGTGGTTAATATTTGGCAACACTTTGAGGAATTTCGTGTCGAGTCGTTGGTATAATCCATCCTGATNAAGAATTNGTGACNGGGTTTGCTATAATTGCTACAAAAGGGAGTCCTTATGACGCGACGTGCAAAATCAGGCGAACAATTCAATGGCAGTGAGGATGCTTCTAATAAGGGAACTCAAGCCTCNNCGAAATCCTCTATGGGNTATCGTGATCTGATTGTTATCATAGCNGCTGGTAGCGGGCTGGTCATGAATGTGATGGTNGGTCAGATTTATACTCCGCCTTGGTGGGTTCGGTTAGTTTGTGGGTTGCTTGTNTTTGGGGNTGTTCTGATTTTTTTGCAGATCCTGAGAGGATTTCTCAGGTGGTGTTGGCGTTCGTTGCGTGGCTGATTGCGATAGTTATGGGNCTGCCACAATCCCTTAAGTAGTTAGGTTTCGACTTGCAATAGATTCGCGCAGCCCCNCTTCGGCTACTTGTCGGATGTGGGAAATAGCATCTTTGATGCCATGAGAACTTGCGAAAATAGCTGACCCTGCTATCAGGGTTCTAGCACCTGCAATGGNAACACTGTTANCGGTTTCAGGNCCGATGCCTCCGTCAACTGCGATTTCACGTTGACTGTCCATGGCAAGTTTGTCGGTGTAGGCTGCCCGAAGTTTCGACAATGAACTAGACAGGAATGTCTGTGCTGGAAACCCCGGGTGCACGCTCATCACGAGGATTCGATCGATTTCTGAGGCTATNGGGGCGACNTTTTTGAGTGGAGTCTCAGGGTTCACTGCGANTCCGATGTNTGCTCCTGCGTTATGTACTAATGTTATGAGTCGTTTCGGGTCTTCGCACGCTTCAATATGGATGTCNATGGTGGTCGCGCCTAGTTTCACCAGNGGTTCTAGAAGTACTTCAGGTTCCTCAACCATNAGATGTACGTCAATCGGTAGTTTGGTAATTCTGCGTACTGCCTCAACTACTGGTAGTCCGAAGGTTATGTTTGGCACGAAATGTCCGTCCATGATGTCTATATGTATTTCGTCTGCCCCCCCATGCTCTGCTTCTCGGAGTTGGCTTTCCAGATTTCCCAAATCGGCTGATAGAATGGATGGCGCTATTCGTATAGGAGANGACCCTTCATGNGTGTGTGAAAAATCAGGAGGCACGGCTGATGGCCTCCGCTTTATTGGAAGGAGTGGGTATTGTGGTAGCTAGGGAGCGGGAACGGATATCTTGAATCATTTGTTTAACGTTGGCAGTACTAGTTCCTCCTAGAGAATCCCGAGAGCTAATAGATNCTTGGATTGTTATGGACTTAACCGTATCGTCAAACAATGAGGAGAACTGTTGAAATTCTTCCAGNGATAGTGCCGTGAGCATTTTACCTNTACTGTCACAGTAATTGGTGAGATCTACGATGATTTGGTATGCTTCGCGAAAGGGTAATCCGCGTGCCACCAGATAGTCAGCCAGATCTGTGGCATGGGAGTTGCTATCCTCTGCAGCTTTAAGCATGACTTTATCATTGAATGTGCANGTTGATATCATNCCAGTAAAGACATCTAGTGTGGGAAGTAGNGTATCTACGGTATCGAATAAAGACTCCTTGTCTTCTTGCAAATCGCGATTGTATGTGAGTGCGAGCCCCTTCAATGTCGTCAGTAATCCAAGGAGATTACCNTAAACCCGACCTGTCTTACCACGACCAATTTCTGCAAAGTCAGGGTTTCGTTTTTGGGGCATCATACTGCTTCCNGTTGTATAGTTGTCAGCTAGATCTACAAANCGAAATTCTGAAGAGGACCANAGTATTAGNTCCTCNGCGAGTCGTGANAGGTGAGTCATACAAACTGCAGCAGCATAGTGATAGTTCAGAACAAAATCTCGATCTGATACAGCATCCATGCTATTAACTGTTAGTCCTGAGAAGCCCAGCTCGGTGGCTACTTTTTCTCTGTCGATGTTGTACGGTACCCCAGCTAGGGCACCACTNCCCAGAGGGCATACATTTGCAGATTCGTAACTCGNAATCATTCTGTGGATGTCACGTTCAAGCATCTCTACGTATGCGAGCAGATGATGGGACAGAAGAACGGGCTGAGCCCTTTGAAGATGCGTGTATCCNGGCAAAATAGTTTCTAGATGTATGTTNGCCTTGTCAAGGAGAGCAAGCTGTAAGGCGACGATCTGTTTAACNGACTCAGAGCAGATATCTTTGACATACATTCGCATGTCTGTCGCTATTTGGTCATTGCGAGAACGACCGGTATGGAGTTTGCCTGCTACCTCTCCAATTTTTTCGAGAAGTCTTTTCTCTATATTCATATGAATGTCTTCATATGAATCCTGCCATANGAAAGAGCCCGTTTGGATTTCCTTTTCTATTTCAAGAAGAGCCGGTACGATTGNGTNCATATCATCGTGACTGATAATNNCTTGAGCCGCAAGCATACGCACGTGAGCGACCGAGCCGGCAATGTCTTGTGCGTAAAGCCGGCGATCAAAATAGTGAGACACGGTGTAATCATTGTAAATGTTTGATTGCATACAGATGACTTCGCCTTATAAATTCTCAGTTGCAGTGACTAGAACTTAACCCCGTNTAGGGACCGANGTTATNTTGTTTTGCATCTCAGTCGANTACTAACGGTTNNCGGGATCGGGTTGAATCTCCGCCTGTGTTTTGAAAGGGAGACTGTATAGGTTGATGAATCCAGATGCGGCTCCGTGGTCAAAGACATCGTCTTTGTCGTATGTAGCTAGATTGAATGAATAAAGAGACCTNGCGGCCTTTCTCCCCGTCACAGCGATATTACCTTTATTGAGGGAAAGACGAACGGTTCCAGTAACATGGTTTTGCGTGCTATTCACAAATGCTTGTAAGTCTGATCGAAGGGGTGTNAACCACAGCCCGTTATATATGAGGTCAGCGTATTCTTGNGCTACNCGTTCCTTGAAACGCTGCTGTTGTTTCCCAAGGGTCATAGTCTCTAGTGCTTGATGAGCGGCNTGGAGAACAGTTGCAGCAGGNGCTTCGTAAATTTCTCGGGATTTGATACCGACTAATCTGTTTTCTATGTGATCAACTCGACCGATTCCGTTGGTTCCTGCTAANTCGTTGAGCAAGTTCACCAGNGGGACGGCGGCGAGNACCTCCCCGTTGACCGCTTTGGGGATTCCCGATTCAAAGGTTATTTCGACTTCTGTNGCGACTTCAGGGGTGTCAGGTATGGACTGTGTCCATAGATATACGTCACTTGGCGGTTTGACCCATGGATCTTCCAGTACTCCTGATTCAATACTTCTTCCCCAGATGTTTTCATCGGTAGAGTAAGGATTCGNACCAGAAGGGACCGGAATTCCTCGCTGTTGCGCGTACTCTACTTCCTCAGGACGNGTCATATTCCATTCCCGTGCTGGTGCCAGTACAGTTATGTTAGGATCCAGAATAACTGCCGAGGTTTCGAATCGAACCTGATCATTCCCTTTACCAGTACATCCATGAGCGATTGCGAAGGCACCTTCATCATGTGCCAATTGTATTAGATGTTTCGTTATGAGTGGTCGTCCGAGTGCGGTAGCAAGGTGATACTGTCCTTCGTAGGTCGCATTTGCCTGTAAACTCGGGAAGGCGTAGTTTTCTAGGAATTCTTCAGTGACGTCGACTGTTATCGCTGATATAGCACCNGTTTTCAGCGCCTTATCTTTTATAGATTCCATNTCAGGCAAATTGCCCAAGTTGACTGTCATGGTGACNATGTCGGCTTCATANCGTTCTTGCAACCATGGGATCGCTACTGATGTGTCTAGCCCGCCACTGTATGCGAGGACGATTTTTTTCCTACTCATTACAAATCCCTTTTTATTATAAACTTAGCATATTAGTAGTATTGGCGATATGGGGGGTGTCGCTAGATATTCCCCAGAGCTGCCTCTATGCGAGCTACTCCTACATCAATTTCTTCTTTGGTTATTGTCAATGGAGGCATCATTCTAACAGCGTTTGGTCTAACCGCGTTGAGTAAGACGCCTTCTTTATTAGCAGCAGCCACAACTACTGGCGATAGATCATCCGTGAATTCTATAGCCCTGAGCAGCCCCATACCTCTAACTTCGCGTATATTGTTATGGCGGCTTTTGAGCTTATTAAGAATCTCTGCGAGATATTCTCCTGTTTCTTNTGCCTGTTGGGATATCTTTTCATCAATAATAATGCGTGCTGCAGCNTANGCAGCTGCGCAAGTGAGAACGTTGCCCCCAAAGGTAGANCCATGGTCTCCGGGCTCAAACACCGAAGTTTTGAGGTTACTCATGAACGCACCGATTGGGACTCCGTTACCTAGGCCTTTGGCCAAGGTTATGATATCTGGTTCTATATCAAATTTTTCGTATCCAAATAGGGTGCCTAGACGTCCCATTCCGGTCTGAACTTCATCCATGATGAGCACTAANCCATTNTCATNACACCATTTNCGTAGTTCCTTGTGATAGCTTTCGCTNGGAACATTGACGCCACCTTCACCCTGAACTGGCTCAACCATTACNGCACAGGTTTTATCTGAAGTCGCCGCNTTTATCGCNTCAATATCGTTNTAGGGCACGTTGACGAAGCCTGGNGCTAGAGGCTGGAAATTTTGCTGGTATTGAGGCTGGCCNGTTGCGGCGATCATAGCAAGGGTTCGTCCATGGAAAGAGTTCAACGCAGTTATNATCTCGTAGGCCCCATTNTTATTTAGGCGTCCGTATTTTCTAGCTAGTTTGATTGCTCCTTCGTTTGCCTCTGCACCACTGTTGCAGAAGAACACTTTGTCAAGGCAGCTATTATCAACTAACAGTTGTGCTAATTGTAATTGAGGTATTGTGTANTAGGCGTTTGATGTCTGCATGAGAGTTGCCGCCTGTNTTGTTACGGCTTCTACTACCGCCGGGTGAGAGTGGCCAATATTATTAACTGCCCAACCTCCAGTAAAGTCTAAATATTCTTTACCAGCTTCGTCCCAGACTTTAGTNCCTTGTCCTTTTACCAACACNATTGGTTGTCTGCGGACCACGTGCATGTAGTACTGAGCCTCTACATCCATCCAGTCAGTCATATTTCATTCTCCTATGCGTTATTCACTCTGAGAGGGTTAGCGTGTAAGAGCCTTGTGGGTTATTTGGTCTACTTGCTCCATCTCTTCTGGGGTAAGTATCCAGGACGTAGCTTCAATGTTGCTTGTCACCTGCTCTGGGGAGGTGGCTCCAGCGATAACAGTTGCCACCTGTGGTTTTGCAAGTAGCCAAGAGAAGGCTAACTCCAAGAGAGTATGACCATTCTCGCTGGCGAAGGTTTCCAGTCTTTCCAGNGATTCGAAATTGTCTTCTGTCAGTGTTCGTTCTCCCATCGGACCAGCGAGTCGAGTGCCTTCAGGAGCGGCGGATCCTGGTCGGTATTTCCCCGTGAGAAAGCCGCTTGCAAGAGGAAAGTAAGGGATGATACCTACATCATAGGCTTGACAGAATGGTATGAGTTCCCGTTCTATGCTGCGTGTCAGCAAATTGTAGTGAGGTTGAACGCTTATGAAGCTGTTCAACCCCAAAGTTCGGGAAGTCCAGATTGCTTCGCATGTTTGCCATGAGGCGTAATTCGAGCAGCCAATGTAGCGAACCTTNCCTTGCGCTATGAGGTCATCAAGAGCCCGAAGAGTTTCTTCAATAGGAGTCTCGTCACTGGGGAAGTGTATCTGGTATAGGTCTATGTAATCTGTTTCCAAGCGNTTGAGACTTTGCTCTACTTCGTACATTATATGTGCACGTGATGTCCCTGAGTCGTTTGGACCAGTACCCATTTTCCCCGACACTTTAGTTGCCAGTAGTACCTTGTCACGTTGGCCTTTTACGGCTTTACCAATGTAAACCTCAGAGAGATTGGCTCCATATATGTTTGCTGTATCAAGCATATTGATGCCCTGATCAATAGCAGTATGTATAACTTTAGCGCTTGAAGCTTCGTCTAATCGTCCCCCAAAATTGTTTGTGCCGAGGCCTACTGACGAAACCTTTAATCCCGAGTTACCTAGACGTCTGTACTCCATTTAGATGCTCCTTATTANGCCGAGCCCCCGGACTGCCTTGTTAATGATGCGTCCTTANGAGATGTCAAGGCGCNATGGATCTTCGTATGTGGTCTCTATCTCAAGCTCATAGGATTGTAACGCTGATCCGTTTCTACGGCAAGGTTGATCAGGGAGTACGCATCAAACTTGTTTGGGAGGNAGGGAATTGGATAACTAACGCTGTTTCTTGCGGGGAATCGTTAGGGTTTGCTATAGTTATGTGAATGTGGGGCTGTAGCTCATCTGGGAGAGCGCTTCAATGGCATTGAAGAGGTACGGGGTTCGAGTCCCCGCAGCTCCACCACTATTTCCCTATCGCACCATTTCCCATGGTGTGCTGTTTGTGCATAGCAATATGGTGATCATATATCTTGAAGGGAATAGTTTCACGCACGTCATGACACTATACTGACTGGACTAGTGAAAATATTAATGGGTTGAGGGGAGAGATTCGATGCCGAACCTGAATGATGTTCAATCTAAGCTCAATGAAACGTTTGTTTCTGCCATACTCACACCGTCTACCTTTGATGAAATATCTAGAATAATTGTAGATGCAACTACTGCTANTAGATTGGTGTGCCCTGCGGGAGCGCTTCATTCAATGGGAGGGCAACAATTTGTGGCAAATGGCATTTCCATTTCATCCGATGCCCTGCGAGGCATTGGTTCTTTGGATCGTGANGCCNGAGTGATTGCTGTTGAAACGGGAGTTCGATGGCCGCAACTTATAGATTTCCTCAAGGGTATACAGGAATCCGACGATGCAAAGCTCACCATCGTTCAGAAACAAACTGGGGCGGATGATCTTACTATTGGAGGAGCAATTTCCTCAAATATTCATGGAAGAGTCTTAGGCNGGCAACCTATCGTGGCGGATATAGCAGGNTTTAATATAACGACTCCTGAAGGTGTTCGATTGCATTGTAGCAGGCAAGAGAATGAGGATTTATTTNGTCTGGTAATTGGGGGCTATGGACTCTTTGGGTTTATTGATTCTGTTGAATTGCGCCTTACTGAAAATTTAAAGTTGCGTCGACATGTAGCAGAAAGATCNCTCGAAGAGGTGATTCCAGCCTTAGAGGCGTACACGGAGGCCGGAGCCCAGTTTGGGGATTTTCAATACATGACAGATGAAAGCTCATCTGATTTTCTGCGTAAGGGGATATTGTCGGTCTACTCTCCGGTTGCAGCAGACGAACCCATACCATNCGACCAACAATTCTTATCACTTGAAGCGTGGAAAAAGTTATTCGTATTGGCGCACACAGATAAGCGTCGTGCATATGAAGAATATGTAGGGCATTATTTGACTACAGATCAGCAATTATATTGNTCAGATGAGCACCAGCTTAGTCCCTATTTNCCGGGTGCTGGTGACATGCTNTTTCAGCAGATGGGGTGGCAAAATTACGCTTCTTTGATGATAACGGAGCTCTATGTACCTCGGGGTAGGTTNGTAGAGTTCATGGGCAAGACGCGAAGGGCATTGCTTCTTGAGAAGGCAAATGTTATTTACGGTACGGTACGATTGATTGAACCGGAGCATGAAACTTACCTCAATTGGGCACGTGAAAGTTATGCTTGTGTAATCTTTAATTTGTTGGTGGAACATTCCCCTGTAGGTATTGAGAGTGCACAGAGGCAATTCCAGAAACTTATTGACTGTGCTTTGGAGGAAAATGGATCTTTCTATTTGACCTATCATAAATGGGCTCGCAAGGATCAAATAGAAACGGCCTATCCTCAGTTCGAATCGTTTCTTGCTAAAAAAGAGGCATATGATCCCCACAATACTTTTAGCAGCGAATGGTATCGCCATCACGTTGACTTGTTCTCGTGAATTCTAAGGGAATGACATATNCTAAGGTTGTTTATGTGGGGTGGTTGTGACTAGGATGGTTCTTTATAACGCTAACGTTGTCACTATGGATCCAACCAATCCTAGGGCAAATGTTGTGGCCATTGAAAATGGNCGTATCGCTTTCGTTGGATATGCCAGCGACGGTTTCTCTTTTCCTCTTCAGGGGGGGCGCGTTTNTTGGGTTGATTGTCAAGGAGGTACTGTAATCCCAGGCTTCCATGACGCNCACATCCATTTGGAGGGTATGGCTGCTGCTGAAATTTCANTGGATTGCAGCCCTGCGAATGTGGGGTCGATCAGGGAGATTCAGCTACTTATTGCNCAAAAAGCNAAGGGACTTCNTCCAGGTCATTGGATNCGTTGTAGGGGCTACCACGAGACGAATTTGGCAGACTATCGGCACCCTACCCGATATGATTTAGATGTCTGNGCTCCATTTAATCCGGTAAAANTTACTCATCAGAGTGGTCACGCAAGTGTGTTGAATTCGTGTGCGCTTGAGTTANTGGGTATAGATGAGACAANGGTTGATATGCCTGGNNCTGTGATTGANNGGAATACAGATTCTAATATTCCTANCGGAGTNCTACTGGAAATGGAGGAGTGGCTGTCTCAGCATATGCCATCCATTGATAATGAAGATAGACGAAGGGGTATTCGTTCTGNTAAAGATAAACTTCTTTCTTCNGGGGTCACTAGCTTTCAAGATGCAACCGCCACTAATGATTTGTCTCAATGGGATGAATTCACTACAACAGTTGATGGTATTGGNCCTCCGTTAAAGGGNACCTTTATGCTCAGTACCGGGGTGGACCAGACNAAGTTTCTTTCAGGTAAAAATCATAGGGGNCAGTATTTTCCTAGATTGGGGCATACCAAAGTGATGGTAACGGCTACAGNNGGATCTATTCATCCGGAGCTTCCTGATCTAGTTGGGGTTTTTCAAAAGAGTCATCAGGATGGTGTGCCGCTTGCAGTTCACGCAGTAGAATTGGAGGNAGTCGCGGCTGTTTTGGAAGCCTTAAGACAGGCAGNCGGGGGAAAACAGACTGACTTTTTCGCTCCTCATCGCTTTGAGCATTGTCCAGAAAGCCCCGATTGGGTGATCAGTGGATTGAAAGNACTCGGTATTGGAGTAGTGGTTAATCCCGGGTTCATTTATTACAATGGCGATCGATATCTGCAGACGATTGCTGAAGATGTTCTTCAGCAATTGTATCCGTTTCGATCTATGGTAAACGCACAGTTAACTGTTGCTGCAGGATCCGACTCTCCTGTAGTGCCTGCTGATCCCATTAAGGGNATNTATGGAGCAGTTTTTCGCAAGACACGTAGTGGGAGTTTCTTGAATCCTNNTGAGTCACTATCAGTCACTGAGGCAATGTATATGTATACGATCGGCGCAGCTAAAGTTACTGGATTGGAACATGTCNTGGGCTCGTTAATGGTTGGTAAAGATGCCGATTTAGTTGTTTTATCGCAGGATCCTTGGTCAATTACGGAGAGGGCTTGGGAGCATTTGCGTGTTTGGGCGACTATTGTTGATGGGAATCTCTTGTGGAGTCAAGGATTTGATTGATGTCTAGACGTCTCTGTCTAGTATATANTCGGCTATGCCTTTTAGTGATTCCAGGGATTCAGATGGTTCAAATATCCCAAGAGCAGTTTGTGCTTCCTGTATTAGCTGCGATGCCATCGNGTAACTGCGGNCTAGAACATCGNTTTGTTGTATCAATTCTATAGCCAGCGAGAGATTTTCGGCTCGGTTGATATTCTGAAATGCATCTTGAATAAGGGAATTATTTGGGTTATCTCTAATGAACAATATGGTTGGCAGAGTGATGATTCCNTGGGATAGNTCATGAACTACCGGTTTCCCAAATTTGCTCTCAGTGGAT
Organism: Chloroflexota bacterium; assembly: GCA_002717565.1. Classification (GTDB taxonomy): domain Bacteria; phylum Chloroflexota; class Dehalococcoidia; order Lucifugimonadales. Next base: position 22,347 of record PBAZ01000012.1, read on the forward strand.
TTGAAATCCATTACGTCGTCAATTATTTGGAAAGCGAGTCCAACTTTGATACCNTAGAGTTTTAGCGCCTCGATTTGATCAGTTTCNGCATCTGAAACCAAGCCACCAGTCTCCGTAGCAGTGCTGAACAGGGAAGCTGTTTTTGCGCGGATTCGTTCCATATACCGTTCCTGAGTAACGGTAATGTCAAAGTTGGCTAGTAGTTCGGAAAGTTCTCCAGCGGCGGCGTCCTTGCTTGCTTGCGCATAGCTTTGGATAATGCGTATGTCATTTGCCTTACAAGTGAGTTCAGCTGCTTTTGAGAANAGGAAGTCACCTACAAGCATGGCAACGTCTCGTCCCCAGATNTTATTGATAGTTGGTCGACCTCTTCTCACGTCNGCTTCGTCGATAGTATCGTCTTGAATTAGCGATGCCATATGTAGCAATTCGACCGCAGCAGCTACTTCTACTGCATGGNGCATCCCNGCGTTGCCACAGCATTTTGCTGCCAATAAAGTAAGAGCAGGNCGAACAAGTTTTCCAGGAACCTCCATAGCGTAGCTTAGTAATTCCTGTATTGGGGCAAGGTCNTCACGGTGCGTTTCTCCGAGAATGGTGGTTACCTGATTAAGTTCTGCCTGAATGGGGGTNTATAAATTCTTGCTATCCAAGATAGAATGTCTCCCTCGGTTTTCTTATGGTTGCTCCATACGTGCTTGCTCTTGTTCGATAATTGANGTGTCGAATTTCTTGAACAGTCGTTCGGGTTGGTTCATTTGATGNTTNGGCACCAATTCTGGCATTGNCCATGTCATTTCTGCGGCGGTTCCTTCTTGCCCTAGCATNGTGTGCAGTTGCTCACTGCTAAAGGGTAAGTATGGAGTCATCATAACCTTTAANGCTGAGATAGTATTTAGGGCTACCCACAAGGTGGTGGCAGTTAGCTGCTGATTTGTTTTGATAGTTGCCCANGGTTCCTTGTCGTTGATGTAGCGATTTCCCTGCTGCGCCAGACGCATTATNGCTTGCATTCCCTGCCTGAAGTGGCAGTTCTGCAGGTAGTCTCCTACAGCGACCATGGTTTCAGNGGTAGCAGTTATCAATTCCTGATCGGGGGTNTCNAGCGATGAAGGCTGGGGCACTTTCCCGGAAAAATGTTTTTGAACCAAGGTTAAGGTGCGGTGAATCAGATTACCATAGGTTGCTACCAGCTCGTCGTTGTTTCTTCGCACATATTCGTTCCAACTGAAATCCGCATCTGATGTTTCGGGCATACCAGCGGACAGNCAGTAACGTAGNGGGTCTGGTTCGTGGTTATCTAGGTAGTCGGGTACCCATACGGCCCAGTTTCTACTTGTAGAGAGTTGACGNCCCTCTAAGTTAAGGAATTCATTTGCCGGGACATCGTAGGGTAACGGAAGATTTCCATAGCCTAGAAGCATAGCGGGCCAAATGATTGTGTGGAAAGGTATGTTGTCTTTNCCGATGAAGTAGTAGGATTTCGAATCTTCGTTCCAAAATTCTTGCCAGGCATCTGGGTCATTGATAGTGTTAGCCCATTCTCTACTCGCTGATAGGTAGCCGATTACTGCTTCAAACCAGACATATATTCGCTTGTCTTCGTATCCCGTGACCGGGATTGAAATACCCCAGTCAATATCACGNGTAATNGCNCGATCTTTCAGACCGTCCTCTAAGAAGCGTTTGGTGAAGTTACTTGTGTTAGTTCGCCAGTGGGTATTACCTGAGACCCAGAGNGCCAATTGATCGCGGAAGTCGCTTAATCGGAAAAATAGATGCGTTGATTCTTGCAAAGTTGGACTATCTCCGCTCAGCTTGCATCTTAAGTCAATCAATTCGGATGGTTCTAGCGTTTTTCCGCAGTTATCGCATTGATCTCCACGAGCACCNGAGGAGAGGCAGTGGGGACATTTGCCTTCTACGTAACGATCTGGAAGGAAACGCTCGCATGCTGCACAGTAGGGAAGGAGTACTGGGGTTTCGTAAATCCGATCCGTCTCGTACAGTTTTTCAAAAATTTCGTGAACAGTCTGGCGGTGGTTTTCTGTGCCTGTGGATGTGAAACAGTCGAAGCTGATTCCAAGTCGCTCCCAACAGTCTAAGAAGCTTTTGTGGTATTCGTCTACAACTTCCTTGGGCGTGATTCCTCTTTGTTCTGCATGGAGAGTGATGGGCGTTCCATGCNGATCGCTGCCAGATACCATTAGAACTTTGTTGCCTATCATTCTTTGGTATCGAGCAAAGATGTCTGCTGGCAAGTAGCATCCAGCTATGTGTCCGAGGTGAAGAGGCCCGTTTGCGTAAGGCCANGCGGTGCATACGAGGATATGGTCCGCCATATTACTCACCCCTTGAGNTTTTCNGTTGCGCGAGAGCGCGCTAATTGTACCATAATGATTTAGCCNCTCAACGGTCCGTTTCCTCATGCCTNGTATCTCGGAATTTGTTTAGCCATTTTTTGTATAATTCCTGTCTNGATAGATTCGTATTTTGAACCGTTTGGGCTATAGCTCGTGAGGGGGATATCCCCATATTGGATAATCGTTCTATTTCCTCAAACGCTTTAGTTTCATCCATGACTGTAGCTGAGAAGTCTGAGGCATTTACTATTAGGGTGAATTCCCCTCTTGGGTCGGCAAATTGATTCATNGCTGTTGANATGGAGCCATGAAAAACTTCCTCGTGCATTTTAGTTAATTCACGGCATANTGTTATGGTTCTGTCTCCCAATACTTCTATGAGTTCGTGNAATGTCTTGATTAGTCTGTGGGGAGATTCGAATATTACGATAGGGCGGTTTTGGNCTTTGATGGAATTCAGGGAGAGAAGGCGGTTCGCTCGTCGTTTTGGAAGGAATCCCAGATATGTAAATTCATTAATTGGGAAGAATGCTAGTGGCACAGCGGCCGTTATNGCTGACGGTCCAGGTATAGTGGTGACTGANGCNCCAGCATTGATTGCTTCGATCACTAATTCGGCCCCAGGATCNCTTACTCGNGGCATGCCAGCTTCCGATACTAGNGCAACGTCTGCGGTTTCGAGGATTTGCATGATTNTTGGTAGACGGTANTTGTGGTTTTGTTCATTGTAGCTCAACAATTTGGTTCTTAATTCGTATGCGGACAACAATTTTCGTGTGGTTCTAGTATCTTCGCTGAGAATCAACTCTACTGAGTCCAGAGTTAGGAGTGCGCGCAATGTGATATCNTGAAGGTTCCCTATAGGAGTTCCAACAATAAACAGGCTGTTCATTGNTGCTATTTCGCCTTTCCGTTACGAGTAGNTATGATATCATCGTAGCATTATGCAGCGGATTGCGAGTCTNATACAAATCTTAAGATTTGTTTTTAGTCCNNAAGCCCCANGTTGGGCTAAAGTACTTGGCGTCATTGCGATCNCTTACACCATCATGCCATTTACCTGGGGACCACTNGGAATATTAGANAACATAGTAGTTCCCTTATTGTCTCTNGGATTGATTCAGTATGCGATTAATCGTACTAGAACGTCAGGTCCATCGGGCACTGAGTTTCAGCAAAGGGACGANTCAGGGTATGTCGTTGATACAGACTATCGGGTGATNGACGCTTCAGATGATACAGATAGATCAACTTAGCGGCTTATCCATTTTTTTAGTCTAGATAGTAAGGTCGAACGAGATTCGATTACTTCCCCTCGCCATCTCTTTTCAGGTGCAGAGCGGGTTGGATTCACAAAGAACAATAGGTAAGCACCTGCGAATATTGCCACCGCGATCCACACTAGAGGACCAGCATGATTGAGTGCAGAGTTATATAGCATCAATACGACTAGCAGGAACGCTATGCTTGCAAGCATAACCTTGCCTGGATGGATATTCGTATTGGACATGGATCGCAGGAATCCCAAGAGAGGGTTGCGCTTTCCCTGAGTGTGGGAGAATTCGTTGTCAGAAACTTGAAATTCTTGTCCACTACCGCCAAGAATTTCGTCAAGGTCTTTGTCTAATTGGTCAGGCATTGTAGTCTCTTGTTTGCTGGCACTGGAGGGTTTGCTGATCGCCAAACTTGGATAGATTTTACACTACAGGTACGGGTTTCTGCAAAACATATTAGTTAATTGTGCGTATGCTTAAATCAGTCACGCTCAAGTAGGGTGCGTAACATATCTGAAACATACATGTAATAGAAGTGTAATAAAGAAGAAAATCCGTTGAAATATTTCTGGATTAGATTAGATTGTGAATCACTTACAGTAAGGAGAGAAGATCATGGATAGTGGAAGTATTGCATGGATGCTTACTGCATCAGCTTTGGTGTTGCTAATGACCCCGGGACTTGCATTTTTTTATGGGGGATTGGTGCGGGCAAAGAATGTGGTGAGTACCATAATGTACAGTTTCATCGCTATGTCGTTGGCTACAGTCGTATGGTTGCTGTGGGGATATAGCTTGGCCTTTGGATCTGGCGGCGCGTTTATTGGTGACTTAAGCTTCATCGGGCTGCAGGGAATAGGTATAGAGGACGGAGAGGGTGTGCCAACCTTGCTGTTCGTAGCGTTCCAGGGTATGTTCGCGATAATAACTCCAGCCCTTATCACTGGAGCTTTTGTCGAAAGATTCAAGTTCACTACGTATTTGGTCTTTCTAGTGTTGTGGCTTACTTTGGTCTACGCTCCGGTTTGCCATTGGGTATGGCATGAAAATGGTTGGCTTTGGGATATGGGAGCTCTAGACTTTGCTGGTGGTACAGTCGTACATATAAACGCAGGTATAGCAGCCGTCGCTGCTGCAATGATGGTAGGTAAACGTAGAAATCCAGGGATGGAGCCGCACAACGTACCATATGTGGTACTAGGGGCTGGCCTACTCTGGTTTGGATGGTTCGGATTTAATGCTGGATCAGCTGTTGCTGCAGATACTCTTGCGGCTAGTGCGTTTATCGTTACTAACATAGCAGCCGCTACAGCAGCATTGACATGGGGGCTCATTTCCCACTTTAGATCAGGACGAATGAGTGCGGTCGGAGTTGCTACTGGAGCTGTGGCTGGCTTAGTCGCAATCACCCCTGCGTCAGGTTTTGTGGGACCTATGGGGGCATTGGCGATAGGCTTTATTGCAGGGGTTCTATGCTTCATATCTGTTGAAATTATCAACCGGACAGGTTTGGATGACGCACTAGACGTCTTTGCAGTTCATGGTGTAGGTGGAATAGTCGGTGCATTACTTACAGGTGTGTTTGCCGTTGAGGCAATTGGCGGAACTGCTGGACTGATTGAAGGGAATGGCGCGGTTATGGGGCCTCAGATCATTGGGGTTTTGGCCACTTTGGGATATTCCCTTGTAGTAACACTAGTCATACTACTTATATTGGATAAGATTCCAGGGTTAGGACTACGTGTGGGAGAACGAGATGAGGATGAAGGGTTGGACATATCAGCGCATGGCGAAAGAGCACATGTTCGAGATGGAGCTGATTAATATAAGGTACACTCATGATGATAAATCTTTTGTGTAAATGAAAGGTGGAATCGGTATGATAAAAATTGAGGCAGTCATTCGTCCAGAGAGGGTGAGTCAGGTAAGTGTTGCGCTTCAGGATGTTGGGTGTGGAGGATTTCACTACTTGAATGTGACTGGGCAGGGGCAACAACATGGAGTAGAGGTTTTCACTGGTAGAGGTGGACGCACAGCAACTCGTGCTGCCATGCCTAAGACGCTTTTAGTCACCGTTGTCAAAGACGATATGAAGGAAGTAGTAATCGAGGCAATAGTGAATTCGGCACGATCTGAAGGTGAACCAGCTATTGGTGACGGGAAAATTTTCGTCAGCCCCGTCGCAGATGTAGTGCGTGTACGCACTGGGGAACGTGGAGAATCAGCCATCTAGTTGGCTGAGAGTTGCAACAATTGCTGATAAGCTGTTAAATAACAGCCAAGTGTCTACCGACACTAATCCTTAGGATGAAGTATGGAGAGGCTATGGTATACAAAGCAGAATATATATGGATAGATGGAACTACTCCAACGGCCAACCTCAGGTCGAAAACAAAAATCATTCCAGACGGTGAGCAACCGCCGATATGGGGGTTTGATGGTTCCAGTACGCAGCAGGCAGCGGGAAGTAGTTCCGATGTAGTGTTGAACCCAGTTCTTGTGGTACCTGATCCGATACGAGGAGGGGATAACGTTCTGGTCATGACTGAGACTCTATTGCCTGATATGAGTCCTCATCCTACCAATACGAGAGCAGCGTGCGTAGCGGTCGCTGAGAAATACGAGGGATTTGATACTTGGTTCGGTATTGAACAGGAGTACACTTTCTTCGATGGGGCCAAGCCATTGGGGTGGCCTGAGGATGGCTTCCCCGGACCTCAAGGTCCTTATTATTGTGCCGTTGGTGCGGATGTAATATTTGGAAGAGATATAGTAGAAGAGCACATGGACGCGTGCATAGAGGCTGGTCTTCATATAGCTGGAATAAATGCGGAAGTTATGGCAGGACAGTGGGAATTTCAAATCGGTCCAGTGCAAACTCCACGAGTGGCAGATGAGTTGTGGATAGCCCGGTGGCTCCTAGCGAGAATTGCAGAGAATTATGATGTCACTGTATCGTTAGATGCTAAGCCAGTGAAAGGTGACTGGAATGGCGCAGGGGCCCACACTAACTTCTCTACTAACCAAATGCGAGACAGCTACGACGCTTGCGTCGCGGCAGCAGAAGCTCTGGGGACGAAAGCAGCAGAGCATATTAAGGGTTATGGGTATGGTATCGAGGATCGATTGACTGGCTTGCATGAAACTGCAAGTTATCAGCAGTTCTCCTATGGTGTATCCGACAGGGGAGCATCGATTCGTATCCCGTGGCAGGTAGCAAGAGATCAAAAGGGATACATAGAAGATAGGCGTCCTAATGCTAACGCTGACCCATACGTTACGACTTGCCTAATAACTGAAACGGTTTGCAGTGTAGCTAAGTCATAAGTGGGCTTTGCGCACTCAGTTGCGTAGCTCAAGTACGATATAGACAGATATACCAGTTGGTGGACTCCTGAGAATTCAGGGATGCGCTCGCTGGTATATCCTAGTTCAGGCACCTAATAATCGTTTGCTTAACGATTGTCACTCTGCCTCCCAAATCGTTATAATGAGTATGTAACGTCGGAAATACCAATGATCCCCGATAGCTCAGCGGTAGAGCGGCCGGCTGTTAACCGGTAGGTCGTAGGTTCGAATCCTACTCGGGGAGCCAGAATAGAGGGATTTCACGGCGTATCGCTGGATGGTGGACGTGGATAAAGAACCCCTAATCAATGTTGTGCTCTGTAATCCAGAAATTCCTCAGAATACGGGCAACATAATACGTCTCTGTGCAAACGTTGGGGCTCGGCTTCATCTGGTGCAACCCCTTGGATTCAAGTTAGACGATGCTAAGCTACGACGTGCTGCTCTTGATTATCAAGATCTTACTAACGTTGTATTGCACGATTCCATTGAGAGTATTCTCACTCGTGATAAGCGTGCGACCGTTTACGCAACTACGGTGGATTCGCCAGTAGTGTACACGGATCCAATATTTCAGACAGGGGACACTGTTATTTTCGGCTCAGAAAGTATTGGATTGTCTGATCAGGTTTTGTCTCGACTACCGCCTGAAAATCAATTAACGATACCAATGATGCCCGCTAACCGAAGCATTAATCTTTCGAATGCCGTAGCTATCGTTGCGTATGAGGCGTGGCGTCAGATTGGCTTTTCGGGAGCTAGCCTTAGACCTAGTGTGCGATAGCGCGTCATTAGTTTTATCGTGACAGTATCTATGACGCTTTGCGAGGGAGATAGAATTGGCAAAGTTGGCTTCGCGACTCACAAGGATTATTCAACCACAGAGATTAGCTGTCCATATAGTTGCTGCATTGGTGTTTGGTCTGTCTTTGCTTCTTTATTTAATTACGCTGGCTCCGGGTGTTGTATGGCAGCACTATGGGCAAGATGGGGGTGAACTTGTATCTGCCTCGCTGATGCTGGGAGTAGCACACCCTCCAGGATATCCCACGTATTTGATGATAGGACATCTTTTTTGGCGGGCAACTTTTTTTGATAGTCCTGCCTTCACTTTTAATTTACTATCCGCTTTGAGTGCTGCGATAGCGGTCGTTGGATTCTATTATTTAACCACAATTTTATGTCACATGCTGGATAAGGAGTCTAGGCGTTCGTATTTGCTATTGATCGTGTCGGCCGGATCTTCACTCACGTTCGCTACATCTTCTGTTTTTTGGTCTCAGGCTGTTATTGCAGAGGTGTATACCATGAATAGCGCTTTCTTTTGCTTGGCTCTCTTGTTGGCGGTTATGACAGTTGGTGCCAGATCTAGTGCCAGTAGCTTTGATGTGTTTAATATGGGTGGGCGTAATTATGTAGGAGCCACAGTATCTAGGTGGATTTTCAATTATGGAACCTTGCTCTCCGGGATTTGTATTGGAGTTGGCATGGGGAACCATTTGACGATAGTTTTTTTGGCCCCTCCGTTGCTTCTCTATTATTTCTACGCTGAGGGGTTAAGGGTACGTCCATTATTTGCATTTATAGGTGGGATATTCATCGGTCTGATGGTTTACGCCTATTTGCCATTGCGAGCAGGAATAATTGGGTTGCCGATCAACTGGGGAAGGACGGATACACTTGAAGGGTTTGTATGGCAAATTACTGCAGTTCCCTATCAGGATAAAGTTTTTGGAGTTGCATCTGGTGAAATAGGGGATAGATTGTGGTCATGGGCTTGGATGACTGTTGATCAGATGACCCTACTGGGAGTTGTAGTGAGCATTGTTGGACTATTAGCAATGGCTCGTGTGTGGCCTGGTATTGCCATGACGAAAATAAACGTCGCACTGATTTACGTAATATATTCCGTGAGTTATGCAACATCGGACTCATATACTTACCTTATTCCTGTCTATGGCATCATGGGCGTTTTATTAGGGTTGGGTTGGTATACACTGGGTGATCAATTAGTTAAACGTCTGGCAGATGACCCTCGACGGAAAATAACAATATGGGCTTTGGTACTGTCACTGGCGCTCACTCTTCCAATTTTTAATGTAGCGACCAATTATGCTGCGACGGATGTTTCAGAGAACACTGAGGCATTTGATTATGTTCAGGGCGTTTTTAATAATATTGAATCGAATGCTGTGCTTGTGGCCACAGGGGATAACGAGGTCTTTGCAATTTGGTATGGTCACTATTCAGAGGCAATGGGCCCCAAGGTATCTGTCATCGTTGCACCATTGCTTCAGTATGATTGGTACTGGGATACACTTGCTCAGCAACATCCCGGGAGAATTCCTGAGGTTATGCCTAAAACCTATGACGAAAGAATCCTTCAGATAGTCAAGCAGAATATTGGCAATCGCCCTGTATATTTTACCTATGTCGATGCGGCTATTGAATCTGACTTTGACGTGCAAGAAGTGGATCAGGTGTATCGGGTATCATCTCGATGAGAAGATCAATTGCCGTATTGCCTGGAACCACCCGAAGCAATTCGATTAACTTTTTGCATTAAATACAACCCCTCGAGGATGAATTCCAGTGCTGAGGCCCTTAGCTCATTTTGAGTTCCGGTTTCCAGTTTTGAAAACGCATAATTTATACACTCTAGATCTGGAACCTCTTTGACTAATTCATGAGATGATTTCTCTGGACTTGATTCTAAGGTCAGTCCTTCTTCAAAACTTGCGAGTAGTTGGTCAAATTCCTCTGGCTTGAAATAAGTCGTGAAAATTGATCTTATGGATCTTTCGATAAGGCCCTGTATTATCTTGTTTTCGGACCCATCGTCTAATGTATCCAGTTCGATTTTTCCAGATGTAGAGATGACTAAGTTGTCTAGGTCGCTTATTCGCGGAGCGGTACGGACATCACCTTGAAGTACTGATCGCCTCATAGCACTTGCTATCACAGTTTCATAATTTGCAATTGATATCCTTGCACTGACCCCGGATCGCTGATTTATATCATTGCTGTTGCGAGCAGAGGCAGTAAAAGAGGCTATGATCTCTTTCATGTATCGTGGAACTGAGACGACGGCTTCAGCATCCGGGAACCGGGAAGATTCTTGTTCCATAATTGATATCTCATCATTGAGATTCTCGGGATAATGGGTTCTTATCTGAGCTCCATATCTATCTTTGAGCGGGGTTATTATTCGTCCTCGGTTCGTATAATCTTCAGGATTTGCTGTTGCAACCACTAGGATATCTACTGGAAGCTGTAGCTTATACCCCTTAACTTGAATATCCCGTTCTTCCATAAGATTGAACATACCTACTTGGATGCGTTCTGGTAAATCTGGGAGCTCATTAATGCAAAAAATTCCTCTATTGCTTCGGGGAATTAGTCCGTAATGGATGGTGAATTCGTCTGATAAGTAGCGCCCTTCAGCGACTTTGATGGGATCTATGTCGCCAATTAGGTCTGCCATTGAAACATCGGGTGTGGCAAGTTTTTCTGTATATCTATCTCGCTTATTTAACCATTTTATTGGCGTGTGGTCTCCGTTTTCACTTATTAGTGACTGGCATCGGCTGCAGATAGGGTTGTAGGGATCATCGAATATGTCGCATCCATCAATGTATGGGATGTAATCGTCTAGCAGGTTAGTTAGGGAGCGGAGCAGGCGAGTTTTGGCTTGTCCTCTTTCTCCCAAGAGTAGGATGTCGTGCCCAGAAAGGATAGCGTGTTGTAACTGTGGTAACACCGTGAGATCATAGCCTATAACATCGGGGAATGTTTGGATTCCTTGGCGCAAATCGCGTATGAGATTGTTTCTCAGTTCATTTCGGATATCTACAGGTCGGTAGTCTGTGTTGCGGAGTTCCCCAAGGCTTTTCGCAGGAGTTGGACTAGTCATATCAGTGCCTCCAAAGACATGTTGCTTATCCCATTGGTCTGCAGACTACCACAAAGAGTCTCAGAAATGTCCAAAGAATACAACCTTCTTGTTCTCGCATGTTTAGGTTAATAGTGAGGGCATCGGAAAAGGGTGCATGATATAATTAGGTGAGCTCATGAATGCTGGTCTAGACTGTGAGGAGCAATTAGTGCTGTGGTGGGGCATTGTGATTAACAAAATTAGTCGCCAGCGCTGGCGTTTAGTGACCGTAACGCTACTTATATCTTTGATTGTCGTACAGGTTGCTGGAGCTACAACTATTAATGCACAGGCTCTGCCAGCGTTCCCCGTTATCTATTATGGTACCGCTACGATTCAAGGTGCTCCAGTGGACGATGGGGCACTTGTAACGGCGCGAATGGGGAATAGGGTCTATGGTCCAGTCGTAGTAAAAGATGGGTTGTTTTACAATTTGGCAGTGAACGGGGATTCTAGTCAAAATAACGAGGTTATTACTTTCTACTTGCAAGGAGTAGAGCCTGCATCTGAACAAAAAATCTATCGGTATGTCAATTTCCCCATACTTCCTGAGGAAGTTAAATTAACTTTCAGTGCAATGCCGCTCCCTACACCTGTGCCAACTGCAACACCTACCGTAACGCCTACTCCAACTGTCACACCGCAACCGACTTCAACCCCTATTACCCCGCCAACTCCTACACAGTCACCGTTGTCTCCAATGGAAGTAAGTATAGTAATTGACGGAAATGGCACCATCTCCAGAGGGGAAAAAGGGGTTCTAACGATTGAAGCCGCACCAAATGGGCATCGTATCTTAAGGTTAGAAGCCATCATTTCTGCGGATCCGAGGCATATAAAGATTTTGGGAAGTGAGCCAGGGAGCTTGTTGCCAAGAGCATTATCTGGCCAACAAGTCAGTGGTTCTGCCATTACTGTCATCATTTTTCAATTGGATGCTACTCCTGAGCTATATCGTAGTGGTTCTTTAGTCAATGTAGATTTCGAGGTGCTTCGCGACGGCGGATCGAATGAAATTAAGTTTGAACTGCTTGCCTTGAATGTTGTGAATGAAGATGATAATTCCATTGATATTGACGTGCGCGATTCTAGTGCATCTGCGATTGTTGTTGGGTTCCCTGGTGATCTTAACGAGGACCAGACTGTTGATATAGTGGACCTTGCTTTATTTGGACGAGCTTTTGGTACATTTGAGCGAGGTAGATACTATAACCACGTTGCAGATTTTAATTCGGATGGGGCCATAGACAATTTGGATCTCAGTACAATAGTTTACTTCTACGACAGAGGATCCTAAATGCAAAAGAGAACGTCTATTATGGCGTATGTTAAGAAATTTCTCGCGACGCTGATCGTGGTCATAATTGCGACAGTAGGCTGTCAGGAAACAGAAGATGCTCCATCAACAATCTCAGATGGAGGTACTTCGGATGTTGTCGTTGATTTGCTACCCGCTCGAGCGAAAGCTGCTGTAGGCGATACAATACTCGTTTCCATTAAAGTTGGGTCGATCCGTGGTCTTACTGGAGCCGATATTGATCTTTCCTTCGAATCTGCCTATTTGGAAGCGATAGCATTTGGCGATGGTGACGCTTTTGGCCCTAGTCCAGTGCGGGGTAGAGATTATATTGATAACGATACCGGATTGGCCCGCCTAGCCGTGGCAAAGGTGGGACCGTCCGAATTAGTAGGTTCGTCTGACTCGACTCTCGCTACAATCATGTTTGAGGTTGTCAGTGATCCTGCAGACAAAGAAACTACCGTAAGTGTTACTAGCGTTCAGTTGGTAAATAGCGATTACACTATTATCCCGAACGTGATGGCAAACGGAATGGTGTTTTCGATAGAGGAGTAGCTTTGTTCTCGGGGTATTAGTTTCCACGACTACTGAAATTGTGCCTCTATCAGTAGGCATTAAGTCCGGTGTTGAGCACCTCAGACCATAAGTGTTGATTTGGAGGCGTTACCGTGGGGCTTGTCGTTGGGTTATCTGTATTTGGTTATATTATTGGTTCTGTCTCCATCTCGAGCTTGATTTCAAAGCATTGGGCCAATGTTGACATTCTCAGCTTTGGGAGTAGGAATGCAGGGGCTTCAAACGTAGGACAGTTACTCGGATTCAAAGCAATGGTTGTTGTAGGGTGCCTTGACCTTGGGAAATCTGCAGTATCTGTCTTTTTATTGAGGCACTTTGGCTTTAGTAGCGAGGTCATACTGATTTTCGCGGCCGCTCTAATTGCTGGGCACTGCTGGTCTTGCCTTTTGCGATTCAAAGGTGGTCGTGGGGTAGCAAGTCTGACTGGTGTCATACTTGGATTGTCTTGGTTTGGTGTTTTAGCGGCTGGCTTGTCAATTGCATCACTTGGTTTGATTTTCGGCTATCGAGCGTTGTTTGTTGCCCTCACACTGATTGGATTACCGGTCATTGGGTTGCTTTTTGATAAAGATCCTCTCGAACTAGTATGTTTAGTAGCCATTCTATTTGTGAAAAGGCTTACAGGGAATGCCTTGGTCCCGCAGTCTCCGGATGGGATGCTAATGGGCTATCTGAGAAGGTTGATATTTGATAGAGATATTGCATCAAATGCAGATTGGATTCATGGGGTCAAGAGGTAACCCTCGCCACTGGATATTATGCTGCAACAGTTGGTTTTGCATAATATCCATTAGTGAAAATTATCGCAAATCTTAACGAAATCCTTCACAATCAACTCATCTGCGATTGGATGGACTCTTGGTATATTGACAAGCTGATAATGTACTTGGTAACCTCCCTTTGGCAGTCCTCAAGTAGGCAGTATCAGTGTCTGTGGTCAATCGCGTATAATGAGTATGTGAATACAGCGAAGCGATAGTTACTTGGCTACAGATAACTAGATAACTTGGTATTCGGAGGCATGACGTGCAGCAGGATAAAGACTTCATAGTTAGGTTTGCTGGAGAGGGTGGACAGGGGATGGTGACTGCTGCTGACTCGTTAGCGCAATCAGCAGCTCAGGTTGGGTACTTTATTCAAACGTACTCTACTTTTCCCTCACAGATTGTTGGAGGTCCTACATGGGCTCAGATACGTATTTCTAACAAACCTGTATTGAGTTCAGGTGACCAGTTGGATGCACTTATCGCTTTCAATCGAGAAGCCTATGACACCCATGCTGATGCGGTACGCGATGGGGGAGTAATAATATATAACTCGGAAGAATTTGAACTTGAAGACGACGGTAGAAGTTTCGGTATGCGGTTTGATGAGCTGGGCAAATCGACTGGTAATCCCAGAGCTGCTAACATGGTTGTGCTTGGGGCTATCGCTCACTTGGTTAGTTGGCCTCAGCAATATCTTAACGATTTCGTAGTCCGTCGCTTTACCCGTGGTCGTCCTAATGACGAGGAGATAATTAAAGCCAATATCGAAGCTTTAGGTCTTGGCCGTGATGGTGCCGCGACGACGAGTTTCGACCTTGGCGAACTGCCTAGCATCGAGAAGCCCGACTGGGATCAGGTACTGGTGAATGGCAACCAGGCGATAGCCCTTGGGGCTATGGCCGCAGGTGTGGATACCTTTGTGGGATACCCAATATCTCCTGCAACCACTATCTTGGTGTTTATGGAGCAAAATCTTACTGGAGAGGACAAGTTTGTCTATCAGGCCAGTTCTGAAATTGAGTCTATAAATGCCATAGCCGGCGCCGGTTTTGCTGGCAAGAAGGCTATGACCTCCACCGCAGGCCCAGGATTGTCTCTCATGAGTGAAGGAGTTGGGATGGCCTGGATGATGGAGATCCCTCTCGTGATCGTCGATGTGCAACGGGGAGGACCAGCCACTGGACTGCCAACTAAGACAGAACAGTCGGATTTTCAAATAGCCTTGCATCCGGCCCATGGAGATGCTTCATTACCGGTGATAGCCCCAGGAACGGTCGAAGAGTGCTTTACTGCTGGCGCTGTGTCGCTTAATTGGGCTGAGCGCTATCAGGGGCCGGTGATATTGTTGAGTGAACACATGTTGTCCGAGAGATCGCAAAATATACCGACTCCCGACGTTGCGGGGGTGGTGGACGAGAGGAGACAGGTGTATCGAGGGGACAACGGATACCTCAGATACGAAAGTAGTACGCTTAGCCCAATGCCTGTTCCTGGTGGACCGGGATCCTATGTCGCTAATGCGAGCGAACATGATCCTATGGGGGATACCACACATAGACCCGATAGGCACATACACATGACCGAGCGGAGATTCAGTAAGTTGGCTCTGTTGAATGATGGTACCTATGAAGAAGAGTTGGCTAACGAACCCATAGTAATAATGCCTTGGGGAGGTTCTAAAGGGCCTGCACGAGAGGCTTATGACGAGTTGTTAGCTCAAGGGATCCAGTATGGATGGTACTATACAATGTACCTACACCCGCTTCCGGACGCGTTGTTGGCTTCGCTTAAACAGAAAGAATTGGTCATCGTTCCTGAACTCAACTATCTAGGACAGTTCGCGAGCTACCTGCGGTCTCTAGGAGTGAGAGCTGAGGCCATCACTCAATATAGTGGACTTCCTTTTGGAGTACGCGATCTTATCGTAAGAATTCCTGAGCTTGCAGCATCAATGAAACAGGGGGTAGTAAAATCATGACCACGAAGAATCCAGAGTACGATTTCGCTTGGTGCCCAGGATGTGGTGACTTTGGCGTGAGACGAGCGATTGAATGGGCCGTTGAGAGACGGATGGATACGCTTGGGGAAGTGATTGAGAATACGGTAGTGGTCGCTGGTATAGGCTGCTCCGGCAACATGGTTCATTTGCTTGAAGGACCGCAACCATTCGGGATTCATGGAATCCATGGACGGACTTTGCCTATGGCCTTTGGAATCAAGGGTTCGCGACCGGACCTGAATGTGCTTATTGCCGCAGGGGATGGAGATTTCTTAAGCATTGGTGGTGAGCATATCGCACCACAAGCGCAGAGAAACCTCAACGTTACGGCTGTGATTATGGATAATGGCGTATATGGCCTCACTAAGGGGCAGAGTTCTCCTACGACTGCGCTAGAGGTTATTACCCCAACAACACCCTACGGCAAGATGGAGGGTGCCCTCAATCCACTGGATTTGTACCTAACCCTTGGGGCGACTTACGTCGCATCGGGCATCTCTAGCAAGCCTAGAGATTTAGCTAATCTGATATACGATGCTATGAATCACTCTGGCTTCTCTATGGTCCACGTCCAGTCTCCCTGCACAACATACAATGACACATTTGAAGCTTTAAAAGGTAACCCGAGGAAAGGTATCCAACCTCTTGCTTGGAACGTTCCTGACGACCACGACACCTCTGATAAGGCTGCGGCAGTTGAGCTCGTACGATCGTATGGTGTGCCGGTCGGTCTGCTGTATCAAGATCCTGATTCTGTAGCTTTAGATGAGCGATACGCGCAGATTATGTCAAAGCAGAGAACTAGAACTGCTCAGGATCTCGTTGATTCATTTGCATTTGCAGTGCAATAAAGAACAAAGACGCCAACGTTTGTGATGGGCACGAAATGACAAGTTCTGGTTAAGTACTCTCGGTTACTTCGCCGGTGTACTTGCTAGGACATTTGACTAGGATGTCGTCTACGTGAAACGTTCCTTCTTCATAATACTGACCCTCGGCGACTATCTCCGAATGAGGGTTGAAGAATAGATCTGGAATAATTCCGTCATATATCATCAAGAGTTTGGTAGATCCATCTGTGAGTTCAAATCGCGCTTCAGTCTCGCCTGAAATC
The DNA here is from genome assembly GCA_002717565.1 of Chloroflexota bacterium. GTDB lineage: Bacteria > Chloroflexota > Dehalococcoidia > Lucifugimonadales. Next base: position 39,022 of record PBAZ01000012.1, read on the forward strand.
CTCGTGAATGAGTCTGCAACTAGGTTGCCATTTACTCGAACCAACTCTGCATGGGGCTTATTGGTTACCACTTCCCCAACGGTATAATAGTATACCTGAGCACTCTGGAACGCGGTGAACAAGAAATAGGATAATGCGATGCCCAGAACTGTGAGTGCGATTATAAGCCGTGTCTTAGCTGTGGACTGGGGCTCTGAATTTTGCATTGTGGTCGGTTCAATGTGAGACTCGTCAGACAAAGCTAACTCCTTCGCGGTGTCGGAAGCCCTTGGGTTAGGGAACCTTCCACCTAGTTGTCAATTCTCTATGGAATCCTGTATATCTGTCAATTGTTTTTGCATGTTTGCTATTTCTTGTCTCAATCGAGAATGCTGAGAAGCAAGGTACCATGCGTAGATAATGAAGCCTAGCCACGCAACCGCGAATGCGGCAAACAGAAAGGGCAGATTAGCTTCAGGGCTTTGATTGGTGGTGGCAATCTCGGTGCCATCACTGGCTCCAAGAAGCGCAATAAGTATTCCAGTCCCTATAATAATTCTTACTACGTACCCAATATGCATATTGTTTTCATACCTTCCTATGATACTGATTTGCCGAGGTTGCCGTTATTTGTTTGAAATTCTATACACCAGATCATCAATCTGGTCTCGTAGAGATCCTATTTGGTTGACTGCAGAGTGTAGCCGTGTTCGAAATATTATGGTGTAAGCGAATAGTAAAAGTATTGCTATGAAAGATACGAGAATGCCTAGCTGGATAGCGGGATCTAATGCGTTCTCTTCTGCCGCAGGCCCAATGACCTTGTCAGGATGAATCGTTCTCCATAGTTCTGAGGCTAAATAGACGGCGAGGGCATTTATCGATCCTAGAATACCCACAATAGCAGAAAATCGAGCACGCTTATCTGGTTCAACGGTATAGGACCTTATTAACAAATATCCAAGATATACCAGCCAGAGTATCAAGAAGGTTGTAAGAACTGGATCCCAGGTCCACCAGACACCCCAGGTTGGCCTGGCCCAGATGCTGCCGGTTACAAGGGCTAAAGTTGTGAATAATAAGCCGACTTCCACACTTGAGTGGGCAAGAGCGTCCCATTGCGGGGACCTTCGGACAAGGTAAAGAGTACTAGTAATGAATACTATTATTGGGGGAATTAGGCTTAAGACTGCTAGTGGGACATGAATATAGAAGATCCTTTGCGATACACCAAGGTTAACATCTGTGGGCACCATAATAAAGATGAGGTACAGAGCGGACATCATCGCAATCAAGATCAACCCGAGCATGATTCTATTTTGTAATAACACCTCAGCCTCGCTTTCTTTTAAAGTGCCTGAGCCGAATCCTATGCGGTGTTCATTGAGAATTATTCGTCTACCGCGAAATTAAATAATATCGCAGATGTGGCGATGATGGCTAGAGATAAAGCTGCGAGTACTCCAATATCCTCTAATATCTTGGCACCATAGCTCGGATTTAAGGCATTTTGAGTTGCATCCACAGCTGCTAGAACTATTGGGATTACCGCAGGGAAAAAGAGAACGGGCAGCATTATTTCGCGGGCTTTCGTGTTAACGGAAATCGCAGCGAAAAGAGTTCCAGCTGCTACGATGCCAATGGTAGCCATTCCGGTTATTGCGGTTACCGTTGGTGTCAGCAAGGGCACATCGAACAGAATGGAAGACAGTGGGAAGAGTATCGATTCGATTACTAAAAGGAATATCAAATTGCTGACGACTTTGCCCAAATATATAGCATCCCTCGGAACCGGGCACATAATAAGTCCGTGAAATCCTATCTGGTCATATTCAATAACAAAGTTTCTCATTACGACCATAAAGGAAGCGATTAAGATGCAAAGCCAGATAACGGTTGCGGTTGTCGTGAAAGTAGCATCGACAGATTTCGGTATTGCTAGATTCGTCACTATCATCAGGGCTATTACGATAACTAGAACTGAAACGGCCATCTGTCGGGTTCGCATTTCAAGGCGAATATCTTTATAGGAGATGTCCCAGACCTGTGTGAGATATGTTTTCATTTAGGCTCTCATGCTTGTTTTAGGATTTCCTTAATTCATGTAGGGAATGATATTCTCGTATTGAAGTTTTTAGAGCTTCTTGACGTGTGCTGAGTTGTAATACGTCAGTGACTAAAGGCAAAGCCCAATCCACGTTATGCGAAGTCAGGACAATCGTCTTGCTTTGCAGTGTTTGGCCTAGAGTTTGGCCTAACTCATCAAGGCTGTGAGCGTCAAGCCCAGAATCAGGTTCATCCAATAGAATTACATTTGGATCATGGATGATTGTTCGAGCCATTCCCAACCTTTTCCGATTGCCGTGTGACAGTAGGCTCACTCGCCGATCGAGTAGGTGCCCAATGGTGAAAAGATCGGCTATTTCTTCAATTCTGTATGACACATTAGGAACATTAAACAACTTGCCGAAAAAGGTGAGATTTTCTCTGCCCGTGAAGTCTTCATATAGGAATGGGCGGTGTGTGAGAATGCCAATTGTTTTACGGTGTTCTGGACTGGATTTATGTATGTCAACGCCGTGTATGCGAATAATTCCTTTGGTTGGTCGTATCAGTCCGCCGATTACGTTTATTAGTGTGCTCTTACCAGAACCGTTCGGTCCAATAACTAACAGACGCTCTCCGGTTTTGATATTGATATCTAAATGATCTAGTGCTCGCTCTGAGATATAGTGTTTGGACACATTGTCGCACTCAATCGCGGCGTACTTGAATTGATTAGTCACAATTTACTGCCTTTTTGAAAACCTCTCGTTAAGCGCAGTGTGCTACCCATGAGGTAGACGGATGGTTGGGGTCCTAGGGAAGCGGCTTACGCCTACTCAACAGCAGGGCTATTATAGATGGGCTACATTTAGATGTGCAACTGCTAGAGTGATGCCCATTCAGGTCTTGGGAGTATTTGTTGTGAGGAGTATACTTGCACTAATAGTACCCTAAAGCAAACAGGAGGCGCGTGTGCAGACCCTCCAGGACTTGTTAGATAGAACACGGGATTATTTGCCTGAGTCTCATCGGCAATTTCTTCGTGATGCCTACGAATTTGCTGAAAAATCTCATTTTGGTCAAATGCGTCTCTCTGGGGAGCCGTATATACAACACCCGTTGAATGCGGCTCTCTACCTAGCCGATATGCACTTAGATAAAAATACTATTGCTGCTGCCCTTTTACATGATGTGATTGAAGATTGTGACGTTGATGCTCAGGAACTAGAGGACTGTTTTGGCAGGGAAGTTGCAGTGCTAGTGAATGGTGTTACTAAGCTGGGGAAGGTTGAGTACAGGGTAGATGTCGGTGGGAAAGCTGCTAGACAGTGGAAATCAGAAAATCGACGGCAGACAGAGAGTTTGCGCAAAATGTTGCTTGCTATGGCCGAAGACGTAAGAGTGTTGATGGTAAAGCTTGCTGATCGTTTGCATAATATGGCTACGATCAGCCCGTTGCCACAGGATAAGAGGCTTGTCATCGCTAATGAGACTATGGATATATATGCTCCGTTGGCAGGTAGATTGGGCATGGCAGATATGAAGTGGCAACTTGAGGATTTAGCGTTCAAAGAACTGAATCCTGAACAATATCAAGGTATAGCTGATTTGGTGACGGAGAATCGGGCTTCACGAGAGAGCTATCTGGAGAAAGTCCGAGAGGTGCTTTCTGTAGCGCTTCAGGATAGTGGTATAAATTTCAAAATTAGGGGTCGAGCTAAGCACATATATAGTATCCATCAAAAAAGATTGAAATATGAAACCATGGGTAGAAGTATGGATACCTTATATGATTTATATGCACTTCGTGTATTTGTCGATACAGTGAGTGACTGCTATGCAGTATTAGGGACAATTCATCAGTTGTGGCGTCCTATCCCCGGAGAATTTGATGATTATATTGCTAACCCCAAGCCAAATTTATATCAGTCATTACACACGACGATCAATTGCTTGGAAAACAATCCCTTGGAAATTCAAGTTCGGACATATGAGATGGATGCGATTGCTGAGCACGGAGTTGCAGCACATTGGTATTACAAGACCGGGGCAACAAACACTAGACCTACGGAAGATATGGCCTGGTTAAAGCAGGTTCTTGATTGGGATTATGAATCAAGTGGCCCCGAAGAATTTCTAGAAACTGTCCGTATGGATTTGTTTAAGGATGAGGTCTTTATCTATACCCCTAAGGGGGATCTTAAAGAGCTTCCAATTGGATCTACGCCTTTGGATTTTGCGTATCGTATCCATACGGATTTGGGACACAGATGTATTGGTGCCAAGGTGAATGGCAGACTTGTTTCATTGAATACACCACTGAGCACAGGTGACATTGTAGAAGTTATTGCATCTAAGTCGGAACGAGGTCCCAGTCTTGACTGGCTGAATCAGGAATTGGGATTTGTCCAGACTGCTGGTGCGCGTCAATCTATCCGCGGATGGTTTAGAAAGCAAGAACGGGAGATTAATGTTGAACGAGGCAAGTCCCTTTTCGCTAAAGAGTTGAGAAGGTTGAATATAAGTTTCAGCGGTCCAGAGGTAGTACAGTTATTGGGATCTGATAGTGAGGATGACCTATATTTAAGATTGGGGAATGGATCACTTACCTTGTCTCAGCTTGACGTACGTTTAGCTACTCGTAATGAAACCTTACCCGATGTTAAATATTCTGGGGAGATAGCCGCGCGTTCAGCACCCGTCGAGGTTTTGGGTGTAGGAGATTTGCTGACCAGAATGGCATCTTGTTGCACTCCTGTACCAGGCGATGCCATCATTGGTTTCGTAACTCGAAGTCGTGGTGTTACGGTTCATCGGAATACTTGCTCGAATATATTAAATGAGGATGAGCCTGACAGAATAATTCCTGTAAACTGGGGAACCAAGACGGATCTGCATCCAGTTCGGATCAGGATAGAGGCTTGGGACAGAATCGGGTTGTTGCGCGATGTTACGACTCTTCTATCAGGAGAAAAGGTAAATATTGCAGCGGTATCCACTACGTTGTTGCCCGATGAAATGTGCGTAGTTTCTTTGACGGTTTACACTGCTAGCCTCCAGCATCTTACGAGGCTGCTACTCAAATTAGAGTCCATAAAAGGAACTGTAAACATTGGCAGAATGGCCGGGCTAGAATAAATGCCTGGTAGTGCCCATGGTAGTGTTGGCGTGACATTAAACCATGTCTCAGGTATACTGGCTGCTAGTCTACAAAACGAACTAACAAGGGAGGGTGGTCTTGCCAAGCGAGAAATCAGCGAGAGTCTCAGAAACAAAACGGGTCAGGAATAGAGGTATAAGGTCCAAGTCAAGGACGGTTATTGCGAAAGCTAGGACCACGCTCACTGAATCACCCGGAACAGAAGCTGCTGCCGAGGCATTATCCGCTGCCTACTCAAATTTGGATAAAACCGCTCAACGTGGAATAATCCATCGTAAGAATGCCTCTCGAAGGAAAAGTAGACTAGCTCGACTGGCTAACTCTGCTAGTTAACCTCGTCCCCATTGCCGCTCAAAAATGTCGTCATTGACAAAGTCCTCTAGGTCTTATTACAATAGCAGTAGAACATGTGTTCTTTTGCATTTAAGATGACTGAATCCGCAAATGCCTGTGATGTTGCTTGAAAAAGGAGAGATAATGAGTTCGAGTGGGTTAGGGGTTAAGGCACAAGAGATACTAGCTTTTATAGAATCGTTTGTACGACACAACAACTATTCGCCATCATTTCGTGATATTCAGCAGGCATGTCAAGTTTCGTCTACATCAGTGGTTAACTATCACCTTCGGAACTTGGAAAAGAATGGTCATATCAGGAGATCTAAGGAAGTTGCTCGTGCAATAGAGTTAGTACAACCTCCAATATCTGAAAATGCTGTTCCCATCGTTGGCACGATAGCTGCAGGGGAACCTATTCCAGTTGTGCAAGATATTAGTCAGGCAGATTATGATTCTGGAGATTATATTGAAGTACCAGGCATGATTGGGATAGAGCAAGGGAAAGCATTCGCGGTTCGGGTTCGCGGATCATCAATGATTGATGCTTTTATACAAGAGGGTGATGTGGTGGTCTTAGAGCGGAGATCTACGATCAAGAATGGAGATATGGTGGCAGCCTGGTTGCTACGGCAACAGGAAGCGACGCTTAAACATTGGTTTCTCGAAGGGGAGAAGGTAAGGCTCCAACCTGCAAATGAGCAGATGGAGCCCATCATTGAATCTGCCGATAACGTTGAGATTCAAGGTGTTGTAGTCGGTGTTGTTCGGTCCCTGCGCTAGGGTTTGAAGCGCATAGTATATCATGCGCCTATGAGTTTGTTCCTAGTCAGATGACGGGAGTTTCTTGGGTTGCTGAAGTACCATTGACTGATCACAGCAGTTCGGCTCTCCGTCTCCTGCTTTTGTGCACAGTATGTTGGTTCCGCATGATTCACATTCGTATCGCTTACCTAATTGGCTTGCCATGAATTCACCTCTTCAGATTTTGAATTGTTGATATACGGTTAAGCACCTTTGCTAAGCTGCTTACGGAGGTTTGTTTACTTCTGCCCCATTGGCTGATTACAGCAATTCATCGAGCCTTCTCCACCTTTAGTTACGATGAATTCTGAATTACATTGGTCACACTTGTATCGTTTGCCTGCCTGATTTGCCATAGCAGTCCTCCTTTACGTTGTCGCAGTCTTGGTTGTGCACAATTATCAACTATGCTGAGCAACGATTATATTTTACTGCACTAACTTGGGTCAAGGGCTCAGGAGCTAAATAATTTGTTACGAATCCTTCCTATGAAACTCGGTGCTCGGGCATCATCTGATCCACCCTCATTATAACTCTTGTAGTAATTATAGTAGTTGTAGTAGGTGTATCCATAACCAAACCTACGAGCATTTATTCTGTTGTGAATGTACCCCAGTACTGTGGCATCCGCCTTCCGGAGGGCTCCAATGCAATCTTTTAGCCATCCCATTCGAGTATTGGGATCTACCAACAGAACAGTCTCTATTTGCTTGGACGCGAGGATTGAACTATCGGTCACGGCCATAATGGGGGCAGAATCTATGACGAGTATGTCGCCCCGCGCGGCGACCTCATCCATGATTGCCTCCATTCTGCTGGAACCGAGGAGTTCCACTGAGTTGGGAGGATTTGGTCCAGCTGTGAGAACTTTGAGGGTTGGTATCGCAGTTGACTGCAGAAGATCCTCAAGTTGCAGTTCTGGGTTTGCGAGGAGCGAGCTTAGCCCCATCTGGTTGGATAGCGAGAAATATGGGGGTACCCCGGGCCGTCGAAAATCTGAGTCGATGAGAATTACGTTCTTACCTTCTTGAGCTATAGCTGTAGCCAGGTGAACGGAGAATGTTGTTTTCCCGACGCCTGGGCCTGGGCTGGTTACCAGATACCGTTTTGGTGGGGGGGTAAGGCTTAAAAACTGTACGTTAACTTTTGCCTGCCGGAATGCTTCAGCATGAGAGCTTCGGGGCTGCGACAGTAGGGTCACTTCCTTAGCGCCAATTTCTTTAGGTGTCCATCGGAGTATTGTCGCTATTCGGGTTAATCCGGTTCTGCGCTCAATTTCCTCTGATGACTTAGCTTTATCGTTAAAGAATTCGACGACTATTATGGCCAGAATTGTCGAAACAGTGGCTAGGAAAGTTGCCACTAGTACAGTAAATCGGACACGTGGGTATATAGGTGCGGTAGGAACTATGGCGGGCTCAACGATTGAGACGCTGCTCAGGGAGCTCATCTGGGATACTAGTAAATCATCTTGGATTCGTATGCCTTGAGACTGAGCAACTCCCATGAATTCTGCAATATCTGCAAGATGTTTTTCTCTTGTTTGAGATTGAAATTGCTGCGCAACGGCATTCGCAATTGAAGCGGCCAGAGCAGGGTCTTCATTCATCGCAAGTATGCGGAGAATTGATGTGTCTCGCAGAATAGACACGGAAATATTTTTTCTGAGTCCACCCGTGCTGGCAGATAGTCCGAGCTCCTTGGTAACTGCGCTAAGGATGTCGGTTGTTGTTATTAGTTCTTTGTATGTTGAGGCAAGGGCTCTACTCAGTTGCAAGTCAGAGAAGGTCGGCAGTGCAGATCCCTGAGTTTGTTGTATCTGTACCAGAGAGGAAGCTTGATAAACCGGAGTACGGCTTTGGGTGTAGAAGTATGCCGCTGCACCTGCAAGGACTGCCACTATGATCGCGACCCATGACCACCGTATCAGAGCGTCTACGTATTGGCGTAGGTCGAGGCTAGATTCTTCGTCGAAATTTTGTTCTACCATTAATCCTGATTCTATTGTTCTGTAATTTGTTCACAGGCGATTGTAACACTTCTGTGCTTTGCCTCACAAGCAGGCTTTAAGGTATGGACAGGAAATGAAGCTTCCGCGGGCGATAACGTCAACAAATGCTCATAAACTGGTTCTTTTGTAAATGCTACGGGGTAACAGGGTAATAGCAAACATAACAAATCTCCAGAACCATGGAGTGTATATTTCGTCTTTACGCTTTCTTACAGCCCTTGCGATATCACTAGCTATTCGGCTGTCGCTGGCCCAAAGGAAGCCCTTTTTGAACTCATGGGTCATTGGGGTATCTACCAAACCAGGTTTGATAGTTAAGACGTTGATATTGTGTTTATGCAGTCTATGTCGCAATCCTTCTAAGAAAATATTGAGCGACCCCTTGGCAGTGCCGTATATGTAATTTGATTTGCGACCTCGGTCACCTGCCACGGAGCTTATTGCAGCGATGGTTCCGTATTCTTGTTGTTGAAAGTGGTTGGCGATGTTTGTGATTAATGACATGGTGCTGAGTAAGTTTATGTTTATTTCTTGAAAGGCGAGTGAAAAATTAATTTCACCCGCCTTTTGGTCTCCGAGAACCCCATGTGCTACCAGTGCTATGTCGACTTCGCCTAATGCCGTGAACGCTGTCGTTATCATGCTATCGTGGTCGTTCAGGTTTGCGAGATCAGCGACGTGGGTTAGGACCTGAGCAGCTCCGAGTTTCCGGAGTTCGTCGCCAATGGCAGAAAGTCGGAATTCATTTCTGCCTACGAGATAGAAACTATGCCCTTCTGACGCCCAGATACGCCCTGTTGCCGAGGCAATGGCGGATGTAGCTCCAATAATAAGAATTTTCTTCATCTCAGTCCTAATCGCATTGATTGTAATGACGAAAATCTGCCGACAGCGTAATAATTTTCTCGGACCTGTTCAAACTTTTCCCACATGGGGTATGTTGACTTGAATATCGATTCAGGCATTCGGGCATCCTTGGCGAGGTACAGCTTTCCGCCAAGTTCCAATACTAGTTGATCTAGTGTATCAAGCAGTCGTAATGATTGTGTTTGCACTTTAAAATCAAGAGACAGCGTATATCCTTCACATGGGAAAGACAAATAATTTTCGTTGCCTTTACCAAAAAGCTTTAATACTGCCAGGAAGGACATTTGCCCCGATTCGGCGACAAGAGATAAAAGTTGTTTAATCCCTAGTCTACCCACTGATTTGGGAATCACGCACTGATATTGTAACAGTCCACGTTTGCCATATAGGCGATTCCAATTCCCGATGGAATCAAGAGGATAAAAAAAACTTTCCAAGGGAACTAATTTGGTTTCATTCGACCTAGCTTTTTTGTAGTAGAGCTGGTTAAAAAGCTTCACCGTTACTGGGTTAAGGGTTGCGGCGGGTAGGTCAATTGGTATATTGATGGCCTGCCCTCTGATGGTGGAGAGTATGTCATCTTTCGCGTGGCTCCCTAGGAACATAATGGATTTCCCGTTATGTTTGCCAGTAGCAAGTGAATCTATCCAAGCAACTGAATATGGGAGACTAGAGTACTCTTCAAACGCATCTAGGGTAGCTTCCAGATTAGGTAGTTTTATTGTGGTTTGGACGATTTTACTTGAATTAATCGGGATCAGATCAAAAGTGGCACCTAGAATTACTCCAGTTAATCCCATTCCGCCACAAGTTGCACGAAATAGATCAGATCGCAAAACAGAGGATGTTTTTACAATATCCCCGTTCCCTAAAAGCAGTTCAATTTCGCGAACGTGGTCGCTGAAGGCCCCCTGTACGTGATGGTTTTTTCCGTGAACATCACTGGCTATTGCACCACCAACAGTGATGAATCGTGTGCCCGGCGTTACCGGGAGAAACCAGCCTAGCGGAACGTAACGATGGAGTATTTCATCGAATGTGGTGCCTGCAGTACATGTCAAGGTGCCGGTTTCACTATTGAACTCATCAGGTACTTTCACATCTATCATGCTTAGTACGTGACTAGCTAAGCTACTGTCCCCGTAACTTCGTGCGAGACCTCGTGGAATGATATTCTCGTGACCGAGGATTGTTTGTACGCAGTCGTCTATGGAAGATGGGGATTGAACTTTTGCCTCAGCTCGAGGGTAACGTCCCCAACCGTAGATTTGCATTGCGAGGCTCTCCGTAGCAGTAATGATTCTGTATATGCCGACTTCAGTCAAAGTTATTTAATTGGGCTCATAAATGTGTACAACTTACGATGATAAATCTGGCAACTGATCATCGTTAGTTATTTCAGATATGTGAGGGGCTAGGAGCGCAGACAGCGTTTCTTGGGTGAGTGTTACGTTCTCTGAGGAGTATTCTCCGGTAAGAGGTGGGTTCCCAATTTCTGCTTCCCGTAACTCGGGTACAACTGGGCATATGACGTAATAGCCACCGCGCTCAGTAGTTCGGTGACGTTCTTCTTCTGAAACGAGAATTTCATGTAGCTTTTCTCCAGGTCTTACTCCAGTGAATTTCACAGTCATTGATTTCCCTTGGCTTTGAGCTAGTGTTTCTGCAATATCTACTACTCTTGCTGCTGGTACAGTAGGAACAAAAGTCTCCCCCCTATTACCAAGTCGTAGGGCAGAAAACACCGTGTCAACTGCACTGTCAAGACTTATAAGGAATCGCGTCATTTGCTCATGGGTTATTGTGATATCCAAGTCTTTATTGAGTTGGTCCAGGAATAATGGAATGACGGAGCCGCGAGAGGATATTACATTCCCATAGCGGACGCACATAAATCGGGTGTCTGGGCACTCAAGGTTAGCTTGAATAAGAACTCGCTCTTGCAGTGCCTTGGTCATTCCCATCACGTTAACTGGCTTGCATGCCTTGTCTGTTGAAATGCCGATTACGGCTTCAACAGATGTGGTGTTTTCTTTTATAGCCCGTACCAGATTTTGAGGGCCCACAACGTTAGTCTGGACTGCCTCAAACGGGTAGTATTCACAGATGGGGACCTGTTTCAAGGCTGCCGTATGAAAAACAACATCAGCCTGTTTAACAGCTTGTATTACTGAAGGGTAGTCACGAATGTCTCCTATGCGAAATTTGAGTAATTGCTGCGAATTCTCATAGATAATCTCATCTGTAGCAGCTGTGCGGTGCATATACTTTAATCGCATGTAATGCTGTTTTGCTTCATCCCTAGAGAATACTGTGATACTGGCAGCCTGACCTAGTTCTCCGGTGAGCAGTCTACGGACNAAGGATTGCCCTAAAGAACCAGTACCACCGGTGATCAAAACTCGTTTATTGTCTAGAAGCATTGAGGGTCCTCCATTCGTTGTACGGAGTCGTATCGTTTGTCATTGATTTGACTANGCTAGCCCAGTTCGGTGGTGTATAGCCTGTTGCTGCCTTAAACCGATCGGAGTTCAGGCTGGCATCTAGGGCCACTCCATCAAAAGGGTTGATCTGAATTGGGAGGTTCATTTCGTCTCGCACTAGGGATAGTAATTCATACTTATTTATGGGTTCTGCTGAGACGTGATACAGNCCNGTTAGAGATGTATGGTCTTGTATTACTGNTGCTATCAATTCTGCTAGTACGATAGTTGGGAAGCCTGTATATATCGCTTTGGTGAATCCATTGACNGTCTGGTTGTTGTTGCTGAGGAACCATTCTATTAATCCCATGTGGGACATCTTGGNTATTTCTCTCCCTATTATGGACGTTCTTAAGGTGAGTGCGGTCCCGCTNGTTACCTCTCCAACAAGTTTTGACATGCCATATAAATCCTCAGGATCGGTATAATCATCTTCGGAATAGTTCCCCTTTTTCCCTGAAAAAACGCAGTCGGTGCTGATATGTATGAAGCGAGCACCAATNGANTCACATACAGCGTGTGCTTTATGCGGGAAAAGGGAGTTTATGGTCAAACAACTTATNGGATCCTGTGCGATAGGCAATTGTTTGACGATCCCCACCGCATTGACAACGACGTCTGGTTTGCAGCGGTTTATTGCAGCTTCTACTGATTCGAAATTGTAGGCGTCCACNTTCTCAATAGTTCGTGATACGTCAAAAAGGTTGAGATATTCTTGATCNTGNTAAGNCGACCGCAATGTGACCCACGTGTCAAATTCTTTTGTTTGGTCAAAAACTTGCCATAGCTTATGCCCAAGCATGCCGGTGCCACCCAATATTAGGACCCGCATTTTGGATCACCTCTGCACGTGATATTTGGGAGGGGATGATATCAAACAAACCGGAATTCCTGATNGGGCTGCCAGTTTGGATTCATGCCTCTACGCAGGTTTCCTATGATACCATAATGCACAAAGGCAACATGAATTGCTATCTCAAGCTTGAGAATNATATGGGTGCAAGATTTCGTATATGAGTGAGTCGNTAACGTTTTGTATCGTGGTTCCGATGTATAACGAGGAACAGAATGTTGAGGTTTGTGTTGAAAGCCTACTGGCACAACTGAATCGAAGTTTAATNCCTGGGTATCTCATCACTGTCAATGACGGAAGTACTGACACAACTCTTGCAAAACTCTACGANCTTGGGCGGGCTTATCCCGAAATAATTATTGTGGATCGCGAGCAAAATGGCGGATATGGAGCGGCCCTGAGCAGTGGAGTGGATGAGGCTNCACGTCGTGGGTATGATTATGCATTATTCATGGGAGCTGATCTGACCGATAATCCAGAATATATCCCGCAATTCGTCACNAAAATGCAGTTAGGGTATGACGTGATAAAGGCNTCTCGTTATATTTCTGGCGGAGGTATCGACGGCGTCNCNTTCACTCGATCATTCATCTCGATAGTTGGAAATTTTTTGGCGCGACATCTGTTTCGACTACCTGTCTCTGACTGTACCAATGGCTTTCGAGCAGTAAAAGTNGATCTATTGAAAAAAATACCCTTCTCACAGTCTGGATTTGCTGTGATTATGGAGGAGNTGTATCACCTCAAGTATTATGCNGATTCATTCGCTGATATTCCTTACGTACTGACTAGNCGGGCACCTGAGCAAGGCAAATCGAAATTTTCATATAAACCTAAAGTTCTGCTAACNTACTTGTGGTATCCTGTGAAGGCGTTCGCAGGTGTTATTCCCACNCCTAAAGGGNATTGTNGCNAATAATTTTCAANAGCAATAAAGAGGTTCAAGTGACTCAGAATAACATTGGGGTTTTCACTCAACGATCAACCTGCCGTTTTTGCGACGGGACTAATCTGGTTAGTATTTTGGATTTAGGCGAAGTACCNCTTGCTGGNGGATTCCTGACTAAAATCTGAATTTNCTNAGGAAAAAGTCTATCCTCTGGATATATATTTCTGCAGGGATTGNACGTTGGTTCAAGTTTTGAATGTTGTGTCCGCNGATACNTTATTTNGGAACTACTTTTATTATTCTTCTGCAGTCAATACGCTCGTTGAACACTTTGCTGANTTTGCNAAAGAGGTAACNTCAGAGTTCATAGAGGGCTCTGNAGATGAACCGTTGGTGGTTGAAATTGGTTGCAATGATGGCGTGTTACTNAAAAGTTTCAATGCNNTAGNTGTGCAAGCCGTGGGAGTTGACCCNGCNACTAANGTGGTTCAGTCTATTCAGGATGACAATATTACGGTTGTCAATGATTATTTCACAGAGCNTGTTGCCCAAGGCATTCGTGNTAAATATGGGCAAGCAGATGCTATNGTATCGAGCTATACCATGGCACACATCGACGACATGGTAGATGTCTTTAATGGAATAAAGACANTGTTACGGGATGATGGCGTTTTGATTTTCGAAGTATATTATCTTGGGATNGTGTTTGACGAAACTCAGTACGATATGATTTACCATGAACATCTGAGCTACTATAGTTTGATGTCTTTGGTGAAATTCTGCTCTCGGTTTGGTATGGAAATATTCGATGTTAAAAAAATGCCTTTGCGATCAGGAACGACCCGGTATTACGNGAGAAATATTGGAAAGCGTTCAGGTGATGTATCCGCAGCGGTACAAGAGTTGCTGGATTATGAAAAGGAGCGGGGATTAGACAANTTGGAGACGTATAAGGAATTTGCTGCTATGGTCGAGCGNTCTCGNACTGACCTAATGGGGTTGCTTGAGCAGTATAGGTCTGAAGGGAAAACGGTTGCNGGNTATGGAGCTTCCGGTAGGGCNACTACGATTATGAGTTATTGTGGCATTAATGCTGATCANTTGGATTATGTCGTGGATGANGCTCCTGCTAAGCATGGCTTCTACACTCCTGGGAACCACTTAGAGATTATGCCATGGGANCTTGCCGTTGCNGAAAAGGCNCCCGATTACGTNGTTTTGTTTGCGTGGAGCTTCTTTAACGAAGTCGTTAAGCGAAGACAAGATTATCTGGATTTAGGTGGAAAATTTATTGTTCCATTNCCGGNAGTCTCTGTGTTCCCAGAGTAGATTAGGTTTCTATAGGGTATGAATGGTACCCATATAGGTTGATTATTTTGAGTAGTCGTAGNGTGACTCAATATCACTAGAAAGGTATAGATTTCGAATGAGTAATCATACACTGGCTGTCGTTTTGGGCATAAGGCCCGATGTGATTCGGGCGAGCATCATGTTAGATCTCTTGCGGGCTTCAGGGGAGCATGACGTNAAATTTATATGGTCTGGTCAGCACTATTCNGATAATCTCAAGGATGTCTTTTTCCGGGAAATGGATATAAAGCCCCCNGACATTGAATTGCAATGCGGAGGAGACACNGATGCAGCAATCGCTTCTTCGGTCATAGCCAATGTCTACGATGCGTTGAATGAATTAAGACCTGCTGCGGTAGTTTTCCTAGGCGATACAAACACAGTGATGGGAGCAATAGCCGCCGGGCAATTAAATATACCGGTCGTTCANATTGAGGGGTGCATGAGATCCTATGATTGGCGCATGCCGGAGGAAAAATACCGAACGGTNATCGATAATCTCTCTGATGTCATTTATGCCTACTTCGATGAATATAAAGAACANGGCGTGAGGGAAGGAATTAATCCTGACAGTATTGTGGTTACTGGTAACCCGATAGTGGATGTTCTGAATAAGTATTACTACGACCGAGCAGACCGTTANGAGGAGTTGGCGAGCCCAGAATTCTTTCGTTCGAGANGAATAAAGAATGGGGAGTTTTACTTGATGACTTGNCACCGTCGGGAAAACGTACATGAGCCGGCATCNTTGGAGAATATTTTCTCTTTAGTTGGCAGTACAGATCGCCAGGTGTATTTCCCTGCCAGTTATCGCACTCAACGGGTNTTGAAGGAGACTGGTTTGTCGTTGCCTGATAACTTGGTTATGGTTGATCCGGTCGGATACCAAGAATTCTTGTTGTTGCTTACACGCTCTCACGGAACGATAACTGATTCGGGGACTGTNGTTGAAGAGGCNTGTGTCCTGCAAGTTCCGGCTTTGCAGATGCGGAAGTCTACAGAGAGACCACAAGTTTATGATGTGGGCGCTTGNGTGAAATATGATCCAGCGTTGCCCGATGAGTATCCTATCAGAGATGTNTTGGATAATCTGGAAAATCTGTGGGGCAAAACGTGGGACAATCCATTGGGAGATGGGATGTCGTCACAGCGAATAGTTTCTGATCTACTCGATAGGTTGTATGGAGATCGTTTCAGTCGCCATAAACCTGAGGATTATCATTTAGATATAAATCGGTCATTTAGATCGGATGGGTTGAGGTAAATATCAGTCTCAAAACATGAACTTGCATTACGTACTATCTTAGAGTTGCTATCGGAAGGTGAGCCAGATAAGCGGGATTTAAACACTNNCAGTAAAATGCAGGAACGCCTTACTAGAAATATGAGGAACGTATAGAGANCGGGATGGAGATTCTGAGCACTATGCGGTTCCTGAGAACTGGAANTAAGCGAAGATGTGGCAATACGNGACCTTCGCTACTTGCATGAATTTATGTCAGTTTCCTTTAAATTCGGAGAATCGACGGTTNATAAGCGGTGGATAGCAACGGGCTTGATAGTATTAAGCCTCGCTACCCTANTCGTTATTAGTGTTTGGTTGCTGAGTGTAAGAAACTCTGCGAGCTCACTGCAGACTTCAATTGAGGAGTCGCAACAACTTCTTCTAGATCCGGACGCTGAGTGGAGTGATCTNAGCGAACGTCTCGATAAGATTTTGCAACAATCGTATAGCNTGCAATCGGATATTAATTTACTGGGAAATTTTTCATGGACTCCATTTTTAGGAAGCTCTCTTGAAGGGGCAGAAAATATCATTGAGGGTAGTGTACTTGGGCTTGAATCTCTCCTGCCGGTNCTGGATCGGGTAGGAGAATTTGAAGGGTCGATTCTGCGAAATGGCCANTTGATCCAGGACATACTAANGACCCTTGAAGAAAATAGATCTGATCTTTATTACGCTGCGGATCAGATTGATNTGGGGACCGAGGATTTCGAATTAATTGAGAATTCTCAGTTGTTACAGCTTGGCCAANTTGCTGATGCTTTCCGATTTATCGCTGATTTCTCNTTGATATTGCCNGAGGCGTTGGGTATGGAGGGATTAAAGCGATACCTTGTTCTNGGNCAAACCGCTGATGAAGTGAGGCCAGTTGGAGGTTACGTTTCTACGATATGGGTGCTGACGGTCCATCAAGGTGAATTGGTTCAAATTGACTATCGAGACACGGTGGCAGTGGANGATCTGAATAACATGAATCTTTATCCGGCTGCTCCTATGNNGCTGCGCCAGCATATGCAAACCTGTTGTTTGTTGATGCGCGATGTTTCATGGGAGCCAGATTTTCCTTCTGTAGCACGGATGGCAGAAGAAATATATTNTCTTGGACAGGGAGAACGTGTTGATGGAGTGATAGCTGTTAACCAGTGGACGTTGCAGGCTATTGTGGACTTTCTGGGTGAATTATATGTTGCNGANGAAGATTTGCTTATACAGCCTCAGGACTTTCAGGCTTTCCTGCAAGAACGCACGGATGAAGAGGGGCGCGGATATTCTCAGTTGCTCTTGGATTCTATAATTGATCAATTGGGATCAGGCTTACCTGCTTCAGATGTGAGAGGAATAGCTGAGTTGGCTCAAGACATGTTAGCAAGTAAATTAGTTATGCTGTACTTTGACGACGATGCTACTCAGGAGGTAGTAGAGTCGAAAGGATGGGCAGGAGCAATCACAGATGTTGACGGAGATTATTTGTCTGTTTTTGATTCTAACGTTGGATGGAGCAAGGTGGATGGTAATATAGCACGTAGATGGGTTTACGAGGTCGCATTGGAAATAGAAGGTGCTCCGAAGGCCAGTCTGACCTTGGATTACCTTAANCAGAGCGGTCCAAATGCCACCGGGTGTGATGAGCAGTGGATGGCCAGTCGCGGGGCCACATACGAAGCAATCACACATGCATGCTACTGGAATTACTTCAGAATCTATGTTCCTCGTGATAGCAGGTTTGTNTACACCGATCCGATGCCTTTGCCTGAAGGAGCAATACATGCGGTGCAAGGTAGTGGCATCCCAGGGGAGGACACACTNAATAAGTTTGCAAAATATTCTAAGGTCGGTATTGGGGGATTGATGGTCGTTCCCGCAGCCGGATCATATACCGCAAGATTTTTGTACCAATTGCCGCCTGAGGTTATTATACCCATCTCNGNGAACCGTTATTTATATAGGCTCACAATGCAGAGCCAACCAGGTGTTATGCAAGTGGATAAGCAGATAACTATTAATCTACCGGATGGTCATAGGGTTGTACGTTGGNATCCTGAACCTAGCGTGGTTGCGGNAGACTCGGCAACATGGATTGTGAATCATCTCCAAGATGCAAGGATCGAGGTAGAATTTGANCAGTAAAGTGCCATATATTTGGGTGCTTGCAATGATGTTGATTGCGATTGCGATTGTATCTTGTAAACCCTCCCTGACCGACAATATTACATCTTCTGCATCTACTGAGAACGTGACATCAACTTCCNCGATGCCTGATGCATTAATAGTTGCGGCGGATGTGGTGATTCAGGCAGATATGGTTAAATTACCGATCCTATCGCAGTTTGAAATTANCCCATCGTTTGTATGGCTCAACCCACATGAAGAGGTTACTTTGACCGCGACCGCACTTGATCAATTCAATCAACCTTTTGAGGATTTTGAAATATCCTGGGAACTTGATCAGGATATCGACGGAATCGTTGATCAGGATGGCCGTTTTATAGCGGGACCCGACGGTGGTTATTTTAGCGGAGCAATAATTGCCGTAGCTACTCAAATAGTGGANGGGAGGGTTGTGGAGTTGGAATCNAGGGCTGCTGTGCTGGTTGAACAACAAGGGGAAATATCTGAGTTGGCACGTATTCAGNTTGTGCCTAAAGATATAGTTGTTTTTCAAGGTCAATTATTGAGTTTGATGGCTTTTGGTATTGGTGAGANGGGNGGTATTATCCCTGATGTGTTATTCAATTGGGAAGTGATGGANGACTCATGGGGTAAGTTGGTTGCTGAAGACATGGTNAAAGTCTTTGCGGCTCCTGGGGAATACGAGAGTGTTTTGGCAGTTACAGGTCGTTATGGAGAAAAAGAAATAACGAGTTCTGTTTCGGTTAAGGTCTTGGATCCCTTGATTTCACCTGATGCNATTAACGTACAGATAATACCGACGATAGCGTACATTACAGTAGGTGAGGAGTATCATTTTGAGGCTATCGCTATAGATGCGAATGNGGAGCACCTTNAGNATGTCTCTGTGTCTTGGAGTGCAGNTCAAGATACAGGGGGNAATATAGCTGATGGGGCATTCAAGGCTGGCAATGTACCTGGGGTATATACGGATNCTATCTCNGTAATGGTTTTGAGGGCAGANGATCCAGATGGTCTCGTTGCCTATGGCTATGCGACAATTGTTGTCGAACCAGTCGTGAATCAGGTTTTGACGANCATATCGCTTCTTCCCTCTTCAAGTGTNGTAGCTGCAGGGAAGCCCATTCAGTATCGAATTTACGCGTTTGACGAGGATGGCGGACTGATCCCTGGGGTGTCGGTAGACTGGGACGTGAATGATTCAGTTGGGGCGGTAAATGAGTATGGTCGTTTTGTAGCGAGCGGTCCTGCTGGTTATTATCCTGATGCAATACAGANTACTGTGAGTCATCGCGGTGTGGATTTNGTTGCCACCGCTGATATNACTATAACGGGCTCTTTAAAGAAGGCCGTAATTTGGCCGGCTGAGGTGGAGGTAGCACCTGGAGATGTTGTATTGTTCAAGGCGTCTGGGGTTGATGAAAACAATGTCGAAATTTCGTCACTTGTTGTAGATTTTCGNTTGAGTGATCCAACTGTTGGATCTATCACCCCGTTTGGTTATTTTATTGCAGGTGATACCAATGGCCATTATAAGGCTATAGTGGAAGCTAGAGTTGTACAATTNCCGTAAATAGCTGGTGTGTTTGTCTTGGAGATTTAATCACAAAGTATAGCTAACCTAGGGAGTGAATCTCGCAGGTCCGCATGTCTAGTAANNGCTTCCTATATTAGGTTCAGTTGACGAGGTGCAAAGCTAATGTCTGNACGAAAGGGAACATTGTGGGTCTTCTTGAGACCTGGATTAGGTATCAAGAGATGGTTGATAGCATTTGTTTTTGGTATGGGGGCTTTAGGGCTTGGAACTGCATTTCTAGTTTCCGTTCCAGTTACTCCGATAGTCTTGCCTCTTTTGCGTTCCTTGACATTGTCTAGCTACCCTGGAACGGTAAGGGGAGCTATTTTCCTAATNTTGGGGTTTATCGTNGCTTTTATAGCACTGTATAATCTCTACCGGTCCGTAGTGNTCGGTGCTTCTGGTGGACGCAGGGGTGTNAGCGTGATCGCTAACCTATATGATCATCGTTTTCGTGGCAGGGGGCCTAAAATTGTTGCCATCGGTGGNGGGACTGGGCTTGCAACTGTTCTGAGTGGATTAAAGGCTGTGACTGATAACCTTACAGCTGTTGTTACNATGGCTGATGATGGAGGAAGCAGCGGGCGATTGCGAAGAGAACTTGGCATTCCGCCTCCTGGAGATGCTCGTAACTGTATCGTAGCATTGTCGGTATACGAGCCGTTAATGGAGGATTTGTTCGATTATCGGTTCCGCGGACAAGGGGAACTAACCGGTCATAGTTTGGGGAACTTGCTTCTTGCGGCTTTACATGATACNCAAGGNGGNTTCGAACCAGCGCTGAATGCTGCTGCCTCCATATTGGGTTTATCCGGAAGAGTAGTGCCAGTTAGTACCAATGAAAACCTTACTTTGAGAGCTACTACCTCTGCTGGCGANACTTTGACAGGTGAGTCTGTGATAGGTACCTCCGGAGCGATCTTGGAGCATTTNGAAATATTNCCTGAAGATGCCTATGTCGCTGAATCTGCTGTTGAGGCGATTGCGATGGCTGATCTAGTTGTGGTCGGTCCNGGTAGTCTGTATACGAGTATTCTNCCCAATTTGCTGGTCAAAGGTATGAAGGAATCTTTGCGTGCTTGTTCNGCTCCNGTGGTGTTCGTTTGCAATGTTGCGTCGCAACCGGATGAAACCGATTATATTGATCCTGCAGATTATCTAGGTGCTTTATATCGNCACAGCGGGGTTAGCTTTACCCATGTGCTTATGAACTCTGTTGTGCCTTCAGCCCGAGATGATATTGNGTATGAATTTGTTCAGCCTAAACCGGAGATTGCAGGGTTTGCAGGCCAAACGGTTTTGAACGACTTAATTGATCAGTCGAATACGGTCAAACATGATCCCAGAAAATTAGCGGATAGTATNATGCAAATACTCCAAATGACTGGCAAGTAGCGATATGATGATTCTGTAGGATGTGGNGTATGTCAGAGAATATTAGGGTTAGGGGGAGAGGATGTTAGGGGGAATTTGTGTGGTAGGACTGGGACATGCCGGACTACCTACGGCGCTATGCTTCTCAGAGATGGGATGGAATGTTGTGGGGGTAGATCACGATCCTCGCAAGGTTNAAGCCATTCGCTCGGGGAAAGCCCCGTTCCATGAACCAGATATTGATATTTTATTGAATCGGCATTTAGCTAATGGTAGATTTGATGCGACGGATGATGCNGCGAGGGCAGTTGCATCNTCTGATGTAGTAGTTTTATGCGTTGGCACACCACAATTATCAGATGGATCCACAGATTTGTCCTTTCTTAAGTCTGCNGCTTTAACCGTGGCTGAACATATAGATGGATATACTCTCATTATTGAGAAGAGTACGGTACCGCCCGGGACAGCTGAGAGCATTCTCGATCCAATATTCCAAGAGAATGTCAGAGATGGAATCCAGTATGATTTGGCCGTGAATCCGGAATTTTTGCGTGAGGGCGCTGCTATTCACGATTGTTTGCACCCGGACAGATTGGTTTTTGGGATACACTCTGCTAGAGCTGAGAAACTTCTGCAGGAACTCTATGCTCCTTTGTTTGATGATGAAATTCAGGGGAGTAGCGGGAGCGCTCCGGTAGGNGTTGTTATGACAAATTGGGCCACTGCAGAGTTGATAAAACAAGCTAGCAATGCCTTCTTAGCCACGAAGATATCTTTCATGAATATGATGGCTGATTTATGCGATGCATCAGGAGCAAGTGTTACTGACTTGGCGCTTGGTTTAGGCGGGGATCCTAGAATTAGCCCTCATTATTTAAACGCAGGTTTGGGGTACGGGGGGCAATGTCTTCCCAAAGATCTTNGGAGTCTATCGAGCTTTGGCAGNTCTCAGCATGTAGATACCACCATTCTAGAAGCTGTCGATTCAGTGAACGCGAATCGTGTCGATAGACTGCTTGCTATTCTTAGCGAAGTTGNNGGAGATGTTTCTCATCTCAACATTGCTGTGTGGGGATTGTCGTTTAAGCCAGGAACGGANGATGTCGCCGAGGCACCTAGTCTTAGGTTGGTTTCAGTTCTATTGGATAAAGGAGCCAGCGTAACCGTCTATGACCCAGAGGCTATCCCAACATTTATGGCTGCGATNGGAATACAACCAGATAACTTGCGTGCTGTTAACACTGGCGCGGAGGCTCTTTCCGGCGCGGATGTATTNCTGGTACTCACTGATTGGGATGAATTTATCAATTTTGATATGGAACTTTTGAAGACCTCAATGCAATCGCCAGTGATAGTAGATGGGCGAAATTGTCTTGATGGGTTAAGGTTAATTGAACATGGGTTTATATATAGNGGTTTAGGGGTATGAATAAGGNAACTCTCAGCGGAAGCGANGTGATGCTATGAAGCGAGCATTGATTACAGGGATAAACGGTCAGGACGGTTCGTACCTTGCAGAGCTGTTACTAGAAAAAGGGTATGAAGTTCATGGTATCGTACGTCGTTCTAGTAGTATCAACACNAGNCGGCTCGATCACTTATACGTCGATCAACACGAGCCTGAGGTCAGGTTGTTCTTGCATTATGGAGACTTAGGGAATTCTGAACAGCTATCAAATTTGATTTATAACATTGCTCCGGAAGAGATATATAATCTCGGAGCTCAATCGCACGTAATGGTAAGCTTTGAGACTCCTGGCTATACGGGTGACGTTACGGCTTTAGGCACTACACGTTTGTTAGAAGCNATTCGTCGAAGTGGTATCACGACCAGATTTTATCAGGCGTCGAGCAGTGAATTGTTTGGNACATCTCCACCTCCACAAAATGAATACACCGCGTTTAGGCCCCAAAGTCCCTATGCAGTTGCCAAATTGTATTCTTACTGGATGACAGTGAATTACAGGGAAGGGTATGGACTCTGGGCNTGTAATGGGATTTTGTTTAATCATGAAAGTCCCAGACGAGGGGAAACTTTTGTGACCCGCAAAATTACCATGGCTTTAGCCAGGATTCTGGCTGGTCAACAGGATTTCTTGTATCTGGGCAACTTGGATGCNTCACGGGATTGGGGCTANGCTCCTGAATATGTGGAGGCTATGTGGCTCATGCTNCAGCAAGAAGTTCCTGAGGAATTTGTGATTGGCACAGGGGACTCGCACACCGTACGTGAATTCTTGCAAGCGGCATTTGAATACAAAGGANTAGATTGGGAAGAATTCGTTCGATTCGATGAACGCTATGTTCGCCCGAATGAAGTGCACTCCTTGTCAGCTGATGCAAGTAAGGCTCGACGAACACTTGGNTGGCAACCCTCAACAGATTTTCAAACATTGGTTCGTATAATGGTAGATGCTGATATCGCAGCCTTACGGGCTTGATCCTAGTAGCTGAAATATTTGTTCAATTAGGCAGGTGATTCACATGTCATTCTGGAAAGACAAAAATGTGATTGTTACAGGTGGCAANGGGTTCTTAGGAACCTACGTGGTCCAAAAACTGGAAGCACGNGGAGTTCAGAATATATTTTCACCTAGAAGCANTCAGTATGACCTTAGAGATGGTGAGGCCATACGCACGATGCTGTCCGAATTTCGTCCNGATATTGTAATTCATTTGGCAGCTCGCGTGGGCGGGATAGGCGCCAATATGGCTCATCCTGCCGAATTTTTCTATGACAACTTGATGATGGGAGTTCAGTTACTTCATGAAAGTTGGGCAGCAGGGGTCTCGAAATTTGTGGGTATAGGAACGGTGTGTGCGTATCCGGCAGATACGCCTNTGCCCTTCAAGGAAGAAGATTTCTGGATGGGATATCCTGAACCAACTAACGCGCCGTATGGGTTGGCAAAAAAGATGTTACTGGTTGAATCTCAGGCTTATCGAGAGCAATANGGATATAATTCCATCTTCCTCGTGCCAGTGAATTTATATGGACCTCGGGATAATTTTGATTTGGAGACCTCCCATGTGATTCCCGCGCTTATTCGAAAATGTCTAGAAGCTGTGGAGAGNGGAGTCAATGAACTTGAGGTTTGGGGAGATGGATCTCCCACTAGAGAATTTCTATATGCTGAAGACGCTGCAGAAGGCATTCTGCTTGCAACAGAATTTTATGATTCAAGTGAACCAGTGAATTTGGGNAATGAGTTCGAAGTAAGCATTAGAGATTTNGTTGAGACAATTGCGAAACTTACTAGCTTTAACGGCNACCTCAAATGGGACACTTCGCGGCCTAATGGACAGATGAGGCGGAAACTAGACGTTAGCAGGGCCAACAGTCAGTTTGGATTCAGGGCCCAGACCACCTTGGAAGAAGGATTGAAAAAGACAATTGATTTTTATCAGGAAGCTAGGAAGTAGTCGCAAGAATTTATAGTGGTGTTTACTAAGATGGTGAGGTTTAAGTGGTCCGGCAAATTAATGAGTATCATCCAGTAATTGGGCACAGATACATACCAGGAATTCAGGCCAGAATACCCCACGAGTCTGGGGGGTATCTCGTCAAGACAAACTCCTCNGGATTCAGGTGTCAGCATGAATTCGTTAACGAAAAGCCTGACAAGACGTTCAGGGTTTTATTGTTTGGTGATTCATTCACCGCTGGTGATGGGGTTAGCAATAAGTATCGTTTTGGGGATCTCTTAGAGCAAAGGGTCGGTGGNTTNGAAGTATTAAACTTTGGTTTGTCTGGTACTGGAACTGACCAACAATATCTCGCTTATGAGCATTATGGGAGTAACCTTACATTCGATTTGNTGTTAATATGTCCACTNGTGCAGAATATCAAGAGGGTTGCAAGTAGGTACGAAACAGTTATTACCCGTGATAATGGAGATGTAGGGTTTATAGCTAAGCCTTATTTCGAGTTGCAAGATGATGAATTAATACTCAAAAACACGCCGGTCGCGAAAGGTATCCTAGATAGGCAGGAATTGGACGAAGGTGATAATTTTTTGGCAAATCAGGGAGTTGTTGAAAGAGCGCTTCGAGGAGTTATTAATCGTTACTTGTATCCAATAAAGAATCTTCTCCAGNGGACAGTTGCCTATGATCCNGTGACTGAGTATTCNGATGCGAACGGTCGTGAATGGAAGCTTATGAAGAAGATATTAAAAGATTGGGTGAAAAGTGTGGGGGNNGTNCCAGTCGTGATTTGTCCAATCCCTTTATATCATCACGTAGAGGAACTTTCCTCNCCGGTTAATTATCAGCGAAGATTTGCNGAGTTGTCCGATGAACCGAATGTGCAGGTTTTTGATCCGCTGTATAAATTNTTGGAAGAATCTCGAGAGACTAGACGGCAGTGTCGATTNGAGTTCGATCAGCATTTTACNCAGCTTGGTCATAGTATAATGGCAGATGCTTTAATACCGGTTATTCTTAATTCNATGAAGGTAAGTGAAAAATGAGCCAGTGGGTACTGGGGATATCTTGCTACTATCACAACTCCGCAGCTGCGATAGTTCACGGGTCAGATATTGTTGCAGCAGCAGAGGAAGAACGATTTACGCGTAAGAAGCATGACCCTCGTTTCCCGAGTTATGCTATNGACTATTGTTTNGAGACGGCAGGCATAGAGGCAGACGACCTCGACGCCGTAATTTTCTATGATAACCCTGCGCTAACCTTTGATCGCGTCACNAAGTCATTGGTACANGGGGTTCCATTTAGTAAATCCCAATGGGTTCAGGCTGCTCCTCTGTGGTTGGGCTCTAAGTTNCGAGTTGAAGAAGCAGTGTTTCGCAAGCTACAAGTGAAGGTGCCTGTTCTGTTTGCTGAACACCATTTTTCTCATGCNGCTAGTGCATTTTATCCTTCCCCATTTGAAGAGGCAGCTGTGTTGACGATGGATGGAGTCGGAGAGTGGGCCACCACGACCATCGGATACGGGAATGGGCGGGATCTGCAAATCTTTGAGGAAGTCTTGTATCCNCATTCTCTTGGTCTCCTCTACAGTGCATTCACTTACTATTGTGGATTTAAGGTGAATTCGGGTGAATATAAACTTATGGGATTAGCAGCTTATGGGGAGCCAAAGTATGCTGAAATAATTCGGGAAAAANTGATAGATGTTCGTCCAGATGGTTCGTATCGTCTAAATNGTGAGTACTTTGGATTTATTGATTCGGATATTATGACTAATGATCGGTTTCATGAGCTTTTTGGAGGAGATCCTAGATCTCCGGAATCTCGTATTACCAAACGGGAGATGGATATTGCAGCNTCAATACAATTTGTTTTGGAAGAGGCTGTGNTACTCCTTGGTAAGCGTGCAAAAGAACTCACACAATCCTCTAATTTGGTCTTGGCCGGAGGTGTCGCTTTAAATTGTGTGGCCAACGGAAAACTATTGAGAAGTGGGCTATTTGATTCTATATGGGTACAACCTGCTGCCGGAGACTCTGGTGCATCTCTAGGGTGTGCATTGTTGGCCGTGCATCAGCATTTTGGGGTTGACCGCGTTCGGAATGATGAAAGAGATAGCCAAAAAGGCAGTTATTTGGGTCCGAGTTTTACTAATGCCGAAATAAAGGCTTTCCTTGAATATAACGAATATCCTTACGAGGAATTTTCGGACGAGGAAAGAGCGAAAACAGTTGCTGAAGCGATCTCTCAGGGGAAGATAGTGGGATATTTTGTTGGCCGTATGGAATTTGGGCCACGTGCCCTTGGAGCTCGGTCCATTCTGGGGGATGCACGTGGTACTGAGACCCAATCTATTATGAATCTGAAAATAAAGTACCGGGAATCGTTTCGGCCTTTTGCTCCTTCAGTCTTGGATACTCGGTTGTCTGATTATTTTGACATAGACCATGAAAGTCCATACATGCTTTTGGTAGCACAGGTAGCAAAGGATAAACAGTATCCGGTTGAAAATTCAATGGACGATGATGACATGTTGCCGCTTATCAACCAAGTGCGAAGTGAAATTCCAGCAATAACTCATGTGGATTACAGTGCCAGAATCCAATCAGTTGGTCCACATGAGAAACCAGATTATTATGCGGTGTTGAAGGAATTTGAGGCCCTAACCGGCTGTGGTATGATCGTGAACACTTCGTTCAATGTTCGCGGGGAGCCAATTGTGTGTTCCCCAGAGGATGCTTATAGGTGTTTTATGAGAACCGATATGGACATGCTAGTTCTCGAAAACAGTATTCTACTTAAGGGTGCGCAACCTGATTTTGGTGAGGCTGAAGACTGGAGAGATGAATATGAGCTTGACTGAATCTCAGCTTGCATCGCTCGAAAAATTCTATGACGATCATTTTGGATATGCAGCACAGCAGATAATGGTCGGAGGTAACACAGTTTTCCCACTGGCCGCGGATTCCGGTAAAGACTCTTATTATTCTGTGCGTCCGAGTACACGGGTTCACTTCGCCGATTCAGGCGGGGACCTGGCTGATCCGGAGGCGTTAGTGCAGACAATTGAGCAACAAAATAAGGATTCTGATCAGGAAGACATCGTAGCCTTGATGCGATTGATTCTTGGACTTGCATCGGAATTTGAGCAGATTGCTGATCAAGACGCTGAAGTGTCTCCGCTTATTTACGTTATGTTTTAGGAAGCTTATTACGAATTGATCGAACTTGGGGGGAATTAGGATGCGGGTAGTGTTACTTGCTGGTGGCTTTGGTACCAGACTTCAAACGGAGTCTGGGTCCCGACCAAAGCCAATGGTTGAAGTTGGGGGCATTCCTATACTTTTGCATATCATGCAAATTTACGCTCAGTCAGGATTCAAGGAATTTGTTGTTGCACTTGGATACCGAGGTGAGGTTATAAAGGATTATTTCCTCAATCTAAGCGAAATTTCTAATGACGTAACTATTGATCTTGAATCCAAGGCATTGAAGGTTCATGGAAATAATTATGGAGACTGGAAGATTCATCTCGTGGACACTGGTCTCAATACACAGACAGGCGGTAGGATAGCAAAATTGAAGGATTGGGTGGGAGATGACACGTTTATGCTGACGTATGGTGATGGAGTATCAGATGTTGATCTGCATAAGCTTCTAAAATTCCACCAAGAAAATCAGAGGGTAGCAACGGTTACGGCAGTCAGACCGCCTGCCCGGTTTGGGAGTTTGCATTTTGATGGGGATAGGGTTACCCGTTTTAACGAGAAGCCAGAATCCGGGGAAGGTTGGATTAATGGTGGGTTTTTCGTATTGGAGCCAGAAATATTTCGTTATGTCGGGGATGAATCAATGCCTTTTGAAAGGCAACCTATGGAAGACCTAGTTAAAGACGGACAACTGAGTGCATATAGGCATGATGGCTTCTGGCAGTGCGTTGATAACCCTAGGGAGTTGAGGTTTCTTGAGGACCTTTGGGAATCTGGCACTGCACCTTGGGCAGGGAGGTGATGTGTGGGTGCAGGAGGTGACATAAAGAGTTCATGGAGTGATCGATCAGTTCTTGTGACTGGAGCAACGGGCATGATCGGCTCTTCAGTGGTGACTGAGTTGCTAGGGGCAGGGGCAAATGTGGTATGTCTTGTTTTAGATGCAGATCCACAGTCGGAACTTCTTAGAAGCGGTAATATAAACAGGACGTCCGTCGTAAATGGTGATTTGACTGACTTTTGGACCGTTGAACGAGCAGTCAACGATCATGAAGTCGATACAATCATTCATCTTGGGGCCCAAACAATAGTTGGAACTGCGCATAGGTTTCCATTACCTACACTCGAGACAAACATTCGCGGTACTTACAACGTTCTTGAATGCGCCAGGTTGCATGGTGGTATTGTCAAGCGGGTTGTTGTTGCTTCAAGTGATAAAGCTTATGGAGACCAATCGGACCTTCCGTATACAGAGGAAACACCACTTGGTGCTCAGTTTCCTTATGATGTCTCAAAAGCCTGTGCGGATCTTATAGCCCAGATGTATTATAACTCGTTCGGACTACCTGTCACGGTGGCTCGGTGTGGCAATGTTTATGGTGAAGGAGATCTGAATTGGAGTCGTATCGTGCCGGGTACTATCCGGTCATTGTTGAATAAGACCTCACCTATTATTCGGAGTGATGGGAAGTATGTGAGAGATTACATATACGTCCAGGATGTGGCTCAAGCGTATTTGGAACTCGCTGACGTTTCAGGAGATGAGGGAATCGCTGGAGAGGCCTTTAACTTTAGCAATGAAACACCAGTTACCGTTCTTGAAATGGTAGCAGAAATCGCATCTGCCTTAGATGTTTCCGATATCTTGCCAACCGTGCTGAACGAGGCTCAAGGTGAAATCAAGAATCAATACCTTTCTTCAGAGAAAGCACGTGAGCGTTTGGGGTGGAAAGCTAGATTCAGCTTGTCACAGGGGCTACAGAAGACAATAAAGTGGTATCAAAATTTGTTGGGGTTATGATGAGCTCAGTACAAGGATATCGAGCTGTTGTAACTGGAGCTAATGGGTTCATAGGGGCCAATTTGGTTCGTGCCTTATTGCAAACTGAGGTCGATGTGACTTGCACTGTGCGCCCGGGTGCAGATTTGTGGCGTATCGCAGATATTCGAAAGGATGTTCGCATCGTCACCCATGATCTCGGGTATGGGATTTCAGATGCTATGAAGCGTGAAGTAGGGAAGGCTGATATCGTTTACCATCTGGCAGCAGCAGGTGTGAATCAGGCATTTTCTGATAGCGCATCGATAGTGAGAGCGAATGTTGCCGGGACGCTTGAGCTACTTGAGGCGGCTGTGGATTGGGGGGTGGAAAGATTTATCTATTGTGGATCCTGTTTTGAATATGGAAGCGGAAATAGCTTGTCNGAGAATGACATTCCTAATCCGATGAATCAATATGCAGCCTCAAAGTCGGCTGCTTGGATTTTGTCTCGGGCTTTTGGTGCACAAAATGGACTTCAAGTGGTCTCTTTGCGACCATTCACTGCCTATGGGCCTTTTGAAGGAAGTTTTCGGTTAGTTCCACAAACAATTTCAAAGGCTCTTCAGGGTAGCCCGATTGCTCTGACTTTAGGTGAACAAGAGCGGGATTTTGTATATNTTGATGATTTGGTAGAGGCATTTTTGATGGTAGCCAATAATAAGGATCTNGATGGAGAAANTCTTAACATATGCACAGGCATCGCTACTTCAGTTCGGAGCATGGTTAATACAATATTGGAAATCACNGGCAGTGATGCTCAGCCATTATTTGGTTCAGTGCCTTATCGTGAGTCGGAGTTATGGAGNCTGTCCGGTAATCCCGAAAAGGCTGCCCGGTNGTTAGNATGGACATCATCGCATTCGGTNGACGANGGCATACGGGCCACGCTTAGTTGGTTGGCAAGGTCTACTGACGAAGTAAAACGCAATTATTATGGTAACTAGTAGGAGAATCTATGGCGAAAAATAANGCACTGCGTGAGTCTATTCTTGAGATGGTGGCNCAGTATTGTCTGGAAGAATTTGCAGAAAAACCCTTTATCCCNGGCGAATCNCCAGTGCCGGTATCAGGTAAGGTATTTGATTCTGAAGAAGTCATGTCTCTTGTTGATTCGGCTTTGGATTTTTGGCTTACCACNGGCAGGTATGCCTATAGATTTGAGAGAGAATTCGCGAGNTATCTTGGGGTACGACATGCCATGTTGTGCAATTCTGGGTCTTCAGCAAATTTGCTAGCGCTGTCAGTACTGACTTCACCCAAATTAGNGGACAGAAGATTAGTGCCAGGAGATGAAGTGATTACTGCTGCAGCTGGATTCCCGACTACTGTGAATCCTATGGTGCAAAATAATTTGGTGCCAGTGTTCCTCGATATAGAAATGCAGTCTTACAACATAGATCCCAGTCGGATTGAAGAGGCAATTAGCCCGAGGACTAAGGCCATCATGATAGCCCATACATTGGGTAATCCATTTGATTTGGACACGGTCATAANTATTGCTCGCAAACATAATCTATGGGTGGTTGAGGATAATTGCGATGCCCTTGGGTCACGCTACAATGGNCAGCTTACGGGAACGTTTGGGGATTTGGGGACCATAAGTTTTTACCCTGCACATCACATAACGATGGGAGAAGGTGGGTGTGTGGTTGTGAATGAACCGAATCTCAAGGTTTTAGTTGAGTCTTTTCGTGATTGGGGTAGAGACTGTTGGTGCGAACCAGGAGAGGATGATACCTGTGGCAAGCGCTTTNGATGGCAAATGGGGNGCCTCCCTTTCGGGTATGATCATAAGTATGTCTATTCTCATATTGGTTACAATTTGAAATTGACCGACCTTCAGGCAGCAGTAGGGGTTGCGCAACTCGCTAAGNTGGAAGGATTTATTGAGGCTAGGCAGAAGAATTGGAGCTTGTTAAGACAGGGANTGGATAAATATCAAGATGTGATTTTGCTTCCAGAATCAGCGGCGAATAGCGAGCCAAGCTGGTTCGGTTTCTTGATCAGTGTGCGGCCAGGNGCACCTTTCACGAGGAACGAGTTGGTGCAATTCCTTGANAGTCGCAAAATTGCAACNCGGNTACTTTTTTCAGGGAACCTCACCAAACAACCATCGTTTGAATCTGTTCCATATCGAGTGGTTGGAACGTTGGATAATACTGACGCTGTAATGGAGAATACTTTTTGGGTAGGAGTCTATCCTGGAATTACCGAGCCTATGATTGAGTATATGATNGATAGTTTTGGGGATTTTATGGAAGGCTCTCGCAGGTAGAGTATCAATATTGGTGTAGTAGTAATTTCCNAANGGTTTTGCCTGACGATAATTTAGTTGAGGTTGAATCAACTGCAGCATATTTAATGCTTTGATTCCANACCGGAGTTCGAGTGCGAAACAATATCAAAATTTCAGACAGGTTTGTCACAGTCGGTGTNCTTGCTTTTGGACGGTTACTCCAAAGCGTGTTGCAGATCCTTACANTCCGTCTCTTGACTACAGTGCTATCACCGTTTGAGGTCGGAAGATTCTATGCGTTAGCTAGTGTACAAGGCTGGGTGTCATTATCTTTGGGNGCAGCACCTTGGTTGTACCTTAACAGAAACTATCTTGAATGGAGACGAAGTAACCTCCACGGATCNGCGTTTGGATTATTCTTGGGGTATACCGTTTTGTTGGGGGTGCTTACTGCTTTAATTGGATGGGTGTTGCTATATTTTTCCGTGGTGTCTGCGACTATTTTATGGGTGGTGACCGCAGGGGGCTTGGCCTTATGGATGATTGGGACTAGCCTCATGAGCCAAACAGCACTTTTAGTGAACCTGCTAGGGCATAGCAAAATCTTTGTCATTTTACGTTCAGGNGGAATGATTGCAGGACTTGGACTTGCTACATGGCTTGCAACGTATCAGTCAAATCTTGCTGANTCCTGGATAGTTGGTCTAGGTATTGGGAGTGTCGGATTCGCCTGCGTAGCGATAGTGATACTCTTCAGATTGAGTAATCTGAAATTTCCTGGCTCCTTCACNAACCGCGAGGATGCAGCNCATTTATTTACGAGCAATCGTTCTTCNGGGTTCAGCTTCATGTGGCCAGTGATGGTTATGACGGGGTTATATTGGGTTCAGTCACAGGGATACCGTATACCCATAGCAAACTCCATCGGAGAGGCGGAATTGGGGCTATTCTCGATAGCTTATTCAATGGGGGCGAATGTAGTAATTGCTGCCGAAGCAGTCATTATAAGTCAATGGTTAGTGCCAATGTACTATCGTAAGATTGTAGGCATGAATCCTGANGAGACGGACATGGTATGGCGGGACTGTGTTGCAGTTGTTCTCCCTATAGTGATTGTAGTAGGCATCTTTGCTGTTCTCTCTGGTCCTTTTATGCTGCGACTTCTTGCTCATGATAGTTTTCAGAGCGCTGTATATCTGTCAGTTTGGGGAGGTGCAGCGGAGTCAATCAGGGTAATAGCTGGCCTTTTCTATATTGGAGGCATTGGGAGACAAAACACGCGCAATATGCTATTGCCACATGTTCCTGGAGCAGTGATCGTTGCCATAGCTGCCAGCACCATTGGAGCTTATCATTCCTTACATTGGTTAGGATTATTGATAGCTCTTTCCTATTTTGTTCTGGGCATAAGCCTTTGGCTTTATGTGGACCGAAAAATGGTTGTGAGATTATCTCTTAGGCAGTTTAGATTATCTATCGTGACGATTCTGACGATGGCCATAGTATTTTTCTTCGCATGGGTCAATGATTGGTATCAGGACGAAGTACTTTCTGCCTTAGTATTGATGG
The DNA here is from genome assembly GCA_002717565.1 of Chloroflexota bacterium. Classification (GTDB taxonomy): domain Bacteria; phylum Chloroflexota; class Dehalococcoidia; order Lucifugimonadales. Next base: position 72,427 of record PBAZ01000012.1, read on the forward strand.
TGCTTGGGGGAGTTTCCCTGCTGGGTATACTTCCTGGGGTAAGGAACCTTCGGGTAGAAGGAAGATCATAGTAGGTCACGATGAGTATTTTGACTATAGCAATTCCCACCTACAATCGCCAGCATAAGTTGGAACGATGCCTTCTTCAAATTTGCGAGCAGATTGCAAAAGAAGGTCTTCATCATCAGGTGGGCGTACTGGTGAGTGACAACGCCTCGACCGATGACACAGCGATGTTTCTGGAAACATTTCAATTCTCCGGTGTTACGGTTGAAATGTTGTATCAATTGGAGAATTTGGGATTCGATGGTAATGTGCACGAGTTATATGTGCACTGTAAGTCGGAATACATATGGTACTTTGCTGATGATGACATTTTGTTTGATGGCGCGATAGCTAGGGTAGTGGCAACTATTCACAGTAACCTTCCTCAAGTGCTGATGTTTTCATTTGAACAGCCTCCAGGCTCAGGAATTCGATTTTTTGACTATCCGAATGATGTCTATCTTCCCCAATCTCTCGATGAGCAAGCAGAGTTGGTATTTCGCGTTCCTAAAGTAACCGCATATATATTGCAAAAAAAAGAAACGGTCGCCGCAGTTATTGAGGAGTCCAAAGAATTCTTAGGGACAAACTTCTATTTCATTGCACTGTGCTATTCCTTGCTGAATCATGCTCCCAATCCTCGAGTAGCAGTGATCTCGGATGTCCTAGCAGGAGCTGATGAGGGGTATACTGAAATGCGGTTCTCAGCGGACACATTTATATATCAAGCTTCAATTCTCAGACATCCTTTTTTGGAAAAGGTAGATCAAGCATACATTAGTCGTCGAAAGAGAGAACTTTATTATGGTTCAATACAGGCACTGTGGGCAGTAGCTGTTGGGGCATGGAAGGTAGACGACACAGAGGACTATAAGGTGGCGTCATCTCGTGTGCCGATACGGCCATTTTGGCTGATTTCGAGACCAAGAAGTGCTTTGCAGTTAGTCATATTGAAGTTTAGGGTAACCAGATTCATACTTGGTAAAATCAGATAATATCCCATTAGCTCTACGCCTAGAGCCGTTGAGAATCTGTTGTGATTCAAGTAAATACAAGTCAAGGAAGATGGTATTGCCATCATGAGTACAAGTCGCATTGTGGTTTCTCAGCCATGGCAAGGATCGCACATATATGAGAGTAGGGCACTTTCTGCTATACTTCGCCATTTTTCTTCACGTTATGTCTGATGACATGTAGTCTCTTTGAAGATAAGATGGATTGGCGTGTTAGATTGCGGGTGCATCCCATCACCCATTATCAATGATGTATGGCTACTATCTGTAACGGATTAATATATTTAGGATGTTGATTGGCATGAGAGCTGAACTAGCACATGGATATATGCTGAGCAAACAGAACAAGCTAGGACAAATGCAATTACAGCTACTGGCACTTATCTTAGTGATTCCGGTTTGGGGGTTATGGCTTCAGCCGGAATACATTGGCGATTTATTCGGTCCTTTGTTGGCGATTATCGCTTCCAGTGCGGGTGGCGTTGTTGTTATCGATAAAGTTGCGAAAGCTACGGGCATTCGAAGCCTTTCAGCTCTAGGGTGGCTGTACATTCTGAAAATTACTTTGGTTCTGTTTTTCGTCCTGCAATATTGGTCCCCTTTTGTCAATCAAAACATTAATTATGGGTTTGATCCGCAAAGGTATTATGTGGAAAGCATTTATCTCCTGAACAACGGATTTGAGACAGTCGCTGGTCAATCTCTTAGGAATGTGGGGATTCGCTACTATTATGCCGTGCAGATGTTTGTCTTTGGAGCCAATCCTATCGGTCCAGCTATGGTTAACACGTTCGTGAGCTTAATGGCGGCGTTATTGGTGACCACAGTGTTTATTCATATTACGAGCCAAAAGAGACACATTCTATTACTGTTGGGTCTGTTGCTCATTATTCCAGAAACAGTTTGGTTTGATTCCATTACTGGACGAGAGGCTATTGTCACCGCAAGTTTGGTTTTTATTATTCTGGGAATGTCCTCCTTGCTTCTTGGGTTTATGAAGCGGGGGATAAGTCGTTGGTGGCTGTCTGTAGTTCCTTTTGCAATTGTTGCTTTGTTATTGGTCCGTCCAGTCATGTTGTTGGCTGCAATCGCTAGTATCGCTCTCATATCAATACTTGTAGCGTTTTCCATGAGGAGATTCATGAGGGCTAGTTTGCTGGTAGCGATCCTCGGTGGTTTTGCTGTGGGAGTGCCAACGTTGACCGAAGCTGTTGGATCTTCAACGTTCACATATGATAGTTATTTGGGATCAATTACTAGTGGCGCGACGAGTACTTCGCAATTGTGGACTGCTTCTTCAATTGGCAAGCTTTTCGTTCCAACAAATATTTTTGAAAGCCTATTGTACATACCGATACGGATGATCGCACATTTGTTAGCCCCTCTGCCAAACATCGATATATTCTGGGAAACACCTTTGTATATCCAACACTTGGTAGCAGTGGTTTCTGCCAGCCTTTATGTAGGATTGATGCCGAAAGTTTTCTCTTCAGCATATTACGCGCTACGGTATGTTGAATACCGAGGACTTTTAATCATGCTTTTGCCACTGTTTGTAATATTGGTTGCTGTGGCTTGGGGGCAGCCATTTATTCATGAGAGGTATCGCATCATGGTTATACCTTTCCTCGTTAGTTCAGCTTTATTGCCAGGTCCGAAAGGTAGCCTAACTACTGTAATTGGTTTTCTGTGGTATGGGTTTTTGCTGATGGGTTCTATTTTGTACGTAGGCTATAAGTTATTCTGAATATGATAACTGGACATTTGGTGTGATAGGAGAAGTTGTTGAGGATTTTTCTGGCCTTCCCAAAACGCGGGAGTATCTTTATACGAGATACTGAAATTTGGCTTAAGCATGTTATTCCTTCATTAGAAAAACTTGGGCATGAACTGGTTGTTTTGGAACGCGATTTTGGTTCTCTCATAGCAGGGTCGTTCGCAGATAGTAATGAAGAATCACAAGAGCGACAAAGATTTACCGAAGAATTGTACGATGCAGTTGTAACTGCTCACCAAGAAAAACCTGTGGATCTTTTCTTTAGTTATTTTTATTCTCGCTGTGTTGACCATAGTGTGCTTTCAGCGATCAACGATTTGGAAATTCCGACACTGAATTTCTCGTGTAACAATGTCCATCAATTCTTTACAGTTGAAGAGATTGCGCCTAAGTATGATTATTGTATGGTGCCCGAGCGTGCCGCTTTGGAAAAATTTGAAGCAGTTGGGGCACACGTCATTCATGTGCAAATGGGGGCTAATCCTGATCTGTTTTTCCGGGGAAACCGGCAAAAAGAATATCCAATGATCTTTATTGGATCTAAGTACGCAGATCGCGAAAATTATATAGCCACTCTCGTGCGTGCTGGGGTTGATGTGAGGGTGTGGGGACCAGGGTGGCAAGTACAGAATGCTCGCCAGCTTGCAACTAAGGGAATGTTCGCCTTTAAATCTGGAGGGATACCCAGAGTCTGGCGTGGTATGAGGAGATTGCTGTCGGGCTGGTCTGATTCGCAACTCGTTGGTAGGGTAGCAGGTCCTATCCTTACGGATGATGAAATGATTGCTACATACAATGCTTCCTCTATGGCGTTAAATTTTAGCAAAGCGATTATTGAAGGAACTGCTCAGCAGTACGTTCGTCATATTCGGATGCGAGACTTTGAGATTCCAATGACTGGGGCTGCTGCTTTCCTTGAATATTCAGCCGAATTGGGTGAATACTACGATCTGGAGACTGAAATAGTAAGCTTTGATAGTCCCGAAGAGTTGGCTGCCAAGGCTACCTATTACGCTAGTCACGCCAGGGAATTGCAAATGATAGCTGAGGCTGGATACAAACGGGCCACCACCGACCACACGTGGGAGTCACGTTTTAAGGTTGCATTTGATAAAATTGGTTTGGACTGAAACTATCGAAAGGACATTATGCGAGTACTAGTAACGGGGTGCGCTGGATTTATCGCCTCGCGAGTTTGCGCCTTACTGCTGGAGGCCGGACACAGAGTGTATGGCGTGGATAATCTCAATGATGCCTATGACGTACGACTGAAAAACTGGCGTCTTCAGCAATTGACTATCCATGAGAATTTCGATTATGAAGAGCTAGATATATCCGAGAGTTCCTTTCTGGATACTGGGATCGACCAATTGAAGCTTGGAAAATCTCCTGGCTTAGATGGAGTGATTAATCTAGCAGCTAGGGCAGGAGTACGCTATAGCACGGTTGATCCATGGACCTATTATTCGACGAACGTTATCGGGACACTCAATTTGCTGGAATTTTGTCGTAAATATGATGTGCCAAAATTCGTTCTTGCTTCTACCTCCAGCGTTTATGGGAATGGAGACGTTCCGTTCCACGAACAGCAACGAACGGATTTTGTTCTGTCGCCATATGCTGCTTCGAAAAAGGCAGCGGAGGTGTTAGTTTCCACTTACAGTAGTTTATACAGCCTTAACACATGCATACTTCGGTATTTCACGGTATATGGTCCTGCGGGAAGACCAGATATGAGTGTGTTTCGGTTCATACGGGCGATTTATGAGGGAGATGCGATTACGCTGTATGGGGATGGATCTCAAAAAAGAGATTTTACCTATGTTGATGATGTAGCTAAGGGGACCATATTGGCACTTGGCCAAAAGGGGACCGGAATTATTAACTTGGGCAATGATAACCCGACATCTGTCAATGACCTTATCGCCATCGTTGAACGTTGTTTGGGTAAGCAGGCAATAATTGACAAAGAGGCGCCTCATCCAGCAGACGTTGATGAGACATGGGCAAAAATTGATGCAGCAAAATCACAACTTGGATGGACTCCTAAAGTAGGGTTGAGTGATGGAGTTGGTGCCGCAGTAGAATGGTATGTATCTAATCGAGCTTGGGCTAGTTCTATCAGATGAACTCTTTGCTCTATATTTAGTTGGATAAGTTGTATCTGTTTGGTATTTCGGGAGAAAATCTGCTGCCATAGCCTACGATTCGGTAATGTATATCATCGACTTTGGTTCAGCTGTTACCTGAATATTTGGAGGCATAGATGAACCTGAAAAATTTATTACGAGGGTTAAAGCCTAAAGTAGGTACGAATAGTCAAGACTTGCGCGAAATATGGTTGGAGAAAACTCTATCAGATATTCCCGAAGGTAGTCGCATACTAGATGCGGGAGCGGGGACACAGCGATACCGTAGTTATTGCAGCCATTTGCGCTACGTTTCTCAAGACTTCGGGCAGTACAATGTGTCGGGAGATGGGGTGGGCTTGCATTCCGACCAGTTTGACTATGGCGAACTTGATATTGTTAGCGATATCGTGGACATCCCTGAAGAGACGAATTCCTTTGATGCGGTGATGTGTGTTGAAGTGCTTGAACACTTACCTCATCCTGATAGGGCTATAAAGGAGTTTGGAAGACTCTTGAGACCAGGGGGTATGCTGGTTATAACTGCTCCATTTTGTTCTCTGACGCATATGGCGCCGTATCATTTTTGCTCTGGATTTAGCCGATACTGGTTTGAGCGACAATTGAGTGATTATGATTTTGAGATTTTAGGAATTTACCCTAACGGCAATTATTTTGAATATCTAGCGCAGGAAGTTTATCGTATTCCATCAATCTCGAAACGATATTCTCATGATAGACCTAGGATTTGGGAATGGATTTCGATGATATTGGTGCAAAAAATGCTCAGTCGGTTTAGTAGTCGTGATGAGGGGTCATCGGAAGTTCTTTGCTATGGATTTCACGTGGTGGCTGTTAAATCTTAGTGGGACTATTTACCATTCATTCACTATTGGGTACCTGATTTTGGTCGCAATCACCTTAGGCAGAACCATCGGATTTGTCAGTTGTACCACGTTTATGCAAGGTCAAGAACCAGATCTTCATCTCTGTAGTCACATTGGTCTTTATGTTGAGATCTTTGACAGCCCGTCAGTCTTAGATGCCTGAATGTAGCATGTTTGATCGTTGGTATTCTTTTGCCAATGGACAGTTTCTACTTTGAAGCCGCAAGTTTCTATGAGAGTGACTAGCTCTTGGTACGTGGGATGCCATATATGATGGTCACCATCCTCACGGATGTGGGTTCGGTCGAGGAGGTGTTTGACCATTTCCTTACTCTGTTCGAGGGCGGTCACTTTTCCTTGTTTTCCGCCGAGCACATATAGTCCAACAACTAATTTCCCATTACTTTTCAATGTCCTATATGCTTCATTGAATGCAAGTTCAGGGTCTCTGAAATGGTCGACTACGGACCGCATGTGTACTGTATCGAAAGAGCAAGCCTCGAATGGCAAAAACTCAGCCTCACAGCACAGGAAATTTACAGGTTCGGTCAGAAATGGGTAGGTTGCAGTTAAATTCGATGGATGCCGTATCCGATCAAATACGTTTAAGAAAGGATCGCATGAAATATACTCCTGAGCAGGATCTAAGAACGCGCGCAGTCGTCCCTGATGGCCTCCCACGTCGAGGCATCTTCCCTCAATTGGAATTGCTTCGTATACTTCCCGTACCCCCGCGAGTTCTCCTGCATAATCCATACTGTCGGCTAGGGCATTTTCGGTCGCCGAAGATTCATAAAAATCCTGTCCAGATTTCCATAGTTTTTGATCAGGGGTGGTTATGTTGTTAAGGAGCCGGAGATCGTATACACCGTTTACAATGGGATATCTTCGTCCGTAGGGGGATATCAACTCTGTTCCATCTTCGGAAGTTCGTAGCGATTGTTTGCTGAGAGGGTCTACAATGATGTCTCTTACCCATGGATCGATCTTAGGCAGTATATTTGGCTTCATTAGTTTTACCTTTGTTGTCTCCAGTGGCCAGAACTCGGGTGACTCACCCTTGTGATTCAAGGTTTTAGTGAGCGGTCGTTGGTGCGGAATGACGCCTGAAGGCTTATTGTATTCAAGTAATGGGAATTATATCACAGTAAGTTTAGCAATCACGTGGGCATTACTATGATTCACAGCTCTACGAAAACTTGATTTTCGGTCTTCAGGGGGGCAATGATGACAGAACATCACCCACGACATTTACTGACGTCGCTTTTATGAGCAACGGTCATGATATAATTCACTGACGCCAATGGGTGCCTTTATTGGATACACTAACTAGCTGATTGGAGCGTGGGTTGGTATGTTGTTCGAATACCGATCTGGAGCAATATACCTTGATAACCAGCTGCGGTCTCCTGATCATTCATTCTACTTAACTCCGAGTGGTAATGGTCTATATAAAGATATTTCTTATGTAGATTTAGAGCGACCAGACCAGCAGTACGTGTACGTTGACCTTCCCAACAGACAAATAGTGGTCAACTCCTCATGGTACGGAGAATACCCTCTCTTCTACTTCATTCAACCAGATTATTGCGCTGTATCGGATCGATTTGATCAGTTGTATGAATGCATCTCAGCCTCTACTTGGAAGATGCAACTGGATAGGACGGCTATTTTTGAGTCAATGATTTTTGATAATTTACTGCGAGATCGTACTTATGTTAAAGGCGTTAAGAAGATAATTGCTGGCAAACGCATAAGTATTGATATTCCTTCAGCTGAGATAACTCAGCAATCTAAATTCATTTTACCATTTCATCAAGGGAATCCTGTCCCATCAAACAATTCACTTCTAGATGGAGCAGTAGATTTATTGAGGCACTTGTTAGACACCTTTTCATTTGAGGGATCAAGAACGCTCCTTCCGCTAAGCGGTGGATTCGATTCGAGGCTTTTAGCATGTTTACTGCTTCAAGAAGGAGTCTCTTTTGACAGTATGGTTTTCGGTCCCAGCGAAGGGAGTGAACGATTTGTTGCCAACAGGGTTGGTAAGGCACTGGGGATCCATGTTAAGAACGTAGAACTAAAAAATGATTTCTATAAAAGTTATGGTGACCTTGTAACCCTTATGACGGGGGGCCTAAGTAATCATAGACATTGTCATATGTATGCTTCGATGCATAGCAGTCAAGCTTCTTATGACTTGATTGTGCACGGATATCTTGGAGGGGAATATGCCGGCATTGATCAGCCCAGTGTTGCCCAGGATTTTAACTTGTCTGAAGAGGACGCAATGGAGGCATTTCTTGCAAAGAAAGTATATTCAACTCGCATATGGCACTTGCTTTCCAGTGAAGAAAGAGATGAAATACGAGCAGATATTACTGATATCGCAGTCGACAATAATTCTGTAAACCTTCCTTGTCACTTGGAGGAATATTGGCACAATGTTGATCGGCAATTTTCCTTGACTGCAAACGTCTTTGCCCCTGTAGAGGAGTTTGGTACCGTCATACGACCTTTTGCAAATTACGAATATGCTACGTTCTTTAATGCGTTGCCTTTTTCGCTTCGAGAAGGTCGGAGCTTGTTTAAGACAGCTGCTAGTGTGATATCACCTATTGCTTTTGGTTTCGGTAATCAGGATCAATTTTACTCTGTGGATTCAATGAGAGGGAAAATAGAAGGCACGGCATTTGAGGTATATAAACGCATTGTCTATGGAGCATTATGGGCTTCTAATGGGAAAATTGCTTTGCCTAACCCTAAAGCCATAGAACGCCACCGAGAATTGCTTGCGAGTACATTGAAGCGGTCTTTAGAAGAGTCAGTTCGGGATATGTCTGAAATATTGGACAAGGATTTACAATTTCTCAGAGGTGTTCGACTCGGTAATCGTCAAGAGCTCAGTTCGCAATATCGAATCTTAGGAATACATACGCTGCTTCAGGCGTGGAATTTATCTTGAGATTT
>PBAZ01000013.1 GCA_002717565.1 Chloroflexota bacterium
TGACAAAAACACAACACCGGCTCTTAACCTATACATGGACAGAATCGCCTCCCGCGACACTAAAGAGGAAGATCGACTTCAGAGTCAACACTCCAGAGGGAAACTTGGCGCTCGTGAGCGTATTACGCTGCTGTTGGACGCTGATTCTTTTCAAGAGTTGGACCGATTTGTCTTAGACAAGGGATCCCTAGCAGCCAGTCGCGAAATATTTGGTGATTCAGTCATCACGGGGTACGGAACGATTGATAATCGATTGGTTTTCGTCTACTCTCAGGATTTCACTGCATTCGGGGGAACCTTAGGAGAAGCTCACGGGAAAAAGATCGGTAAATTAATGGATCTTGCTATAGCAAACGGTGCTCCGTTAATAGGAATGAACGACGGTGGAGGAGCCCGAATACAAGAAGGAGTCGTAGGACTTTCTGGCTATGGAGACATTTTCTACCGAAACGTTAGAGCATCCGGGGTCATACCCCAGATCAGTTGCATTGTAGGACCCAGTGCTGGAGGCGCCTCCTACTCACCAGCAATCACGGATTTTATTCTGATGGTTGAAGACATGGGACAAATGTTTGTTACTGGACCTAATGTTATACGTGAAGTAACAGGGGAAGAAGTAACTGTAGAGGAACTCGGTGGGGCAACGGTCCACACCACAGTAAGTGGCGTGGCTCAGCTTAGTTATGATTCAGAGGAAGAATGCTACCAAGGCGTCAGGGATTTACTGAGTTTCCTTCCTCAAAATAATAGAGAAGATCCTCCCTTCATTGATCCCACTGATGATCCCGATAGAATGGACGAAGCCCTAGACACCATAATCCCCGAGGACTCAACCAAAGCGTATGACATGCATGAAGTAATTGGACGGATAGTGGATGATGCAACCCTATTGGAAACGCAGCCCAAATATGCCCAAAACATAATAACAGGTATGGCGCGAATGGGTGGAAATGTTGTTGGGATAGTCGCCCAACAACCCATGCATATGGCTGGAGCACTTGATATAGATGCCTCAATCAAAAGTGCAAGGTTTATACGGTTTTGCGACGCATTTAATATACCAATAGTAATGTTCACAGACGTTCCCGGGTATATGCCGGGGAGAGATCAAGAATACGGTGGGATTATCAAACACGGAGCAAAATTACTCTACGCTTACGCGGAGGCCACTGTCCCAAAAATTACCATACTGACCCGCAAGGCTTATGGAGGAGCGTATATTGTCATGGGCAGTCGTCACTTAGGAGCTGACGCGTACTTTGCTTGGCCCACTGGTGAAATAGCAGTTATGGGACCCGAGGGTGCCGTCGAAATCATATCACGCCGAGCTCTGGATGAAGCCGCAGATAGAACTGCAGAGAGAGCTAGATTAGCAGAGGAATTTCGCACCGAATTCTCCCATCCCTACATAGCCGCAGGTCGTGGAGATGTTGATGACATCATTGAACCACGAACCACACGCCCACGAATTATTAAGGCACTTGAAATGCTCCACAACAAACGAGATACACTACCACCCAAAAAACATGGTAATATCCCTCTGTAAAGACTAGAGGCAACCCAAACAAGGAAGTGGATCCCCACGAAGGAGGAATCATGGCTTACGAAATCACATTGCTACCGGGAGACGGAATTGGTCCTGAGGTAATGCAAGCGGCAAGAAGGGTTATAGAAGCCACAGGGGTAAAATTCGATTGGGATATCCAGGATGTCGGCGAAGCTGCCTTAGCTGAACATGGAACTCCTCTGCCCGATCACGTACTAGATTCCATCCGCAGAACAGGTATCGGATTCAAAGGACCTATAACAACACCAGTAGGAACAGGCTTTAGAAGTGTTAACGTGGCAATACGCAAAGCTCTTGATCTTTATGCCTGTGTGAGACCGTGCAAAACATACCCAGGAGTGCGAGGACGCTACGAAGATGTAGATATAGTTGTCGTCCGGGAAAATACCGAAGATTTATACGCTGGCATAGAATTTGAAAAGGACTCTACGGAGGTTCGCGAGCTAGTTCAATTTCTGAGAGATAAGGATTCTGTAGTTCGGGACGACGTTGGGATCAGCATCAAACCAATATCAGTATTTGGAACTGAACGAATTGTACGGTATGCCTTCGATTACGCGCGCGAACACGGCCGGAAGAAGGTAACTGCCGTACATAAGGCCAACATCATGAAACATAGCGACGGACTTTTCCTTGCGGTGGCACGTGAGGTAGCACAAGAATATTCGGGCATAGAATTCGAAGACCGAATAGTGGACAATATGTTCATGCAGCTTGTGCAACGCCCGGAAGAATATGATGTACTGGTTCTACCAAATCTATATGGTGATATAGCCTCTGACTTATGTTCCGGCCTCGTCGGCGGCTTAGGCGTTGCTCCCGGAGCGAACGTCGGAGCAGACGGAATGGCAGTCTTCGAAGCTATTCATGGAAGCGCACCTCGCTACACCGGACAAAATAGGGTCAACCCAATAGCCTGTATATTGTCGGGCATGCTGATGTTAGAGCACTTAGGAGAGAAGGAAGCAGCTCGACAAGTCGACGAAGCGGTTGCTGCTGTGATCGCTGAAGGGAAATCTGTCACATATGACATGAAGCCTACCCGAGATGACCCAACTGCGGTTGGTACTGCACAAGTCGCTGACGCCATTATTGAAAAAATGTAGGAGATTTATAATGCAAAATAAAGTCACAGTCGTTGGAGCCGGAAATGTTGGAGCAACTACTGCACAGCGCATCTTTGACAAAGGATATGCAGACGTTGTACTCGTGGATGTAGTAGAAGGTCTACCACAAGGAAAAGCCTTAGACATGTTAGAAGCAGGCCCAATAGTCGCGTCTGACGCTTCCGTAAAAGGATCTAACTCATACGAAGACACTGCTGGTTCTGATATCGTCATAATCACCGCAGGAATAGCTCGCCGGCCTGGCATGAGCAGGGATGACCTGCTAACAACAAACATGAATATCGTCGGGAGTGTCACCAGTGAAGTCGTACAGCACTCGCCTAACGCGATACTCATCATAGTATCCAATCCCCTTGATGCTATGGTGCAACACGCATTTTCTGTAAGTAATTTTCCGTCTCAGCGAGTCATAGGAATGGCTGGAGTGCTAGACACCGCAAGATTTCGGACATTCTTGGCCGAAGAAACCGGAGTATCAGTGCGAGACATTCAGGCGTATGTTTTAGGAGGACACGGAGACAGCATGGTACCCCTACCAAAGTACACAACGATAGGTGGGGTGCCGATATCAGATCTCTTGCCCACGGATGTGCTAGAAAGAATCATTCAAAGAACCAGAGATGGTGGTGCAGAAATAGTAGGATTATTGAAAACAGGAAGTGCCTACTATGCCCCGTCTGCTGCGGTAGTAGAAATGGTGGAATCAATTTTGTTCGATCAAAAACGCGTACTCCCCTGCGCAGCGCAACTTGATGGTGAGTATGGGATCACCGGATTATATCTCGGAGTTCCTACCAAATTAGGAAGAACTGGCGTCGAACAAATCGTTGAACTGGACCTTACCGCAACCGAAAAAGAGGGACTTCAACACTCAGCAAATGAAGTTGAAGAACTCAACAAGGTGATGGCGTCTTTACGAAACGCATAAAAAGTTGATGCGTGAACAGCAACAAATAGTCAAAGGTTAACCTCTCTCAGCAAAGCTCTGAATAAGTGTAACAACCTTTGATCTGATCTCATCACGGACCCTACGAACTTCATCGGTCGACAAAAGATGCGGATCATCCAACTGCCAATCAGCATCGACCCGAAAATTGTTAATGGGACATTCGTCAACATTACAGCCCATAGTTATCACGGCGTCTGCCTCATCCACCTGTGATTGCGTTATAACTTCGGGGATATTGGCAGCTAAATCCAACCCAATCTCGTTCATCACAATTACAACCCGTGGATTTATGGAATCTCCTGGCATAGTTCCTGAACATTTCGCAGTGATGATTCCTCCACCAAGGCTATTAGTCAAAGCGCAGGCCATTTGGCTTCTCCCAGAATTATGCACACAGACAAATAATACTTTATACATTTACCCCATCCTGTTTCATATAAAATACTAGTTTGACATGTACCGTTATACTAACGCAAGGACAATGTACTAAATCATGCCGACACACAACCATATGATGAACACGCATAATTACTGTAGCACCTGTGGTGCAAAATTAATATTGAAGGAAGAATCTGATTCCGGCTCTTCCTATTGCCCGACCTGTGAAAAACCCATATACAAAGACCCCAAAGTAGCTACGTGCACATTGGTAACAAATGCAGAAAATGCTATCCTCTTAGCAAAGCGTGCATTGGAACCCGGGCTAGGTAAATGGGCACTCCCGGGAGGATATGTTAATCTCGGAGAAGTAGTCGAAACTGCTGCGAAACGGGAGATCCTAGAAGAAACTGGGATACTATGCGAAATAACCAAACTTCTGGGTGTATTTTCGGCTGAAAATACATCCCCTATCCTAATTGTTTATGGTGCGCATACCACTGGTGGCACGCTTACCCCTAGCATAGAAACGCCTGAAGTGGCATTCTTCCAACCTAACGATCTTCCCCCACTGTCATTTCCCCGCGATGGAGACATTATCAGAGATGCTTTCTTTATTAGTTGACCTCAACCTAGACCGGAGTTAGAGGTATGTAGATATTCCATGCAAAGAAGACTTGCGCAACTGAGATGCATTATGCAAATGGAACCGGTCCATAAACATACATACCCAACCGTGTTCCTCCAATTACATGTATATGCCCATGGCTTTGACTTTGCATAGCCTGTGAACCAACATTCGTTATTAATCGATATCCGTCAGGGCAATATTGACTACCCATCCTAACCGCTATCTTAGCTGCAGCAGCAAATTCGTCACTTGTCCAAAACTCTTCCTGACTGTAGTGTCGTCTAGGAACAACTAACAACATTACCGGGACCCATAAGCCATGAAGTTGATTGTCGAAAACTAGCAAATCATCATCTTGATACCGTATATTGCCGGGAACATTCCCACCTATAATTTCACAAAAAACACAATAATTTTCTCTTCGTTCCACACTCTATACCCTTCCATACATCTCGGTTTTATCGTCACTTAGATAACCACACCTATTGTACTCATGAGGAAATACGGCGGTTTCGCCCATATCTTGGCTTTGGAGAGTCTTCTGCGGACAGCCGCTGCAACCCTTGATCCCTATAATCCGGAACATCGATTGCAAGCACGCTCACTAAACTTGGATCCTTCAAGCGTGAGCTAATTGGGTCATTGTTATCCGCAGATAATCCGCGTGTAGTGATAACAGTGGCCAAACGAGCATTATGTCGATGCACAATTAATTGATACAATTTCTCTTCAGCCCATGGACTCGTCCTTTGTGCACCTAGATCGTCCAAAATCAATAAAGGGACCTGCCGGATCCATTCGAAAAGCTGATCGTAATTTACTGTGCTATCCGGAGTAAACGTAAACCTCAAGTGATCAAGCAAGGCAGGGACGAAAGCAAAAGCCACTGACTCCCCAGCCTCTAGACGCTCCCGCACAATGGCTACTGCCAAGTGTGTTTTCCCTACTCCTGTGTCACCCAACAATACAAGCCATCCTTCGGGGGCATCAGCGAAAGTCCGCGAGACATCATATGCATAATGCAAACTGTTAGACTGAGAACGACTCAACGTCCTGCCTCGATTGCCTCTCGGATCAAAAGAATCAAATGACATACGCTTTAAAAGTTGCTCTTCAGGCAAGCCCAAATCCGCTACGGGACTACCAGACGTCACATCTAAATTAAGAGTATCAGTAATCGTCCCATCGCCAACTCGAGCTCTTAGCGCAGGGTCCAAACGCTCTAAGGGCACCGCCAAAACGATCACTGTAGGTAAAAGTGCATTGAACCGATGGTTGAGCAATTGCAGCAATTTCTCCTTCGCCCACGCGGTAGTTCCTGCCATACCGAAATCATCCAGAACCAATAATTTCGCTTCGCGCATTTGCACAAAAAAGTCGTCTGCCCCAGAATCTTCATATGGATTTAAAGCCCCCCGGAGATGGTCAAAAAAATCAGGAACAGGCATATATATTGCAGGTATTTCCAACGCAATAGCCTCGTTTACAATAGAAGCAGCCAAGTGGGTCTTCCCTAATCCAACAGCACCTGTTATGACTAACCAGCCTTTAGGGGCAGATGCATACTCTAGGCAGCGATTATGAGCCTGCTTGTACAAGTAACGCAATTCGCTTTTCGCTGAAGGTCCATCCCCAGATAACCCATCAAAACGAATGCGTTCCAGTGCTTTTAAATTACTGTATCTAATAAGTTGCGCACTATCGGACGTTAAAAGCTCAATTCGACACGGACACGGTTCAGCCTTGCCAAATCTTGGATCCCCTACCATGACTTTGTAACTAACCCAACCTAGGCCAGCACATATCCTACAATCGGCATCCCCCAACAAATCATCAGCAGGAAGATCAGTCCCCTGATAGACCGTATCGCCGGATATAGTCCTTTGCCCCAACCGTTTGAGAATTCCGCCGAGGTCCTCCATCCCTGCCCTCATTTCTCCATCTTTCTAGGATTCCTAATATGTATCGTATACTTTTGCGATTGTAAATGACAGATAACTGTATTGCTTCTTCTATCCAGGAAACCGGGTATATCGTTTCCATGTCCCTTAGTTCATCTGCGACAAGCGGGGTAATAAGTCCTATATTCTGCTCGTAGAGCCCAAAAATGTTAGACTCGGGAAGTGGTGCAACGAGAACCCTCGTAACATCTACAGCTTCGGTGGATACCCAGCCAAGGGTTTCTATCATAGTTCTATTTTTTCGAGTGTTCAAAAGAACACGAATATCTCCCTGCGGTTTTCTAGGCTCTGCAAAGAGTACAAAATTCAAATCGTAAATCTCCTTCAGCACTGTACTTAATCTAGACGAGTCAGGAGTCTTTCTTTTTGACAAGACCCCGTCAAGAATCGGATCTGCATCAAGCACGGCTATTTCAACTGACTTAATTTTGTCCTTGCTCCTATGCAAATGCCAAAGGATACGAAGAAAACACCTCAACAAAGATTCATCTTGAAATTCAACTAGGAATTCCCCCAAGATAGAATCTGGTACCGCTGTGTATGTCATCGGTTCATTTGAATGTTCAGTATGCATTCTGTTCTCTGATCAAAATATGTTCGATGGAAACATGAATGAGAGTGAATGGCAAAATCGCCAGATCTAACCCTACGACAGTTTTATCAAGCCAGCTCACCAAGCATGGACGGATTTGCTACTCCGTCACCAGCAGCTAGGTTCTCAAAACGCGACAACTTCTCTCGAAAGAATAAATTTACCGTATCGATCGGGCCATGCCTATGCTTAGCGAGTATCACCTCAGCAATATTCTTAGGATAAGGCTTACCCGTGAAACGAGCATCCCACTCGTCTTCAGAGTAGTACATGTCTTCGCGATATATAAAAGCCACAACGTCAGCATCTTGCTCGATACTAC
Source organism: Chloroflexota bacterium (assembly GCA_002717565.1). GTDB lineage: Bacteria > Chloroflexota > Dehalococcoidia > Lucifugimonadales. Next base: position 7,528 of record PBAZ01000013.1, read on the forward strand.
CGCTTTCACGAAGATCAGCAAGTTGAGGTCTATGCCCTGTCCTATCCTCGACTGCCCGACGTAATTGCGATACGGCTATGACTGGAACATTAAGATCTCTGGCCAATCCCTTCAACGATCTCGTAATCTCGCTGACTTCCTGAACCCGATTATCTGTTCTGGTACTGCCTCGAGCTAGCTGTATATGATCGACTACAATCAAGTCTACCCCTTTATCCAAATTCAAACGCCTCGATCTGCTCGACATTTCCGATATAGACAACAAGGGAGTATCATCAATATATATAGGCAATTCAGACAAGGCCCCAATTCCCTCGAGGATTTTACGTTCCTCAGTTTCAGTAACTAAACCCAAGCGCAGCCGATGGCTATCTACAGCTGCTTCGCTTGATAGGAGACGAAGAGCCAGTTGCTCCTGACTCATTTCAAGGCTAAACACCGCTGATGTATACCCGAGGCTGGCTGCATGCCTAACCATGTTTAGAACCAGGGTACTTTTCCCTACACTTGGACGAGCTGCAAGTACTATCATGTCCGAACGCTGCATTCCACCTAGCAGTCGATCTAGGTCAGTGAATCCAGTAGGGATAGGACTTACTGACGCATCCATGGAGGCTGTCCCTGAGATGCCTCCATCTTCCAGATAGTCCTCCAAGATACTTCCGATATGCGCAAAATCCTTACGTTCCCTATGTGATCGGACGGCATACAGTATATTTTCTGCTTTGTCTAATGAATGTTCAATATCCGCTGCTTCTTCATAGCCAATAGACGATATCTCGCTGGCAGCCCGTATAAGTTTTCTGAGCACAGATGATTTGGACACTATACGAGCATAATATTCAACATGTAATGAAGTGGGAACGACTGCAACGAGATGGCTCAAAAATGCATTGCCACCTACTTCGTCAAGATGATTTAATCGAGACAACTCATGAGCTAACGTAACCTGATTTATAGCTTCCTGTCGCTGAAACAGCAAATCACAAGCTTCGTAACACCAACGTGCACGTTGTTCGTAAAAATCTTCAGAACTGAGTATTTCTGAAATCTGATACATAGCCTCGCCATCAATCAACAACGAGCCAATAACCGCCTCCTCAGCTTCTATATCATGAGGGGGAAGACGATCCGCATACATGTTTCACCTACCTGATCAACCAAAGATCTTCCGTCTAACATTCAGGGGTACAATGTACTCTGATCCAGATAATTCCTGCCATGTTGAAAATTCCGTTTTTTCGTCAATTCTTGATCATTGTGGCAGGTAAGGGTTCCGCTTGCCAGACAATAGGAGGGGGACGACGCCGTGTAGGGAGATTCAGCTAGACGCGGACTCCAGGATTCAGATACTAGTGTCGACCGTGATTAAGGTGACAGAGTCTTTACTTCTCATCTTCCGACACTGCGGTTGATTCCTCAGATTCACCATCATCTAAAGAATTTTCTGGCTCAGCGACTTCGGATACGGTCTCTATGTCATCAGAATTATCCTGATCAACCGCTTCAACATCCGACATGGGTTCGCTAGCTACTGCAGTGTTCTGATCCGCAGCATTTCCTGAATCTTCTGATATCACATTTACAACAAAACTTGCGGATATATCTGTACCTAAACGTATGCTTGCCTCAAACTCTCCAGTACGCCTAATCGCTTGTCCCAGACTGACGGAACGTCTGTCTATGTCTGTCCCAACCGTATTAGAAAGGTGGCTAGCCACCATACCCACAGTAACTGAACCATAGAGCTGACCCACAGGTCCAGCCCTCTGCGCGATAGTGATTCGCAATCCTTCTATCTTTTGTGCGAGTTCTCCCATAGTTGCAGACTGTTTATCACGATAGACAACGGCTGCCTTCTTAATGGCTTCTAGCCGATTAAGCTCGTGAGCACTCGCCACAACTGCCAAATTCCGGGGAAGCAGATAATTCTTAGCGTAGCCTCTTTTGACTGTTTTAATGTCTCCCGCTTCAGCGACATTAGGTATGTCCTGCAAGAATACTACTCTCATCTTCAACCCTTTCCAATCTAGTCCAATCTTACTGAGTTCCAAAAGGCACACAAATCTCCGAAACACCTTGGTGGAAATTGCATGGACAGCTATCCCGCCATGAAACTCAATACTAGTGTAAACTATACACCAGAGATAAATTACATGCAATCTGTGCCCAAATAATTAATGCTTAAGCTGTGCACTCAAAATACATACTGAATTCTGTTGAATCACGCAATCAACAAATCAGTGGAGGAAACTATTGACCGCAAGCAACAATAATCTATTGATGGAAAAGCTAGTTTCTCTGTGCAAGAGACGAGGGTTCATATTCCCGGGGAGTGAAATATATGGAGGACTTGGCAGCAGCTGGGATTACGGACCTCTCGGCACCGAACTCAAACGCAACGTAAAAAATTCTTGGTGGCAAAACGTTGTGCACCAACGAGACGACACAGTAGGATTGGATTCCGCCATTATTATGAATCCCGAAATATGGAACACGAGTGGTCACGCTGCAGGATTCACTGACCCGTTGGTAGAATGCAAGGAATGTCATGAACGATATCGTGCCGACCAACTTGAATCAGGAACTGAAGCATGCCTCAAATGCAATGGTCCATTGACGCCCCCTCGTAATTTCAACCTAATGTTTAAGACTTTTGTTGGGCCAGTTGAAGACTCAGCGGCACAAGCCTGGCTTCGTCCAGAAACCGCTCAAGGAATATTTGTCAATTTCTCTAACACCTTGGTTTCAACAAGACGAAAACCTCCCTTCGGAATTGCCCAGATCGGTAAAGCTTTCCGAAACGAAATAACCCCTGGAAATTTCACCTACAGAACGCGCGAATTTGAACAAATGGAACTTGAATTCTTTGTCCCTCCTGAAGATGATGTAGCTTGGCATGAATACTGGGTGCAGGAAAGAATTAATTGGTACCTGAATCTTGGTATCACCGCAGACAGCCTTAGAATCCGTGATCATGCTTCTGATGANCTTGCGCACTATGCAAAGGCCACCAAAGACATTGAATTTCTTTTCCCTTGGGGATGGGGAGAACTTGAAGGTATTGCCAACAGGACTGATTTTGATCTTAAAGCCCACTCCGATGCCACTGGTCAATCCCTCGACTATTTTGACGAGGTAAAGAAAGAACGAATCATTCCATACGTTATAGAACCGTCAGGGGGCGTAGATCGTGCTACTCTCGCATTCCTAATTGACGCCTATACCGAAGAAAAACAGGAAAACACCGAACGTACNGTACTGAAACTTGACAACAAACTTGCTCCGGTTAAAGTCGCTATCCTTCCACTGAGCAGAAACGAAAAATTGACTCCTACAGCTCGCAACATCTACGAGACTGTCAGGAACCTCGGGATATGGAAAGTGGAGTACGATGATTCTCAAAGCATTGGCCGAAGATACCGCAGACAGGATGAAATCGGNACGCCACTGTGTGTAACCATCGATTTTGATACAGTCGAACTGGATCAATCAGTCACTATACGTGAACGTGACACCATGAAACAAACGCGCGTAAGTATCTCGGACTTGGTACCAACTCTACAAACAATGCTCGCCTAGATAAACCTAGCTCTACGCACTAGACGCCTGGCCTCTGAAGGACATACATGCATATAGTACATTTCAGCGACCTCCATATTGGTGTTGAGAATTATAGCCATACAAACCCTAGTACTGGACTTTCAAATCGGCTAGATGACTTTGTCGACAGTTATAACGAAGTTATCGACTATGCAATAAACAGCGAAGCNGATCTAGTAATATTTGCNGGTGACGCGTATAAAAGTCGGGAACCATCTCAGACCCATCAAAGGCTCTTTGCAGAAGGGCTTTCAAGAATCACACAAGCAGGGATACCTGTCTTCTTAGTTCCAGGCAACCATGACTCTCCATCGGTTAGAGGCAAGGCCAGCGCCCTCGACATATTTGACACTCTCCANATTCCAGGGGTGACTATCGGAAATCGTATTAAAGTTTATCCGATTGAAACCAAATCCGGAGAGATTCAGATAATCTCTGTTCCCTGGGTCCGNCGCGCTGAATTCTTAGCTAGAGCGCCTAGCTCAAATAACTCAATTGAAGAGTTAACTAGTTTCATCGAAACTGAATTGACAAAATTGATAGCAGCAGCACAAGGCACCCTTGATACCTCCATCCCNGCAATANTAACCGGACATCTTACTGTTGCTGGAGCTATTACAAGCTCGGAAGTATCTATGATGCTGGGACGTGATCATATTCTCTTCCCAAGTTCTCTANCTCTTGAAGGCATTGATTACGTCGCTTTAGGTCACATCCACCGAGCACAAGTACTGAATGAAAGCCCTCCTATTGTGTACTCCGGAAGTTTGCAAAGGGTAGATTTTGGCGAAGAGAAAGACACCAAAGGCTTTTATTCCATTGACATAGACAGAACGGCAGAACCGAAACAGCGTGTGTCCCACTACGAATTCCATCCAGTCAAGGCAAGGAAATTCCTGACTATACCAGTTAACATTGATGATAAAGANCAAACCCCCACTGAAACCGCTCTCACGATAATAAAACAGTACGATATCCGGGGAGCAATAACACGCCTAGATATCTCGATGCCGCGGCACCTTGAATCACTCTTCCAAGAACAAGACGTAAGAGCAGCGTTACAAGATGCACACTTCATCGCACCATCGAAGCGACAAATCACGGGTTATAGGGATACNCGCTGGAAGGGAACATACCTAAACCAACAANACCCTATTGACACCCTTAAGCGCTATTTAGACTTTCGCGAAGAGCTATCGGATTCGTATCGCACCTCACTCATCACTGCAGCACAAACGATCATTGATGAAGANTCGAATTAAAGAGATAACTTGATAGCATACTGAGGAGACTAGTGGATAATTTTTTTGGTCTTATCATGCAATTCCTACATGGAATAGCTGCAGTAGTATGGATTGGAGGCACTCTCTTCTACGTCCTTATTATGAAGCCAACGGTAGATGGAGTAATGCCAGATTCCGTATCTCANTACACACGACAGATGGCAATAGCGTTTAAAGGATGGGTAAGTTTAAGCATAACTCTGTTATTAGTTACAGGTATTTCCTTAACTGCATGGCGACTCACTTCACACACAATATCCCTGACTTACATCGCTATACTAGCAATCAAAGTAGTAATTGCTTCTGTAATGTTCATCATNGTGACCCGCGGATCAACCTCCAGNAGTGCAGTCAGTAGTGAANCTCANAAACCCAACCGATCCTATTTAAAGGCAAGCAACCTGTTTTCAGGTCCAAATATAACCCTTATACTAGGCTTGGTGGTATTTTTTCTGGCTGACGCATTAGGAATGTTGGTGGAAATTGATGCAAAATCGAACTGACCTCCAGGCCCCTACCAATTATGTATAAGCNACTTCAGACAGTGATTTACAAGGCCAGAATAGATCAATAGGAGAATGCACAGTGAAAAAAGAACTTATAGATATTCTTGCTTGCCCCNTTTGCAAAAGCACCTTAAAACTCGAAATTACGCAAGAGGTNGATCAGGAGATTGTGACTGGGTCACTCCAATGCGCCTCATGTGAAGAAATATATCCAATTGATAACTCAATACCAAATCTTCTNCCTCCTCAACTTCGGGAATCCTGAATTCGCCTGAACCCTTGAAAAGTGATACCTTGGGCTCATTCCCAACCGGTTAATTTACCAGTTATTGTTTCCAACGCATTTTCAAAAGGGACCTTGACCGAATCCGCTTCATTTCGAGATTTAATCTCCACCACCCCTTCAGTAATATTCCTCTTACTTACGACCACTCTAACTGGAAATCCCAGAAGATCCCCATCATTCAGTTTAACCCCAGGGCTTTCCTCCCGGTCATCGTAAAANACCTCAATACCAGCTTCGACCAATGCATCAAATAGNTCATCGGCTTTTTGTTTAACAATATCGTCAGCCATCTGCATCCCAATAAGATATACCTGAAACGGGGCTATACTTGGAGGGAGCACCATACCCTTATCATCATAGTTATGCTCAATACATGCGGCAAGCAACCGCCCTACTCCGATTCCATAACATCCCATNACCATGAACTGCTGTTCACCATTTTCGTCACTATAAGTCGCTTGCAATGGACNAGANAATGAAGTCCCTAATTTAAACACATGGCCTACNTCGATTCCGCGATCGGACCTCAACGGCTCCGTACACTCTGGACAAGGATGTCCATCTTCCACCAAGGCAATATCCTCTAGTCTATCAACGCTGAAATCCCGATTATAATTTGCATTTCGCGCATGATATCCCTCTCGATTGGCACCTACAACGAAATTGGTTCCCCAATCAACTGAGCGATCGGCTATTTTCAATATTTCANCAACCCCAACAGCTGAAGCATATCCCGGGACCAGCCCTTCAGACCGTATCTCATCCTCAGTTGCACTNCTCAAGTCAGCAGCCGATAAGATGTTGCGAAGCTTGGTTTCATTCACCGCCAAATCTCCCCGAATAGAAACGAAGACAAACCTATTGTCAGCCACATAAAACACAGACTTGAGAGTCTGTGCATCCGTAATCCCCAGATAACTAGTGACCTCCTGAATTGATTTAAGNCCAGGAGTCTCTACCTCTTCATATGGCAACATTGATTGGCGTTCCAATACCAAGGGTGAAAACGTCGCGCGTTCTGAGTTAGCAGCATACCCACACGAGCTACAATGCAAAATAGAGTCTTCACCAGTAGAATTCAGCAAGACAAATTCCTGAGAGTCCTTGCCTCCTATTGCTCCNCTATCAGCTTGAACAGGTATTGCAGGAATCCCNCACCGTCTAAAAATGTTCTTGTATGCTTGGACCATAGACTGATAAGTCAAGTCAAGTGAGTCCTCATCTCGGTCAAAACTATACGCATCCTTCATCGTGAACTCACGAACTCTAATTAATCCCGCACGCGGGCGAGCCTCATCGCGNAATTTCGTTTGAATCTGATACACCAATTGAGGTAAATCTCGATAACTTTGAATGAACTTATTAGCAGTTACTGTAACTATTTCCTCATGGGTAGGAGCTAATACCAAATCACGATCCCGACGATCTTTCAATCTAAACAACCCATCCCCAAAAGCATCATCCCGACCCGTTTCTTGCCAAACTTCCCGTGGTTGCAANGCTGGCATCCTGATTTCTTGNCCTCCTACCGCATTCATTTCTTCTTGAATGATAGTCTCAATCTTTTCCAAGGACTTATACGCTAGTGGCATATACGTGTACATCCCNCCCGCTACCTGATTGATCATTCCAGTNCGCAATAACAGTTGGTGGCTAGGGGTATCAGCATCCGAGGGAGTGTCACGTAAAGTCCTCCCGAAAAATCTAGAAAATCTCATCCTGCTCAACTCCAACGGAAAATAGGTGCCTTATTAACTTAATTAAGTGCCTTTGCCGTGTGATCTTAGGGGTTAGCATCTACGCCCGTCAATGCTATCCCTGCGATTCTATCTGGCAATTATCAGTNCCNAATTCGCTCTCTAAAATACTCACCCATACTAGAACGAGAAGATCCAATCGAACCACTGGTATACAAGCTTATTCCTGCGTAGGCTTCATAATTACACTGANTAACGTCATAGTAGGTTACAAAGAAAAACCANTTCTCTATATTCTTCGATGTCGCATTTTGCTCGAAGTAGTCAAACATTCGTTCCATATATTCAAGCATCTTGTCTCCACGATACTGCCCTTTAGGCTGTGGCGTAGCACCNCACCCNGCAACNCCCCATTCCATAGAATCCCANCCCCAATGCATACTCAACTCGGTAACCCATATAGGCTTACCTGCNTGNGCAGGGGCTGCTTCAAGGTAATCACGCAGTGCTGTTACTTGATCCATCATAAGCCACGCGTTAGCAGTAGGAAGATTCACCCAATCAAGAGGATATAAATCGATAGCCCAGATATCTACTGGAGGTTCCATACCATACCTACTAAGATATGCCGCTCGGTAATCCGTCGCCCAACTTCTGCCACTCTGATAACCACCACATCCATTACAAATAAANTCGAAATTAAGGAGAGACGGACTNGTAATTCTAGCAGTAGGGTCAGCAGCCTTGATCTCAGTGTAATAATAATGCAGNCGCTCTATTATNTGATTAGCGGTAAATCGCCTATTGGGTTCCCCAGAGACGTACCAAACTGCCCCAGGAGCAGCAGTAGCAATCTGCTGAATTTCCGCAGGGGTATACACNCTGCCAACTACTGTCACGTCAANATACAACGGGCGTTTATGCCCCTNAGCCCAAACGGTAATTTCTGAAGCNGAATGCTGACCATCCAAATACCATTCCACCCCAAGGTCATCTAGAAACCATTTTTGAATAGCAAGATCTTGAGTATGGAGAACAACTCCATATCGCGAATCAGGAGTTGGGGNGGGAGTTGGGGTTGGAGTCGGTGTAACCGTCGGTGTTGCCGTCGGGGTCGGCGTTGCCGTCGGTGTCGGCGTAACAGTTGGAGTATGTGTAGGTACNGGAGTTGGAGTTATAGTTGGCGTACTCGTAGGCGTTTGCGATGATCCGCCTCCAGAGTTACCCCAAAACCCTCCACCAAAAAAGCCAGATCCTGAAGAACTAACGACCGTGGGAGTAGGAGTAAATGTCGGCGTCGGTGTCAACGTTGGTGTTAGTGTCGGCGTTGATGTTGGTGTTGTAGTTGGCGTCGCAGTTGGCGTTGCAGTTGGCGTTGCAGTTGGCGTTGCAGTTGGCGTCGCTGTGGATTCTGGGATATACACAAATCCACTACCATAACGCATTGGAGTTCTTGTTGGAGCTACATATGGGGTTGCAGTCATTGTNGGAATCAATATGACCTGCTGAGTCGGTTCCGGAAGATGAGTCGAAGTAGCGGAGGGTTCTATAGAAATATACGTCGGTAAAGGCGCACTTGATNCTTGGGTTACTGTAGCCGTAGCCTCTATAACCAACATTACCGTAGCAGTATCTATAACTACCGGAGTNGCNGCCTTTNCAAGTTCCACTGTAGGCNACTCTATAGCTACTACTTCTTCCTTATCACNCTNNGTTGNAGGNAGTTGCACNGGAGAAGGCACAGCCACCATAGGATTTGATTCAGNTGTAGACTCAACCACAACCAGCGTGGCCTCAGATTTACTATCTTCTCNTAAAGTATCTGCAATCGATNCAACTTCCGTCGGTTCCTTCAGATTACCGCCACTAACGTCCCCTGATGGAGGCGATGCACANCCGACTGTCAGAATTATAAGTAGGGTNAGATGCATGGCTGTTACTTTAATTTGTCGACAATATTTTAGAACTACAATTCCGATACTAACACCCNCCACATCCGCAATAATNTCGAAAAGAGAAAATGTGCGGCCTACGANAAATATTTGATGAATTTCATCCACCCATGCAAAAACTGTCGCAATTAGNAACACCATCAAAAAGCGTGGTGNCNNTGNCTGTNGTTTGTAAAANGAAAAACCTAGGATAATGGTAAATCCAAAGAATTCCANAGCATGCAATGCCTTATCTGACCAACCAAACTCTAGCCAACTTAANGGCAATGTGCTATCGCCACCAGTGAGACTCTGATGGGAAAAATAGGATATAAGGCAAGCGTACGCCACTGGAGCAAGAATACGGAAAACCAAAGACCANCGCATTATCAGCCCGCTAGTGTTTTGCATGGGCTGGCAACTCCTAAATCAAGATATATTACTCAGAAATATCCTTTAGCTNTATGTATAGCAAACAAACTCAAACNACTNGAGCAAGCAAATTGNACNTTACCGCAAACTTGCAAACCGTGAACAAGGGGTCATCCANTAGGAAAAGCCCTATTCCNCTTTGGNTGAAAATTTCCCAGTGCGAACATCTCTTCGTCTCAGCACAACGTCAAATGCTGTGAGAAAAAGTAGCTTGAGATCTAATTGCCATCCCATTTCCTTCACATACATCATATCGTATTTCAATTTTTCTTCAGAGTCGTCATCACGATTATAAAGTTGAGCCAATCCTGTTAATCCAGGNAAAACCTGTAACCTCTCCCGAAANCCNGNTATCTGACTTTCCAATACTTCCTGTTCTTGCACNGCCAANGGTCGGGGGCCNACNAAGCTCATCTCCCCCCTAATGACATTCAACAACTGCGGCAATTCNTCNANTCCAGTTCGCCTCANTANGCGACCNACCCGAGTAACCCGATCATCNCCCTCTTGTGTCCAAACCTGCCCTAAATTCTCAGCGTCTTGTACCATGGTACGAAATTTCCAGACAGAAAAANTGCTCCCNTTGANNCCNACTCGTTCCTGCCGNAANAANACNTTCCCGCGNTCTTCAACCCAAATCAAAATTGGAATTACAAACCAAANAATTACCCACACGAGAAGTGTCGGAGGAAATATATGAGCAAAAAATATTATGGACAAATCAAATGGTCGCTTATATCTGGCTCTCACCTAATTGCACCGTTACCTTCAGAAAAACCNTCTTGGGAGACAAGCTGGGACAAAGTTCTTTCGAAATTCTCTGCACCACNNNCTATAGAGTANTANCTCAGAAATGNCTCNCGNCCTCTTGCCCCCATCGACTCTCGCNCTTCTTGNGGCAATAAANNTAATCTTCTAATTGCTTCAGCCATCTGANNNGGATCGCCNGGNGCACACACNACNCCACATTCCGATTCNNNAACGATCTCNGCTGTCGTCCCAGAAACAGCTGCNAGAANGGGTCGNGCGCAAGCCATATAGCCATAAATCTTACTGGGNACACTCATTGAAAANGCTGAGGAAGCTTCCAAATGCACCAATAAACCGTCNGCCAANGCATACAGTNTAGGCATGTCCGATTCNGGAAATCTTCCTAAAAAATGAACGTTNTCTAAGCCATAGTCANNAGCCTTTTTCATCAATCTTTCTTTTTCAATGCCGTCCCCAACAATAACTANGTTCACCGGAACACTTGCCNTNAGNAAGTAAACGGCATCCAATANAGTATCAAGNCCCTGTGCTATACCAAGTTGTCCNGCAAACATTATTGTGAAGCCTTCACCAATGCCTAGTTGCGANCGATATTCATGATCNGGACTAGCAGGATAAAACACTTCTTCGTTAGCCCAATCAGTCAATACTNCCAATTTATTGGATGCTACGCCTTTTTGGACCAACTGCGAATACATCCCAGTAGAAACAGGCGCTACAACCGTAGCCCTTGCATAAACAAATGACTCCAANCCATAAAGAATCTTTATTATCGCCTTACTGGAAAGCACTCCACTCGCTATCATCAAATCTGGCCACAAATCACTCACGCAGTAAACATACGGAATATTCCGTAGCTTTGACACCACCCACGCAGTAATGCCCATTGTCAGAGGTGGATGGAACACCACCATTGCGTCCATTCGCCTTCCCNAAAAAATCCCTGCCAAGGNACTAGTCACACTAAAAGAAACATAGTTCAANAANCGCCGCACCATTGACCTGCTGTGGTCNGGGAAAAGTGGCACCCGAAAAATTCTGACGCCGCCTGATTCCGATTGCTCCCATGGTCGAATTTTGTATCCATCATATAACTTGCCGTAAGGATAATTCGGAAANCCCGTAATCACCGTTACGTCATACCCCTTTTTCACCAAAGCTCTAGCCAACTGCGCAGGTTTTGGTAAGGGCTCGGGATCATAATATTGCGATATTACTAATACCTTCATNAGATAATTCTCTTTTATGCCTAGGAATATTACAATGCCTCTTGCNTATCGTATCAAACTGGAATNTTCAGTGTTCTTCTCGTATCTCGCCTTGTTCCTCTGAGCTATNNGTTATACTCCGCCAACCGATACCGGTAAGACTCAAAGCCAAAATGCCAAGTACAATAAACGCACAGAGCAACACAAAATGAGATGTGACCGCAAATGCCACTGCATCAGCAGACGGTACACCGAGTATGCCCAAAGCTGCTACTGACGCCAAGTCGTAGACCCCTATGTACCCAGGGGTAGAAGGCATAACTGATACCAAGTTCGTACCCAATATTGTAAGTACAGACCCTTCTAAAACAGGAGTAATGCCCAAAGCAAGCAGGAAGGCAGCATTGAACCCACAGGCAAACGCCCAAGTCACAAGAGACCAGATAACTAGTCGNAGGAATAGTCTCGCATCCCGTAANCTGGTNACAGCAGCAATAGCAGTCACAATGTGCTGAGCCAAGCCAAATTTGCCGACTAATGAAGGAGATCGCTCCTCAAACTTTTGGATATACCGAATCATAGTTTTAGAAAAGACGATAACTACAAGAATCGCACTCACAGAAATTGCTAANGCAAGTGATCCTAGCAAATATACTGGTTGAAGCCACTCATTGCCCCTCANTAAAGGCCACTGCCATACGAGAAGCAAAAGCAGCGTTCCTAAGTCAAAAACATGTTCAACAAATATTGCGGTGAGTGCATCGCTCACAGAAACCCCAGTTAGGCGGTTTGCTGCATAGCCTCTTGCGAGTTCCCCTAAACGAAATGGCAATACNGTTATCCCCAGATACCCTATAACCAACGCCGCCAATAAATGTTTCCTGCGTATCTCTGAAGAGNCTTGGAGCAACAATCTCCANCGCTCCATTCTACACAGCAAACTGATTAGCAGGNATACTAAAGCTACGGCGACGTACCGAAATTGCATCCCCTCTAGAGATTCAAGCAAATCCTTCCATACCACCATCTGCGTAACTGCCCATATNGAAACAGCACTGATGGAAATCACGATGANCCACCGAAGCCATAACGTCACTGCTTACGCNCCGCATATACTTCAAGATGAATGNAAATTAGCAATAATCCATGCACAGCNTTTACTACTAGAACCATAAGATACCGACCCGATGAAGTGAAGCCCTAGCCAACACATACAGAAANCCCCACATCTCAGACACCAATCTAAATCTTGGTCGAACGCGNCCGAATCGCGCATGNGAACCAGGAATAGAGCCNATTTTCGCGCCATCTAAAAGCATCTTCAGCGTGATCTCAGGNCTGAAATTGAACCGATTNGAAGTAAGNCCAAGGCCCATAGCATANGTCCTATCAAATAACTTAAATGCATATGTACTGTCCGNCANNTTTNCACCAATCNTNACCTTAANCATAGAACGATAAATNCTCTGGTAAATCCTATATCGCNNNGATATCNCTNTAGTATTTTCNGGCTCTANATATCTGGANCACTGNACCAATTGATANCCTTCTCGTGCTTCTGTAACTAAGTCTGGNATTAAATGCACTGGGTCTATACCNTTCACATCAACACACAGAGCATANTTCCCAACNGCNTGNCCTANGCCATANCNGANCACAGCACCATANCCTCGACGCGANAANTTCCGCCTCAANACCTTGATGCGAAGTTCAGGATATTGAGGTTGGAGTGCCTCTCCTATACTCGGGNTCCCTTCATCAANAAANTCNTCCAAAATTATCGTTTCAACGCTTAAGTTCGCTTCACTACACACCCTAGATAATTCAGGNAGCAAATTAGTTAAATGATAACTTTCATTAAAACAAGGGACGATGATGCTTAATTCNGGAATTTGGCTGCCTACGTCAAGCCCNACNGTATACCCATACTGGGAGCGATCCTGCCTAGNCAAGCCCANANTATCAGNAGAAGGCANCTTNGGCATNCCGACATCAGTTCCAACCATCGANNCAGATACTGACACACTCGGATACCATANGTCATCTTGGTAAGCTACCTTTACCATTGAATCAAAACTTTCCACNCTTAGCCCTAGAGTCTCCATNCGTTCAAGAATTAGACTCCGATCCACATAGTATTCGAGATANGGCAACAAGCGAATATCTGAAAGTTGATACTCTTCACATAAAAGCCGCAACATTGAATATTTATCAATTCTTTCTCCCCCCAGATGAAGTAGCCCATCTACTTCGTCCATNTCCANCAACTGAATAAGCATTNTNGANAGAGCAATAGTAGTCAAAGGAGTGCATATCGCATTCACAAANCCGGGNATNTCNCCTTTTTGNGACAACAACCAGCCTANTAGNTTTCTTCTAGATGTTAACTCGCGCCCAACAAGAGATGCCCTGACCGTCAAATGCCCGCCATAAGTAACTTCACCTAAGGNTTTACTNTTCCCATACAAATCATCTGCATCGCTAACNCTCTGCTCTCGATAATTNCCATGCTGNCCGGAGAATACGCCGTCAGTNCTTATCTGTATTAGCCGNGCATGGTGNGCTGNNGCTAGACGAGCNAGNTCATGAGGGAAAAGAGAATTGANAGACAATGTTTCAGAAGGATCAACTGCAACAGGACGTATTAACCCTATNCAATTAACNACTACATCNGGTTGACTCGCCNNTATNACTTGCTCAATCGCACCNGGNATCCGAATATCNATTCCNTCNTAGATTACACCGTCCANCAAACCATAATNGGTNAATTCAGNTTTACTCGGGCGCATNGCACCGGACACNGTNTGTCGAGTNNCCTGTAACAACTGGAAAAGTTTGTGNCCCAACATTCCAGAAATCCCNAGGACCAGAACGTTCATCACAGAGTNTCCTTAACCAACTTTTCCAATTCAGCATCAGTAATGAATCGACGTGAATCCATATCAACCTGCTGNTCTGTGATCGGCTGTATATCGTCAAGGGCAAGTTCCTTTGCCAAATGGCTTATGATTATAANTTCACCNTAAGATTTGGCAAGGGATTTCTCTTCTTCAGCAAGTAGAACTGCATCCAATTTTTCGCCCACTCGAGCAGTGTTATCATGCACCTCTACCTGCCCATTGCCTATGACATCGCGCATAGCTGTTGCGAGTTCCGCGATACGTATGGGTGATGCCAATTTAACTAACGTCTCACCACCTCTACAGTGTTCAAAGGCAAAAATGCACAGCCGCACAATCTCTTCCTGCGTTAGGAAAAACCTTGTCATCGAGGAATCAAATACTGTTGCAGTNCCCCCTCCTCGAAGCCTTTCAGCAAACACTTCAAATACTCCACCNCGACTATCAAGGATATTGCTATAGCGAAGGTTCACTCCCCTAATNTTGCCTTGATAATTACTATCAATCACTAGTCTNTCNGCCAAAAACTTGGTAGANCCGTAAACTGACACNCTGTAAACCGCTTTGTCAGCACTTAGATTAACNAANCACTCAACGCCCTGTCGCACNGCNGNGCGTATGACATTCCCNGTACCTATAACGTTAGTGGCAATAGCTTCCTCNGGGTTATCTTCACAAGCCGGGATTTGTTTCATAGCGGCAGCGTGTACGACNTAATCAACCCCATGCATTGANCGTTCTAATCTAACTTCATCTCTGANGTCACCTATCACAAACTGAACATTACCCCTGTTCCGTAACGTATCTTTCATCAAAGACTGCTTATACTCATCTCGGCTATATACGATGACTTTTGAAACGCCCCCATCAAGAAACATATCGACGGCCTTATGTCCAAATGATCCNGTGCCCCCAGTCAGAAATATTACCTTATCTTGCAGAATATTTTTCGGCATCTATATNCCTTCCGNAAGAGCATCAAACTTCCGAAGTTCTCCATTCTTCAANAACATCTGGACATATGCACTATTAGANTATCTTTGACTACTCACATCCTTGATTCGTCGGTCAGCTAATAGATCACGCATTTCCACAATCCCATCACTNATGGAAAACTGAGGGGCGAANCCAAATGCTCGCTTAGCCTTATCACTAGTTACTCTATAATTCCGATTGTCTTCAAATGAAGCTTCTGTATACTCAACTTCCAANTCAGGAAAATGCTCGTTCANATATTCNGGGAGATCGCGGATNCTGATATTAGATGAATGAAGATTGTAAATACCCACATGATCTGTATCCACATTCGCAACAATGGCTTCTGCNGCATCNTTGACGTGCAAAACAGGNCTGTACTGATCTCCCCCAAATATCTGAATCTTGCCTTCATATAGGGCTCGAAGGGTGAGAACGTTGATAACCAGATCCAGCCGGATCCGTGAATGGTCATCGCCCAGACCAAATAGAGTTCCTAATCTAAATACCATTGCTTTCTCATGAAGGAATTGCTCNGAACTCACCTTNGTTTCNGCGTAAACGGAAAGAGGGTTNAGTGNTGACTNNTCATCNAAGAGATCATCATTTGCCCCATACACAGANCACGTAGATGGGAATAGGAGTCTTCCGTCGAAATTGCGCTGGGCCCAATCCAANGCNGAGTTATTGATATCCCATGTTAGTTCTGGATTCGCTGCACATGCACCATCACCNACCAACGCNGCCAACCATATAACTNCGTCAGCCCATTGCAAATGNGGCAATAGCCTCTCAGTATCTCGAACATCCCCCNAAACAAACGCTGTATCNTTCAGGTAGCGTTCCTCGTANAGTAGNGCATCATACACNCNNACNTTATGNTCNGTNCGTTNCAGTTCATCAGTNACTGCTCCNCCCAAATATCCAGCTCCACCAACNACCAATACATTAGACATATTCACACCCTNCACTAACCATANTCNATAGTTAGGAACNTTCTCTTANATCAAAGACGANATATCCTGATTGTNTNTCAACGAGATCATAATTNTCNTTCAAATGATACCAGAAAGCTTGATNCCCTTGCGTTTCTTCTGTCCCACTNCTGTAACTNGTATCCACNGCTACNAACAATGCAGCTCCNCTGTTTCGCAATCNCTCAAAGGNTTCAATNTCCTCAGTACCTCCATTAAGTCGTANTGAGATACTNTCTCGATTCGCNAGATAAGTCACAACGGAAGTTGAGGCTCCTGGCTGATTAATGATAAACCATTCGTCTACAGNANTTCGNTCCTTGACNGCTTCGGATACCCTTTCNGCATATGGCATCCTGCGTTCTGTGTCATACAGNTAAGANGCTAACCTCACATACATGTACCCATAANCCGTTATAAGCACCNCACACANACACAGNAACATCNCCANNCCAGNNCGGANGCTTACTAANCNATGNTACTGCTTACTTCTGAAGACTGACTCTGCCCCNAGTCCCTGCCAACAAACACCCTAGAGGGANAATNGGTANCTGGTAATACACGTGACCAATATTTGGGCCAGCTAGAANAATCANATAGGNANCAGCACCAATGACCCAAAAATAAATCATCATGGAGGTTCCGTCTCTGCGATACTGTCTTAACGTACCAATGGAGGCCAAAGCAGCACCCACTGGGGTGAGATATCCGACAATTAACGCCCCTCCCACTTGAGTATAAAACCGGTGATCCACTAACATCGCAATAGGGTTATCTCTTTGAAATACAACATAAAAAAGATTCCAGGAATCTGGCAAATCTTGGTTCGGAGTGATGCTGCTGTATATTGTCCATGCAGCGAACGGTGCGATTGATACAGACATGTATCCTATAAAGTCAATCCTTCGTAATCCTGAAAACCCATATGCCGCTACCCATGTTGCCAGGATCGGGAAGAGAATAACCGCACCGGTCGGTTTAACAAGCAAAGCAAAAGCGCTGAATACAACACCTAAGCAATAGAAGTAACTGGTCCGACATTCAAAATATTTCATAATGAAATATAGTGCCCCAAGGGAAAAAAACATCATGGTGGCTTCCGCCATGAACGTGCGTCCAAAATAAACGGAGAACGGTGCGAAGCTATAAATTGAGAGCGCAACTATAATTCCCAAACTGCTCAAGTGATACCGNGCTATACCATACAAAAACCCTATAGACNCCACAGAGAATGCCACAGCTAACATCCTGCCAACCACTGCACTTTCCCCAACCACCATATAGAGAGCTGCAGCAATACTGTGTATAAACGGAAATTCCAACAAATGGCACGATTCCCCAGGCCCAAAGATATCTAAGCGGGGACACCACCAATTAAGACCATCCAATTGCAGATTGCGGGCAACCATNGCAACTTGTGCNTGNCGCTCGGCATGGCTATCCAGATATAAGTTTGCTACGTCATATATCCGGAACAATGCTCCTAGTGAAATAATCACCAGAACAATCACCGTAAGCCAACGAGCAGAAGCTCCTTGAGCGAGCCCTTCTTCATGACCATACCTAATGGAATATACGAAAGTCCTCAGTGAATTCATATGTATGACAAACCTAACCCACTCTATAGCTAAAGTGGCCCAATCTCTGAAACGACACAGTATCTTACGGCATGGTCAGATACCGCACCTTCGACCAAACAACCTAGCCCAGCATAGATTCGTATACATCAATTAATCCCCGTACGTATCGGTGCTGACTGAAATTCTGCTCCACATGTGTTCGGCCCTGTCTGCCCATAGCTTCGACCNGTGTTCGATCATCCATNAGTTTCAGTATCGACTCGGCTATGCTCTGTGGATTGCCGGAGTCNGCAATTATACCAGTTTCTCCATCGACAATTTCTTCAGTCGCCCCGCCATCACTAGCCACAACCACAGGGGTGTTCATTGCCATAGACTCTAACGGTACCAACGGACCCATATCTTGTGGAGAGCAAAACACTAGCAAATCCAAGGATGCGTATACTTGGGGCATATCAGATTGATTGCCAACAAACTTAAAGTACTGCATCATCCCTGAGTCTTCCACCAGCTTCACGACAGACTCCCTGTAATCGAGCTCACTAGGTATCTGATCATCAGCAGCCCCAACGACCACGAAAATAATATCCTGGCGCACCGCTAGTATCCGCAAAGCNGATTCAATAAATATCCCGACACCTTTTCTTGAAGTAAACCTACCTACAAACCCAACGAGCCACCTACTCTTATCCACCACTAGTTGATCCTNGAANTTTTCNTCCNNNCNCAANNTCNCAGGNTCAAANTAGTCAAGATCAACCCCATTGTAAATAGTACGAACTTTACTAGTNGCTACCCCATTTTGAACAAACCCNTCAGTAATAAACTCNGCACANGTCACAATCTGGTCCGCGAATCTGGGAACTACAGTGTAATATCCCCGGTTCGCCATATTAGAAAGCCTAAACCCATATTCATGCACATGGACGAGGCTCGGCACATTGCTAATCTTAGCGGCAATAGCTGCACCAACAAAACTGCTCGCGTGAGAATGAACGAGATCTATTGAGTATTGTTTAATAATCCTTCGTATGCGATTAGCCGTTCCCACCACATTCCACAAATATTGGGCTAAATATAGCTTTTGCTTGAGACGAGCAAGCTCTAGAACCAAATGGTCGGGGCGTTGTACATCAATTACCTGCGCTGCTCCAGCATTCAAAAAAGCAGCATCATATCGTTGATTGGCAAAGGGAACCATGACATAGGTTTCAAAATCGGAATCTGCAAGCCCAGATATTAGAGTAAGCGCAGCACGCTTTACCCCTCCACCGTTGTCTGGGACATCCGGAGGGAAGTAATATGGGAAAACCTGAAGTATCCTTTTTTTGTTCTTATCAGCCATATAGTTCTTCGTGCTCTTACTCTTAGGAGAGTTTAATTGGAAAGGGTATTCTACTATACTTACCATTCCAGATATCATTTCGTTTCAGGATCTTACGAAAGTAAAAACCGGGATCAAGTAGCAACGACTTCCACGCAAACCCCAAGCATCTGGCAAATTGTCTAGAAGCAAATAATGCAAGCATCTGCCGATGTTGCTTCTGTGCTTGGTGTCTTCGAGCAAAACCCTCTGATATAAACCAGTCGTTGAAAAATTGGTAGAACTCATTCCAATTCTGAACTGACCCCTGTACATTAGCAGAAAGCAACCCCTCAGCAAGTAGCACTCGCGCCAGAAGGGCAAACCTAACCTGGTCGGCTGATTCGTCCCCGAAAGCTATGGAATCCGTTCGATAGCGCAAATAGGTCAAAGGCTCAGCTAAACTTGCTACTCTATGCCCCTGTATAAGCCGAAGATACAATGCGTAATCCTGAGCTTTAACAAACAATGAATCGTAATGCCCCAATTGATCAAGCACGGGTTTACGGCACATGATCGTACTATGCGGCAGGGGGTTTTCGCACTTCAAAAGCAATTCACAGAGAGACTCATGACCTGACGGGTACAGCTTAACGCCTAACTCATCACCATTAACGTCAATTAGCGTAATCCCAGTTCCAAGCAGCGCGACGTCGGCATTCAATTCAAGAAAGCGAACTTGTTTTTCTAGTCGTTGAGGAGACATGATGTCGTCTGCATCTTGCCTTGCGACATATTCCCCAGTTGCATGAGACAACGCAAAATTGAGTGCATTAGTAAGTCCAGGCACTTCGAACTGTAGAAGCCGAATTCTGGAATCTAGTGATGCATAGTCTTGGAGGATGGTCTCTGAACCATCCGTAGATGCATTATTCACAATTATAAATTCGAAATCTGAGAGCGTTTGATTCAAGACGCTCTCTATTGAGGCCTTCACATAACGCTTATCATTGTAGACACTCATTACTACGCTGACAGTCGGAGGATTTATTTTGGGTTGATCCCCATCGTTTTTCATCTTTTATCTCTTCGCTGAGGCAGGAGATAGCCTTTGTCACCAGCGATATCTCTGATAATATCTGCCTCTATTCTACCTAGGTATTATCAAGCAAACTCACAACAAATCTCAAGATAAATTCCACGCCTGAAGCAGCGTATGTATTCCTAAGATTCGATATTGCGAACTGAGCTCTTGACGATTACCGAGTCGAACACCTCTGAGAAATTGTAAATCCTTGTCCAATATTTCAGACATATCCCGAACTGACTCCTCTAAAGACCGCTTCAATGTACTCGCAAGCAATTCTCGGTGGCGTTCTATGGCTTTAGGGTTAGGCAAAGCAATTTTCCCATTAGAAGCCCATAATGCTCCATAGACAATGCGTTTATATGCCTCAAATGCCGTGCCTTCTATTTTCCCTCTCATTGAATCCACAGAGTAAAATTGATCCTGATTACCGAAACCAAAAGCAATAGGTGATATCACACTAGCGGCTGCCTTAAACAAGCTCCGACCTTCTCGAAGCGAAAAAGGCAACGCATTAAAGAACGTAGCATATTCGTAATTTGCAAAAGGTCGTATGACGGTACCAAACTCCTCTACAGGGGCAAAGACGTTTGCAGTCAAGGAAAATTGCCGATCAACATTGTGCCAATATTCCTCCAAGTGACAAGGAAGGTTTACAGAATTATTGTCGACTGCGATATCAGTAATATCTGCTCGTATTTCATCCCTTTCTTCACTGGAAAGCAAATGCCATATGCCAGTTGAATATACTTTCTTTGCAAGAAATGCCTCCATTGCGTCCTCTTCAGACAAGTTAAAATCCTGGGCAACACTGGGCTGATCAATGCCGGCATATTCCCCTCCAAGATATCCATGCACAATCAAGTCATAAGAAGCTTGACTGCTATGCATCGAAGCATACATATGACAATGTCTATGATTACTTAGGCCCCCCGTCATAAGGGTTACTAGGTCACCATAACTTTTATAGAAATCATTTTTTAGTTCTACGTTCTTAACATGGATCCCCAGTGCCTTACCAACCCTGTTGGCAACAAATCGTTCACTCCCTTCACTGGGACCGAACACCATACTGTCAAAAGAGACTCCTTTTTGAAGAAGTAAACATGCTAAAAGCCTCGAATCGAATCCACCGCTTAGCGGAAGGAGCGTTCTTGATCCCTCAAATGAAAAGGTGTCTAACAAGTGCCTCAATAAATCTACTGCTCCATCTAGAAGTGAATTGTTTGATGGGACAGGATTCCCTTGATGAAATGGTAAAATGAATTTAGATTGCTGAGTTATCTCGGCTGAAGGAATATCAATACTTATGCGTTTGCCAGCAATGATCTTCTTAACCCCTTTAATATAAGTACGATCTCGCAGTAAATTATCAAAAATCATTGACTCAAAAATAGCCGTCCTATCCAGTTGCATCTTCCCAGTAGAGGCTGAGATGCATTCATACAACTGATCAAATCGATCCGATACAGCGCAATAATCTGGTTGAATGAAGTAGAAGAGAGGGTATTCTCCGTACCATGAGGAGTTGACCACTATTTGTCTGTTGGGAAGGTCAACGTACACATACTGCTGGTCTGGTCGCTCTAAATCTATATAAGAAATATCATTATATAGACCATTACCACTCGGAGTTAAGTAGAATGAATGATCAGGAGACCGCAGCTGGTTATCAAGGTATATTGCTCCAGATCGATATTCGAACAACATACCAACCCACGCTCCAATCAGCTAGTTAGTGTATCCAATAAAGGCACCCATTGGCGTCAGTGAATTATATCATGACCGTTGCTCATAAAAGCGACGTCAGTAAATGTCGTGGGTGATGTTCTGTCATCATTGCCCCCCCTGAAGACCGAAAATCAAGTTTTCGTAGAGCTGTGAATCATAGTAATGCCCACGTGATTGCTAAACTTATTGTGATATAATTCCCATTACTTGAATACAATAAGCCTTCAGGCGTCATTCCGCACCAACGACCGCTCACTAAAACCTTGAATCACAAGGGTGAGTCACCCGAGTTCTGGCCACTGGAGACAACAAAGGTAAAACTAATGAAGCCAAATATACTGCCTAAGATCGATCCATGGGTAAGAGACATCATTGTAGACCCTCTCAGCAAACAATCGCTACGAACTTCCGAAGATGGAACAGAGTTGATATCCCCCTACGGACGAAAATATCCCGTTGTAAACGGTGTATACGATCTCCGGCTCCTTAACAACACAACCACCCCTGACCAAAAACTATGGAAATCTGGACAGGATTTTTATGAATCTTCGGCGACCGAAAATGCCCTAGCCGACAGTATGGACTATGCAGGAGAACTCGCGGGGGAACGGGAAGTATACGAAGCAATTCCAATTGAGGGAAGATGCCTCGACGTGGGAGGCCATCAGGGACGACTGCGCGCGTTCTTAGATCCTGCTCAGGAGTATATTTCATGCGATCCTTTCTTAAACGTATTTGATCGGATACGGCATCCATCGAATTTAACTGCAACCTACCCATTTCTGACCGAACCTGTAAATTTCCTGTGCTGTGAGGCTGAGTTTTTGCCATTCGAGTCTTGCTCTTTCGATACAGTACACATGCGGTCCGTAGTCGATCATTTCAGAGACCCTGAACTCGCCTTCAATGAAGCATATAGGACATTGAAAAGTAATGGGAAATTAGTTGTTGGACTATATGTGCTCGGAGGAAAACAAGGAAAAGTAGGGATCCAACAACAAGGTAAAGAAACGATCAAGCACCTACTGGACCGCTTCCACATCCGTGAAGATGGAGACCATCATATATGGCATCCGACTTACGACGAATTAACGAACCTCATAGAAAGTTGTGGCTTCGATATTAATACAGTCCACTGGCAGAAAGGGACTAACGATAGCACATGCTACATTCAGGCATCGAAGGTAGATGGTTTATCGAAGAGTTCCCCATAAGGAGCGAACTGCAAATGAACACCCCTCTGAACTGAGAATAGCAGTCACACCATTATTCGACAAAATCGATGAATCCAGATCATTCCGAGCCGGATAGGCAACTGAAATGGATTAGGGTAGAGGGACCGAACTAGGATTTGACAGCCACCACCAGGAACCCGTAACACAGCACATCTGAGGAACCCTGATCGCGCTTGCTAAATCGGCTGAGCATCTTTAGGACCAACCACATCGCCCCCAATTCCCAAATCCTGGGTTTATCATGAGAATATCGTTTGGAGATTGATGGAATTCGATATATCTCCTGACCTAAATACTCGAAATAATTGCCGTATCCAAGAAAGATTGAGCTACGATTTCATCCAATGGAATTGGCCCAATCTCGATTAGCCAAATACCACTCTGCAGCGATAGCCACCCCATCACTCAACCCTACTTTAGGGGTCCATCCAAGCTGAGATTTTGCTGTATCAATTCTTGCCCATGTTGAATCAACGTCCGCCGGATGAGGAGCCTCTTTGTCAATTATTGCCTGCTTACCCAAACAACGTTCAACGATGGCGATAAGGTCATTGACAGATGTCGGGTTATCATTGCCTAAGTTAATAATTCCGGTCCCCTTTTGGCCAAGTGCCAATATGGTCCCCTTAGCTACATCATCAACATAGGTAAAATCTCTTTTTTGAGATCCATCCCCATACAGCGTAATCGCATCTCCCTCATAAATCGCCCGTATGAACCGAAACACACTCATATCTGGTCTTCCCGCAGGACCATATACCGTGAAATACCGAAGTATGCATGTGTTAAGGCTGTATAAACTACTGTAAGTGGAAACTAACACCTCCGCTGCCTTTTTCGAAGCAGCATATGGCGACAGAACAAAATCCGTTCGTTGCTGTTCGTGGAACGGAACGTCTCCATTCCCATAAACGCTGGAGGTAGAAGCAAGAACGAATTTTGGCACATCATATTTACGACAAAATTCCAGCAAATTGAGTGTCCCGATAACGTTCGTCGAATAATAGGTCCATGGATCAACCGTGCTATAGCGTACTCCTGCCCTAGCTGCTAGATTAATCACTCCATCTAAGCCAGGAGATTTTCCAAGCTTCAATTGGTCGATCCCAGTATCCAGAAAGGAACTCTCGGATATATCTAGCTCTTCATAATCGAAATTCTCATGGATAGTCAATTGCTGAAGACGCCAGTTTTTCAGTCGTACGTCATAGGCATCATTGAGATTATCCACGCCATACACTCTGTGTCCGGCCTCCAGCAGTAAGGCGCAAACTCGCGAGGCGATAAATCCAGCGCACCCCGTTACTAGTACTCGCATAATGTCCCTTCGATAGTTTCAGTCCAAGCCAATTTTATCAAATGCAACCTTAAAACGTGACTCCCACGTGTGGTCGGTGGTGGCCCGTTTGTATCCAGCCTCAGCTATCATTTGCAATTCCCTGGCGTGACTAGCGTAATAGGTAGCCTTGGCGGCCAACTCTTCGGGACTATCAAAGCTTACTATTTCAGTCTCTAGATCGTAGTATTCACCCAATTCGGCTGAATATTCAAGGAAAGCAGCAGCCCCAGTCATTGGAATCTCAAAGTCTCGCATCCGAATATGACGAACGTACTGCTGAGCAGTTCCTTCAATAATCGCTTTGCTAAAATTTAACGCCATAGAGGAAGCATTGTATGTAGCAATCATTTCATCATCTGTAAGGATGGGGCCTGCTATCTTGCCAACGAGTTGCGAATCAGACCAGCCCGACAGCAATCTCCTCATACCACGCCAGACTCTGGGTATCCCTCCAGATTTAAAGGCGAACATTCCCTTAGTTGCAAGCTGGCGAGCATTCTGTACTTGCCACCCTGGTCCCCACACCCTCACATCAACCCCAGCACGCACGAGAGTGGCTATATAATTTTCGCGATCTGCGTACTTAGATCCAATAAAGATCATTGGATATTCTTTTTGCCGGTTTCCCCGGAAAAACAGATCAGGATTAGCCCCCATTTGCACATGAATGACGTGTGCCCCAACTGCTTCAAATTTTTCCAAAGCGGCACGCTCGGGCACCATACAATAATCATACTTAGGTGCAATCTCTTCAACTGTAAAGAATTGATGGACATTGTTACACGAGAAATTCAGTGTCGGAATTCCCAAATCGTTGATCGCTGAAAGCACACTATGGTCAACACAGCGAGAATAAAAATAACTAAAGAAAAGATC
>PBAZ01000014.1 GCA_002717565.1 Chloroflexota bacterium
CTCTGTGATTTGTGCCCCGTGCCCTCGGGCGCTTCTGAGCAGTTCTAGTTGAAAGGTAATTTCAGTCGTACTGCAATCCCGCAACGCATCAATTAATCCGGTTCTCGTGAACAACTTAAGCCCTGAGGTTGCATCGGTCGTTTTAGTTCGGAACAGTAATGAGGAGATCCAATTATACGCTTTACTGAGGAACCAACGAGTGAACGGATAATTGATCTCTGAATGCTTGTGGTGCCTGGAGCCAATCACAATATCGAAGCCGTTTTCCATGGCACGCAACATGCCAGTAACCGTGTTCAGATCAGGCCTAGCTCCTGCGGCAATCACCAAGATGATGGGTGCACGCCCATAGACTGCAGCGTAGTAATGAGCTAAGTAGCGACTGCCCGTTTCATCGTCCCAATGAATCATCCGCACATTTTCACTAGGTAAGGTATTTCCCCCATGGGTTGTCAAGTCAACATTTGCTGCATCTTGTGTGGCTTCCGGTAAATTGAGTTCATTCAATCGCAACGACCGCAGCAGGATTAATTCGATCTCAAGTCCACTAGCTTTGAGGTCCGTAATCAGACGCTCACACCCCTCAATATTGGCATCTGGCAAATAGGCTAGACTGATGTCCATAGATACCCATTTTCTTGCATCCTACTCAATCTCTCAACTCGCTTATGGACAGGTGGATGGGACGAGAAAAGCCTCATGAGAGATCCACTATGAAATGCAGGCACAAAAAAGAAAGCACTTGCGCCCTCCACATGTCTAAGTTCGTTATCCGAAAGATCCTCAATTTGCCCGCTTATTTTTAATAAGGCGGTTGCCAGCGTAGAAGGAGCACCTACAATCATTGCACCACTTTCGTCAGCAGCGAACTCTCGGTATCGTGAAAGGCTCATCACAAGGATCTGGCTGAGGAAATACACAAGGACCGAGACCAGCATAACCACCATCAGCACAGCGAAATGCTGACCACCCTGTCTACCTCTTGCCATGCCCCCGAACAAAGCAGCGAAGGACATCCACTGAATAGCCATGCCGATTAAGGTTGAAAAAAACGATGCTAAGGTCATCATGGCTACATCCCGATTCTTTATGTGGGCGACCTCGTGTCCCAACACAGCATCAAGCTCTCTATCGCTTAGCACTTCCATAATACCCTTAGTGACACATATAGTTGCTTTTTTGGGACTTCTACCGGTGGCGAAAGCATTTGGCACGTTAGAGTCAGAGTATGCAACTCTAGGCTTGGGGATGCCTGCCATTTGAGCGATTGTCGCAATACTGCTGTGCAGTGCAGGCATTTCATCCTCACTTACCACACGCGCCTTCATCGAGATTAGTACTAACTTTTCAGACATGAAGAATTGTGCGGTGAGGATGGCTCCACAAATTACGAACATGAATATGACGTCTGCACCTATAACCATCATAAAAAGCGCGAATGCCGAGTATAAAAGGAACAGCAGTGAGCCGGTCATAAGCATCCGTAAACGCAACCCTGTATCTGTTGAATACCCCCGATATATCAAGCTATCCTCCGATCATGTTTACTTCAATGGAACGCATTGAAACTCTCATTAGGCCATAACATCACGTTGCACACTGACGATGCGCAAGTAGACGATGCCAGCATGACCAAATGATAACCGTTACAACAGACGGGTGGCAACGACTGTTTGAATGCCAACAATCATGACCATGGGAATGCAGTACATCAGCCCTTTGCGAAGTATATTCCCCTCGCTACCAGGTATGCCGATTAAGGTAGTTCCCAAAAGTACTTTTGCGGGCGTAACAGCGCTACCTAAAGACCCGCCGATGGATTGGGACGATGCTACTACCACAATATTCGCCCCGATTACCCGGGCTGTTTCAACTTGAAGAGCTCCGAACATCACATTTGAGTTCGTATTGCTCCCCGTCATAAATGCACCCAATAAACCAATAAAGGGGCTTATCATGGGGAAAATAGAACCACTCCCTAGCGCCAGGCCACCAGCGATCACGCCGATCATACCCGAATGCTGCATCACTAATGTCATTGCAACCATGAAAACGACCGCAATGGTACTTGATGAACTCTGTTGATACGTTTTCCGGACCGCACTTCTAACCATTCCACCGAAGCTGCCAATTGACGACCTAAACAAGGGCAGAGTAAACAATGCTGCCATGACAATCAGGGTAGCCGGATGTGTAAACAACTCTAAGGCAGCATACTGATCAACCGACGAAACCTCCCAACCCAACGACGTAACCGTTCCAGGATAGTCTACCCCCCAAGAAAATGTAGCCAGATAGTCCTTTATCCACGGTATCTGAACTAAAGTAGTAAGCCCTACGACTAAGTAATAAGGCGAAAACGCTCGATGAAAACTAATGTTCGGTTCAACTGCTTCCTGGGGAGTAGGAACTTCATTTGTGGAAGCACCAGGCGCTGAAGATCCATGAGAGATACCTCTAATCCAGATCCACATGACTGCACATCCGAATAACCCTGCCACTGTAGATGCAAGCTGAGGAGCACCAACAACAGTCACCCCCCAACTGACAAAAGCCATGGCACTACCTACTGCAACAATAATTCCCGAGGCCTTCATCATGGCGTCCTTGCCACCTACTATTACGGCAACGGCAAACCCAGTCATGAGGATCGGCAGGATAAACATTACAGCCATGGTAGGTCCCAGCACAGACTGTTCTATTCCTGTTACCAACTGAATACTATAGTAGGAAGATCCCAAAGATCCAAAAGTGACTGCCCAAGAGTGGCCGATTAATGCAGCAACTGTGGCTGGAATGGGAGCAACACCTGCGATTACCAGGAGCGGGACAACTACGGCTACTGGAACACCGAATCCAGTAACTCCCTGAATGAAACCCGAAAAACACCAGCCCAGAAGCAACCCATGCAACATTTTGTCGCTGGTTGTCTTCAGCAAGTGCTGCCCCATGGCTTTCATCGCGCCAGCATGGTTGACGATGTTGTACAAAAATACCGAAGCCCAAATAATTGCCAATACAAAGACAGAAAGGCTTATACCTTTGAGCGATGCAATCACGATCAATGAACTATCAGCCCCGAACCAAACAATAGCTATCAGAAGGCATAGGAAGTATGATGCTATTGCGGCCAGAGGCACACTTACCTTGCCGGTCAACATCAGAACTAAAAGCAGAAAGAGTGGGATTGCAGCAAGAATCCAATTAGTAAGCGTTAAATTGATGAATGACTCGATATCCATCCCTGTTCCCACTATAGCCTTAAAGTCACGACAATTTTCTTCCCTACGGGCTTTGCGCCTTTTCGCGACACCTTGACGTCCACAGGCTGTACTGTTAGTCTTGCGGTGCCCGCAGGCAGCGTTCACACCGGACGGACGGGGATGTTCCCCGTACCAACTTGGCCAATACTGGTCAAATCGTATAGGGTGGCTGCGCTCCTGCTAACTTTGAGTATAACCTACTCTGGCTAGGTTACCGAGAGCACTGACAGAGGTGGTTGAGCCATGGACAAGGAATATGGATACTGAACTGATCGGCGAACCATTTATCCCCCAAAGGACTTTATTGGGTCCTGGTCCTAGTAACGTGAACCCACGCGTGCTACAGGCTATGCTATCCCCCTTGCTAGGATATTTAGATCCGGATTTCCTCAAGCTTATGGACGACGTGAGCGCGATGTTGCGTCAGGTATTTCAGACTCGCAATGCTCTCACTTTCGCGGTGTCCGGCACGGGTTCTGCCGGTATGGAGTCTGGATTCTGCAATCTGCTTGAACCCGGCGATGTTGTTGTAATAGCTGTCAACGGATTCTTCGGCGAAAGAATGTCCGATATAGCTCGTCGTCAGGGAGCAGACGTATACAGGGTTGATTCCCCATGGGGACAACCAATTGACACAGATGCTGTCAGACAGGAAATGAAAAAGCATCCAGCCGTTAAAATGCTGGCGGCTGTACACGCAGAGACCAGTACCGGAGTTCTACAACCTCTGGATGAACTGTCTCAGATAGCCAAGGAATACGACAGCCTGTTACTTTTGGACGCCGTGACCTCCTTGGCAGGCTCTCCTCTCAATATCGACGAGATAGGCGTAGATTTCTGCTTTAGCGCAACCCAGAAATGCTTGGGAGCCCCCCCAGGCCTGTCTCCAGTAACCGCATCTGAAAAGGCTGTCGCTGCGATGTTGAATCGGACGAATCCATCGCGCAGCTGGTACCTTGACCTGTCACTTCTCTTTGACTACTGGGCTAATAACCGTAGGTACCACCACACAGCGCCTATGTCCATGGTCTACGGTCTGCGCGAGGCACTCAGAATGATACTTGAAGAGGGACTTGAGAACCGATTAAACAGACATACAAGAAACGCGGACGCGTTATGGGCCGGTCTGGAATCTATTGGATTGGAATTCGTAGTCTCCCGAGAGTACCGACTAAACCAACTCACATCAGTATACATACCCGAAGGGGTCGTCGACACCGATGTGCGGCGAGCCTTACTCTACGACTATGGGATTGAGATTGGTGGGGGTCTAGGTGAGTTCGCTGGCAAGGTTTGGAGATTCGGTCTGATGGGGGAATCTTCCAAGGACATCAACGTTCTAGCATTACTTTCTGCACTTGAGGCTGTTCTGCCAACTCATGGTTACGAGGTCGGTAGAGGTGTAGCCGTACAGGCAGCCAGTACATCCTTTGCTAACAACCGAAGCAACTAGCCTGATAGTCCAGATGGTATTAGGTGATAAGCTGGTCCACTTACTGATTGCCATCGATGCGTGGAAGATTTGACAGTGCGCTCGGTTCTGTTCTTCTCAGACGTGAAAACAGTCTCCTCCAAAATGGTTGTGTGAAGTGATCATAATAGCTGCTAGCGATCTCCGTGGGAAACACCGTATAGATTCCTTTCCTGTCGACCAATCGTAATAACCCAACGCTCTCCATATGTCTATAGGTACGCAATACCCCTCTACGACGGTGACCGACATAACGAGCAGTTTCCACATCCGGGGGGTCTAGCAACTGAGCCTCAAAGGCAAGATCGCGCTCATCCAGACCATTAATTTGAGCATCGATTCTACGAGGATCGCGAAAGGCACTGACGAGCGCAAGAACAATTGCGGCCATGAGCCTATCAGCATCATTAGCCATCTATTACCTCCTTACCATGGCAACAAATAAGTAACCTTTAGTTCCCAGAGCAACAAGAACGGTTAAGGATGCAACCGCAAGATCGCATACCTTGCTGTTCTAGAATGCTTCATGACCTGAAGAAACGAATCATCTTAGCCTATCGACGGATAATTCGTTTCTTCCAGAAAATCGACGTCATCTTTCCAATCTGACCGCTCACGAACCCAAATATCCAAATAGATGTGATGACCCAACAATTCTTCGATGGCTACTCTCGCCTCAATAGCGACCTCCCGTATACTAGTCCCCTTTTTACCGACAAGAATACCTTTCTGACCAATTCGTTCAACATAAATGACTGCGGATATGTACACCGGTCCCCCGGCGCTTAACTTGGTATCATCGAATTCTTCTATGCTAACCGCGGCACTGTATGGAAGCTCCTCGCGGTAGCGTTCGTATATATTTTTCCGGATAATCTCGGCAACCAAAAATCGCTCAGATCGATCGGTAAACTCGTCTTCCTCCATAATTTTCGATCCCTCAGGGAGATGTTGCACAATCAGCGAAACCAACAAACTAACTCCATCATTATTCATTGCACTGATTGGCAGCAATTCACTAAAATCATGAAGCCTAGAATACTGATCAATTACCGGCAGCAGGCGTCCTTTCTTTACGGAATCCACTTTGTTGATGACTAGCAAAGCAGGAGAGTCTGTCTTGCAAATCTCCTCAATTAGGGTTCGCTCTATGGCACCTGGCATCTTGGGTTCTACGACGAGAATATGGATATCCGAGCGGTCAAGACTCCTATATACTGCCGCACGCATGTTGCGGTCCAATCGATTGGACCTACCTCTGATTAATCCTGGCGTATCCAAAAAACCGATTTGGTATCCAGCGCCATGCGCTACCCCTAAAACCTCGTGACGTGTTGTCTGGGGTTTATCTGTAACTATGGAAAGTTGAAAATCAATCAACTGATTCAAAAGAGTAGATTTACCAACGTTGGGTCGCCCAACTAATGCCACATATCCTGATCGGAAGCCATAGCTACTCACTTGATACCGTCCCTCCACCTGTTTGGATATCCCAAGTCTGCAAGAGATTTGCTAATAATCTGGGTCGCGGAACCTTATGGTATAACATTCGATACACTCAAGTCATTCCTCTGGCGGAAACATTCCCGATAGCGTAGAATTCATGCCCTATAAGGCGTGTTTGGAGCTAGTGTCCTCACGTCTAATTCACAAAAACACCTGATCAGAGGTATCATGAGCAACAGATTGTCCAAAGAAAACAGTCCCTATCTATTGCAACACGCCAACAACCCCGTTAACTGGTACCCATGGAGTGACGAAGCGTTCGACTTAGCAAGGGACCACGACAAGCCGATTCTCCTGAGTGTCGGGTATTCATCCTGTCACTGGTGTCACGTAATGGAAAAGGAGTCTTTCTCAGATCCACATATTGCAACAAAGATGAATGACCTATTCGTTAACATCAAAGTGGACCGAGAAGAACGACCAGACGTCGATAATTTATACATGCAGGCACTCCAGGCGATGACCGGACAGGGCGGCTGGCCCATGACGATGTTTCTTACCCCAGACGGTAAGCCTTTCTTTGGAGGGACATACTATCCACCCCAAGATTTTCATGACATGCCGAGTTTCGAGCGCATCCTCGACGCGGTAGCAAGTGCCTATCGTGATCAAATAAATGAGATTCACGTAGCAAGTGCCGAGGTTATTCGCAGAATCCAAGACATGTCTCATGCGGCTCCGCATGATCAAGAAATTGACGCGAATGTTACAGAGGCAAGTTTGACGGCTTTTGAGGCTGCATTTGACCCTAATCATGGCGGGTTTGGTGGTGCTCCAAAATTCCCTCAACCACTAGTACTAGAGTTCCTACTTCGCCAATACATAAGCTCGGGAAATCCCAAGGCGCTCGAAATGGTGACAACCACTCTAACGGCATTATCTAGAGGGGGCATACGTGACCATCTAGCTGGTGGATTCCATAGATATACAACTGATTCCTTCTGGACGGTGCCTCATTTCGAAAAGATGCTTTACGACAATGCCCTACTAACATCAGTGTATCTTCATGCCTTTCAAATAACCGGAGATCGTGACTATCGGGTGGTCGTAGAAGACACCATCGACTATGTTCTTCGCGAAATGACCTCAGAATCTGGGGGGTTTTATTCCTCTCAGGATGCAGATACTGAAGGAAGCGAGGGGTTAACCTACGTCTGGACCAAAGAACAAATTCAATCCATATTTGATCCAACTGCCGCTGATATGATTTGTCAGCATTACGGCATCACTGACGATGGCAATTTCGAGCATAGCAACGTATTGTCAGCTAGAAATGACCCAGACCCAACTATCGCTGAACAACTAGTCAAAGCTAAATTAACGCTACTGGAAGCTCGTGAGAGGCGACCGCAACCATTCAAAGACACAAAGATTATCGCTTCCTGGAATGGGCTAATGTTAAGGAGTCTAACAGAAGCAGCTGCCACACTGGATCGATCGGATTACCTTGAGGCTGCTGTGAAAAATGCTGACTACCTTTACAACACCCTAATGGTAGACGGCAGGCTCGCGCGCTCTGCATATCAGAACTCCGCAAGTCCGATCAAAGGGTATCTTGAGGATTATGCTTCTTTGGGCTTAGCGTTTGGTACCCTTTATGAGGCAACACTCGATCCAAAATGGTTAACTGCCTCTTCTGAGTTAACTAATGAGTTGCATCGGCTATTCTGGGACCATTCGAGCCAACTGCTGTACGATACCGGTATTGATCAGGATACGCTATTGGTCAGGCCGCGCGACATTATTGACAACGCCATGCCGTGTGGCAATTCGATGGCCACTGAGCTCCTTCTCCGGATAAGTGCCCTCGACAACGATACAGGTCTACGTGCAATGGCGGCTTCTCTAATCCAAACAGTCCTGCCTCTGATTATGCGGGCGCCAACCGGCTTCGGTAACTGGCTTTCCACCGTCGACTGTTATCTTGCAAAACCAACCGAAATTGTATTGGTCGGTGAAACCCGAAAAGATGTGATGATGTTTTCAAAGATCATCGCCGACCAGTACTCACCCAATGTAGTTGTCGTGGCCAGATTGAAATCGATTGGAGAATCCTTACCCAGCCTAGCTATCTTCCAAACTAATATTCCGCCATACGCTCCACCTGTAGCCCTAGTTTGCAGAGCATTCTCATGTAGCCCACCCCTAATAAGCCCAGAGGAACTCAAACACCAAATGATCGGGTAGTCGTTCTAACGGAAAGTTTGGTCAATATCTACGTCATTCATCAGGGAGATGTTACATACCACCGCAATGAACCCAGCTAGGAGGCGCTGATCCAACACTATTGCTGGAAATCGGGGCGGACGGGATCGAACCGTCGACCTCCTGTTCCCAAAACAGGCGCGCTACCGCTGCGCTACGCCCCGAGGCGGTACTGGTGAGCACGACCGAATACGCAATCGTGCTTTGACGCTGCTACGATGCAGTTTTTCACAGCGTATGCGAATACCCCCGGGGCGACTCGAACGCCCGCACCCAGCTCCGGAGGCTGGTGCTCTATCCACCTGAGCTACGGGGGTGCACCGGTACTATACCAGTGGGTTTTTGCAGTTGCAACCAAGATAGTGCCTTCTCAGGGTACTAACCTGGGTCTCCTAAGGTAAACACTTGCATGGAACAAGCGGAACTTCAGCATCGAAACTTGATTTAACTAAATTCCCTGAGTTCATGGTTTCCGCCTCTTTGCCCTTTGTTTGCAACCCATACTACTTGACAGCAGGAACCCAGTTTACTATTATGCTGACTAGTGAGTGCTAGGTGAGCGTGGAGGTGCTTGTAGTATTCTCACGGAAGCAGTTCATGGTACTGCAAGCATTCTAGAGCTCGCCAAAATGCGACTTGAACAAATCAAGTAAGGGGGCATACATGATCCGAAAAATGTCGTTGGGACGATACTTAGGGATGTCTTTAGTGCTTGCACTGGCGCTAGCGACTATAGCTTGCGAAGGTGCTATTGGTCCGGCTGGTGCTACAGGAGCACAGGGTCCACAGGGAGCTCAAGGAGTGGCAGGTCCAGCAGGTCCGGCTGGTCCATCTGGAGCAGCGGTTAACGGAGCTGCATCCATCCATGTCACATCCAGTGAGATTCATCACGGCGGAAAGTTCCATGGAGTTGGCGCTGGCTTCATTCCTGGTGAGGCAGTCGTTGTCAGCATGCTAGTTGACATCGACACTGTCGTTACTATTGGATCAGGCACAGCTGATGCACTAGGTGTACTTGAGTTCACAGGTCCTCCAAAGGCGGGTTTGCCTACAGCAGTTTGGAACGGTTGGTACACGCTGCAAGCAGATGGACAGTTCGGTTCGACAACTAGCATACCAGTTCTTGTTGCCGATGCACCTGCACCAGTTGCGCCCAAACCTAGCCCTGAAAACAACCTATCTATGGCCCACAGTAAGGTATGCCATGGTGGCGTAGCTGAAGGACACGGATCTGGATTCAACTCTGGTGAAACGGTGCTTGTTAGCCTACAATTAGGCGATGGCGATGAGTTCCCATTAGGGGGAGTGACTGCAAATGACTCTGGAGCGTTCCACTTCAAATCCTCCAGCAAGAAAAAATTACCTGAGTCGATTGATCCGGGCGTTTACACTGTGAAAGCTCTTGGATTGGATAACTCCGTAGCTACTGCTGCCGTTGAAATAGCAGCAGAAGTCGATGGTAAATGCGAATAAGTAACTAGTTTTCAGTAGTAGTAAAAGAGCGATGGAACTGTTGAAATTCCATCGCTCTTTTCTTTAAACTATGTCTGGCATCTACTGCATGCGAAAAATTAGCTATCGCCGCGTTGCATCATTCAAGCGTGATCAAGGGTACGATGGACATACTTCAGTTATTTGTTCTACCAATTATAGGAATCGGCGTTGCTACTTTAGGCACTTTAGTGGGCTTAGGCGGCGGCTTTATACTCGTTCCGATTCTTTTGATCATCTTCCCTGAGGCAACTGCTTCAACTATTTCTAGTGTATCCCTAACAATGGTATTCTTGAACGCCACCTCAGCCACAATAGGGAATTATCGTGCTAAGGTTATTGACTTCAAAACAGCTGGCTTGCTGGCTATAGGGGCTGTGCCGGCTGCTGCCCTTGGAGCCATCATGTCCATGCAGGTATCCCGATCCACATTCGACCTGTCTATGGGTATAATGTTGATTTTGGGATCGATATACGTGGTCTGGCGCGGATACCGTGCAACGGGTCCAGAAGACGGGTCCGACCGCAATCCAAATCGACATATAACGGAAAGAATGGGACGGACATATCGCTTCTACGTGAGTACTATAACGACGGCTAGCCTATCTCCAGTGAGCGGCTTTATTTCAAGCTTTTTCGGTATCGGCGGAGGTGTGATCAATGTCCCGGCAATGACTTTTATCCTACACATGCCGACAAGAGTGATTGCCCCGACGGCAATGCTGTTACTTGTACTAACATCCTCTTCCAGTCTGTTAACCCGCATTTTCACAGGTCAATTTGAAGAAGGCCTCGCACCAGCAGCACTCTTGGGACTAGGGGCGTTAATAGGTGCTCAGATTGGAATTTACTTGAGTCCCCGAGTCAACCAGAAACTAATTCTTATATTCCTAGCGATTTCAATGACACTCGTTGGGGCACGACAAGTAGCACTGGGAATTTAGACTGATCCCCTGAAAAGTGCCAATATTTTAGTAAGATCTTACTCGGGGTCTGATGACGCAACGGTCTGTGTGATTTTGACTCGTCGAATCCGTTTACTGGCAGTAGACAATACTTCAATACGTAAATTCGTTTCTACTATAGCGTCCCCTGGGGCTGGAACCTTGCCTAGTCGATCATAGAT
This sequence comes from Chloroflexota bacterium, assembly GCA_002717565.1. Lineage (GTDB taxonomy): Bacteria > Chloroflexota > Dehalococcoidia > Lucifugimonadales. The sequence continues at coordinate 11,063 of PBAZ01000014.1, forward strand.
CAGTCCTCCCAACGTATCGAATCCCTGTCCCTCAACCTCAGTGCCAAGCAAGTCATTCAAGTCGTCCAATCCAAGTTTGGCATCAACAATAATTTCATTCTCGGCGATCCTCTGGAACTTTGGCTCTCCAAGATCAAATTCGTCCTCAATTTCACCAACTATCTCTTCAAGCAAATCCTCTATTGTCACGAGTCCTGCAGTTCCGCCATATTCGTCGACTACGACAGCTATATGTATATGCCTGTCCTGAAAGTCTTGGAGCAAGTCATACACACTCTTAGTCTCTGGTACAAACATTGGATCACGGGCCAATTCCTGAAGTGGAATCCAGGAATCAGAACCCTCTTGAAGGAATCGCAGTAAGTCACGTGTGTACACAATGCCAACAATCTTATCAATAGTTTCCTCAAAGATAGGAATTCGACTGTACCCGTATGCTAAGGCCAGATGAATTACCTCATCAGCAGATGCATTGACGTCTGAAGCTATGATGTCCACCCTGGGTACAAGCAGCTCTTTGACCTGTGTTTGCTTCAACTCTAGAACGGATTCAACCATCTGAGCATCCTTGTTACCCTCTGAATCCGCAATCCCATTTTTTTGTTGGGGAGATATAGACTCCCATGTAGGTTGCTGGATAAAAACCAGTGGGGAAGCTTGCCAGGGTCGAGCTGGCAGCAACGCAAGTAATTTCCTACAACTCCTGGCTACTGGGAGCAGCATTTTCAAACCAAGAACACAAAATACACCTGGCCACTTTGAACCAAAGATATAGCCGCTCAAATCAGCCAGCGCCACGCTTAGAACCGTGATTGAAACACTCGCTACCAGAACTAACCAGGCATCTAGTCCCAGGAGATACAGTAGGAGCCCAATGCTGATAGCAGCGGTGACAACCAACAAAAGCCGCAGACCGCTTATGAGTAAAGGAATGCGTGGATTAGAATCGTAAGCGTCCGCTAGACGCCGCGCGACACTTCCAGGCTCAGCATCTCTCAATCCAGATCGGACTGAGCTTGCAATACCAGTTCGTACTGCGGAAATTAGTCCTAATGCCACGAATATACCTATCAGTGACACCCAGACAACTCTACTACCTTCTTCGTCCACAGTTCCTACCAGTTAAGAATTATCAGTTTCAACCTGATACTGACTATACGCGTCAGCCTAACAAATACTCGGTAGGTTGTCAAAAGCACCAAAGCATCAATCAGGACTGCTTGGGGACCACTCTCGCTGGCACTCCAGCTACCAGAGTGTCAGCAGGAACATCCTTGGTCACAACGGCCCCTGCTCCAGTTCTGGCTCTGTCTCCAATACTGATCGGAGCGACCAACATGGTATCACTGCCCAGGAAAACGTCATTTCCTACAACCGTGGAATGTTTTTGCTCGCCATCGAAGTTGCAGGTTATAGTCCCGGCTCCAATATTAACATTTGAGCCGACCTCAGCGTCACCCATGTAGCTAAAATGGCCCATTCTACTTCTTTTTCCGATCCGGCTAGCCTTTACCTCTGCGTAATTCCCTATGTGCACTTCAGATTCGACTATCGTTCCAGGTCGCAGATGACTGAAGGGGCCAATACTCACCGAATCTTCTATAGAGGCACCTTCAACGACAGAGGACAGAATTTTACAATTATTGCCCACAACAGCGTCTTGTAGCAAAGTGCCGAAGCCAATCTCACAATCCGTACCAATCGTCGTCTGCCCTAGCAAAACGGTGTTTGGCAAGATCCTAGTACCCTCTCCAATAGAGACCTCCCAATCAATTTGCACACTGTGACGGTCCATGATATAAACTCCACGGTCAATCCACTCATCCCGTATGCGAGAACGAAGCTGATCGTCCGCCTCTGCTAATTCGGCTAGTGTATTAACCCCTAGAGCTTGAGAGAGGTCGTCCAACTGCAAACTACTCACCACATCTTGGTTTTGACGGGCTATCTCTACCAGTTCCGTTATATAGAATTCTCCAGATTGACTAGCACGCATTTTGGAGATATTTTCACGTAGCCAATCAAGACGAAAACAATAAACTCCGACATTAATCTCCCTATGCGTGGAGACTGAGGACAATCTATCACCCTCAATGACTGCTCCGATCTGACCAGTCTCATCCCTTGAGATAGTTCCCAAATTGCGACTCAGCTGACCAATAGCTGTCACCAAGGACAGCACTGCGGAACTAGTTGTGTGCTCTTCAATCAATTTCACGATTGTATTTGGCTCGATGAGGGGAACATCCGCGTTCAGAACTAGCACATGTGATTTATGACTGCGATCAAGAGACTTCATAGCACTAACAAGTGCATCTCCAGTCCCTAATCGCGACGCCTGAATAGCGAAGCTAGTTCTGTCGTCCGACATCACTCTCTGTATCGCCGTATGGTCCGGTGGAACAACAACCACGGTCTCGTCAATCCCAGCCCGAAGCACTATATCTGATACGAGGCGAACCATAGGAATGCCGCAAATAGGTCGTACGACCTTAGTTTCACCCCTGCCCATTCTGGATCCGCTACCCCCAGCTAGGATGACTGCTGTCCATTCTTGCATCGATCTCTACCCCTGGATTCCTTGTATTTCATCAAGATAGTATCTAAGCCTAAAAACACTGTCAAGAAAGTCCCCACTGGCCAATAAATGAACTTGACTTGGCAATAGCATACAGTCATGCTATGCTCGTTGCCACTTGATTCCCTCGTCCGCCGTTGTTCAATAGTGAATCAATGCAACATCTGGAGAGGTGGCCGAGTGGCTGAAGGCGCCGCTCTCGAAAAGCGGTATACCTCCGGGTATCATGGGTTCAAATCCCATCCTCTCCGCCAATGTCTGTCGTAGTCAGAGATGGGAGATATAATGGAACACACTCAAACATTCTCGGTTAGGATAGCAACAAACGTATCAACATCTGAGTATCCTCCAAGATACAGTGCTGAGCTGCTCTGCTCGAATGCTTCCAGTGTCAACTAACTCCCAGAATGAAACTGAGTCCCTAAGCAATAAGATTGCGCTGGCGACGTTGCTAGTATCCCTTTTCATCGCCATCGTTGGAATAGCTTTCGTTATTCCCTTCCTGCCAATACTAGCAGTGGATTACGGGGCTAACGGCTTCGAATTAGGTCTTATCATGGCCTCATTTTCAATATCCATGGCAATCACACAACCCATAGTGGGCCTATTTTCAGATCGACATGGGCGGAAGCTCTTCTTGCTAGCGGGTCTCGCTATTTATAGCCTGACCGGTTTTGCCTATGTATTGTCCTCATCCGTCATAGATATGAGCCTGATCCGACTTATACAGGGAGTCGGTGGCGGTCTAGTTTTCGCCGTTTCGATGGCTTATGTAGGAGACCTTGCTCCAGCGGAGCATGAAGGACGCTATATGGGAATGTACAACGTCGCAATGTTTGGAGGTTTCGGTTGTGGTCCTTTAATCGGAGGCATTCTGAAAGATGCATTCGGGATGAACGCCTCATTCATCGGAATGGGAGTGCTGGGGGCCATGGCATTTGTATCAATCTTGCTGTTCTTGCCTGAAAGCCGAACAACCAACAATTCAGAGGAACAACAGGAAAGCATAGGTAGTGCTTTTGCTGGTATCCTCTCTGAAGCTCGCATGGTTGGGATATTCATCATACGCCTTGCAGTTATGTTTTCAATGGTTCCATCTTTCATCTTTCTGCCGATCTTACTGACCGATGTTATGCAAGCGAGTGCAACTCAAATCGGCTTGGTGATCACCAGTCGAACTATGGTAACTGCGGCTTTGCAATACCCCTTCGGTTGGGTAGCAGATAGATATAATCGCATATTACTAACGATTTCAAGCCTGTGTGGAATGTCGATTGTTGTTTCCCTTCTAGGCCTATCACAGGAACTCTGGCATGCTTTCATACTTTTCACCCTTCTTGGGGTAATGGAAGCAATATTCCAGCCGACCAACTCAGCTATGATCTTGGAAGGAGGTCGATCTCATGGCATGGGGACAACTATGGGTATATTTAACATGGCCATGTCGATCGGGATGTTTATCGGATCACTGGGAGCAGGTGTTCTAATAGACGCATTCGGGATGCAAGCGGGGTTCATGATAGTAGCCAGTGTAGTTCTTTGCAGCACGTTCGTTAGTTGGCCCCTTATACGGGTGCCACTTTCCCAGATGAAGTGAAATAAGCAGGAACATTATGTTACCCCTTAAAACTCACGGCATTTTTGTGGTAACATGCAAAACTGAGCGCAAAAAGGTTCTGATCGCTCCATCCCGCGCATCGCAAGTGATGGAGTCCAGAGGTATACATCAGATAAAAGCCTTTTGCCCTCTAGGCAAATATGGAGAGGTGCTGGAGCGGCCGAACAGGCGCGACTGGAAATCGCGTAGGGGGGCAACCTCCTCATGGGTTCAAATCCCATCCTCTCCGCCATCAGAGCGTTCAGACTCAACCGTTAACCCGGAAATGGGGTAATTGCACAATTCTAAGCATAATTGGCCGTTTTCCCCGATTGGCAACTCGTGACACATAGGCGATAATTCTATTGATCTGATCCAATAATCGAGCCCCGGGTCAAGGTTTTCATAAAGGAGCATGCTATCAGCAAGTCAGATAAGAAAAATCTAGTCATCGTTGAATCCCCTGCCAAAGCTAGAACCATCGAGCAAATGCTTGGCAGCGATTTCATTGTTAAGGCATCACTGGGACATATACGCGATCTCCCATCATCTGGGATGGGTGTCGATACTACGGACAAGTTCACTCCTGCGTATGTAGTACCTAAGGACAAACAAAAGATTCTAAGGGAAATCAAAAAGGCAAACAAGGAATGCTCCGATATCTTCTTAGCAACCGACCCTGATCGGGAGGGTGAAGCGATATCTTGGCATATAGCCGAGGCTATGGGACTTGACGTTAACACAGTGCAACGAGTCATCTTCCACCAGATCACCCCTGAAGCGGTTTCGGAAGCATTTGAGACTCCTAGAAATCTGGATATTGACCTTGTGAATGCACAACAAGCGAGACGGATCCTCGACAGACTGGTTGGCTATAGTCTAAGCCCACTACTCAAAAGAAAGTTGCGATGGCGAGGATCTCTTTCCGCAGGCCGAGTCCAATCGGTAGCGTTGAAACTAGTAGTTGAGCGTGAAAATGAAGTCCGTGAGTTCATACCAACAGAATACTGGTCTATCGAGGTAACCCTACATCCAAAAGCAAAACCTCAAGAATCTATCAACACCACTTTGCACCGCCTAGGAAGTGATAAAAAACGGATTTCGATCCAAACGAAAGATGAAGCAGCTACTATTGCTGACTCAATTAGCAAGAGTTCCTTCACTGTGACGGACATATCCAAACAGAAACGCTCGCGTCGCCCTGCTGCGCCATTCACAACAAGTACGCTCCAGCAAGAAGGATGGAGAAAGGCACGGTTCGGGACAGAAAGAACGATGCGCATTGCTCAAGAGTTATATCAGGGAATAAGCATTGGGGCTGAAGGGGACATCGGCCTCATAACATACATGCGGACTGACTCAACCGAGTTGGCGGCGTATGCACAAAAGCAGGCACGTGACTATATTGAAGCAGAATACGGAGCAGAGTATTTGCCCAAGGCACCACGAAATTACAAGACCAAAGCTAAGGCAGCCCAAGAAGCGCACGAAGCAATACGACCCACCGATATAACTCGCACACCCGCAACAATGCGCACATATCTAAACCGAGACCAATTGCGCCTGTACACGCTGATCTGGCAAAGAACAGTAGCTTCGCAAATGACCGATGCGAAATCAGAAACTACTACTACTGAAATAACGGCAGTCGAACCAACATCTAAAAAGGACTATATCTTGCGAAATACCGCATCAGCAACCGTATTTCGTGGATTCACCGCGCTGTATACCGAGGGAAGTGATGATGAAGATGAGGACATTTCCGCACCTCCCGTCTCACTTAGTGCGGGTGACGCGCTGACCCATGTGAATACTGAGCCGTCTCAACACTTCACCAAGCCTCCAGGGAGATACTCTGAAGCCAGTCTTGTGAAGAAACTCGAAGAAGAAGGAATTGGTCGTCCTAGCACCTACGCACCAATCGTGTCAACGCTGGTGAACCGCGACTATATTGAGCGAACTGAAGGGAGGCTAACTCCCAGTAAGCTCGGTGAGACTGTTTCAGCACTCTTAAATGAACATTTCCCAGATGTGATGAACATAAGCTTCACAGCAAAGATGGAGGAAGAACTTGACGAAATTGCTCGAGGGGAACGGCAGTGGGTTCCCATGCTCGAGAAATTTTACTCACCTTTTGCCACAACTGTAAGCACCGTACTTGAAAATGCCCCAAGAATTGACGTGACTACAGATGAAGTATGCCAAGACTGCGAGCGTCCGATGGTCATAAAGACCGGACGGTATGGACCCTTTCTCTCTTGCAGTGGCTATCCTGAGTGCAAGGCAACCAGACGCATAGTGACCACCCTGGGTGTTAAATGCCCCAACTGCGAGGGCGATTTGATATCCAGAAAGAGCAAGAGGGGTAGAACATTCTATGGATGTTCAAATTACCCTGAATGCACGTTTATATCTGGTCGGCGGCCACTACCAACTCCCTGCCCAGACTGCAAAGGGTTGTTGGTTGCTGCCCGCGGCGAAAGAGCAGAGTGCAGCAACTGCGACTACAAAGGCTTGATCTCCGAACTCGATGAGGAACAGGTCGCAAGGTGAGATTGAATGCTTATACCTCTAGACCGAGATGCCTTTGAGTTACAATACACTACCTACCTCAGAGTGTCCCGGACGGTTGGGGAAGCCACGATAAGGAACTACTTATCAGGTGCACGAACATTCTGGGATTTCGCAAATGCTGAAAATCCATCAGAGTTGCAGTTCACCTTGACGCAAAGAACTTTAACAAAGTATGTAGCATGGCTCACAGGGAAAGGCCTCTCGAATAATAGTATAGCGCGGAACATTAGTAGCCTGAGGTCGTTAGTGCGTTACCTTCAGACGCAGGACAAATCTACTGAATCGTTCCCCATCATCATGGGAAGGCCGCGGACACAGGCATCCGCTCCGTTATTTCTGAGTGAGCCGCAGATTAAGAACCTTTTAGAAAAACCTGATGCCTGCACTTTTTGGGGGCTAAGGGACGCGTGCATCATCGAGATTTTGTATTCAACCGGGGTGAGAGTCAGTGAACTAACTCAAATCGACGTCTCCTCAGTGGACCTAGACAGTCAAACCATCCGAGTAATCGGGAAAGGATCCAAAGAACGGGTTGTATTTCTTAATAAAAGGTGTCACGAATTAGTCGACCGCTACTTGGTACAACTCCATCATTCAGATACTCATAAAAAAGGCAATAACCGACCCCTTTTTATCAATCGAAATGGCGGCAGACTAACCAATAGATCAATTCAGCGAATAATTAAGGGCTATGCCAAAACTGCTGGGATTGATCCAAGCACGCATCCTCACACCTTGCGCCATAGCTTCGCAACGCATATGCTTGATGGGGGAGCCAGTCTGACATCTGTGCAAAAACTGTTGGGGCACTCGAGCACTCGGGCCACTCAAGTATATCTTCACCCGAATCTCGAAAAGGGTCGTCAAATCTACCGTGAAGCCCATCCGAGAGCCAAGGGACACACTGATGCAAAAGACGAAAGAGTACATCATGAAAATACTAGTAATACAAGGTCCCAATCTGAATAATCTGGGAAACAGAGATCACGCGATTTACGGAGCTACCACACTGGACACCATACACAGCGAATTACGCCAAACGGCCGCTGAGCATGGGGTAGACATCGATACGTTCCAGTCTAACCATGAAGGTGAACTGATCGACTACATTCAACAAAACGCGAATTCAGACTGTGCCATCATAATCAATCCCGGGGCCCTGACACACTACTCCTACAGCCTTCGAGACGCTATAGCAGACACACAGGCCAGTGCCATTGAAGTACACCTTTCTAACATACACGCAAGAGAAGAGTGGAGAAATCAGTCTGTCATCGCGGACACATGCATAGGTCAAATTTCGGGTCTTGGTGCATATGGCTACACTGCGGCATTGTTATACCTAATCAATGAAGGGAGGAACATATAATGAATACACGAGTGCAAGCAATACGCTCCGACCTACGGGCCAGCGACATTGACGCCATATTGATTTCCGCAGCCGAGAATCGGCGATACCTTTCAGGCTTCTCTGGGTCCAACGGGTACTTGTTCATCACTCAATCACAGGCCATCCTCGCCACGGATTTCAGGTATATCGAACAGTCGAAACAGGAATCACCCGATTTTGAGATTGTCAGAATCGGACCCGGATTCGAATGGTTGACCGATCTGCTCAACGCATCGAGAATAAATGCCTTAAGTTTTGAAAGCGACAATATCACGGTGGCATTTCACGAACGACTCACTAAAGCCTTATCAGAGAAACCAGTGGACGGTCAAGTAGTAACACTTGAGCCAGTGACTGGGATCTGTGACAAACTCAGAATGGAGAAGGATGAGTCGGAGCTCACTTTGCTAGCTAAAGCAATTGAAATAGCCGACATTGCGTTAGATCAAGTAGCTCCTACAATTACGAACAAGGATACAGAGTCAGATGTAGCGTTGCGACTAGACAATGCAATGAGGTTAATCGGGGCCGAGAAGCCCTCCTTTGACACCATTGTGGCCTCAGGGCCAAACGGAGCACTTCCTCACCACCGCCCTTCGTCCGATCCAATCCAAGATGGTGCACCTGTCGTAATTGATATGGGTGCGATGTACAAGGGATATTGCAGTGATCTAACCAGGACTATTTTCGTAGGACAGCCATCAGAAGAATTCAGGCGAATATACAATACCGTACTAGACGCCCAGCAAACTGCAATGCGCGAAGCTCGGCCAGGCATGTCCGGCGGTGAAATCGATGCAATAGCCCGGGCTGTCATAGATACGCAAGGATACGGTGACTACTTCGGACATGCTTTGGGACATGGAGTTGGATTAGCCGTCCACGAATTTCCCAGACTCGGTCCTAATGCTCCGGAGCAGGTCAATAACTCAATGGTATTCACTGTTGAGCCGGGTATATATATACCGGGTTCTGGAGGCGTACGTATAGAAGACACGGTAGTAATGAAAAACGGTACAATCACTCAGTTGAGTAAAGCCCGCAAGGCCCCAGCTTATTAATTCCCGCGAGCGATAATATAATAATAAATTGGATTAGGAGTGAAGATAAAATGATTGGAGTTGGAGATCTCAGGCGGGGACTAACCGTTGAATTAGACGGAGAGCCATATCAAGTAGTCGAATACCAGCAACACAAAATGCAGCAACGAGCACCGGTTCTGAAAATGAAAATGAGGCACCTAAAATCTGGTAGATTGATAGAGCGAAGCTTTCAAGCTTACAACCTCAAGCTCCAGTTTGCTGATGTTGAACACCGAACGGCGAAATATATTTACAGCGACGAAGATCTTTACTATTTTATGGACAGTGATACGTATGACCAATTCCCTCTGTCCACAGAACAACTCGGAGACGCACTGAATTACCTTACAGATCAAATTGAAGTGCAACTACTTTTCTATAACGGTGAACCTATTAGCGTCGACCTGCCTACGACTGTAGACCTGCTTATCACAGACACGCCACCTGGTGTTAAGGGGGATACAGCCCAAGGAGGAACTAAACCTGCAACCCTCGAAACTGGTCTGGTGACCCTAGTTCCATTATTTGTGAACCCAGGTGAAACGATACGGGTCGACACTCGCAACGGAGAGTATGTAACGCGGGCAGGATAATGTCAGTTTTTTCTATATCTGAGGCCACAACCCTGATAAAATTACACCTCGAAAATGAGCCCATCCTCCGCGATTTGTCAATCCGTGGTGAAGTTTCTAACGCCACAGCCTCCGCAGCAGGGCACGTCTACTTCACATTGAAAGATAGCGCATCTCAGATCCGCTGTGTAATGTTTCGGCCACAGCGCAACAGACATCTAGTTGAGACCGGAGTATCACTGATAGCACATGGATCAATATCGGTATACGAAGCACGCGGAGATTTGCAATTTTATGTTCGGGAAGTGGTCCCGGATGGATCGGGAACCATATCCGAGGAGTTAGAAGCTCTGCGGAACGCACTGGAAAAAGAAGGAGTGTTTGAGCCAACTAGAAAACGCGTACTACCTAAATTCCCCCTGATAATTGGCCTGATAACTTCAACGCAAGGCGCTGTATTACATGATATCCAAAACGTCCTGAGGAGGCGTTACCCACTGGTAACCTTACGTGTTGCCCCAACTGCGGTTCAGGGGACAGCTGCAGTCTCAGGAATTCTTGAGGGTATACGTAATTTGAATACAGAAGGCAAAGTTGACCTTATCATTCTCGCTAGAGGTGGAGGTTCATCAGAAGATCTGGAGGCATTTAACGACGAGGCAGTTGTGCGTGCTATCCATGGAAGCAAGATCCCTATAGTTACTGGTATCGGTCATGACACTGATACTACACTCAGTGATCTTGCCGCAGATGTGCATGCACCGACGCCATCAGCTGCTGCAGAACTGTCTGTGCCCAATTCCGACGATCTGCTTCATCAGGTTTTGGATAATCATACTGGACTAGGAACACAATTTCGGAATTTTTTATTCCAGCGATCGCAGAGCATCCATTCTGCTAGGGCTAAACTCGACTCCGCAACACCCGACTTCGCTAGAACCTACCAACGCATTGATGATGCAGTGACAAATTCAGCAAGGGTTTTGACCACACAGTACGCCTTGCACTCAGAAGCACTTCGCTCACTTAAGGCAAGGCTCGCAACCTTGAATCCCAATGATGTACTAAGGCGAGGATATTCCGTACTAACGGTGGAAAATACTGGGCAAATAGTTACAAGCCATCGTCAGGTTGATAAGGGAATTAGTTTGACCTCTGCAACCCCCGATGGATTTATTCACTCTATAGTGACGGGAGTTTCAGATAATCCCGAGGAGTTAGGAGCAAATCATGGGGACTGACACAGAAAATACCAATCAGGACATCAACAGCCTATCCTTTGAAGAAGCATATGCACAGCTCAACGAATCAGTCAAACAGTTGGAGGAAGGCGGATTAACCCTCAATGAATCCACTCAACTGTATCTTGCTGGAATACACCTTGCAAATCATGCTACCAAGTTGCTACAAAAGGCCGAGCTGCAAATACAGACTCTAATACAAGGTGAATCAGAGGATTCGGGGGACGATACTGACGCATAAGCCCTAGCTCACCTGAGACATGCGACTGTGATATACGGAGATAGCATGGCAAATCCAAAAAACACGCTGAAACTCGGTTGGTTCTCAACCGGAGCTGGAGAAGGTTCTCAGGGACTTCTCTTATCAGCTCTTGAGGCTATTGAGAGTGGAGTATTGAATGCGGAAATAGAATTCATCTTCTGTAACCGAGAACCCACGGAAGATCCAGCAACCGATTCTTTCATAGAAATTGGATCCAATCACAACATCCCGGTAATTTGCTTATCCTCACGACAGTTCGCAAGGGAACGTCAAGCACGCTTCGCTGATGTACGACAAGAGTATGATGATGCTGTACTCTCACGCTTATCAGACTTTACTGCGGAAATATGTGTATTAGCTGGATATATGCTAGTCCTCAGTACATCCATCTGCCACAAATACCGCCTCCTTAACCTCCATCCCGCCAAGCCGTCAGGTCCTACAGGAACTTGGCGTGATGTAATTGATACTCTCATTCGTGATCGCGCAACAGAGTCTGGTATCATGATGCATCTCGCGACTGAGGAGGTTGATCGAGGACCCGTGGTAAGCTACTGTACGTTCCCGATTCGAGATAAACATACTGAGCAATACTGGAGTCTACTCGACTCGGTTGAACCGCATGAGAATCGATTGGATTTCATCAATGGGGTTAAATCCAATTTATTCAAGTTGATCAGATCAATGCAACTTCGCTACGAGCGTCCCTTTTTTGTAGAAACCCTTCGTGCCTTGGCAAATCAACGAATAAGTGATACCAATATGCCTCAGGATTTGACCAACGAGGTTAACCGTTCGATATCCCAGCAAGACGGTAATTTATCCAGTCATTGACGTTCCAAAGTCCGAGGCATGATGTACCGAGCGTTGATCTACTGACCCTGCAAGGGAGGTAACTAACCGTGGTTTGTCACCAGAACTGATCACCTTCTCGTCCACGATACACTGAACAACATCCTTCATACTCGGAACTTCATACATGACGTCAAGCAAAGCCCTTTCCAAAATAGTTCTCAGGCCCCTGCAGCCCATTTGCTGATCGAGGGCTTGTTGGGCAATCGCCTCTAATGCCAATCGAGTTATTTCAAGAGTTACCCCATCTAACTCAAACATGTAAATATATTGCTTTACTAAAGCATTTTTTGGTTCAGTGAGAACTCGTATAAGATCATCCTGATCCAGCGGATTCAGGGAGACCTGTATCGGTAAACGACTGATGAATTCGGGGATGAAACCATATTCAAGCAAGTCATCCGCGACCAAATGGTCGAATACGAGTACCGTCTCACTCAAATTAGGATCTTTTGACCTCGACGACAGGAATCCCAATTTAGAAGCAGTTTTGCCGATCCGACGCTCGATTATGTCGTCTAGCCCCTCAAAAGCCCCTCCACATATGAATAGGATGTTGGAGGTATCAAGCTGAATATATTCTTGTTGTGGATGCTTACGACCGCCCTGTGGTGGAACATTAACCACGCTGCCTTCGATGATTTTCAATAATGCCTGCTGTACTCCCTCCCCAGACACGTCCCGGGTAATCGAGGGATTGGATGACTTTCGTCCGATTTTATCTATCTCATCGATATATATAATCCCATACTGAGCTTTTTCAATATCCCAATCAGCTGACCGTAAAAGGGTTAAGAGTATATTTTCGACATCTTCTCCCACATATCCTGCCTCAGTCAAAGCTGTTGCGTCACATATTGCTATAGGAACGTCGATGGTTCGTGCTAGCGTTTGTGCAAGAAGAGTTTTACCCGTCCCCGTTGGACCAACAATAAGGACATTGCTTTTCTCTACATCGATAGCATCTTGATCCAATGCAATATTGATACGCTTGTAATGGTTATAAAGAGCCACGCTGAGTACTTTTTTAGCACGTTCCTGACCAATGACATACTCGTTGAGGCTATCATACATATCAGCAGGCAAAACCGGGGTAATGCCACTTGGAGAAGACTTCGATGATACAGCAGAATTTTCGTCACTCATCAGGTCCAGACAGGATAGAACACAAACATCGCATATAAAGACTCCGTGCTGAGACCCAACTAGCTTCCCAACTTCCTGTTTTCCCTTGCCGCAGAATGCGCACTGATAGAGCGCATCCGTATCATCATTTACCATTCCTCTACACCTCGATCTGGTGCCCTTGCTTCATGGCCCTACAGGGAATCTGCATCAGGCTTAGAGAGGACTTCGTCAACTATCCCGTATTCCTTGGCTTCCTCAGCACTCAGATAGTAATCCCTGTCGGTATCACGGGCTACTCTTTCGTAGCTCTGACCACTGTTACCAGATATTATATTCCTGATCATATCCTGCATTCTTAAGATCTCACGGGCAGCGATTTCTATATCAGAAGCCTGGCCTTGAGCACCACCAATAGGTTGGTGCATGTGAACAGTTGCATTTGGCAATGCGTAACGCTTACCCTTCGTACCAGACGATAACAGCACTGTAGCCATACTCGCTGCTAATCCAACGCAAATCGTAGATACATCACACTTTAGTAAATTCATAGTGTCATAGATTGCAAGCCCAGAGCTGATTACACCCCCGGGAGAATTAATGTACAGACTTATGTCCTTGTCAGGATCCTCACGCTCTAGATACAACAACTGCGCTACTATCAAATTCGATACCTGATCTGCTATTGGAGTGCCAAGAAATACGATTCTTTCTCGTAACAGCATCGAGTAGATGTCAAACGACCGCTCGCCTCTTGCACCAGATTCAACAACCATGGGTATTATATTTTCAGGTAATTGTCCCATTAACATTTACTTAGTCTCCTCATCAATTTGTTGCTCGACGTCTTGTTCTTCCTCATCGACAGGGGCATCACCTAGCCCTTTTTGGTCTTCATTTTCAACTCCAGTGACGACTTTTACTAACTCCTCAATAACTTTTCTAGTCCGAACCATTTGATTTATATTGTCTAAGGCTGCCGGTTCGGAAAATGCGCGTCTGATTTCATCACTTTGATCACCTGAGTTGGCCGCAAATCTTTCAATTTCTTCAGTGATATCGTCAGCATTTACCTCAACGCTATGCTCTTCAGCTAAAGTATTTAGCACCCAAGCACGCGTCAAGCGTTGTGTAGCTTGTTCATGCAGATCAGACCTCATTTCTTCTTCAGTCTTGCCAATAGTCTCTAAGTAAGCATCCATTTGCATCCCACCCTGAGCCAATTGATTCTGCTGATCTTCCATCATGTGATCTACTTCATGATCAATCAACAACGGTGGAATCTCCACTGAACTGCAGTTAAGGGTCTCCTCAAGGGCTCCCTCCTCCAATCGAGATCTCGCAGCACGCTCTTCTTGGGCTACAAGGTCAAGTCGGATTTGCTCTTTAAGCTGATCTACTGTCTCGAACCCCTGACCTATCTCTTTAGCGAAGTCGTCATCAACATCAGCTAATGCCCTCTGTTTGATCTCGTGAACTGTAACCTTGAACTCAGCAACCTTACCGGGTACGTCAGGATCATCTTCAGGCACATCAGAGTGGAATTCCTTCGTTTGACCCAGTTCAATTGCTACGATTTCGGCAGAAAATCCCGGGAAAGGGTTCTGGTTATCCTCTGCGACCAAATATGTTATGCCTTCATGGTCTGCTATGACCTCGCCTTCGACTTCCCCATAAATATCCATAGTCACCAGATCATCGAATTCGACTGCCCGTTCGACTGGCTCCCAAGGAGCATTAGTTTTTCTTAGTTCCTCTATTACATTTTGGACATCTTCTTCTGATACTGTTGCAACCTCTTCAGTGAGCCTCACTTCTTTATAGGCACCGAGATCTACGACAGGGCGCAACGGCACCACGGCTTTCAATATCGTCGGGTCTTCTTGGATGATAGTAACGCTTGGAGTTCCAATAGCTTCCAATTGCTGATCTATGACGGCCTCGGAAGTGACTCTTGGAACTAAATCCCCCATAGCTTCTGCAACTAAGCTTTCTCGGCCCACGTAATTTTCGATGATACGCCGAGGAGCTTTTCCTGCACGAAATCCTGGAATTCTAATCCGTTGGGCAATTCGCTGACAAGCCCTCTCAAGATAGGGTTCCATGTCTGTCGTCTCAAGTTCTATTTGTAAGTGAGCCTGCCTATTTTCTGTTTCTTCGTGTGTAACGTTCACATGAGCCTCCCTAAAACGTAACGCCTAGTATATCATGCCAAATAGACTACCGAACAGCGCGATCTGAAAAGTCCATCCCAAAAACGCTACTTCAGTCACATCTATGGTTAAACCTCTGGAACCCGCGTGGCGATATTCAACTCGTCAAGCTGGCCCTTATCGACAATCGATGGTGCACCAAAAAAAATATCGGCACCGGTCTGGGTTTTAGGAAATGCTATAACCTCGCGTATGGTATTTTCCCCTGCCAATATCATTACTAACCTATCTATACCGCAAGCAAATCCACCATGCGGTGGCGCACCATAATCAAACATGCCCATCAGATGACCAAATTGCTCCTCCGCCTGTTCAGCTTCGTGACCTAAAAGTAATAGGATCTTCTCCTGTAACTCCCTTGTATGAATACGAATACTCCCACCCGCAATCTCTACTCCGTTTAGCACTAAGTCATACCCCTTGCTCACAACTGCTCCAGGGTCCGTATCCAATAACGCTAGAGTTTCATCTGTGGCGGCGGTGAATGGATGATTCACAGACTCCCACCGTGCGCGATCTTGATCCCACTGCAATAAAGGAAAATCCGTAACCAAAACAAATTCTAACTGCTGATCAGACCAAAGCCCTAGCCTCTTTCCAAATTCCTCCCTCAAACCCGAAAGGGCAGCATTAACGATGTCTGTACTACCCGCTACCATGAGTATAAGATCGGTCGAGGACGCTTGAAGAGTTTCCTTGAGTTGATTGATAGTCTCTGGCCCAAGGTGCTTAGACACAGGCGAGCGCACTTCCTCAATGGTTGCATCGTTAAAAGGTCCATCGGATATGAAGCCTACAGGTACCACCCCACCTGCTCCGTACTGCTTAACCAAATCATTCAGCTCGTCGATATTGCGTCGGTTGTAATCCCCGCACCCTGGCGCGACAATTGCCTTTACGATGCCGCCCCCAGCTATTATTTGATTGAACACCTTAAATTCCGTGCCTGCTAGCTGATGCGTTACATCGCTTAATGGGATATCGTACCTCAAATCCGGTTTATCCGTACCGTATGTTGACATCGCCTCATGATAGGTCATCCGCCGAAACCTCTTGACGGGCACAGAATCGGGCTTAAGGTAAGCAACAAGCTCAGCGAACAACTGTTCCATCAAGTTCAATATATCCTCTGTATCAACGAAACTCAGCTCCACGTCTAATTGCGTAAACTCAGGCTGCCTATCGGCTCGCAAATCTTCATCCCGGAAACAACGAGCGATCTGAAAATATCTCTCAAACCCTGCCACCATGAGCAATTGCTTTAATTGCTGAGGAGACTGAGGAAGGGCATAAAACGAACCTGGGTGAACCCTGCTAGGGACCAAGTAATCCCGCGCGCCTTCTGGGGTTGCCTTGATCAATATCGGAGTTTCAATTTCCAGAAAATCTTGCCGATCAAAAAAGTCGCGAATGAATTTAACCACTTTATGGCGTAAGCGAAAATTCTCAATCATACGAGTCCTGCGTAGATATAATGGCCGATATCTCATTGTCAAATATTCGTCCACCTCTGAATCTTCATTGATAGCGAATGGCGGAGTCTTGGCTGGATTCAATATTTCAATCTGTGAGCAGTGAATTTCAACCTTACCGGTAGGTAATTCGTCATTAGCACTGCCCTCCGGACGAAGTCGGACCACTCCTTTTATACCGATCACCCATTCAGGTCTCACCTGTTCCGCCATTATGTGAGCACCACCATCGACATTTGGGTCAATCACCACTTGTACTATACCTGTACTGTCGCGCAGATCTAAAAAGATTAGGCCTCCATGGTCTCTTCTTCTATTCACCCAACCAAACAGTTCAACCTCTGATTCGGAATCCCCTTCCCGTATATCTGCACACCCCAATCGCTTCATCCTCGTTCCTCCAGTTCCAAGTATTCGCATACGAAACACAACAGAGTCAGAATACCGCTACTGTGAGTTCAGTCTGCTCACTACGCAATCAAAAATGTTAATTGCAAATAGGTTAAATCCGGCCTCTTTGAACACCGTCGCAAATTAAATGACCAAACTAGTTACACCTACGATGCATTGACAAGTATAGCCATTTTCCCGGGCGGACTCACCCCTTCATACATCATTTGGTGCGCCTTCGCCGTATCCTCAAATGCGAATATTTCTCCAACGCATGGGTCAATCTGACCTGCAATCATCATGTCATTGAAGGACACTGCCTGCTCATCGTTAGCACAATGCGACCCTTGAATTCGCTTCTGACGTGTCCATAAATACCGAAGATCACTGACAGCGTTGTAGCCAGTGGTACCAGCGCATATGACAACCATACCAGCAGTGTCGCATACGAAAACTGAGGTAGGCATAGTCATTTCTCCAGGATGCTCAAAAACAATTCGTGGACTCCGCCTCTCTCCTAATATATCCCAGATGGCTCGTCCAAAGTCCCTAGCACCCTGCAGCCAGGCGGAATATGCATTCTCGTCTCGCCAATCAGGCATTACTCCCCAATGATCATAGTGTTTCCTATTAATATATCCAGCTGCGCCTAAGTCGGTGCAGTATTCTCCCCGATCGTCACTTGATACTACTGCTATGGGTATACCGCCCATATTCTTCACGATTTGGATCGCATAGCACCCCAGACCGCCAGCTCCACCCCAGACTAATACAACATCATCCTCGCGGACTGTGTGTGGAGACCATCCCAGAAGCATCCGATATGCGGTCGCGCCATCAAGTGTCGACACTGCAGCTTCAGCCCAACTAAGATGCTCCGCCATCGGCATACACATATGACTCTGTACTCTACAGTATTGTGCGAACGCGCCCCAGTTAACATCATATCCCCAGACACGTGCAGATGGAGCGCACATAGGATCTCCACCATCTATGATATACGGATCGTTTTTATCCCACCATCCTGAGTGCACAACCACCCGGTCGCCAACTTTAGGCCAAGCAACATTGTCCCCTACAGCATAGACTATCCCTGAGGCATCGCTACCACCTATATGATAGTCAACAGCTGGATCCACCCGCTGGTGCTGAGCAACGATATCTACGGGTGTACCCAGAGCTGCCCACACATTGTTGTAATTGACGCTCGATGCCATGACGTATACCAATACCTCATCCGGACCAATATCTGGTACTGGAACGATTTCAGATTGGATGGCATTTTTCGGTTCACCATATCGAGACTGCCGAATAGTTTGAGCATGCATCATTTTGGGAATCGATCCTATAGGAGGTTGATCACCAAGCTCATATATTTCGTTCACCATCATTCACCCCGCTTGCGTTGGTAACAAATTTGACCTTATACGACTCACCGGTTAATCAAGTATAAATGAAACTCGCATCGACTGTAGCATGTAGGTGGGGTAGCACGCAATCAAATACAATAGCTATAAAGCAACTGTAATGTGTTAGAATCGCGAATGCACATTATTAATGAGACGTGAGGATCAGAGGATCAAATGTTCATTCGACCAGACAACCGTCCCGCAAATGTACCACGGCCAGTAACAATCACTCCCAATTACCTGAGCCATCCTGAGGGATCCGCACTTATTCAAGTTGGTAATACCAAAGTACTCTGTACCGCAACAGTAGAAGAGCGCGTGCCTCCATTTAGGCGCGGCACCGGAGAAGGTTGGATAACAGCAGAGTATTCAATGATCCCAAGAGCAACTCCGACGAGGACCCAACGCCCAGTAGACGGTCGTACCACTCCGGGTAGGTCAAAAGAGATCCAAAGATTAATCGGGCGGTCCCTTAGATCAGTGATCAACCTACCCGCCCTAGGCGAGAGAACACTGATTGTTGACTGCGACGTTATCCANGCTGACGGANGCACNNGAACTGCTGCNATTACTGGATCATATGTCGCGCTTCATCAAGCATGTACGGGTCTGATGAGGAAACGATCATTGAAAACCTTCCCTATTACTAACCAACTGGCAGCAATAAGTACGGGAGTGGTGTTCAACGAAGTTTTGCTAGATCTATGCTATGAAGAAGATGCCAGCGCTGCCGTCGACTTCAACGTCGTAATGGATGGCAATTTGGATATCATAGAAATTCAAGGGACTGCGGAGCAAGAGCCATTTAGCACTCAAACNTTACAGTCCCTCTTAGAATCNGCGACTATCGGTATTAAGGAAATGTTCACGGCCCAGAAACGNGCGATTGANATCCTTGATTCACACTAGATACAGCAANCTTGGGTAACCAAACAAACGCATAACTTGTATAATGAGCTNAGTTTTACGAGTTGAAAGGAAAACCGCTATGCCTACTGCTTACTGTTACTTTAAGGGTAGTTTCGTGCCCTTGGAAGACGCCAAGATCAGCGTCATGACTCACGCGCTGCATTATGGAACTGGAATTTTCGAAGGGATCCGTGCTAATTGGAATCCTGAGCAGAACGTCGCGTCTATATTCAGNCTACAAGANCACTACCAAAGGTTCCTCCAGGGATGTAATTTCTTGAGAATGCAGCTTCCCTACTCAGTGGATGATCTCGTAGAACTCACCAAGAGTNTAGTAGCCAAGTGCGGATATGCCGAGGATTCATACATCCGGCCACTNGCCTATAAAAGCGCCGAGCGTATTGGCGTGCTGAAATTACAGGANGTAGAAGAAGAATTTGTACTTTTCATGATTCCGTTCGGTGCATATCTAGATGTCACNGCAGCGGCTAGGTGCTGCACTTCATCATGGCGNCGCATTGATGATACNATGATACCTCCTCGCATAAAAAACACAGGTCTTTACATTAATAGNAACTTAGCTAAAACTGACGCAACTCTTAATGGNTTTGACGAAGCTATCATGCTTACAACAGATGGTCACGTCTCAGAAGGCACTGGCGAAAACATCTTCCTTTACCAAAAAGGTCGACTTGTCACCCCTGCTACTTCTGGAAACATACTNGAAGGAATTACCCGAAACACGATAATTCAGCTAGCTAAAGATGANCTCGGNATCGAAACAATTGAAAGAACGGTAAATCGCAGCGAACTNTATATGTCCGACGAGTGCTTCNTGACTGGNACTGCAGCACATCTTACACCCGTTGGCGAAATTGACAACTTTAAGATCGCCANTGGGGAAATGGGTGAAGTGACCAAAAAACTGCAGGATTTATATTTCGATGTAATCCGAGGTATGAACCCAAAGTACGCGCATTGGTGTACTNTTGTGCCCGTCGGTTAGATCCACCAGTNATTTGCTGCGCTGTCCAATATGTCGANTGNAACTGATTCATACATATATCAAGTGATACGAATATGTGGTTAGACTACATCATACTAGTAAAGCTCACAGCNCTAGGGTTCTTACAACTGGCAGCATTTCAATCAAANATTCGTGCCTTACAGATAACCTCACANGGNNAACTTCATTTGGNCCTATGTGNATGTTTACTGATATNGCCATCAATATGGTTTTTCGCGTCAGAGAATCGGAATCTAGCAGATACNAACGGCGGNTTNGATGGTGGNGACCAAGCATGGTTATTCGTTGTTGGGTGTNTCCTCGCACTNATACTCAACTTGGCAATATCGCATAAAAACGGTTCCAGCAAACGTCCNACCCGCCGCAAANTGCAAGGACTCGATGCGTTAATANACGANTCCTATAGAACTGCAGTATGGCACAACATGAAGATATTGAGATCTAAATGGAAAACATAGACAACGCTCTCATCCTATGGGCAAACACNTTNCACGGGAAANTCAACNTTCTCGATGAGATCACTACAATAGTCGCAGGAGACTANCTGCTGCCNGTTTATGGGTCCCTTACGATCCTATGGATGTGGTTCTGCCAAAGCGAAAAAGTAAACCGCGTTAGATACCAAGTTAGCGCTTTAGTCGCTATAGGATCAATTGGGCTCACTAATTTCGTCGTCAGGCTAATAATGGAAATAACTCCGCGCCCCAGACCATTTGAAGATCTTTCCATAGATGTATTGTCCTACATACCGACTGATCCAAGTTTCCCCTCCAACTCTGTATCAGTGTTAGCAGCTATTGCGACATCAGTTNCTATAGCTAATAAAAAGGTGGGAGNAATTCTTTTTNTAATGGCTTTCACTATGGCANCCGGCCGATTATATGTCGGAGTATCGTACCCATCTGATGTGGTAGGAGGCATGATTATAGGTATAACTTGCGCTGTAATAACATTNGCAATNGCTAAACTCGCTTACCCAACCGTACAACTAGGAATTCGATTAGCAAGNGCATTCAGCGTGGCATAATTCACGTCAANCTTNNAAATCACGNCCAACANGCNCGACTATCCGAAAAATTGCCAAAAGCGTCGCTTAGGCTTTAGCAATGTTTCAGACAAATGTATATCTGNATCACGTACTATTCCTTTTGGNATTTCTTGGNNAACCGCANCAGCCAAATTTTCNCCACCTAGTTTAGCAACAANTTNGCGACCANACGACATTCGGGGTCTCCTATGACCCGTAGGNGTATGCGCATCCGCTGCCAATACATGAACAAGACCAGCCCGNANAAGTGACACAGCGCATTTCTTNGCTTGTCCTCCGAAGGAACCANTAAAGCTATCAGCGGTGATTTGCATTACTACCCCATTGGCACTTAACTTCNATGCAATACCNATATCCTGTTGTATACCACCATTGCGTTCCGGATGAGCCAAAACCGGTACTAAGCCCCTAACTTGTAATGCAAAAATAACCTCATCTGCATACACCGGGTATTCTTCGAAGGGTAACTCNACTAGAATATAGCGAGTATTGGCCAAGGTCAAAGCATGACCACTATCAAATTTTTCCTCCAATCCCGGCTCAATCCTATTCTCCATACCTAGGTGCAACTTAACATCAATATTTTCATTCACTACTCGGGACTTATATGACTCGAACCTTTCCCGAAGATGGCCGATGGACATTTTTTCCCATACCATCTTGCTNTGAGGGGTGGCTACGACNTCNTCAATGCCNTCCTCAGAAGCCATTCTCAATATATTCAAACTCTCAGTGACNTCATATGGGCCGTCATCAATTTCAGGTAAGAAATGGCTATGAATATCAATCACAAANTNCTCCTCCAACGTGGCGAACTANAACTACGAATCAATGTTCGAAAAAGAANCAATTANTCAGTACTATCCCCAATATCAACCAATCANGNTCAAGGGTTGGGAACAATTACTGCAATACTTATGATGTGCCATGACTGGTACTGAGCATTTTGAACAAAGGATGTTATCAATCAAACCATCATCAGGGCCCATTACGTCAGGTGTCAAAATACCGCCAGATACGATCACACCCATAGCTTGATCAACAGACACGCCGGCATCAGTTACCTCTGACTCAGGAAGAATAGCTAATTGGCCCGATGTAGGATTAGGGGTCGTCGGCACATATATCACNAGAAACGGATGNCCAGAACTGTCCACGATCTCGGCGGTAACGATACCCAGAGCTCGCACTCCAGGTCTAGGNAATTCAAGTAAAACAACACGNGTCTCTCTACCNGCACGTTTTGGAGACAGCAACCTAGTAGCNTCTCTGGCTGACACATAGATTGTTCCNAATAATGGCACCTTTTCTGCAANGCGCAATCCTGGCTGCAAAAATCGGCTCGTTCTTGAGCTTTTAGCTACAACCCCAATAATGTAAACCAAAGCCAATGCTATCAACACTCCCATACCAGTGAAACGAACNCCNGACGCTTTTTCAATTGGGGTAGTAAGGGGAACTAGCAGCTCATCCAGAAANTTAAATGCAAATGATCCCACAGCATAAGTGACACCCACNGGTATAATNATAAGTAANCCGCCACCAATACTACTGCGAATATTGGCCCACACTTNAGAGAACANGACANCGAACCGTCTCTTCATAAAGCACTTCCCACCNGTTGCAGCACGGAACTAGCATACANNTTCGACANTTCCTCTCCAACGNTACTCCAAGAATAGNCCATTGCCGATTTCCTGGCCTCCACAGCCATAGCNTCCAAAATNGATTCATTTGCTAGCAANATTTCCAATTTTCTAGCGAACGCGTCAGGACATTGCCAGGGGATTAGGAATCCNGTCTTCGTGTCCTGCACAATAGTTGCCAGACCACCAACCCGTGAGGCAATCACCGGAGTCCCNGTAGCCAATGCCTCGAGTGCTACTAGACCGAAACTCTCATACTTCGATGGTACGACTAGAATGTCAGCTGCATTGTAGTATATAGGCAATTCCATTTGCGGAACCGAGCCCACAAACGACACGTTGTCATCGATACCAAGGGAATAGCACATAGACTGAACCCTCTGATATTCCGGNCCATACGAATCACCTCCAACCACCAAAACACGAAGGNATGATATGTCCTCNACTAACTCAACGGCCTGTATCAAGGTACCCAATGCTTTTATCGGCTCTATGCGTCCCACGAAGAGCACGACATACTTNTCAGTNACCCCCAANCGTGATCTAGCTTCAGCTTTATCACNTGGACAAAACATATCGGTATCCACNCCACACGNCANCACTTTAANTGTNGCACGCGATACNCCGTACGATCGCGCCAATAAAGTGGCCTCATGTTCCGTAAAGCACACTACGAAATCAGCATCATTGGCNACTTNTCGTTCANTGACATATCTANCCGAANCATCAGGTTCCTCATTTGTTGCTTGTCGTTTGGCCTCAGCCAACGTATGGAACGTGACTACGTGCGGAAGTTNCAATGCTNCTGCGAATCGANAACCTACCCAACCNGACAACCAATAATGACTGTGNACGACGTCNTATTGGACCCCCGTCCNGTGAATAAAATAGTAAAGGTTTTGTAAGAAGTCCGGCAAATAATTAAACAGCCCTTCTTTTGGCTCGTTAAGCGGTCCAGCATCAATATGAACCAATCTAACGTCATCACCTATTTCGAAAACTTCCGCATCACCTGNNTTATGAGATCGAGTGTATATATCCACCCCGACACCAGTAGCAGCNAATTCCTTAGCCACGCGCAACAGATANACATTCATACCACCNGTATCTTTACCACCAAGTCTAGCAAATGGGCATCCATGAACACTNATAAATGCAACTCGCGACACGAACCCTCCACAACTANACGNGCTTGATCATCTACTNGGCATTATCACCGCAATTTCACTCGCGAGATATCCTGAGGCACATGATCTNATGATCTACTCCGCCAAGATCGTATTTGTATCGTTCAGATCCTCTGAGGAAGTCNAAATACNCGATTCCCTCCTCAATAGCATTCCTAACGCACCAAGACTTAAGCATTAAGCTTACACTTANATGACTAAACTCAGGATCATANCCGCTATTATACAAGAATCGAATCCCTTTGTAGTCNAAACATACTACGGCTGCTGCAGGGGTTTCGTCGACGTCCAGGAAAAATACCTTAATCGCACCAAGGCTTGAGAGTTTTTCTGCTAGGGACTCAAAAAAGTNCTGTCGNTCGTCGGTTAGAAATTCTGTCTTATCGTCCCGGCTTATTCGCATCATACGAAAAAATTCCGGCAATGATNCCTCTATCTCCGTTCGATCANACAGTCCACGAAACGCAACACGCACCCCTGAAGTGTCGAGGCGACGAAGCTTACGCCTTAATTCGTGCCTGTTCTTTTTCGTCAACGTTGCCAANTANGNATCCCAATCTACNGGCAAGAGAATTCCAGGGGAAACATCTTCCTTCTCTATGACTGTGCGATAACCGGCAGTTGTTGCGATGTCAGGCAATACACTTAATGTCACCGCGTCGTCCCGCAATGAAACAAATTCTATTTCGGACCAAGGCTCGGATTCAAGATAATGCAACACAGTTTCAAAAAATGCTACTTCGTGACCCTCNAGCACCAGGCATTCGTGATAGTCAAATAAGTCAGTACCACCAAGAAATCTCCATATATTATCTCGGTACATTAGTGGCGCGATACCTATGACCTGCCTATCCAAAGTGACACGGCANAGATGCAAGTCACCTTGCCCAAACAATTCCCACCACCACTTCTGCCAGGGCAGCGTGAAAAATACTGAATCNTTCCTGANCGNNCTTTGCAACAACGCCCAATCACTCGAAGCCTCTTCAAATGTTAGTCTCTCNGCTACATATNCCATTGATATCACTTTCACAAATTAACGCAACACGTTCCGCGCTACATCAAAGAAATACTCTCAATACANTGGAACTAGAGATCTCTGACGTNATCAANCACACGAGCAACNTCGCGGTAATTTGCNGAAACCTCTCTGATNTTAGGGCTCACTACATCCACAGCCAACTCAGTATCTTTCAAACCATTACCGGTAAGCACGCATACTACGNNTGTTTCACTTAAATCCCTGCCACTGCTGGCTTGCTTCAATAAACCAGCCACCGANGCAGCAGATGCAGGTTCACAGAAAATACCTTCAGTCCTCGCAAGCAAAGAATATGCNTCAAGTATCTCCTCATCTGTNACCTTATCAATAACACCATTTGAGTGATCTCTCGCGGCAATAGCCTGTCGCCAACTAGCAGGATTCCCAATCCGTATCGCGGAGGCAATAGTCCGGGGCACTTCAATCGGAGCATTATCCACTATAGGAGCTGCGCCCTCTGCCTGAAACCCCATCATCCGCGGCAATCCCCCAGACCGTNTATTTTCGTAGTACTCCTGAAANCCAGCCCAATACGCAGTTATATTCCCAGCATTACCNACNGGAAGATACAGCTCAGTGGGTGCATNGCCCAGTTGATCCACAATTTCAAATGCAGCGGTCTTTTGCCCTTGGATTCGATAAGGATTAACTGAATTAACAACGACGACAGGCAGTTCCTCTTCCAGCCTCCTAACGATATCCAAGGCTTGATCAAAGCTTCCACTAACCGCTATTATCTCTGCTCCATATGCAATCGCTTGTGCCAATTTGCCTTTTGAGATTTCCCCGTCGGGTACCACAACATAGGTTTTGATGCCAGAATACGCTCCATATGCCGCAGCCGACGCACTGGTATTACCTGTCGANGCGCAAATAATGGCCTNGGTACCTAATTCGAGCGCCTTAGCGACAGCCACGACCATACCTCGGTCCTTGAACGAACCCGTNGGATTACAGCCTTCAAGCTTGAAAAACAATTCNGGACAGCCCAATCGCTCAGACAAATTCCGAGANCTAACTAGNGGNGTNTTTCCTTCNCCAAGAGATATTATTGGAGTGCTTTGACTCACAGGNAGATATTCTCTATATTGNGTCAGTACGCCATCCATACNAATCCACGCCCCAGAATCGTTTTNGTTCATNCCNTATAATCCCTAGAGATCAATCCTAATACAAGCTCCNATATNATTAACACAATCCTGTTGNATTAAGGNCNTAAGGGCAACCTGGATATCAGCTTCTANNGACTCATGGGTCGTTACCACTATCTCTGCAGTCCCTATGATTTCATCAGATTCCTTTTGAATAACAGANGCTATACTNATGTCCAGATTAGCGAAAACACTTGCAATTTNATGCAAGACACCCGGTTCATCCAATACCTGCATCCTTAGGTAGTAGCCGGANAATAGTTGTTCTATCGNNCTGATGNCTATAGGTTGTTGACCCAATACCGGGTTGAGTTGACCGTGATCAGCAGATGTTGCAGCCGCGATCGCTAATACATCCGATAACAACGCACTACTTGTAGGTTCAGGACCAGCACCGCGCCCCTGAAGTAGTAAAGGCCCTACCAAATCACCCTCAATGTAAACGGCATTGAACACCCCATCNACCTTGGCCAANGGNTGCGCTTCAGGAATCAAAGTGGGATGAACTCTGATTTCAACTTCGCCAGTTATACGGCGTGCTATTGCNAAAAGTTTAATAGAGTANCCTAATTCGTGAGCGTATCTAAAATCTCGCGCNTCGAGTTTAGTTATGCCTTCACGATAAATTGAATCCACCAATATAGACCCACTGAATGCTAATGAGGCCATGATTGCTATTTTATAGGTGGAATCAATACCTTCTATGTCGTTCNCTGGGTCTGGTTCAGCGTAACCTAATTGCTGAGCTTGGGTCAAAGCNTCGCTAAACCCACTACTGTAATCAGTCATCTGTGTAAGTATATAATTAGTTGTGCCATTAATAATTGCTTTGATGCTAGNGATTTGATTNGCAGCAAGATCACGAANTAATGNGTTGATAACCGGCACACCNCCACCNACACTGGCCTCAAACANAAATTGACGATTANGCTCATGGGATGTTCTTGCNAGTTCGGNCCCATGTTTTGCGACCNCCTCTTTATTGGCCGTGACCACNTGCTTGCCTGNCATGAATGCCTGTTCNATATATTCCGCGGCAGGAAATTCACCACCTAGNACTTCAACGACAATATCAATATCNGAATCCTCAATAATGTCACTGATATTACTTGTCAAAATTCCATCAGGNATANCCAGTGATCTAGANTTAGTTAAATCCTTGACAAGAATTTTTTTGATTATTAATTTTTCCGACAAATCATNATTCGCTCGAATTGACTCNACAAAACCAGTCCCAACATTGCCAAGTCCAAGCAANCCTATACAAACCGGTGACTTATCGGATNGATTGACATTCACGANGTTGTCACTCCCTTCNAACTCCGGTAGAACACCTTAATCTTAGNTANCTTATTGAAATTNTTCNGGNCACANGATGAGCATCAGAAACGGCACNTAGTTTACTGTGGCATAGCNCGNGAAGACGAACGCAACTGCTTGACTAGCCAATCGTACTCCTCNGANCCGAAAGTAGTTTCAATNGTTTGCTCTTTTCGAATACCGCTAATCCATTCGTTGAGGACATCNTGTTTTAGTTGGGCAAGATGNCCNTCCTCAAGTTCTCGAGCGTCTGCCCTATCCAATACCGAATAGAACACATAGTTACCGTCTTCGTCCCTGCCNGGNTCGGTGATTGNGCCTAAGTCNAAATCNAAAAGTTCAGCAGCAGGTCCCGTCAACAAACCCTGNGGAACCCAACCTATACGTCCACCCAATTCCTTTACTTCCTGATGTATCTCGTATTGGTTTATGAGTTCAGCAAAACTTGTACCTTGTTTATGCGATTGCTGNACCAACTCNATNGCTTCTTCACTTCCGACTGTAAGCATATATAGCTCAATCTGAGGTTGTATTGGAGGAATTTCCTTACCCAACTCCTCCGTNGCCTTTATTCTCATTAANTCCGTCTTAATCTGNTCGCGATAATCCGCTTCATCCATCTGTATCAAATTCAGATATTGCCGNAGGCGTTCACCAAGNTCGGATTGCAGCAAACTATCCTCTTCAAAATCCTCCCAATCAGGTACGTGTCTCGCTTGCAACTCACTATCGATTTCATCCTGAGTAGCAGCAATTTGCAANTCAGGACCNAATTGCGTGATGATCTCGTTCTGCACCATAGTCTCGAAAATTTGAAACGGTGTGGTGCCAAGATCAAGTTGCTGNCCTGAGATTTCAGAACCCCTCTGGAGTATTTGCANTTTGTCCAACAAATCTCCCTGAGTTATGGCCTCATCGTTAACACGAGCTATAACNTTGCCTGGAGGCANCACGAAAGTTGTAATATACCCCCAAACTGGCANCCCTATGATGATNAGCAACGACAGTGCCCCTATGGCGATAGCAACACGCTGACGCTGTCTATCGATTTGCCATCGAGGAGCCATTCTTCTCGGGTTATCATCCCCGCGGGGTCGATTAATTTGAACTCTCGGTCTTCTAGCCATAACTCACCTAAGTCTTGCCTCGTACGAGGTAGGGAACATATCAGTGNCATNCGCACGCTGGTCGNNCCTGGCCNTTTTCTGAGTAACACATCCAGAATCGTACCAATACGAGCGAACTAGCGTGGATTAAACTTACTCACCAAGTGAACTCGTGTTGTGCAGCTGCAGGCAACATAGCCAGATGGCGCGCCCTTTTCACCGCTTGAGATATAGACCGCTGGTGGGTAGCGCAAGTGCCGGTTTTACGCCTAGGTTCAATCTTACTATGTTCTCCGACATATCGCCTAAGCCGTCCAATCGCTTTATAATCTATCACAGCAGTTTTATCAGCGCAGAATGCACACACCTTGCGCCTTGGAACGTAGCGCCGCCCTCCTGCTGGTCTTGGTCTCGGTCTTGGCCTTGATGTTTCTGTACTCATTCAATCACAATCCAATTTTAGTTTAATGATACCTGCGCGAAGTCACCGTTAGAAAGGTAAATCTTCAACGTCAAACGATTCCCTGAACCCTGAATCCCCTGCAACAGATTCTCCGGAACCTTCCTGAGAGGATAGACGATCCAAAAATATTATCCGACTAGCCACAATTTCATTCCTGAACCGTGACTGACCATCCTGTCCTTGCCAAGTGCTACTCTTGAGCCGGCCCTCCACATACGCCCGTCTCCCTTTGGACAAATACTGATTACACTGCTCGGCAAGCGCGTTCCAAGCCACAACTGTGAACCATTCCGTTTCTTGCTTACGTTCACCATCGGGAGCATTGTATGAGCGGCTAGTAGCCAAACGGAATGTAGTCACGGGATTACCGTTTGGGGTGTACCGAAGCTCGGGATCAGTTCCCACATTCCCGATAACCAACATCTTGTTAAGACCTGCCACTGCAACACCCTCCGGAGTTTTCAGCCCTCACTTGAAGGGGCTTCTGCATCATTATCGCTTTTTGATGGGGCATCTGCTTTTGAGGGGGCTTCTACGTCTACATCATTGTCGATTTTGATAATCAAATGCCGTATAACTTCTTCAGACAACCTCAACGACTCATTAAGGTTAACGGCCTCAGATGACTCAACTCTCATCTTTCGAAGTATGTAGTTGCCCTCTCGAAATTGCTTTATAGGATAGGACAATCGCCTAATTCCCCATTCTTCATTAGCCAGAAGTTGGCCATCACCGTTAGTCACGGCACCATCTATTTTCGCCAGGGCGGCAGCTGTCTGATCAGCATCCATCCGCGGATCCAAGATAGCCACTAGTTCATATGTTTGCACTTTCAGGCATCCTCCCATTTGTTTGCGCCGTTGCTTCAGCGCTTTGGCATTATATCACGGTAACGGGTGGTGCTCAACCAAACAACAACTACCGTACCCACGTATCTCCGATAGGGAACTGACTTGTCAGATCAATTACGGCTTCCTTAACTTCCCTTTGAATATTAGAATCCCCGATATTAGTCAAGGATCTCACAATTAATTTAGCCACATTAGCTGACGCGATCGAGTCGAACCCCCTTGAAGTTATACATGGAGTGCCCAAACGCAACCCACTCGTAACCCTCGGTGGTTGGGGGTCAAAGGGTATTGCATTCTTATTGACCGTAATATGCACTGATTCCAATACCTGCTCTGCCTCTTGCCCAGTTATACCGATTGGATTCAAATCAACAAGCATCAGGTGTGTATCAGTGCCACCAGAGACGACCCGTAGACCGCCCAATTCAAGTTGATTAGCCAGAGCTCTAGCATTCTCCACAATCTGCTGTTGATATTGCCGAAATTTTGGCTGCGCAGCCTCCCCAAACGCTACTGCCTTTCCAGCAATAACGTGCATCATAGGCCCTCCTTGAGTCACCGGGAAAACAGCCCTATCAATTTTTTTTGCTAGTGACTCTTTAGCAAGTACAAAGGCTCCCCTAGGACCTCTAAGGGTTTTATGTGTAGTAGAAGTAACTACATCTGCATGTGGGAGACCATTTGGATGTACTCCAGCAGCAATCAAGCCAGATATATGGGACATATCCACCATTAATGATGCTCCAACCTGATCTGCTATTTGCCGAAATTTACCAAAATCAATGGCCCTCGGGTAGGCAGTGTAGCCTGCAACTATTATCTTGGGACGATACTCTTCCGCAAGCTTCGCAACCTCCTCATAATCTATAACCTCTGACTCCCGATCCACTCCGTAAGAAACGAAGTTATACAACTTACCAGAGAAATTAACTGGGCTTCCATGGGTTAGATGACCACCTTGATCAAGACGCATTCCCATCACCGTGTCCCCGGTCTCCAATAGACTGAAGTATGCTGCCATGTTAGCCTGAGCACCGCTATGAGGCTGTACGTTTGCATACTCAGCATTGAACAGCTCTTTTGCCCGGTCAATTGCTAGTTGTTCGGCTTCGTCAACATTTTCACAGCCACCGTAATATCTTGCACCTGGATATCCCTCAGCATATTTATTGGTCAAAACAGAGCCAACGGCTTCCATAACCGCAGGACTAGTGTAATTCTCAGATGCTATCAGAACTATATTTCTATCTTGCCTGAGTTCCTCATTTCTTATGATATGAGCAATCGCAGGATCTTGTTCTACGAGCCGCACACGCACCCTCCTTATCCATTTAGTAAAGGTTTCTCCCCCAAAATCGTAAGATCAATTCTGNCATCCTTAAAAATTGGGGNCGTANTCTTCAANTATGTTGNTATCTAGNGAATTGCNAAACNCCACCAGCACACCATAGCAAAATAATCCGAACGATGGACTAAATATTTAACGCGATATAGTGTCAGATTTCACCGNGGACCACCTTGCCAATTACCAGAGCGACGAGTACTTTCTTGAAATCGGACTAGTGTTCTCCAATTTTTCATAACNATACGCCAAGTCGGCACGTCATAAGGGCGATCAGTCATTTTTCTAATCCGGGGCATCACATCAGATTCCAATACAGGNCCGTGGCCAAAGGACGCAGTATCGGCAGTTAGATCTCTAAGTGACCGAAGAGATAGATCCAATTGACTCCTATTCTTTGCATCCCAAGTGAGTGGACGACTNAGCCGATCAATGTTATTTAGGACAGAGTCCCCAAGAAACAAAACTGAGGGGCTCTCNAAGAANGGGCAAATGCTGCCGGGGGTATGGCCGGGGGTATGCATGATTCTNATTCCCCCTAGGGCCGGTAAAATATCTCCCTGCTCCACAATATCGTGCACCTCAGTNTCAGGATANGTCTCTTTNGTCACNCGCCTACTACCGAATCCTCTGGCCCACTTGTACCATGTAGGGGGATCCTGACCTTCATTNCCCTTCCGAAGCAAAATTTTACCACTGTATGATGATTCGGTTTCGGAACGATGAGTTACGATCCTCGCCCCCGTAGCTTCATGCAATTCTTGAGCGCTTCCTGAATGATCATAGTGAAANTGCGTCAGCAAAATCCTTTTGAGGNCTANAGGGTCCTTCCCNATTTTCTTAATGTACGAAATAATTGCCTCGCCGTTTCCCCCAACGCCCGTGTCAATTAAGGTCATTTCGTCACCAACAATCAGCACCACATTGCTACCAGTGACATCATCCACCTGATGAACTCCAGGTATGATTTCCATATGCACATCCTTATCATGATCCGAGGTGTTAGACGCGGCTAAATAGTACCAGAGACACCGACTAGCAGACAACAGCTATNTTACTTAGGAGTTATTAACTCGTTTTNTTGGGTCCAATCCTTTGCTGTATATTAGCAAANNATATCAGCCNTTCTTACTANGACTAAGCTGATCGAATCTAAATGCACAAATTNTGACGCACAGTAATCGCATCCCTTGCAACGCCNNTATCATCCATAAATTTCAACAGACACTGGTGAAGCTCTCTTGCTNTCGACTGATGTGTGCGGATAACATTCAATTGTTGTGTNGGATCAGATTCCAGATTGAATAATTCAGATGCACCACACATGCTACTGTAAAGAAGAGACCACGCATCAGTGGTAACAGTCGTCACCGGNGGNTCCTCGAGCACCCTCGGGAAGCTATCCACGCTTCGCACAGAGTCTCCTNTGTCTGCGAANGACAGGCCACTAATGACAAATGAACGACCAGAGGTAGTCTTATCNTGCAAAGCAGGAACGAGNGAGTGTCCATCAACCTTGAGTGGAATCTCTAAACCTGCCAACTGAACCACGGTAGGCATCACATCGACTGCACTGGTCAGTCCCTGATAGGATCCTGAGGCCACACCTGGAACTTGCACAAGTAACGGGATACCTACGACCTCTTCNTAGAGTGGTGAATGNGCCCACTTCGNNTCAGGGCTATCATATGGNCTCAATG
The DNA here is from genome assembly GCA_002717565.1 of Chloroflexota bacterium. Lineage (GTDB taxonomy): Bacteria > Chloroflexota > Dehalococcoidia > Lucifugimonadales. The sequence goes on from PBAZ01000014.1 coordinate 44,612, forward strand.
TGCCGTCAGCCCTACGGTTTGAATTCATTTTACCAAATAATCCGCCATGCTCCCCAAAGTAGAATCCATGATCAGAGGTAAATATCACTNCTGTATTATCGGTAATCCCTTTATGGTCGATCATGTTCAAAAGGAAACCGATCCAAGTGTCAACCATTGTAACTTCTCCACAGTAAGTAGCGTGCCCCATANCGACNTTCTCGTGAGTATAACCAGGAACATCGTGCCAATTCCCGTACAACGGATGAATAAGCTCTCCGGTATAGTTGGGCCAGTAGAGATCGGTATAGTGCCGTGGCGCGTCCCACGGCTCATGAGGATCCCAGGTATCAATGTATAGGAAGAAATCTTCATCCGCATGAANACTCAGCCANTCAATAGCNTTCGCGAATGTCCTAGGGGCNTGGAATGGGCGATGATTCTCCGTAGNTCCAATATCCACTGCNNTGAGATCGGCTTCATATCTCCAGTCACGGNTGNTGTGNAANGTACCAGNCCCATCANGTCCCCNANCAGACANGGCTCCCAAGCGACTCCATGCATCATTCCACAAAAACGATCTGAATCCNCTGTCATAGTTCATNCCATCTGTGAGATAAAACGGCGTGTCAACTGAAGCNGCAGTGTGAAACCCAGCCTCANTGAGAATTTCAGCGAGAGTGGTGACATTANCTGGCAGTTTTTCCCAGCCCATGAAGGACATNGTCCAAAGGCCAGTTGCATGATCGGCCCGAGCAGGCATCGTTGGGAATGANGCTGCATAATGTCGATCGAAGCGGACTGCGTTAGCAGCCATTGCATCCAAAGCAGGGGTATGAATTGTGTNATTGCCNTAAGCCCCGATGTGATCTCGTCTGAAAGTGTCCGCTACTATCCAAACGANNTTCATATACAATCCTCTCAATGCTCCCTGAGCCCAGTACCATTTAATGCCAGATTCCTACATNTTGATTACAGTAAAACNCAATCCTCTATTAANCTGCAGCNAACACGCACGCAGANCTNNANGTCCGCACGNACTTACAGGTCTTTCCAAACCTTGCCAATCACAGTCGCACTCCTTACAATTAATAGACCTTAGACAAACAAGACTAACACCTTCGGGTATCGAATGCTGTTCAAATCATACAAACCTAACAAAACCATAATATCCTTCGAACTGTTTCCNCCTCGTACCGATCANGGAATCAAAACGCTTAAGGCTAGATTGCCGCATCTGGNCAATTTGAATCCAANTTTCATAACTGTGACNTACGGCGCTATGGGCTCCACCCAAACCAATACNCTTGAGATTGCATCCTANATCAAAAAGACCNTAGATATTGATGTCGCGCATCATTTGACNTGCGTAGGAGCAACCNCAGATCANATTAACGACACAATGAACATGCTGCTNGCAAATGATATCGCACAGCATTGTCGCCCTGAGGGGTGATCCACCCAAAGAAGAGCCTGAGTTCATGAACGCTGCTAGCGAGTTTCAACATGCCGAGGATCTAGTTCATCACATAGCNGAAAGCAACGCATTCTCAATCGCAGTTGCAGGATACCCTGAAACTCATATTGAAGCTCCCAGCCTACAATCGGACATCCGCTATCTGAAGCAAAAAGTTGAGGCTGGCGCCGACGCAATTATCACCCAGCTTTTTTACGACAATAATGATTACTTTAAATTTGTTGAGGCTTGCCGAGATGCAGCAATCACTGTGCCCATTATCCCAGGGTTAATGCCTATTTTAGATGTCAATCAAATTCAGAGAATCACCTCTATGTGCGGAGCCAAAATACCGCCATACCTGATGCAAGAGTTATTGAAAACCGAAGGGAATCCTGCTGCCACCCACAGATTAGGCATAGAACATACTATCGCTCAGGCCAAAGAATTAAAAGCCAACGGAGTGCCTGGNATTCATTTCTACGTACTGAATCAATACTTCCACATATCGGAAATCATGACCGCGATATAGATAATGTACCTAGCTGCANNTGTCGGNCCATTTACANGAGTCCTGCTAAAAGCATCGCTGCTCCACTNAGCATAACTAAAANGCCCANGCTAAAACGCTCTGAAAACNCCAAAAGGACGCGAATCGTCAGTAACCCGGTTGCTGCCGCTANGACNGTCGCCNCTAACATAGNCCATTNAAATCCTACGCTAGATGTCAGTCCGCCAACCAAGCCTGCGCCCAAGCTAGCAGGTATACTCATCAATATACTAAGTTCAAGGCAGTCCNTAAATCCATANCCCCTCCAAACCAATGTTGCCACCGTAAACCCTGATCTGCTAAATCCTGGAACGACAGCGAGNCCTTGAGCCAATCCNCCCCACAAAGCATCNCCTACTGTAAGATCANNGATCTCCTTCCGACTNCCTNCNCGACGCCTAAGCTGGAGAATACCGGTCAGCACCATACATGCCCCAACCGCAACGATGACCACCACACCCGCTCGCTCTAAAAGCATGTCAATGGTCAACAATATGAGACCACCAACAAAAAAACTTGTAATCGTAGATATAGTAAGAAATCGAGCCTCAGGAGTGGAGGTTGTAGTCTTTGTCTCCCACATTTGCACTAGAAGGGAATATATCCGCGAGCGAAAAACTATTACTGCAGAAATGCAGGTCCCTAAGTGCAACCACAGAGCAAATCGAATAGCGTCTTGAGCNGAAAGTTCTGAAACCACTGACATAAATGCCACCAAAACTCCNTCAGAACTTACGGGTAACCATTCAAACACACCCTGAATCAGCCCCAAAAAAACGCCGTCGATCATAATCAAACTACCTGAGTTCTANGTACCATATGCTAAGAATCCTCCCGAAAAGCGAAAGCCGNTATCANCNTNCTCTCTCTTAAGTATATTATTCAATGACCANCGCGACACNTCGCTGATNCAGCGATTTTCTGCGTAATTCCATGAGTTCTTCGAACTTTCTTCATTTGATAGGTATATACTTTAACCTAAAGGGCATCCAAATAAATTGGCACTAATACACGTGAACTTCGNATTCGGAAAGGGATAAAATGAGACTATTGGTTTCTGCTACATGTCTGTTGATTCTGNTGCTNAATGGGGCATGTACTGATCAACTCGACGATACCAATACACCAATCANTTCAACTCTGAACACTGAGGTAGCAGCAGATGCTGANGCCCTTATTGACACTACTCCTCCGTCAGACCCGNTCATNGATGCCGCCNCTGAAGCCAGTCAAGCTCATANNGCTATTGATATCGTNAAGGCACATGAGTNAGTCATGCGCAGTATTTACACAGAAGTTACACCATCAGTCGTTCATATCCTCGCAATAGGCACATCTGNCGGTGGTTCTGATTGGATGACACCGAGTCAGGGNGAAGGATCTGGATTCGTCTGGGACCTTGACGGTCATATAGTCACCAATTACCACGTNGTAGCTGGAGCACAAGAAGTGGTAGTAACCTTCTGGAATGGAAATCAGCTAGNTGCTACAGTAGTAGGTGAAGATCCATTTTCAGACTTAGCAGTTTTGAACGTGNATCCTACAGNCACTCCGNTGTTGCCGGTTAAACTTGGGGATGATGATTCTGTACAGGTAGGCGATTTTGCTTTNGCCATTGGCCATCCCTTCCGGCAAAAACATACCATGACTTCAGGNATCATCAGTGCTATAGGTCGGACGCGNCCAAGTGGCACTACGCAATTTTCNATACCAGACGTCATCCAAACCGACGCNCCTATCAACCCAGGNAACTCTGGCGGGCCNTTGCTCAACCGAATTGGAGAAGTAGTNGGAATTAACACCCAAATAATCAGCTCGGGAACGGGTGCCAATTCAGGAATNGGATTTGCTGTCCCCATAAACATAGCAAAGCGAGTAATTCCTGGTCTTATANCTGACCAAGAATATGAATATGGTTGGCTCGGAATCACNGGGATAAACCTAACACCACGTCATGCAGAGCAATTNGGGTTACCAGCGATTACACAAGGGGTATACGTACATCAGATTGTTGAACCTAGTCCCGCTGAGAAAGCTGGACTACTCCCGAGCGCAAGTCCCGATGANTATGCTAACAAGCAATTTCCAGANGGNGGTAGCATCATAGTCTCAATAAACGACCAGCCGGTCATAGGCATGGACGACCTGATCTCGTACTTAGTGCGTCTAACCCAGCCCGGAGATGTAATCTCACTCCAAATTATTGACAATAGGGGAAATGAAACATCCGTAGAAATAGAACTCGGAGTAAGACCGAAGGTACTGCCATAACTGGCTTCTATATACCTAGTTTCGCTTTCAATTGGGCGTCTGTTGGTTCGCTTAAAAAGCTTCCATCATCAAAGACTATAGTCGGNATGATTTGTTTCCCGGAATTATACTTCCGCACTACTTCTTGATATTCAGGTTGCTCATCAATATCAATCCATTGNAAAGGTACTTCATGCAGTTCCAATAGGCGCCTTGATCTATGGCAATCGCCACACCAANGTGCACCGTATACGANNATNGTATTCCAGTTCATGACAAGTCGNCTCCCTAANTTAATATCTCATCTCACCAACNGCAACACTGTCTCGNAAGNTNATCCGGCTATATCCTTAGTTGTTGCCATTAAGNATCCGGACTGGACTCCCTCTCAAAAAGCCCTCTATGTCCTCAACTACTTGGGGATAAAATACTGTATATGCTTCCGTAGTCACATATCCCATATGCGGNCTCAGNAGCAGATTATCTATTCCTCTAAACGGATGATCNGNAGGCAATGGTTCCTTATCAAACACATCGACTGCGGCACCTGCGATAGATCGNGTTTGCAAGGCACGGATTAGNGATGTCTCATCAACAATCGGNCCTCGAGATGTATTAATCAAGTAGGNCGTGTTTCGCATNAGCGCTAGTTCGTCCTTNCCCACTAACCCGCGAGTCCTATCACTCAGCANCAAGTGAACCGTNAGGACNTCTGACAATTGAAATAACTGAGNTTTGCTAACTAATTCGACCTGCTGACTGNNTGCCATTTNTGGACTAAGATTTTCGCTCCAGGCAATTACTTCCATGCCAAATGCCTTNCCNATAGTCGCTACGGCAGACCCAATACGNCCAAGGCCCAATACACCCAACGATTTNCCTCTCAATTCACTACCTATATGCAATTGCCAAAAACCNGATCGAAGGGCAGCATCNTGGGTGTGGATGGATCGGACTAGCGATAAAATAAGTCCCCAAGTCAATTCAACCGTCCCACCAGCNGGACTATCGGTTCCNCAAACCATTATTCCNAGNGTTGCAGCTGCTTCTAGATCGATTGACCGGTTACGACTCCCCGTGGTAACCAAGAGCTTCAAAGAAGGAAGTGCNCGTAAAATTGACTCTGGAAATGGTGTCCTTTCCCGCATCGCCACCACAACGTCAAATTCCTGCAATTCCCGAATAAGTTCACTTGGCTCTCCAATATTGTGTCTAAATATAACTATTTCCGCATGATTCTGGATTCCGGTCCAATCCCCNTAATCCAGGGAGACCCCTTGATAATCATCCAACACAGCTATTTTCATGTACTGCCTTTCAAGGGCNGTAGCAAGCCCAAGCAAGAATCATATTTAATGCTCAATTGAGAATACCGCGCTAATTGTTACAGTTATGTCCAAAACTCCGCCTGCAATCGGAGTATTCACAGTTGAATCCTCATATGCTCTAGCAACCCCATACATCTCCTGCATCGGATTTTGATACGATGTTGCAGATAATTCCCGCACGTATATGGGACGCCCTATCTCAACTCCAATTGAATCAGCGATTTGGGTTGCCCTATTGGTAGCATCAANCACGGCCCTTTCCCTTGCTACAACCNGCGCCTCAACCGCATCATCAAGTACGAAGGAAATATCATCTACCGNTATAGAATCTNCTCCAGCTTCAACTATCGAATCAATAATCGCACCCTCACGCCCCATCTCACGCAATTTAACGACTATATTGTTTGTAACTCTNTATCCATCTAAGACTCTCTTTGTCTTCCGAGTAGAACCAATNTTTACATCCTCGTAGTGGTATTCAGGTCGGATAGAATAACCGACGGTTTGGATGTCCTTANGNGCAACTCCGCCCTCAAAAGCCGCCTCCTGTGCCTTAGACATNTCTCGGNCTGCACGTTCTTGAGCTAACGCTATTGTTTCAGCCAAAACACTGACCCCCANTCTCAGNACNGCCATGTCNGGTTCTACTTCGAAAANGCCGCTCCCTGTTACCCATATACCCCGATCTTGTGTGTCCGACGCCACCATGCCAGCCAATTCTGAGTGCCTGCTATGCGCAGCAGCTTCATCCGAGCCGATTGCTAATNCAGGGCCACTAGAGNTTGCGCTCGGAGCTTGGTCATTCGGCTNCATGNTNACCGNNACATTAGAAGAATTTGATGCCCCATCTTCAATCTCAGCGGTACAGCCAACAGCNCCNAATATAAGTGCAAACGTAATCACCCATAGAACTATTNTTGGCCTTAAANTGGACTTCATCTACCGCCTCTCTTTCGTCNCTTCCTGNGATAATTTCNCTAACACCGCAACCAAAGTNCACGGGTACGAGATNGATCCTCGAATACNTAGTATACTATGTTACGGAACGTATCAGACTANAAACGTTAGCTGAGTACTTACCCTTTTCCAGGCAAGATATACNAGTAAACAGCNAATGCAAAATTNCAGCAGGTTTCNCTGCNGGTAACAAATCCAGTGAACAGGTTTNCCCCTTGNTACCAACAATGAACAAGGAACCTAAACGAANGTTTTATTATGGCTGGGTCATAGTAGCGGTTACGTTTCTCAGTAGCATGATCAGCGCCGGACTCACAGGATATGGACTAGCGTTTTTCATTATCCCCATGAGCCATGCNCTGAATGTTTCNCGTGCTACTTTTTCCTCTATAACTGTGTTCCGGTTAATATCACTACCNATCATCCCCTTCATGGGATTTCTGGTNGATAAAAAGCACGGTGCACGCCTNCTCATGACAATAGGAAGTATTGNNGCTGGCTTNACACTCATTGCAACATCGACGGTCAACAGTATCTGGCAATTTTACCTCATATACGGAATNCTTTTTGGTCTTGCGAGCACCATNATGGGAGGNCACGTAGTTGAACCAGCACTTGTGGCAAAATGGTTCATCCGCCACCGCGGCAGAGCAATGGCAATTGGTACTATGGGCATATCCGCCGGTGGTGTGATCATCGCCCCCTGGGCAGGATGGTTAGTAGGAACACTAGGATGGCGNACAGCATGGGTAGCTCTNGGTGNTACGATTCTGGTANTCCTCACGCTTCCAGCGATGATATTCGTACGGAGAAGCCCAGAAGATTCTGGATTACTACCTGACGGAGAACATGCTAGNCGCNACAATCTTAACAGTAGCATCCGCAACCCAGAAGATTTGGGANCACGCANCATTGAATATCCNTGGACACTCCGCGAGGCTATTAGAACAAAATCNTTNTGGCTGTTGNTNAGTGTTAANATGTTCGGGNTAATTGGTCTTATGCCAGTGATTATGCATCAGGTAGCGTACATTCAAGATAAGGGNTACGGACTTATAGACGCGACCAGTCTTGCTACNACNGTGGCTTTCTTCGCNATGATAGCTAAACTCCCCTGGGGATATTGGACCGAAAAGTACAGCCTTCGACTACTCATATCCGCTTGTGGGATAACCTCTGGGCTGTCNATNCTGATACTNGTGGTATCCCATGGAATGCCNGGACTNTATCTTTATGCGATCGCACATGGGATCACNATGGGGGGCTTCCCTACCATTATGAATGTCGCTTGGGCATCNTTTTTTGGTCGTCAAAACTCAGGAGCAATCCGCGGTGCAATTACACCCCCGNTAACNTTCATGGGCTTCTTAAGCCCCGCGGTGGCAGGTTGGNTGTGGGACCAAACAGGAAACTATGACTTAGCATTCATATGTTTCGCTGCATCCTGGGTCCTCGCCGGGATAATCATGTATTTCACAAATCCTCCAAAAGCCCCAANATACTCGCTACACTAACGCAAGGCATCTCTATGAAATTTTGTGTAGAATTNTATCAATGCAAAATGAACGAATGAGAAGAATNCATNCTCGGAATTGTNAATAATGTTCTAGCTAGCACAANNAAAGTAGGCGTCAGTCTACCACCCANAATGGGGTACGATCTTTACCGAGTCGCTGGAGGACCACATGATTCAGCCAATTCAAAGTGATAGCCGGGCATATATAACAAGAATACTCGCGGTAATAATCGCAACGGGAGTCATCGTAGGGGTGATTTTCGGTATCTACAGCCTATTTGGAAATGATGANAACTCCGTNGACATGGCGTCCCAAGAAAGAATCGTATCTGTGGAAATAGGTGACGTTGTCGATACANCGCAAATAAGGGGGATTACATCCTTTCAGGATAGCTCTTTCCTGAGCTTCGGGGTNCAAGGAGTCATCTCAAAAGTACANGTCAGTGAGGGTGAAATGGTACNGAAAGGCACGACCCTTGTTGAGCTAGACGACCATTCATTAGCAGCCGCTGAGTTAACCATCGCCACTGCAGAATACCGCGTCCACAACATCCGNCAGCANTTAGAGACNGNAATACTTNCNGAGNCGCAGGNGCTGCATACNATTCTNAGCTCNGACTGGANTAGCGCGGAAGCTATGGCTAATACGCTGCTTAAAAAGAAGGAACTCGTCGCTTCCTTGAGGAATGCAGAGCTTGCTCTTGATGCCCTACTAAACCCCTCNGAAGNGGCGCTAGCATCTGCAGAATTGGAGTATTTGTCACTNCAACTATCACTCAAAGCTNTACAACAAGATTACGACGAAATGCTGGCTACNGTATCATTCCCAAACATCAATGAGCTTGATCATACTCGGGCGCGNCTATCGGTTCTNAGNCACCAAAGAGACGAAGCTTTAGCAACTTGGGAAAGGATGGTCGCGATTACCAAATCCCAGTACTCAGAAGAGGAACTTCTGGAATTGTTNGGATCGTCTTNTCATGAGGTAGAAATGGCTACANACGCTTTNTCTGAGNTNGATGCACAAGTTGCCGCATTAATNTCATCTCATGACGAGGAGTTACTGGCNCTGAAACAAGCAGAGTTGTCCGAGGCTCAGACNGCGCTTAAAAAGGCNAAGGCTGCTGTTATTCGAATAACCGCCCCTCATGATGGAGTGGTTCGCAACATCCATATNACTGAGAATGCACATGCCNNGGCACACCAAGTGGTTATCGAATTGGCAGATAATTCAGGNATCCAACTGCGCGGANTTGTTCCAGAACATAAGGCCGTGGCAATCGACCTAAANGCCAAATGNCTNATTACANTGGATGCACTCCCACANCATCAAGTTGGCGGGGAAATAGTACACATATCACGAACGCCANTTATAGAAGGNNATGAGGTGTTCTATCCTGNTTCTATTACACTGGAACAAGGTGAATCCGTAGCTAATANTTTACTGANTCAAGCCTACANACTAGAGGGCCTTTCCGCTACGGTCGACATCATCGTTGCAGAAAGCAGAAATATATTGCGTATCCCGCTTCATACGGTCACNGGATCTCTTGTTCTNCCCACGGTCACNCTCTTGGATGATGGNTCNGAAATACCCGNACATCCGATAACCACTGGCAATAGCGACGACTANTGGATAGAAATCATCGATGGACTTAGTGAAGGTGATNAGGTAATAGGAACCTNNCTTGAATCGTCCAGNNCCACAGAGAATGANAATCTCAAAGTCGTTGCCAATTAGATCAATTCGATATCCCAAAGGTATGAATGAAAATTCATGATTGAGCTCAACGGAATTTGCAAAACATACANGGGCGATAACGGGCGTCAAGACGTTCTGGAGGATATATCACTTCATATACGCCCTGGAGAAATAGTGGCTTTAACNGGTCGNTCAGGTTCTGGAAAATCGATGTTGCTAAACATATTGGGNTGNCTAGATACGCCGAATTCAGGAAGTTATAGATTTGACGGACAATTAGTAGACATGACCTCTGAATCGCAATTGGCTCAAATCCGCAACAAGCGCATTGGGTTGGTCTTCGCAAATGCAAAGTTGCTGCCGAAATTGACTACTCTGGAAAACATCAATCTACCTCTTCGTTATGGACGCCACGGCTCTGATCTACAGCCTAGAACAGCCGAGGTTTCAGAACTACTAAACCTCGGATCATTTCTGCAGTCATAC
>PBAZ01000015.1 GCA_002717565.1 Chloroflexota bacterium
AACCCCAGGACGCAAACTCCCGGTTGATGAAATTAGGGTATAGTCAACATCAAAGAATATGTTCATAAAGTCTTACAAGTCCGCCCTTTCATAACTCTTGTTTACAGCTGAATGCAACTTCATGTTCAGCGAATGAAGAAAATTCAACGCCTCAATAGGTTGCATAGTATCCACATCGAGCGACATTATTTGCTCCTTAATATCATCTAAAACAATGACCTCATCTGAGATCTTTACACTCTTAGCAATTGCATCGTCCGACTGATTAATATCGAACAGTGTCCCTTGCATAGCCTGTAAGTTCTCTCGTTGTCCCTCGGCCTCCAGTTCTCGTAAAAGCCACTTCGCTCTTTCAATAACCAAATCGGGAATCCCCGCGAGTTGCGCGACATTCACTCCGTAACTCCGATCCGCAGTCCCTGGTTTTATTTTATGCAAGAAAACGACCTCCTCATTTTCTTCGACAACCGCCACGCATAAATTCACAACTCTGCGCAATCTTTGCGCTAGAGTTGTCATCTCATGATAATGCGTAGCAAAAAGAGTAATTGCACCTAAATGGGAGGCTTCATGAATATACTCTGCTACTGCCTGAGCTATGGCCAAGCCGTCATACGTACTAGTGCCACGACCTATCTCGTCCAGTACTATCAGTGAGTTCGGAGTCGCACTGTTCAATATACTGGCGGTTTCAATCATCTCAACCATGAAAGTCGATTGCCCCAAAGCTAAATCATCATGCAATCCTACGCGAGTAAATATTGCGTCAACAATTCCCAGAACTGCACTGTCGGCGGGAACAAAACTACCAATCTGGGCCATCAAAACAATAACTGCAACCTGACGGATGAAGGTGGATTTTCCTGACATGTTCGGACCTGTCACGATTGCAAGTTGCTGGGCAGCTGCATCCAAATCCAAATCGTTGCCCACAAAGTTACCTTTGAGAACTGTGCTCTCTACTAATGGGTGTCGACTATTAACTAGGCGAATTTCACGTTGATCGCTCAGAGTTGGACGTACGTATGAATTCCTGACAGCAACCTCTGCGAGTGAAACAATAGCATCTACCTCACCAATCGCCTTAGCTGTATTAATGATCTGTTCCGAGTGACGGATCACCGCAGCCCTAATCGTTTCAAAAATTTCTGTCTCTAATCGCTCTATTTCCGATGCAGCCTCTAGAACTACACTCTCGTGTCGCTTCAATTCATCTGTAACGAATCGTTCCGAGTTAACCAGAGTTTGTCTTCGAATATAGTTATCCGGGACGTGCTGAACGTGAGCAGAAGTAACCTCAATGAAATATCCAAATACTTTGTTATAACGAACTTTGAGGGACTTAATCCCGGTCCTCTCTCGCTCCGCAGTTTCGATTTGTGCGATAAAAATACGTGCATCTTGCAGGCCTTGCTTAAGTCGATCTAGATCCTCAGAAAATCCTTGTTTAATCGCATTGCCTGAACCTGCAGATGACGGGTCATCTTGTACGATGGATTCATCAAGGATCTCAGTGACTTCCAGACATGGATCCAGATTACTATTCAGCTCTTGAACATGAGGAACACCTATACCCTCAAGCTGCCGCTTAATCTGAGGGATCCTCTTTAAGCCATCCTTGAGATTAATAAGGTGCACTGGAGTAACAAACGTTGTACTGAGCCGATTAAGGAGACGTTCCAGATCCCTAATTCCTTTTAGTGCGGATCGAAGAGACTGCCTGCGCTCCTGATCACAACAAAATGTCTCAACACAATCTAGACGACTTTGAATTCTATCTATATTACGATCAGGGCTACCTATCCAAGAACGTAACAACCGAGCACCCATAGGAGTATATGTCTGATTCAATATCCCATATAAAGAAAATTTGTCCTGTCGAGAAAAACGGTCATCGAAAAGTTCCAGATTCTTTCTAGTCTGATGATCAATCCTCATTGTCTGACCACTGTTATACGATCGAAGGGACTTGAGCGAGCTACTACGCCTCTTATCAATCGTGTTAACGTATTGGATAAGCACCCCAGCGGCGGTAACTCCAAGAGGCTGCCGGTCAATCCCATAAGGTTGCAGACTCTTGATGCCAAAATGCTGCATCAGGGCATCATAAGCCACTGAACGCTGAAAAACACCCGATGACAGCTTGACCACGTGGGATCCAGGTATTTCTGAGGTATTCTCAGCCTCGTCTATGACAATCTCTATTGGGTTGATTCGTTGGATCTCCGAAAGAAATTCTCCTTCTTCGAGTTGCGTAGCTGCAAATTCCCCAGTAGATACATCTCCATACGCAATCCCTATTTGAACACCCTGTCTAACGAGTACTGCAATGTAGCTATTCATGTCCTCGCTTTGCAGGGAAAATTCTGGAGACATACCTGGAGTCAGCAATTGAACCACTTCACGATCCACCAAACCATTACCAGGTTCACTAACCTGCTCACACAGGGCTACTTTGTAGCCAGCCTGAAGTAGCTTCCCCAAGTAATTTTCCAGAGTATGAACGGGTATACCTGCCATGGGGACTGATAAACCCTTACCCATCGAACGAGACGTCAGCGTAATGTTCAAAATCCTTGACGCGAGGGCGGCATCATCTTCAAAAGTTTCGTAAAAATCACCCAGACGAAAAAGCAGGATAGCGTCCTGATGTGCTTCCTTCATTTGGCGGTACTGGGAATACATTGTTACCATAGTCAATCCGAAAAGAAAAAGTCCCACTGATTGTACATGAAACAAATAGGCAAATCCCTATGTGAATCCAACAGCTTTTGACGATATAATGCAACAGGTACGGATCCAAATCTTCAGCAACCCTCTAAAGGGCTTCGGTAGAATATGCAAGTAATCGCAGGAACAGCAAAGGGCAAGAAAATCCTTCTACCACACAATGTCACTGGAGTCAGACCGATGACCAGTAGAGTCAAGGCATCCTTGTTTGACATCTTGACCCCACATTTAATGGACGCAGTAGTGTTAGATTTATTCGCTGGAACCGGTCAACTAGGTATCGAGGCACTAAGTAGAGGGGCGCGCCACTGCACATTCATCGAGCTCGATAAAAAAGTAATTTCAGTCACCCGGAAAAATATACAATCCACCAATATGGAGTCCCAGTCCACTGTTGTGCAACAAAATGTGCTCACCTTCCTAAATCGCAGCACGGATCAAGCCTATGATCTGATCCTCATTTCCCCCCCACAATATAAAGGCTTGGTTCTAAGCACTATGGAAGCACTAGACGGTCTCTACCAGAGGACGAAGACAACTATAGTGGCCATTCAGCAATCATCAAAGGAAGCCAATCCCTCAAACCTCAGCCATCTGGAACTCACCGACATTCGGAATTATGGCAGTACCAACCTATTGTTCTATCGCACCACTGCCACGTAATTGATTTAGATCCTGAACCTGATCAAAATCAACTGACTGCTACGACTGCAGGATCCAAACGGACGGGTGAGATGTTCAAACGAGGTGCCCGAAGCATTTTGATTGGATCTTTACTACTCTGAAGTTGCGTTGCCATCTCCCCAAACAGCGTGGTCACTGATACAGTACCAGGAACAATTGACTCAGAGACACTCACTGAAAACCGTCTGGTCCATCCCTGAGCATCGCTAAGTTCTATCTCATCTCCCTGTTGAACCTTGTAAGTCATCGCATCATCAGGATGAATTTCTACTATTTCTTTTCTATGCAACACATTATTGAGTCCTTGTTTCGTCAGTTCCGATTCACGGTCATCCTGATATAGAACCCTACCTGGCACCATAATCAATGGGTATTGTTCGGAAACGTCAACAGTCAATGTTGTCCCTAATTCCATCGCTTGAAGAACTAGTAGTCCCGATGGAAATCCATCGGCATATAGCGTGGAGGTGCCATTTCCTTCTCCATCACTAGGCCATTGAACACTCTGTCCAATGCTAAGTGATCCATAATTAATTCCCGCGTAACTAGAGACCACATGCTGAATTTCACCAAATACTTGGCCACTATTCTCATAATTGAATTGATCCCCGAAGTCCAATACTCCAGCTATTAGCGAAATGATCTGCCAATCGGCTAAACAATCGCCCCGGGGAGCGATCGCCGGAGTTACAACCTGCACACGCCGATCCTGCGTAGTGACCGTCCCGATATCCTCAGTGAACGGGACTGATGGCAGAACTACATCTGCCAAATCGCTAATTTCACTTGGATGCACGTCCTGAACCACCAAGAAATCTAATTGAGCTAAAGATTGCAAAGCATTTGGAATGTCCCCGTTCACAAGGGAGTCATCATAACCTACGATCATCATAGACTTGATTTCCCCAGTCATTGCAGAATCAATCATCCGTATGGTACCCAACCCGGAGGCATCCGGAAGTTTTGTTCCCCAAAGCCCCTCAAGTAATGTGTTATGGCTGATATTCTCCAGAGTCGTGCTACCAGGCAATGTGTCTGGTGTGCACCCTAAATCGCTGGCTCCCTGCTGGTTAGCGCCAGCTAGCAAAGGAAAGACACCTCCCTCATTAGAACCAAGGCTGCCAGTAACCATCGCAAGGTTAATCAGAGCCTGTACCATTTCGTCTTGACTCTGTATTCCCATATTATCTAGGGCATACAATATGGACGTTTTACCCTGAGTAGCAACCGCACGCGCTGCACGGCGTATATCGTCTTCGGAAACCCCCGCTATCTTCGATACTTTTTTCAAATCGAATGCCCACAGGCTATTCTTATATTCAATCAAACCTTCACAATTGTCGTTGAGAAATCCGTGATTCTCCCAAGATTCATCAGAAATTACCCTTAACATAGCCGCAACTATGACCATCTCAGTCCCAGGCAGGGGGCGCAACCAAATATCAGCGTACCGTGTCATCTCCACTTCCCGACTATCGATAACAACTAGTTTAGATCCTGCTTTTACCGCTCGTTTCACAGGAACAGCAGCAACATTTTGCTCTTCCGTCACATTGCTACTTACCAACAGTATTGCTTCAGAATTTCCTACATCCTTGTAGGAACCAGTGGCCCCTTTTTGACCTATTAGTCGACCCAAACCATCAAGCACTTTTGATCTATGGTTCGCTATGTAATCGACATTATTACTATGCATGCCAACACGAGCGAATTTTTGCAGCAAATACAGGCTCTCATTAGTCACTGAGTTGCCAGCAAGGGCTCCAAAAGATTCTCCACGATGCTGAGCAAAGCCGGATTTTATCGCCTCCAATGCTTCGTCCCAACTCGCATCTTGCAGCGTCCCTTCCCGGCGAACCAAAGGATTCTTCAATCGTTTCCTACTATTAACCATCTCAGTGTTGAATTTACCCTTATAGCAAAGTTGGCCATCGTTGACGCCATCAGATTTACCTACAAACCGTATAGCCCGTCCCCTTGAATCCACTTCTATATCCATCTCACAGCCCACCGGGCAGAGAGTGCACACAGAACTTACAACGGATTGAGCTTTTTCCCATTTGTTGTCCGTTTCTACTAAAGCACCAACCGGGCATACGTCAATACATGCCCCACAGAACTCACACCCGCTCTCTAGCAGAGAGGTACCGAAAGAGGTGCCAACCAATACTGTACCTGACCTCTCAATCATGGTAATAGCACTATCTCCACGCATTTCGTCGCACGCGCGAACACAACGTGCGCAAGCTATACACAAGTTATAGTCACGGTCGTAAAAAGGATCCCCAACATCAACCTGTAAGTTGCGGTAGTTGTATGCAAGAGGAGAATCCATATCTACTCCCACATATCGCACTGTATCCTTCAGTTCACAGCGCTCGTTCTTTGGACACATAACACATCGATCGTTGACCGACACATGTCGCAGACAAACATCCTGAGGTCCACACAACTCAACGCGATGGCAAGTCAAACATCCATGAGGATGCTCTGATAGCAACATTTCCGTTACACCACGCCTAAGTGCGTTAACCAAGGGCGAATTGGTCGTCACAACCATTCCCGGAGCAGCAGGTTCGGTGCACGAAGCAGGAGTACCCGGCCTTCCCTCAACTTGAACTACACACATACGGCACGCACCATACGGTTTCATTGTTGGGTAGTAACACAGATAAGGTATATATATCCCAGCGTCCATAGCTGCTTGGATAACTGTCTTGCCTCGTTCCGTTGTGACCTCGACTCCGTCGATAGTCAGCGTAATATCTGGTGCCATATGTTTCCCCTTTTCATAAGATGCCTGTGCTTAGGGATCAATTCCTTAAGTATGGGTCAGTTATAAAGGCAGTCGCTTCAGGGCCAGGTCGAGTCCGCATTGGGTTTGCAGCATATTGGCTACAACTTCCTGTGGGACATCTGTTTTCATTGATATGTACTAGAAAATCACCCATAAAGTCGCGAAAGGCAGACTGAACTGGATTGAATCCAAGCTGTCCATGCCCACATAAGGATCCTGCTTGCATACTTTCGCCATACCGCCTCATCAAATCCAGATCTTCTTGCTGCCCTTCACCACCACGAATACGTTCAATCATATCCAGTAGATGAGTCATACCTAATCTGCAAGGGAAACATTTTCCACAAGACTCAAACTGGCAAAAAGCAATAAGCAATCGAGTCAGATCTACTGCACAGGTCGAGTCATCTCCGTAGATGATTCCACCTGAGCCCAATATAGCACCTGCGGCCCTCATCGCCTCGAAATCGAGGACTGTATCCATCTTATCGGCGGAAAGCAATCCCCCCAAAGGACCACCTGTTTGCAGCATCTTTATTTGACGCCCACCGGGTACACCGCCACCTATTTCGTCCATAACTTCCTGTAGTGTCATCCCGAGTTCGACTTCATACATGCCACGCCGATTTATATGCCCTGATAGGCACAAAATCGCCGTCCCTTTGCTAAGATTAACCCCAATATCGTTGAACCACTCACCTCCCCTACGAACTATCTCAGGAACGTAGGATAGTGTTTTAACATTGTTTATATTGCTAGGTTTGCCCCAAACACCAACTGCAGCGGGAAATGGAGGTCTGGAACGTGGCCTTGCAGTCTTCCCCTCCACTGCCTCCATCAGGGCAGTTTCCTCGCCAGATACGTAAGACTCCCCAACGAGGGACACTTCAATATCAAACGAATAATCAGTACCGAGAATATTCTTTCCAACTAACCCAAGTTCATATGCCTGCCGTATCGCCTCTTTAGTACGACTTATTGGCCCATCATGGCCATGGCGGATGAAAATAATGCCGTTGGAAGCTCCGGTAGCGAAACCAGCTAAAAGCAAACCTTCAATGACAGTATTCGGATCACCTTCGAGAATCCCTTTATCATTATAGGCACCAGGATCACCTTCCTCACAGTTGCACAGTATGTACTTCTCCGGCCCCGGAGATGGAACCAAGAATCCCCANTTTGTACCTGTACTAAAGAAGGCCCCTCCCNTCCCCCTCAGGCCAGAGGACCTAACTTCTGTCAGGACTTCTTCAGGTGTTTTTTCTGACAAGGCTACATCGAGAGCCGCATACCCTTCGTTAGCTATATACTGAAAGCTATCNCCCGGATCTATTTGNCCGACATTTCGCAAAGCAATNCTATGCTGATTNCTCCATCCAGNGACTTCNGACATCATCGGGANGCCTTCNATAGTCTTCTCAAAAGACCCAATAACGTTCGGAACATTCACGTTCCCATTGACAATCACATTATCCACAACGCCAGNAACTGCATCGACATCCACGGGCCCTAGTAGCACTCTACCTACTCCCGCGGTGCGAATATCGACCAATGGCTCGGCATAACAGAGGCCTAGACATCCTACTTCACTAACAACCGATTTAATTCCCCTTCGTGCCAATTCAGCACGAAAGGTTTCAACCACACCAAGGGCATTAATGGAACGACCACAAATGGTGGTTCCGATGCGCACCCACACTGTCTCGGGATCGTGAAGGTCAGACCAGATTTCATCTGCCCGCGACCTCAGATTTTTATAAGCTTCTGTCATAATTCTCTATACCACACGTATGTAAATTACTAAAACCCGGCACACGATTAAATCTTTCATCATTACGAAGGATTTAAAGTTTCCTCAAGAACGCTCAACGCTGTTTCCACCGTCACCACACCAGTAATTTTTTCATCAACGCTAATTACCGGACCTTGCGAACAAGCACCAAGGCATGTGTTGTACTTCAGTCCGATAACACCATCAGGAACATCCCCTTCGCCCTCCAAACCTAATTTAGTTTGAATCGCTACTAGAACGTCCATGGCACCAAGCAAATGGCATGTTGGCCCCCAGCAAACCTCAACCATATGTTGAGGAGGAGGTGTAAATCTAAAGTTCGTGTAGAAGGAGGCAACCCCCCATACATCGTTTATACTGTGCCCGGTGTATTTTGCAACTTCCACGATCGCTTCCTCCGGAACGTAATGCAAATTCTCCTGCACCTCTAGAAGACAAGAGAGAACAGTAGTCCTTGGAGCAACGTTTTCATGCTCCTGGAGTAAAGCGCGGGTAACCTCACGCAAATCGGATGATGAATTCCCTTTGTTGTTAATGTCAATCACTCCTAAAATTCAGAGCCTACACAACGTTTGATACTAGCATAGAGCATTCCTTACAGCAACAAACGAAGCAACCCGGATCTTCCATTATTTCCATGCGATTAGACGCCTCCTGACACGGTGAAAGAGGATGGAATAGGAGGTTTAGGCAATTCCCCTGTCGTCGGGAACCCTTTGTCATCAAGAACCATCCGAATCACCTTTCTCCCCAAGCGAACACTATAATTTGTTCCACGGTCTTCCGGATAAATTTGGGTGGTATTCGCAAGATACAGGTCTCTAACAGGGGTACGGTGCGGCAGTATTTTATCCGAAAAATTTGCTGGAATCACAGGCTGAGCTGCGTCGACCTTGTGGTGATGCACCTTCTGGATCCAGGATCTGTCAAAGGACTTATTAACCATCTGTAGATAAGGAGCGTATTCGTCCAATAAATCATCTTGATCCAGCCCATAGAGATAGCTATCACGACTCAAGTAATTAGCAATGTATACCACATGTCTTCCCCCGTAGAGTTCCGGTGAAACCAAATTCGTATGTTCAATAATTCCCACAAAAGGGACATCCACGTCTGCAACATTCAGCCAATAAATGTCTGAGAGTGGCCTATCTAACTCCAATATAAGCAAAACTGCCGACAAATAGTCCACGTTGCTTAACTGCTGAACATAGTGATCCGGCATTGAAGGAACCAGCCGCGGTAGTATGTACGAAGGAGTCGTAGTGATGATTGCGTCAAAGGATCTTTCAGGCATCTCGTGATCCTGCCTAAAAAGAAACCCAGAGGCCCTATCACCGTCTAAAACAATTTTTTCGACCCCTACCCCCACATGAACTTCGCCTCCGCGTTCTCGAATCTGCAGAGAAAGTTCTTCAAAAATCTCGCCAAAGCTCCCGATGGGATATCCTAGTTTTTCACTCCCCAAGCCTTTCCTGGATGCAAATCGAGTTTGTATCTTGCCCCATAACCAAGGCATCCCAACTTGATCATAATACGCTCCAAACTTTCCTCTTAATAGGGGCCCCCAGAAACCGGCATATGCACTTCCTCCAACAAATTTACGTACCCATTCCTCAGCACGGTATTTCTCGAGTGACTGCCAATTCTTGATCCTCTGTAAATATAACGTAGCCAAACCCAGACGTATTCTTCCGGGCAAAGAAACGGGTGTGAATTTCAACAAATCAAGAGGCGTCACAAAATCATACAATCTTCCTTGGTGAAGCACTCCAACTGATGATTCAAACCATTTCATCTTATCCCCTAGCCCGATCTCATCGACAAGTTCCAATATATCCGTATCACTTAGGAACAGATGATGATACCCACGTTCAAGTGGTTGATTTCCAACTAAGAATGTCGATGCCTGTCCGCCCAAAAAAGGAGCCTGTTCAAAAACACTTGGCCGATGGCCCTGCTTAAGGGCTTCCCAAGCCATAGCAAGCCCAGCTACACCAGCGCCTATAATGCCAATTTCCATTTCAAACTCCTCAACTGAACGGTATCGCAGTGGCTCAAATTGTACCCTATATCACTACACTCTGATCAGACTCTTTCTGATTCGAAGAACGACGCAACCAGCCCATATCAATCTCTGAACCTCTTATCAAAAAGAATCCTAATATAGTGATAGGCAAAATCAACAGGAAATGCACTGCCCCGATATACACAATGGCAAGATTGGAATCCAATCCAAAAACTACTAAGGCCGACTTACCCAAGAATTCAAAAGGTCCCACTGCACCGGGAGAAGACGGAATCGATGTAGCAAGATTGGCTACCGCAGTTACCAAAAGAATTAATGCCCATAGCTGGGTATTCGTGAAAAATTCGTCCAATCCAAAAGCATGCGCAAGTATGGTATACATTATCGCCTCTGATAGCCAAACTGGAAACGATAACAGGAATCCAAAACTTACTCGTTTGAGATCAGTAAGCACCCATAGACCCTCTAGAAAACTCGATAATACCTTTTCCATCATACTAGCGATTTTTACAGGAGCCCAGCTCAACATACGCACTGCAAGTCGCATCAACAATCCAGGTGAATTAGCGGCAAGTGCNAATACAATGCAGATNCCTACAAACNCTACAGGCACTCCAAAAATCAACATTTGCGCAACTAACTTCAATGCNGGGGTAAGATCGCCNTATATCTCGCCAGATGGCAACACGAGAATTGCCGCAAACATCAGAAGCAGTAAGCATAACCCGTCAAAAATCCTCTCCACGACCAGCGTAGCAAGCGTTCCGCCAAACCTAATACCACTTGCCCAGGCTAAATATCTTGCACGCACAATATCGCCTAGCCGCATCGGAAAGACGTTATTGGACATATACCCAATAATTATCACCCGCAACACTAGTGGGAANGCTGGAGTNCCCAGTGAGCGCAACAAGAAACGCCAGCGAACGGATCGAAACACCATGGAGATGAAGTACACAATCAAAGCAGGTATAAACAAGACATAATTCGCGGATGTGATCCANTTGGAAACGCCATCCAAATCNCCTTTGTACAAAAACAGTCCTAAAAATATCAGGCTAACTAGTGAACCAAATGCGANACGCTGCCAAGTTCCATCACGCAACCACCCAAATCTCACTTTACCTCCAACCCGCAGCAACAAAACTACTTTCCAGTTCTGGTGAGTAGTATAGGACAGCATCCGACGACCCAATGTCNGTTGAGAGATCCCTGTAGAGGAAATAGTTGCTGACTGNNGNTCTGGAGTCCCTACTGGCNATGCCTTTCAGGAAACTCATAACAGTCAAACCTCGGTATTGNTCTGGNAACCACCANCGATGAGCATAACGCTCTGNGCGANTGAATCCTGNAAGGTGNTGAGCACTTTCACGTTCATTCCGTGCTGCAAGGAGNACTATATCNNCTTCNGGGNCTNCANTCAGCACANTACACCCATTATCACTACTCAAGCAGGGATAGGAAATATTATCCGCATCACGAAAATACCAAGTCCACGGCCATGCATANCCATCCGTGGCATCAACAAGTACNCGAATTGGTCGCTCCCGAGTATCTTGAACATCAGCTATTGCCTTAGCAATTTTGTGCAACCTCGGGGAAGTTTGCGTATAAACTAACATCTCCAATGGCACGTCATTATTTTGAAAACTTGCAATCAAGCTTGATCGAATAGTCACGAACCCAAACAATATCACAAACGCAAACCCGGCAATCATACCTATGACTCTGCGATCAGTTCGCGAAGATATAAAGGCAAGCGCACTCTCAAGACCTACTAAAACGATCCATAAAATACTGGGGCGTACAAATCGATCAATCATTGAACCAGCCGCAATATCGACACTCAACAAACGTGAAGCGAATATAACTATGCCAATGACTAGGATTGGAACTGCCCAAACCCAAGCAAACATTCTACGTTCATAAATCTGCGATAGACGATCGGCAAGCTGACCCAGAGTATAACCACCTAAAACGGCCAAAGCCAAGCTTAGATGGACTAGTAACCATGGCATTTTCTCAGCAGCTATAGAATAAAAAAGGAAATTGAGAATACACCAACCGGCTAAAAATCTACCTATCAGGCTTCCCTTTACAAGATAATACACGCCTCCAATTGACGCGATTACGAGAGGAACGAATTCATACAAAGGGGTTATAACGAAATAGTAATACCAAGGTTGGCTCCCTCTGCCGACGTCCTGCTGGACGACCCAATATCCCAGTGACCGCCAAAGACCAGACGCGACCCCATCGGTATTTGTAAAAACTGTGGTATAGAAAACAAGCCACAGAAACCAAAAAATACCAAATAGAACCCACCACTTCCTCCCAAGTATATATGTCCCCAGTGCCATGCTTACGCAAAACAAACCTACTACAATCATGCTCGCGATCACTATTGATGTACTACCCAGTGGCATACCTATAGCAGCTATCTCCCAGTTGGGATTGGCTAAGGTAAGCCCCGTAATCGGATCAAAAATACCTGCAGCGGCGGAACCCAACGGTAGAACTAATGCAAGTATGAGGAGCAATAGCTTCACACCAGGCTCTGCTTCACGAAGGGACACCCCACCCTGAACCACCACCTTGATATTCTTCCACTGCCATACAGCTAATAAAATCATCAATACTACCGCGTTCACAAATGCTGTTTCTTTAGTAGCGAATGATAACGACAGAACAGCAGCAAAACCCCACAAGGACCGATGCGACCGAGTTTCCAGATACCGCCATGCCAAAACCACCAATGCTAATGTCCACACAGCGATGAGGATGTCGTTTCGGGCAAATCGACTATAGTAGAGTAGCGAAGGAGAAATAGTAATAAACATAGAAGTAAAGACTGCCCCTTTTGCTCCCAGTTTCCATCGGAAGCAAAACGGCAGAATTATTAAGGCGATACCAAACAAAGCAGGAAGTAAACGAGCCGTGTAATCACTATCCCCAAATAAGAAAAAAACAAATGCCATACCGTGAAATTGGAAAGGCCCATGCATCATAGGATCATGCGCATATCCTTCTCCAATAGAGAGTCTCCAGGCATACAAAGCGTGGAGACTCTCATCGTGATGTATAGCTTGGTCCCCTAGATCCCACAACCTCAAAGATCCACCGATCACTAGTAGCACCACATAGGCAGCAAGTTCCCACGTAGCCACTCCCGTGCCGATCTTGTCCGATCCTGATATCTTATTCAGCCAGTCTTTCACTTCCATTGCTCCAGATAATTCCAAGTGTTACGGGCACCCAGTCATGCTGGACTCATAACCATCATGACTCTGGCACCACATAAAGGGCAAACCCCTCTGAGAATCTATAGGAGGTCATGACTTCATCAAAGAGTGCCCCAGCTTCCTCGCCATATTTCATCCGCTCCTGATGACCTAGTATCACATAGTCAATTTCGTGTAGACTCAGTGCATCAAGTAGTTCAGATCCTTCCCTAGCCGTATACATAGCCTCAACTAATTCGGCCCTACCAGCCAATGGGTTTGAAGTTCCTCGCCACTGAATTTCATGTCCCTGCCATCCCAATAGCGTGGGTATACCTGTAGCAGCAGAGACCCTCGAGGTTGCAGCATCGTAATCACTTCCTATGGCTTCTAGAATGCGGCTATCTTTTTCAGCATTCCCCCATAGCCATACGATTGCCTGATACTCGCCTGGGTAGTCACGCTTAACATGATTGAGGCCGTTCAGGGTAGGATTATTCGCAAAGTTTTCAGATTTAGTTAGTATGCTGCCAACCGGATAATATAACGAACCTATAAGCAACACGCCAAACACTCCAAATAGCGCAAATCCAACCCGGCGAAATTTCCGAGACTGAACGAGTGCCCAATCGTATGCGTAGTATAGGATGCACGGTGTAGCAATCGCAAGCAATATCCATGCCTGATAGTACAACTTGAAAATCGTGTTCATTCTAGTATCAAAGGAATCCTTCAGATAAAACATCTCAGGCGTTACGATCAGAAAAAGTGCTACTCCACAGACTATCCAAACCAAATTCCGGGCACCATCCCTAGATTGCTCAGTACTAGTCAATCCCATCACAAATGCAATCAGCATACAAAAAACCAATGGAAGGTTATGAAAAAATCGATCCAACACCGTATTGAAGGATTCCCCTACCATAAAGGCGCTCATAGCCCAAACCGCAAACGGACCTAGAGCCAGAACAACCGGCATCACAAACCTAGGTAGCCGAATCCCCTGACGTCGCATGATCATCACAAACCCAATCCAACACATGAAACCTATCGGAATGAAGAAAATTCCCCAGACTATCGCCCAGTGCATGTACCGTGTTACCGGATCAATAACAAACCCAATTCCTGATGCCTGACTATCAAAATCCAAATAGAATGGTATGTAGAGCAAAATCGCCACGATGGCCACAGCACAAAGAGCCAGAGCCATTTTAGCCAGAGA
Organism: Chloroflexota bacterium; assembly: GCA_002717565.1. Taxonomy (GTDB): domain Bacteria; phylum Chloroflexota; class Dehalococcoidia; order Lucifugimonadales. The sequence goes on from PBAZ01000015.1 coordinate 14,476, forward strand.
CACAGGTGCAGAAGAAGTTCCAAATCCTTCATGAATTGAGAGCCCACGATAATACACCAAAGAACACAATAGGAATAAACCAGCAGCTTCCCAAGTATTCACGAATATCGTGCCCCCGATCAACCACGATAGAAACACAAGAACGGACAAATCGTATCTCCACGATTTTC
>PBAZ01000016.1 GCA_002717565.1 Chloroflexota bacterium
TTATCGCCGTACTGTGTCTGTCGGCTGGGCTGGTCTATGGCATCTTCTCGTTTCCCGAGAGAAGCAAAACAGATGGATTAGAGGAAGACCAGCAAATAATTGAACTCGATTATGGTGATCTGGTCCGACAGGTGACCACCAGCGGCAGACTGGAGTTTCCCAATAGGGATATTTTGAATTTCGGCACTGCTGCAACTGTTGAAGCAATCCTGGTCAGGGAAGGACAGACGGTAACCATTGGGCAGGAACTGGTGAAGCCGGATTCTGTCACCCTGGCAAATTTATCTGAATCAGTTGCCCAGGCGCAAGTTGATGTACTCGCGGTGCAGGATCAACTTGATGAACTGACTAATCCAACAGATTTAGTCTTAGCTCAAGCGCAACACAAAGTGGCCCAGGCGGAGTCAGCAGTTAGGGGGGCACAAAAGGCATTAGCTGACGTAGGGAGCTCCACGGCCTTAGATTTGGCCGAGGCATACCAGAAAGTAGCGAAAGCAGCGGCTGATCTGGAAAGCGCGGAAGAGGCTTTAGTTGATGCGAACGAGCCATATACAGCTGACCAGATAAAAACCCAGGAGCAGGCTGTCGCTAGCGCTATCTCAAAAGTGAAAGATGCTGAGGAAGAATTAAGTGGACTAGGCGTCGACTTTTCCCAAAGCTTGGCGTCAGCGTTATTGACGCAGGCGGATGCCAACGCCGAACTGGAGGCAGCAAAGAACTCTCTTGAATCATACGAAACTACAAATGAGCTGAGATTAGAGAAACTTGAGGAAGAACAAGTCTTAGCACAGGAAGCTTATGACGCAAATATGTTGCTAATCGCCGAGTACCGACAATCTGAATCAGACGGGGTGATATGGATTGGCATGCACACATTGGCTGGACTGATGCGTAATGCCCTGAATGAAAATGTAGATTTGAAAGAGAAACTTGGGGATGCTAACACCGCTCTCATTCCTTATGATCAGTTAGTTACCACGAAGGATAAAAAACAGGCAGACCTAGATAAAGCAAACATAGCAGTTCAGGACCTAGGAGGGGGAAAGCTTCCACCAGAACTGGACCTTCAATTGGATAAAATAAACGCCGCTCAGGCCAGTCTGGATGAACGATTAGAATTCGGTTTACTCACAACAATCGCTGAAGCGGAAGTAGCTTCCTTAAAATTAGGACTGGCAGCCTTGGAGAGCGGTGCTAGTTTGGCGGATGTCCAGTTGCTTGAACGTAATTTAGTCCAGGCTTGGGCTGAACGGGGTGAGGCTGAAAAGTCTCTTGATGAAATGTTGGCTGGCCCAGATTCAGTGATAGTAGAATTAAAGGCGCGGGAGATAGAGGTTGCAAAAGAGACCCTTAAATTAGCGAGGATGGACTTAGAGTATGTATTAGATATTACTAATCTTTCTTCGTCTTCGCTGGGATCAAATTCTCTTGATGAATCACCAACGCCTGACCCGGTTGAGCTAAGGTTAGCGGAGATGGACTTGAAAGTTGCTGAATTAGACCTGGAAGAGGCTATTCAGGAATCTACGGATCTGCAATCTCCGGATGCTGCAGATGTTGAACTGCTGACAGCTAAGCTGTTGGCTGCAGAGGCTACTCATACCGAAGCAGTCAAACTGCTTGAAAGGGCTATCATCAAAGCGCCCTACGAAGGTTTTATATCCGAGATCCTGGTAGAGACGAATGATAGATTAGGGGCGAATGCCCCGGTTATTGAAGTGGTAGACCCAAGGGTATTAGAAATGGACGGGATAGTTGATGAAGTTGACATTCTACTTTTATCAGAAGGACAGCCTGCATCGATAACAATTGACGCTTTGCCCGATACGATCCTTGATGGGTTCGTTAGTGAGATCACTCCGGTTGCGACCGTCCAGCAGGGAGTGGTTACATATCCTCTACGGGTACAGATCGAAGTTCCGGATAATCTGGATCTAAAAGATGGACTAAGTGCCGTTGCGGACCTTGTTTTGGAACAACAACTGGATATTTTATTAATTCCCCAGGGTGCGATTTTTGGCACCTTCCAGGATCCTGTGGTGAAGATGGAAACCGCTGATGGAATTGTCGAACGGCCAGTAGTACTTGGCACCAGCGACGATTTCTGGACCGAAGTCATTGCTGGCGTAGTAGCAGGTGATCGGGTTGTTATGAAAGTGTCGGCTGCGGCTGATGACCCTTATGGAACATTCCGCCAATTTCGAAGGGGTGGGCCTCCAGGCAGAGGTGGTGGAGGGCCACCGTCAGGCAGGTCAAGATAGTGGCACCACTAATCTCATTAGAGGATGTGACCAAGACGTATTTAATGGGAACTGTACCTGTGAACGCAGTTGCCGGGGTTTCGTTCAATGTTGAAGAAGGGGAATTGCTTTCTGTAGTAGGGCCTTCTGGATCAGGGAAATCTACATTGATGAATATTTTGGGGTGCCTGGACGTCCCGTCTAATGGAACCTATTGTTTAGAGGGCGACGATGTTGGACGCCTGAATGATAACCAGCTAGCACAGGTCAGGGGTCGTAAAATAGGATTCATTTTCCAGACGTATAACTTACTTCCACGCCTTTCAGCTGTAGCGAATGTCCAGCTTCCATTGTTGTACAGTGGAGGAAAGGATTCTAGGCGTCGATCAATGGCTGCACTGCAACGGGTTGGCTTGAGTCAACGGTTGACCCACCGCCCTACCGAACTTTCAGGTGGTGAACAACAGCGGGTAGGCATTGCTAGAGCCCTGGTAAAAGATCCTTCAATCATCTTGGCAGATGAACCTACAGGTAATTTGGACACCCAGTCCGGAAAAGACATCATGGAAATACTACACGCATTACATGATGAAGAAGGTATTACCGTTCTAATCGTAACTCATGATCCCGAGGTTGCAGCCAGCACTGAACGGGTAGTGTCTATGAGAGATGGCGCTCTAGTGGCAGACCAGACGTCTGATGAATATGTTCAGGAACGCCGGTTAGCAGCACGTGGAAACTTATGAAACCTCAAATTATTTTATTAACGGCCATAACATCCCTGGGGGCTAATAAACTTCGTGCATTATTGACCCTGCTTGGGATAGTTATTGGGATAGCAGCTGTGATTTCATTACTGTCCATTGGACAAGGGGTTCAGGATTCCATTACTGACCGCATTCAGTCCCTGGGCACTAATCTCCTTTTTGTGCGCCCTGGGGGGACAATGGACTCAGGAATAGCCGGCGCACAAGGCAGTGCGGGATCGTTAACCCTTGAAGATGCCTACGCGCTAGAAAATTCTGAATTGGCACCTGCAGTTAAGCTGGTAGCGCCACAACTTTCGACTAATGGACAAGTGATTGCTGGCGGTAAGAATACGTTTACACAAATAGCAGGGGTTACTCCTGAATATCAGCTAGTCCGGGATTTTACGACATCAGCGGGACAGTTTATCAACTCGACTCATATAGACCGTAGTTCCCAGGTAGTAGTTCTAGGATCCAGTGTGGCTGAAGACCTGTTTGGATTTAGAACCCCAGTGGGCCAATCAGTNCGGATACAAGGGCGCCAGTTTGTCGTAATAGGTGTTCTGGAAAGCAAAGGCGGAGGAGTATTTGGGTCCTTTGATGACCTCGTAGTCGCTCCAATTTCTACCGTATACAATCGTCTGTCTTCATCACGTACTACCCAGGGAGATGTTTCGGTGCAATCCATAAATGTTCAGGCTGTAGATGTTGANTCCATGGATNAGGCAAAGGAACAGGTTGCGACGGTATTACGATTTCGTCATAGGATTACAGGAGATGATGATTTTACTATATCTAGCCAACAGGACACGATAGAAACATTAGAAGATACAACGAATACATTTATAGTATTTCTCGGGACTATCGCGGGAATCTCGTTGTTGGTCGGTGGTATAGGTATAATGAACATTATGCTGGTGACCGTTACCGAAAGGACACGGGAGATAGGCATAAGGAAAGCTATGGGAGCAAAGCGCAGGGACATAATGCTTCAGTTTTTGTCCGAAGCTTCGGTGCTTAGTTTAAGTGGGGGNGCGCTGGGATTAGCATTGGGAGCGTTTGTTGCCTGGTTTTTAGATGGCCAACTTATCGGCGGACAGCCGTTCCGGACCTCATTTAGCACCGACTTTGCTGTTCTGGCATTAGTTGTTGGGGCCGGCATTGGACTTTTCTTTGGAATATATCCGGCAGTGCGTGCTGCCAGGCTCCACCCGATAGACGCACTACGATATGAATAATAATGGTGAAGGAATTATAGAATGAACAAAAAGGAATTCCTGATTTTGTTGATTATGGCCAGTGTNATAGGTGGTTCTATTGGCGGAGCGTTTGCTGGAGGTATGGCATTAGGCCGATTGCAGGATACGCCCGATTTCGGTCAAGGTGAATTTCGTTCTAGGGATATGGGTAGANAAGGCCCTGGAGATATGAGGGCAGACGGGCGAGGACCTCGGGACAATTGGGACGGTCCTGAAAGAGCTGGTTCAAGGGGCCCCGGTGGACCTCCAAAACCCGAAGGAATGGGNCCGAAAAATATTATTAATGGCACTATTAGTACAGTTGAGGATAGCCAAATAACTGTGACGTGGGGGGCAAACCAAAGCCAAATAGAAGTNGGAGAAGATGCTACCATCTATTCCATGGGTCAAGTTGCCATGGAAGATATTGTCGAGGGAGACCAAGTAACTATTGGNGTTGATAGAAACTCCGGCAGAAGGGGAGAGTTGGACGCTTTTCTGGTTACGGTAAACCCCCCTGAGGATGCCGGGCTTCCACCGCNACCGCCAGGGTCAGACAGAGGGCGGATGANGGGACATATTACAGGAACAGTTGGCAAGTCTAGTGATGATCATTTGATGGTAATGAGTGGATCTGGNAGGACAAAGGTTAATATTGGCGANGACGTAACNNTACAGGGTTATCATGAGGGCAGTATCGCTGATCTTACTGCGGGNNACAGGGTTCTAATAATTGCTTCTATTCCTGATGAAANACGTAAACAGAAGGCTACAACGTCCATCCTGGTNAACCCGCCGGGNCATAATCCNTGGAAAGGGCGNCCATAGATAAAAAGTTCTGCTTTTATTTATCCGGCCACGATATAATGANAGCTCTTTGGGAAATCTNCNACTATAAGTAAACAATCTGGAGATCTTATGAAAGCTACAAAATGGACAACCAGAGTTTTGCAAACACCCGCTGACCATCCTTTCGTTAGTGGTATACCCCAGCCCGGAACNAGGGANTTTGTNACTTTAGAATTGGACACAGATGAAGGAATTCAGGGTATTGGCATCACATTCTTTGGCGGGCCTTTAACCGGCGCCCTCAGGTCGGCTGTTGATAGCTTATGTGAACTTGTTATAGGAGAAGACCCTACTCAGGTAGAAGCAGTCGTTGATAAATTAAGGCTTGCGGCAAGTGGGGCTGGCCCTGAAGGAATATTTACATTGGCTTTGTCTGCGATNGACATGGCAATGTGGGATATTAAGGGAAAAGCACTGAATCAAAGCGTATGCTCGCTTCTAGGAGGNCACCGAGACCGGGTTGTCACCTACGCGAGCGGGGCATTGATGCGGCCGTTCAACCTCGAATTCATGGCTGATATGGCTCCCAAGCTGGTGGAGATGGGTTTCCGACAGATGAAGACCCAGATGGGNGCTGAACCGACAGCAGAGAGGGAAGTAGCAAGGATACGCACGGTCCGGGAAGCCGTGGGACCAGATATTGATGTTATGTGTGATATCAACCAGTTATGGGACGTGAACCAGTCTATTGAAATTGGAAAGAGAGTTGAAGAATATCACCTGTACTGGTTAGAAGATTTGGTGGTGAGAGACGATTACCAGGGTTTGGCCAGGATAGCGGATGCATTAACGACTCCAGTTGCGGCTGGGGAGTATGTGTATGGTATTCGCCCCTTTCGNCACATGCTGGAGCACAGGTCTGTAGATATTGTAATGATAGACCTGCTTAGAGTTGGGGGGATAACCCAGTTTCATAAGGTGGCGGGTATGGCTGAAGCGTACAATATCCCTGTAGTCAGCCACCTAATACCTGAAATCCAAGTTCATAANATAGCTGCCATACCGAATGGCCTGACGGTGGAATACATGCCGTGGACAATCAGGCTTTTTGAAGAGACTCCTGCTATAGAAAATGGCGAGATAGTAGTACCTGATAAACCGGGATTAGGGCTGCAGTTCAGCCAGGACGCGATTAAACAGTATCAGGTGAGTTGATAGGGGGCGGATTATTTCCGGCCCAGCAGTTCGATTTCAAATACTAAAGTTGCGCCTGGTGGAATTACACCTCCAGCTTCCCCTGTCTCCATAAGCCAGGNCGGAGGGAATCGTTAACTTTCGGACTTCGCCAATCTTCATTAAGGCAACTCCCTCATCCCATCCTCGAATTACTGCACCTTTACCAATAGGGAAGGTGAACGGTGTATTTCTGTCTTTAGAGCTGTCGAATTTAGTCCCATCTAGAAGCCAACCGGTATAGTGGACTTCTGCCATAACTCCGGATCCTATCGGATCTCCCTTGCCAGATTTTATTATNTCGTACTGTAAACCAGATGCTGTCGTGCCTGATGATGGCTCGCTTTGGCAACCTAAAATCAGGCTTGTTGTGATCGTCAATATTAATAAAAGTGAAAATAGTTTGTAGGTCATGTGATACACCTTAGTATTAGTCTCTTAGAATTTGTCGGGCAATAGTCTGGCGTTGAACTTCCGAAGTTCCCTCGTATATGGTCAATGCCCGAATCTCCCGGTATAGTTGTTCAACTCTTGCGCCTTTTTCCAGTCCGGCTCCTCCGTGNATTTGTACCGCCTCGTTAATAATTCTTGAAGCAGCTTCTGTAGCAAATAATTTTGCATATGAAGCTTCCTTAATTACGTTTTCTTGTCCAGAATCTTTCAGCCATGCTGCTTTGTAACAGAGTAGCCTTGCTGCCTCAAGGGATACTGCCATATCGGCAAGCTTAAACTGGGTCGCTTGAAGTTCGCTTAGAGGCTGGCCCGATACTATTCGGCTTTTTGAGTATTCTACAGCGGCGTCGTAAGCTGCTTGGGCCATGCCGATGGCAGCGGCACCCACAGTGGTTCTGAATGTGTTCAGCGTTCCAAGCGCAAGGCGNATGCCGTGGCCTGGTTCTCCGAGTACANTTGTGTATGGAATACGGCAATCTTTGAAAACNGGCTCTCCTACGGGATGGGGGGCCATTAAGTCCATCCGGCGGCTATCGTCAAAGCCGGGTGTTCCTTTTTCAACGATGAAACAAGATATTCCGCGACTGCCGGCTTCGGGGTCGGTTTTGGCGAACACTGTATATGTGGACGCATCTCCGGCTTGGCTGATGAACTTCTTTGATCCATTGATTACCCAGTTATCAGCTTCGTGTATGGCTTCCGTCTTCATGCTGATTACATCGGANCCNGCATGNGGTTCNGTGAGGGCGAACGCCGCAATGGATTCTCCGTTGGCGATCGGGGGTAAGTATTTTTGCTTCTGTTCTTCTGTTCCGCCCAGTGTTATTGGGAAGCTGCCTAGCCCTTGCATTATGAAGTCGGTGTCAGCCTGTCCTGATACTTGTGATAGTTCTTCTCGGATGATACACAAGTTGGTCACATTTATACCAAACCCACCGTATTCAAGTGGCACTGTGTATTTCAGTAATTCGGCGTCGGCCAGTATCTTCATTAGTTCGGGCGAGACATGGTTTATCTCGTCGACCTCAGCAGCGATAGGTGCAATTTTCTCTTTGGCCAGCTCGCGGACTGTTTCCTTCAGTTCTTGTTGTTGGGTATTGAGGCTAAAATCCAAAATAACTCCTATNAATTAAAGGGTTTAAAGCGATAACCGTTTAACTATCTCTTCTGCTGTGACTGTAGCACCTGTCAGTCCTTTGGCGTCTTGGTTAGCTAAATGGACTGCAGCTTTGACCATATCTTGTGGGGTTACCCAAGTAGATACGTCGGCATCGGGCCTTTGGGCCTGAAATCCTTCAGTGACCACTGGCCTGAGGGGCTTAAGTATATTAACCGCAATATTATATTCTCCNAGTTCTGCTGCAAGNCCCCATGTGAACCGTTCAAGGCCAGCCTTCGCTGTTCCATATGCTTGTCCCATTAAGGCTATNCCAGCTGCAGCATCNTCGCTCAATGTCGAAGAAAAAATGTTGGTTGCCGCGTGGGAGGAAATATTGATTATGCTCCCACTTCCCTGTTTTATCATTATTGGGACAACTTCCTGGCAGCAAATAAAAGGAGCCCGCAGATCTATATCCATTACCAAATCCCAGGATTTTAGTGAGGTCTCAAGGAAGCTGGAATAGTTTCCCACTCCAGCGTTGTTAATCAGGACGTCTATGTGACCAAGGATTTCTACAGATGTCGCTACCATGTTCTGGATGCTGTCTGCGTCACGGACGTTACATTCAACAGGGAGGGCTTTTCCACCAAGGGACTCGATCTCTTTAGCTGTTTCAAATATGCTGCCTGGTGCTTGCGNCCGAGANTCGGTAGATCTGGCAGCTACGACAATAGTAGCCCCTTCAGAAGCAAGGCCTAGAGCTATGGCTTTGCCAATGCCCCTGCTAGATCCAGTGACTACAGCTACTTTACCCTCTAACGACATGCTGTTGGCCTACTTTAAAAAATCCAGGGCGATTTTTACAAACTCGTCTGGTTTCTCCAGTTGTGGTGCATGACCGCAATTGTCGATGACTGTTAAGGNGGAANCAGGAATTATATCTTTGTATATCTCNCCACATTCNAANGGGACNATCTTGTCCTGTTTTCCCCAGACTATTTGTGTTGGGGTGTGGACCCGCTTTAACAGGTATGGAAGACGAGGATCGTGCATATAGGGCTTCCAGCATACCCGTACAGCCATTTCNCGGTTCCTTTCACCCTGGTTAATCTGGTCTGGAGTCAGGTCTTGTTTATAAATCTGGTCGTACTCAGGAACCTGANNAGGNTCATGGAACATGAGATCTGTTATTTGTGCAGGAGTAATAATAAAAATATCGGCTATTTCACTGTTTTTTGGTTTGACCCCGGCGGCATCTACCAGCATTATCTTGCTGAAAGCGTGGTTACAGGTAGCAGCTATCTCAGCTGCTATCCACCCTCCCATCGAGAATCCAATTACCNTTGATTCNTCCAGGTCTAGNTCATGTTGGAACCAGGTATAAAAAGAGGCCATGTCTGCTACGGATTGGATCCAATCTGGTTTTTCAGAGTCTCCAAATCCGGGGTGTGTCGGTAAATACACGGTGTAGTTTTCTGCTAAAGCGTTGGCATACTGTAATGGCCCCCTGTTTCCGCTTGCTCCGTGTAAAAGTAACAGNGGATCGCCAGATCCACCTTTAAACATCTTTATGCTTGTATCCCCAATCTTGACTGTCTGCTCTTCAAAGCTTATGGCCATGCTTATGAACTCCTAATTTAAGGAATAATGCTTCAGCATCGCCGTTAATCCTAAGGCGGCTGTGCTGGAAGGTCAAGGTTTCCGAATTGACACTGGTTTCTTTGTTAGTTTGTGGTTAAAATTGGGGTCGATAAAAATGTTAATCCTCAAATAGTCATGGGTGGTTTGTGTCTACTATGGCTGGGGCAACACAGTAGTTTAGGGCAGGTGTGATATGTCTAAGATATTAGTTACTGACGCGATAGCTTCCGAGGGAATAGAACTTCTTGGNTCAAGGGCTGAAGTCGATGTAAAAAGAGGTCTTACACCNCCGGAATTGACTGAAACNATCAATGGATATGATGCTTTAGTTGTCCGCAGTGAGACTAAAGTAACNCCTGAAGTTATACAGGCAGGTCAAAGCCTCAGGGTAATAGCTCGTGCTGGAATAGGCGTAGACAATATAAATATTGATGCTGCGACCAGTGCCGGAATACCAGTAGTTAATGCTCCCATAGGTAATACTGTGGCTGCAGCCGAGCATACTTTGGCTTTAATGCTGGCTTTAGCACGGAATGTTCCCCAGGCGTATCAGTCTTTCAAGGCAGGCGAGTGGAAGCGGAGTGCCTTTATGGGGATCGAAGTTAGGGATAAGACCCTGGGAGTTGTTGGGCTAGGCAGAGTCGGGTCCGAAGTGGCCCGTCGAGCACGCGCTTTTGGAATGAATTTAGTCGGGTATGACCCTTTTATTTCCCCCGACCACGCTGAACGAATGGGCGTTGAACTCATGTCGGTTGATGACTTGTTGGCATGTGCAGATTTTATCACTCTTCATACCCCGCTTACGGAGAATACTAACGGCCTGATTGGAGAGCGCGAACTAAAATTGGTAAAGCCAGGGGCCCGGTTAATCAATGTTGCACGAGGAGAACTGATAAACGATAAAGCATTGCTGGATGCTCTTAATAATGATCAGTTAGCGGCAGCAGCGCTCGATGTGTTTGTTCAGGAGCCTCCAGAAGATATGTCATTAGTCCAGCATCCTAACGTGATTGCTACGCCGCATCTTGGTGCATCAACCGAAGAAGCCCAGAGGGAAGTGGCGATCGAGGCAGCGGAACAAGTTCTGGCGATTCTAGAAGGGCGTCCCGCCAGAAACACGGTCAATGCACCCGTTTTGCCTCCAGATGTTCACGCCATATTGGAACCGTACATTCCAGTAGCGACATTACTTGGAAAGCTTCTAATCAACCTAACGGATGATCAGCTAGTTGGCGTAACTGTCTCTTATGAAGGAGAGATTGCTGAATACGATACGACTATACTGAAATCAGCTGTTCTAGAAGGATTGCTCTCCACTGTTAGTTCTGAAGAAGTAAATATTATTAATGCGCCTTTGCTGGCACAAAGCCGCGGGTTACGCATAACCGAACAAAAAGACACAGTTGCTAATGAATTTACTAGCTTGATCACCGTGGCGGTAAAGACTACAAAAGGTGATGTAACCCTCGCCGGAACTTCTCTTCGAAACGAACCCCATATAGTAAAATTTAATGATTATTGGATGGATGTCGAGCCATCAGCACCCTATCTTTTGATCGTGGATAACCCGGATCACCCAGGCTCCATTGGTGCGGTAGGTACTGTAGCTGGGGAGCACAACATTAATATTAGTTATATGAAAGTGGGTCGCCTAAGCCAGAGAGGCACGGCTATGATGGTTCTGGGATTGGATGATCCGGTTCCCGAAGCCGTTTTAGACCAAATTCGTGGACTCCCACAAGTATCAAGTGCTCGCCTGGTTAAGCTATAAGGAAATCGGCTAGGCCTTGAGGTAGGTACATCTTCACTTTTACTTGGCGCAGAGTAACAGTCTTACTTCTATACGCGCTTGTGTTTCTTATAAGCTCACAAACAGTTGTTGTCAGCCCGGTAGACATAATGGTAGACAAGCATCGATTTAGCATTGTGTCGTGGGAATTACAGAATTTACCGGATAAATGGGTGCATAGGATTTTAGGAAAGCAGCCAGATTTGTCTGCAGAAGGGCAATTAGAACTGGCTGAGCAGTTTTTCACATCTCCTGCATTAAGAGACCCGGATAGTAAGAGAGTTGTCGAAGAGATTATAGAGACAGAGATCTCGGCAACGATATTTCAAGAAGATCTCGGCACTTTTCCGGCGGTTGATATGGCTTTGTCTCCACCGCCAACCGTCCTGGTACTCTCGCCAAGAGACCGGATAGAAAGAATATTTGATGTGTTACTCATACCTGGACTAAAGGATGAAGATAGAAGACGTCTAGAAGATATGATTCTGGAACAAGAGAATCTTTCCGCTATTGTTGAGAACACTGGTGGGTTAGCGGTGTATCCAAGCGTAGTGATTGATGACGCGGGATTGTACAACTCCTTCGTCATCACGGCTCATGAATGGATCCACCACTGGTTATTCTTTAAGCCGTTAGGTAGGGCCTTTTGGGATAATTCAACTATGACCACATTGAATGAGACCGTTGCGGACGTTGCAGGTAAGGAAATTGGGCGAAAAGCTTATGCTTCATTTACGCTAGTTGAGGAATTGCCAGAGCAGAGTACCTCCCGTAGTCCTGACGGGTTTCATTTCCAGAAAGAAATGCGGATAACACGATTAAAATCCGAAGATTTATTAAATAGCGGCGACATTCTGGGAGCAGAAGAATATATGGAAGAGCGTCGCCTTTTATTTGCTGAAAATGGTTACCAGTTAAGAAAATTAAATCAGGCGTATTTTGCATTTCATGGAAGCTATGCCACTAGTGGGGCCTCTATAAGTCCGATAGGGTCTTATGTGGAAAAGTTGAGGAAATGCAGTTTATCACTTAAAGATTTTTTGGATGTGGCATCTGGGTTTGGGGACTATGAGGATCTTGTGGTCCATGTAGAAAACCTTAAATGTTCGCAGAATTGAATTTCTATAACCACGGCCGACTCTTGGATCGTTCCTTTTCTGACGTGTAGCTGGAGAGCCCTTGTCGTTCAAGGGCTTCTAGCACCATGTTGTGGAACACCTGTCTGTCACTGCCGTTAATCACAGCCTGTTCATGTGATTCTGATATAGCCACCGGGTAGCCTTGCCCTTTTTTGCATTGTTCCACTATTAAGCTATGGCCAAGTTCTAAGAGATCGTTGTTTGAGGCAACCCATTGGGGGATTTCAACCCGGGCTATTTCATTGCCGCTGTTAAGGTAATAGAAATAGACTTGGTGCTCTCCGTAGTATTCTTGGGCTGCCGTTGGGTTGGTCTTATATACCGGGGACCTGGAATATGGCTCCAGAATCTCTTGAAACAGTTCCCTGTCCATGAAACCATTTGCCTGGTCGCATGGTTCACGTCTGGATCGGTGGTGGCTGCAAGATTCTTGGCAAAGAGAGGATTCAAATGGGCATAGGCTGCAGCGAATTGCGTTGGTAACTTCGGTGGTCCTAGGTAGCGATACATAGGCAGCTACAGTGATTGTTCGCGTTTGAGCTAATCTGCGAAGTTTTTCTAGTGCAGGGAAAAACCTTTCGGCTAATATAGTGTTCCTTACAAATGGCCTGTACCCTTGGCCGGATAAGCCCCATAACACTAATGTCCCATCGACTAAAGCGAGCAAGGGTTGATTTTCTGGGCAGTCTTGAATTTTTTCAACTAGATATTCTATTTCTTGCACGGACCGTAGAATCCCAAGCAATGGACCGCTAACTAATTCTTCATTGTTGGCATTGCCTGGATCGGATAGGTATAGATCTTCCCGAGTTGTGGCTAAGGTGGGTTCATTAAAGAAGTCTGCGTAAGGGGTGTCACCATAGGAAAGGATACAGCCGCCCATGTTGATTAGGTAACAAGGTACGGGTAAATGACGGTCTACGTCTATGTGGGATCCATCGACCGACAATGTGGACCAATTCCCGCTATATTGGTTTGGTGGTTTGCTCCCAATTAACTCTTCTGTGATCTGTGCTGCCATATAAGGGCGGTCAAGAGAGTTTTGCGACTTCGTGATCGCTTCGTCGTTAGACACTCCCTGTGCGCCTTCTAGGAGCTTGGTGAGACGTGTCTGCCGATCGTCTATATCTCGGCCTATCGATTGTGTGGCTTCATCTATTTGCAGAACTGTTCTTCCTAGGTCTAATGGCATGGCTACCTCAGCACCCTTTCGTCTCCCTGCCGCCTGGTTATACGCTGCTGGTCCAAGTGTTCCATTAAGGGCAAGATATATTTACGGCTTGAGTCAAAGATTGTTCGTGCTTCTGCAACCGTTATAGATCCGTTTGCATTTAAGTGCTCAACTATCTGGGTTGTCATTGATTTGTATGCGGAAGCGGAAAAGACAACGGACTCGTTTACTTTTACAACTTTACCCTGTCCAATGAGAGCGTTCAGGAGTTCGGTATCTAGAGGTAAGTCGGTAGGAGGTGAATAGGGAGATTCTTCTAAGGTCTTAATGTACGAGGTCGCTTTTTCTTCCAGGTCAGGAGTAAGTTCCGCAGTATGGTTCGGGAGTCTGATAAATTGACCTTCTTCTACAACAATCCCGTCGGCAGATAATCGCGCTAATGCTTTCAGGTAAATGCCCTGGGCGAGATTTAGGCGACTTCTAATTTCGGGGATTGGGGCACCTATCCTGAGGGGGTATTGTGTGTGGTAGGTTTGTAGAGCTATCGAGGTTTTCCCCTGCAAGATATCCCATCCTTGTTTGGAATAAACCACTGAGTCTGGCTCGTTCCCGAGTTCTCCTAGCGATATAATCTCTCCGTTATCGATTAGTGTCTTGATCCTCTCAAGTATTTCGTCCTCCGCTAGATTCGCCCGTTGGGATAATGTGGAAAGATCACACGGACCCCACTGATCTGCCACGCTAACCAGCATGTCTTCCCCTGTGCCCTGGTGTAGCATCATTAATCTCTCAATAACATCGTTGTCGAAACGCCGGTACCGGCGTTTTGGACTAGTGTCTACTACTTGTCCTCCTCCAAGCGTGTCTTCCGCAGACCGCAGCACGAAAAAATCCCCTTTTACCATGGGGATAGATTCATCGAGTAATATCTGCACCCAGCCTTCTTCACCAGGTCCAAGTCTGTCGGCGTCTAGTAACCGTACTCGTGCGGTGGTTTCGCTTGTGAAAAGGTGAAAAGTTAATCCTTCGTTATGCCTCATTGGATGAGGGGCATCTTTAACCATGCGAATAGTTGCGTCTAGTCGCCTGGTAGATGTGAGCCAGCCTGGCACAGTTAATATTTCCCCTCTAGCGATATCATCACGGGAAATGCCAGATAAGTTAACTGCTAGTCGAACACCGGGCTCTGTGCTGTCTACTTTTGATTTATGCTTCTGCAATCCCCTGATTCGGCACTTTGTGCCTGAAGGCTCAAGTTCAACTTCTTGTCCTACAGCGAACTGACCGTCTATCAATGTTCCGGTAACTACTGTCCCGAACCCAGTTATCGAAAAACTTCGGTCTATAGGTAGCCTGGGACGCCCCAAGTCCCGACGAGAGTCGGTATTAGCGAGAATGTCATCGATCTTGGTTTTTAACTCTGGAATGCCGTCTCCGGTGTATGCGGAAACTCCAATCATAGGAGATCCTTCAAATGCTGTGCCCTCTAAGACATCCTCAACCTCGGCCTTAACCAATTCAACAAGTTCTTCGTCAACTAGGTCTGTTTTGGTGATGACGACCAGTCCTGTGGTTATTTGCAGCAGGTCGAGAATAGCTAGATGCTCCCGAGTTTGTTGCATGACGCTTTCATCAGCAGCAACAATGAGTAGGGCTAGATCTATTGCGCCTACTCCTGCCAGCATATTTTTAATGAATCTTTCGTGCCCTGGTACATCGACAATGCTGACTTCTCTGCCACTAGGCAGGTCCATCCATGCAAATCCCAGGTCGACTGTCATCCCCCGATCCTTCTCTTCTTGGAGACGGTCCGGGTCAATGTCAGTAAGAGCTTTGACTAATGTGGATTTTCCGTGGTCTACGTGACCAGCGGTACCGATTACGTACATGTCAGTACCCCAGTTGGCAGGATTTATCCCGAGTGGTAATAGGATAGCACTCTTGTAATCGATGGGGTAGTAACTACCTTCAGTCTATAAACTTGGTGAAGACCTGATTTGCGATCAAGTAGGTATCTTTGGTTAGTCTTAAAAGGCCGTTATGTTCTTCTAGAAGCCCCAATGATAATGATTCGGCTATTTCTGTTTTATATAGGACTCCCAGGTCTGTGCCAATGGCATGGGACATTTCAGTGATGTTGATGCCATCAAGAAGACGAAGTCCGAGAAACATGGTCTCAGATGCGCGCAGTTCTGGGCTTATATGTTCGTACCCCGCGATTGTCGGTATGCTATCGATTTCTTGATCTGCAAATTTTTTAAAACAGTTTGGATCGGAATCTGACCAGCTAGCCGCGCTCTCGATGTAGGTTCTGGGTGAATCTACAGTCCAAAAGCGGTAGTCTCCAAGCCGTGAATGAGCTCCCGGTCCTACGCCAACATAAGGATGGTTTAACCAGTAGGCCATGTTATGTCGTGAAGCATGGTCAGGCTTGCTCCAATTAGATATTTCGTAGTGGGCATAGCCATGGTCTTCTAGGCTTTCTTCAGCGTAGTGATACATATCAGCCGCAATATCAGGGTCTGGTGTAGGGAGTTTTCCCTGCTCCACCCAGGTATGTAGCGGGGTCCCCTCTTCAAGGGTCAGGCTGTAGAGTGATATATGGTTTGGATCAAGGGCAACAAGGTTCTCTAGAGTGGCTTTCCAATGATCAATGGTTTGGTTGGGAAGTCCGTACATAAGGTCCAAGCTGATATTTTCAAATCCTGCCATGCTAGCTGTTTTGCAAGAATCTATGGCCTGTACTGCATCATGGCGACGACCTAGCATAGTCAGCAAATCATTGTCTAGGCTCTGCACTCCAATGCTTAGCCGGTTAACGTGTTCTCTTAGTAAACGGGTGCAGGAGTCAAGGGTGATATCACCCGGGTTCGCTTCTATGGTGATCTCGGCTTCATGATTAATATCAAAATTTGATCGAACTGATTCAATTATCTTGCCAATTGATCCCTGGGGTAAGTACGATGGCGTCCCACCACCAAAAAAGATTGTGTTAATGCTAGGTGCATTGAGAACTTTTCCCCAGAGGGCAATTTCCGTAGTTAATGCTTTTACATACGGTGTAAATAAGCGTTCTATTCCCTGGTATGTATTGAAATCACAATAAGGACATTTTGTGTTACAGAACGGCACATGAATATATAGTGACATGCCTGTGGAGGGCACTATCTGTGTCGATATCCCTACCATGTGAATGACTTTTTATGATTGTTCATCGTCGTCCATGTTTCTAGATGATCCGTCTACAACATTTGAAGGGTCATCGTCTTCTGGTCGTTTTGGCCGCGGATCTATACCGAGGTGTTCGTTTTTAATGTCTTGAGGAGCCAGTTTCACAGTGATGAAGGCTGCTAACCCTAGGACAATGGCGTCATCGAATCGGCCGATATAGCCTAGGCGGTCCATGTCGAATGGGACAATCGAATATATTAAAGCTAGTGGAACCAAAGCTCTGAGTATTATGTTGACGCGTCGATCAAAGATGAGTTTTCGAATGAGAATGATGTAGCGTATAGCCCGCGGCAGAAACCGCGGGATCAATAACAACAATATTCGGAGTCCAAGGCCATGAAACATCTAAAACACCCTAGTTTTAATTATAGAGGATAAAGTATTTAGTGTGTATGGATATGATATGGAAAAATTCTATCGTTCAGTAAATGCTATACTAACTTTTTAGGCTGTACTTAAGTTAATTGGCAAGATTATCTGTAAGAATTAGGAGTGTGGAAATGGCCTCGAAACCTCAGATAAGTACATTGGGGGCATTGAAGGAATCAGACTACAAGGTTGTTCCAGTACTGGAAGAAATCCGCAATAACCTAATCGACAAGATTAAATCTGAGGAAGAGGTTTTTCCAGGGATAATTGGATTTGAAAATACAGTGATCCCACAATTGGAAAATGCATTGTTATCTGGACAGGATATTATCTTATTAGGCGAAAGAGGACAGGCGAAATCCAGATTAATTAGAGGACTTGTCAATTTACTCGACCCCTATATACCGATAGTAACGGGATGTGAGATTAATGACGATCCCTATAAGCCGATTTGTTATGGATGCAGGGAAAAAGCTGTTGAATTAGGAGACGACTTACCAGTTGATTGGATAACTCCAAGCGACAGGTATTCAGAAAAATTGGCCACTCCTGATATTTCTATAGCAGACCTAATTGGGGAAATAGATCCTATTAAAATCGCTGAGGGACGCTATTTAGGTGATGAATTAGCGATTCATTTCGGATTAGTTCCTCGAACAAATAGAGGGATATTCTGTATCAATGAACTCCCTGATCTAGCTGAGCGGATCCAGGTGGGACTGTTCAATCTTATGGAAGAAAGGGATGTGCAGATTAAAGGTTACCGGGTGCAACTCCCTCTCGATGTTTATGTAGTTTCAACTGCTAACCCCGAAGACTATACGAATAGAGGGCGTATTGTTACTCCATTAAAAGATCGATATGGGTCACAGATACATACACATTACCCCCAAACGTTAGAACAAGAGATTTTCATAATGGATCAGGAGCGGAGTAAATTCCCTGATGAAGAAACACTAGTAATCCCGCAGTTTATGAAAGAAGTGCTAGCTGAAGTAACCTATCAGGCGAGAAGCAGTAGGGAAATCAATCAAAGATCTGGCGTCAGTGTTAGAGCGTCCATCGCGAATTACGAAACTATGCTCAGTAACGCAGTTCGAAGGACTATACGTCAAGGTCAGGAAATATCGTGCCCCAGGGTGAGTGACCTTCCGTACATTATGGCTTCGTTGAGCGGGAAAATCGAGCTTGAAACCTTTGAAGAAGGCAGTGAAGGTCGATTAATGGAAGACTTGATCAAGAGGGCTGTAATCGAGATTTTTACCAAGTATTTCTCTGATACTAATCTTGATGAAATAGTAGACTCTTTTGATATTGGCAATACAGCTCTCACTGGGAGCGATGAACCTTCCAAGAATTATCCCGATATGCTGAACAGCATTAGCGGTTTGTCGGGAGCAGTGGCAGTTTTGACTGATGATAGTCGTCCGGAAATCGTGGCAGCCGCCATCGAATTTATTCTTGAGGGACTGCACCTTAGCAGGCGATTAAACTGTGAGAGAACACCGGTCGGAAATGTTTATCGTCGGTAATATTATCTAGCTAGCCCGGTCCTCAAACTCTAAAAACTCCGTCGGAAATTCTCTAGGTTATGTAATCCTATAAAAGCTTAAACTGTCGTCTATAACATGATTAGCTTTGATTTGGGTTGCATATCTGAACAGGATTTATATGGCAGATAATCAAGAATGGTTTGATCGATTACTTCCGGGGCAAGAGAAAATAGTTTTTGCTCCTACGGAAGTTGCAAGCCTATTAGAAATTCCAGAAGAAAAGGTTTACCAAAGCCTCGCCGAAGGTGACATACCGGGGATTAAGTGGGGCACTCGATGGCTTATACCGAGAGCTGTCCTGGACAAGATGCCTTTAGCTACTTATAGAGCTTTCTAACCTTTTATACCTTGGTCCAGAATGGAGCTCTTTCCCGCTGGGGTGCCAGCAGGCTTTCATCTATAGGTTTATATACGTAATCTTCTGGGCTTATCGCTTCATAACCAATAGTGGATAAGACGCCATCGTTTGTGTAATAGCCGTTATAGCACTGGCGGACTAGTGTTGAAAAGAATGTTGCGTTATTGGATTCGACCTCTTTGAGGACTTCGTCCTTGGCGGCATCCGATAATTTTGAGAAATCATTTCCATTCTGGCTGGCTGCTATGACTATTTGTGTAAGTCCCTCTGTAAATAGTCTTCTCAAAGCCGGATTGGCATTAACAGCTGATTCTATAAATACGGCGATTCCTAGATCGCCTGCGCTAGGTAGATCTCCGTTAGCAGGTACGATCCGGTTAAGTACTTCTGTTAAGAGGTCGCTCTGGTCATCAGTAAATATCTTGTTCGTATCTGGCATAATCTCATCTCGTTTCATTTATCTTGGAATAAGTGGCAGCACCATATGTGATGGGTACGTACTAGTATGATAAACCGTTTGTTTTGCCTTTTCTAGTTTGCTGTCCACTCCCAGGTTAGCCCCAGTATTGGGATTTCGGTCGAATCTCGGAAAATTACTACTAGATATGTCGACTCGAATTTGATGCCCCTTTTTGACTAGGTGGCTTGTAGACCATAGATCTATTACGTATGGATACACACGTCCTGGCTCAACGAAAGAAGGTTGTGCAGTCGAAGTTCTATACCGGGCACGGACTATCCCGTCCTGCAAGTTCTGCGAGTATCCA